>NZ_JBFQGA010000003.1:0-603814 GCF_040932435.1 Kluyvera sp. STS39-E | reverse complement strand
CCAGTCGCCACCCGCGTATTCGTAGATACGGCGGAAGCTGACGTCCGGGGTTAAGTTCTTGTAATCTTTACAGGCCAGTTCACAGGTTTTACAACCGGTGCAGCGGGCGGAATCGATGAAAAATCCGTATTGCGTGCTCATGGGTTAGTCCTTATACCTTCGCGATCTCGACCAAGTTGGTGTGCTGTGGATTGCCTTTTGCCAGCGGCGATGGGCGATGAGTGGTCAGCGTGTTGATACAAGAACCGTGGTCAATGCGGTCTCCGTCCATTTTGGCGTCGTGCCATGCGCCTTGGCCCATTGCGGAGACACCCGGCATAATGCGTGGTGTCACCTTCGCGGCAATACGCAGTTCGCCGCGTTCGTTGAACACGCGCACCATATCGCCGTTTTTGATGCCGCGTTTTTGCGCATCGATAGGATTCAGCCACACTTCTTGGCGGCAGGCAGCTTGCAGGACGTCGATGTTGCCATAGCTGGAATGGGTGCGCGCTTTGTAGTGGAAACCGAACAGTTGCAGCGGGAATTTCTCGCTTAATGGGTCGTCCCAACCCTCAAAGGTTGAGGCATAAACCGGCAGCGGGCTGATCGTTTCGTCTTTCTCAAGCTGCCAGTTGGCGGCAATATCAGCCAGACGTGCGGAGTAGATTTCAATCTTGCCTGACGGGGTTTTCAGCGGATTGGTTTCGGGATCGTTGCGGAAATCGCGGTAGGCCACAAAGTGCCCGTTCGGATCTTTACGCTTATAAATCCCCATTTTCTTCAGCGCATCGTAGCTTGGCAGGGCTGCGTCTTTGGCCTGCATTTTGGCGTACAAATACTGCAACCACTGCTCCTGCGTACGGCCTTCGGTAAACTTCTGGTGAACATCGTCGCCCAGTCGTTTCGCTATCTCACTTAAGATCCAGTAAATCGGCTTACGCTCAAATTTTGGTGCAGTGACGGGCTGGATAAAGATCAAATAGCCCATATTGCCAGCGTAATCGTTGGGGATGATATCTTCTTGCTCAACGGTCATCAGGTCGGGCAGCAGAATATCGGCGTACTTTGCCGAGGCGGTCATAAAGTTTTCAATCACCACGATCATTTCGCATTTGCTTTCATCCTGCAAAATTTCGTGGGTTTTGTTGATGTCCGAGTGCTGATTAATGATGGTGTTGCCGGCGTAGTTCCAAAAGAACTTGATAGGCACATCGAGCTTATCTTTGCCGCGCACGCCGTCACGGGTGGCGGTCATTTCCGCACCGTGGTCAATGGCGTCGGTCCAGGTAAAGCAGGAGATAGCGGTTTTTACCGGGTTAGTCAGCACCGGGAAGCGCTCGATGGTAATGGTATACGTCGACTCACGCGCGCCGCTGTTGCCGCCGTTAATGCCGACGTTGCCGGTGAGGATCGGCAGCATAGCGATAGCGCGGGCCGCCAGTTCACCGTTAGCTTGGCGCTGTGGCCCCCAGCCTTGGCAGATATAAGCCGGTTTAGCGCTACCAATCTCGCGGGCCAGCTTGATAATGCGGTCGGCAGGAATACCGGTGATGCGAGAAGCCCACTGTGGGGTTTTGGCAATTCCATCGTCGCCCTGACCTTGAATATAGGCCTTGTAGTGGCCGTTCGCCGGCGCGCCCTCGGGCAGAGTTTTCTCGTCATAACCGACGCAGTATTTGTCGAGGAACGGTTGGTCGACCATATTCTCGTCAATCAATACCCAAGCGATACCGGCGACCAGCGCCGCGTCGGTGCCGGGACGAATAGGGATCCATTCATCCTCACGCCCGGCGGCGGTATCGGTATAGCGCGGATCAATAACGATCATGCGCGCATTTGAGCGTTCGCGAGCCTGTTCAAGAAAATAGGTGATTCCGCCGCCGCTCATCCGCGTTTCCGCAGGGTTGTTGCCAAACATCACCACCAGTTTGCTATTTTCAATATCGGAGGTGCTGTTTCCGTCGTTGGTGCCGTAGGTATAAGGCATGGCGCAGGCGATTTGCGCGGTACTATAGGTGCCGTATTGGTTGAGTGAACCGCCATAACAGTTCATCAGGCGCATCAGCGCAGACGCGGAAGGTGAGGAGCGGGTGATGTTACCGCCGACAATGCCGGAGGCGTAGTTGATATATACCGCTTCGTTACCGTAATCCTTCACCACCCGTTGCAGGTTGCCAGCGATGGTGTCCAGCGCCTCTTGCCAACTGATACGTTCAAACTTGCCTTCACCGCGCTTGCCGACGCGTTTCATCGGGTAGTTCAAACGGTCAGGATGGTTGATACGACGGCGAATGGAGCGGCCGCGTAGACAGGCGCGAACCTGATGATCGCCATAGACATCGTGTCCGGTATTGTCGGTTTCTACCCAATAAACTTCATCATCCTTCACGTGCAGACGTAGGGCGCAGCGGCTGCCGCAGTTCACGGAGCACGCACCCCATACCACTTTATCATCCGGGCGCCCGGCCTGCTTAACGGCAGCAGCGGTGGCTCGTAAAGAGAAGGGCAGTGATAACCCGCCCGCCGCTAATGCTAAAGAACCGATGGCTGATGATTTAATCAGGCTGCGCCGGCTCAGCCCTCCAGGCTTTTCCAGATAGGACATTACTCACTCCATTATTGTATTAATGATTGCGGATAGGGACTCAAAAAAGACGAATAATGGAAAGATCATACCCGCTAAGTGGTATACAAGTATTATTCTTGGTCAAAGATAAACTTTGCTAATGTAGGAATTTTCTGAAGGGGATTTGCTAGGTTGTTAACTGCTGTGCATAATTGTTTTACAACAAAAAAATATTATTTCACGGTTGATGTTTTTCTCTGCAAAGAGCGCATTAGCTGTCCCCTACAGGAATAGATATATGCTGGATAGTGCTTCGCAGGTGATCCCGATGCCCGCCGTCGATGCGATCACGGTTCCCTATAAAGGGGTAAATTTTTTGCGCCCCGAAGTTTTGCTCGATTTTAGCCGCGTGACGAATGGGCAGGTGGTGGCTATCACGCCGTTGGCTGTTCTCTATTCTACCGTCGGAGTATCGCAAGTCACTGAGTTGCGTAAGATCCCCGTATTGGTTTCCGGGCGAGTGGTTTATCCCATCGGCTCGCAGACTCTACCGTGCTTGCGCGCGAAGCTGACCATTAACACTGCCGCTCAACAGCTGCGTTTTCATGGCAATCTTGATGCGTTATCGGACGATCGGTCGTTAAATGACGGCGTGTTAATTGGTATTGCGCTGGAATTTACGGTCGTTCAGGAGAGTTGATACGGCACCGTCTCCGCAGAGACGGTATCGCGTTACTGAGTGCTATCGGTGCGGGTGTAGATAATTTTAAAGGTATCGTTGGCGCAGTGGCCAACGACCTGAGCCCCCGGCTGATCTGCCTGATCGTTTGGCACAATATCAAGCGTAAAGGCGCTTTCAGCGACCCCATTGCCGATGATTTTTTGCTGTATGTCGCTTCTGACACGCTCGCACGAATCAGGAACGGCCGCCAGTGCAGGGAGTGCGCCGACGAGCAGGAGCGCCGGTAACCAACGCGAAATTTTCATGGATGGCTCCTTTTCTGTAGGTTCGGAAAAAGTATAGCATCGGTAGTGTAAACAATTGTATTTCCTAATATCATTGGGAAAACTCCCGAAACAGGACTGTGGTGTGAAGAGACGTATTTTACTGGCATCTGTCATGGTGGTTCTTAGCGGCTGTGACAATGATGAAACGCCTGCGGCATTGACGCCGGAAATGGCCAGTTTTTCTAATGAGTTTGATTTCGATCCGCTGCGCGGTCCGGTGAAAGATTTCAGCCAGACGTTGTTGAATGAAAAAGGTGAGGTGGCAAAACGGGTGAGCGCCCAGCTTTCTCCAGAAGGCTGCTTCGATTTACTCGAATTCCATAACATAGAAGAAGATACCGGCGCGCTGCTGGTGCTTGATGCTAACTACTATCTCGATGGCGTGACTCGCGAAAAGCGGGTTCGTTTACAGGGGAAATGTCAGTTGGCCGAATTCCCATCAGCGGGAGTCGCTTGGGAGACCGATGATGACGGCTTTGTGGTTAAAGCGCTCGGTAAAGATAGCCAGGTGGATTACCGTTATGATGCAGAAGGGTTCCCGCTAGGTAAAACCTCAACGGCAAAAGATAAGACGCTCTCAGTGGTCTCGACGCTTTCAACGGATGCCCATAAAAAGCTCGACTACACCGCCGTGAGTTTACTGAACAAACAGCCGATTACCCACGTAACGCAAAACTGCGATTACGACCGGCACGATAACCCAGTGAGCTGTGAGCTTAAGATTGTCGATCAGAGTGCGAAACCGCCGGTGACCCAGCTTTACTCGATTAAAAACACCATTGAGTACTACTGAGTGAAAATGAAAAGGGCGCCAACGGCGCCCTTGATACACTATGGGTTGATAGAACGACCGGTTGAACGGTCGAGACAACGCAGTGTGTTCGGTTCCCAGTAAGCATTAACGTTCGGGCTTTGCTGGCATTTATCGCGGGCGTCAAAAGCAACATCGGCTTTATCCCACTCTTTCTCTGCGCGTTTGTTGACCTTTTGGCGCAGTTGGCGAGTGTCGTTCCACTGCTCTTTGTCCATCGCTGCGTTCTGGCGGCTTTGAGCGCTATCGCCAGATTCGATAACCAGTTTGTTGGTTTCAGCAGAGGCAGATGCGGTGTACACGATGGCTCCCAGCGCGAGCATTGCCGTCAGGCACAGGCGTTTGCCAAGTGTAATTTTCATTTGCGTGTTCCTTCGAGATAGTGAATACGATAACTCCTGATTCCAGTTTACTACATCTCTTACTGTGGGCAAACCTGCGAAAAACAGGGTCGAATCGCCTGAACTTTTACGTATGATAGCCAGACCTACCAATGTTTGATGAAACATGATGTTAAAGACGTCTTTACTGTTTTTTGCCACCGCGCTGTGTGAAATTATCGGCTGCTATCTCCCTTGGCTATGGCTCAAGCGGGGCGCAACGCCACTGTTGCTGCTGCCGGCAGGGTTAGCGCTCGCCATGTTTGTCTGGTTGCTGACTCTGCATCCTGCTGCCAGTGGGCGAGTGTATGCGGCTTATGGCGGTGTCTATATCTTTACCGCGTTGCTGTGGTTACGCGTGGTTGAGGGCGAAAAGCTGACGGTCTACGACTGGACCGGCGCGGCAGTCGCGCTGTGCGGTATGCTGATTATCGTTGCTGGCTGGGGCCGAGGGTAGACTCGACCGTGTTATTGATAACGGGATGTTGGCGTGACTTTATGCGCTTAACATCCGTCGTTCGTATGATTCCTCATGCATTCATTCTAATTAATCCCCTTATTTTGTGATCCTTCTCGGCATTTTTTGATCTCTATACTTGTATGGTAGTAGCTCAGGGCGTAAGTTTTGCTCACTAACCGATGAGATGTAAGGATTGAAGATGAAAATTGTGGGTGCTGAGGTTTTTGTAACCTGTCCGGGTCGTAACTTTGTCACGTTGAAAATTACCACCGATAGCGGATTGGTTGGCTACGGCGATGCCACGCTAAACGGCCGCGAACTGTCTGTGGCGTCTTATCTGAAGGATCATCTGTGCCCGCAGTTGGTGGGGCGTGATGCGCACCGCATCGAAGATATCTGGCAATTTTTCTACAAAGGCGCGTACTGGCGTCGCGGCCCGGTCACCATGTCGGCGATTTCTGCCATCGATATGGCGCTGTGGGATATTAAAGCGAAAGCCGCCAATATGCCGCTATACCAACTGCTGGGCGGCGCATCCCGCGAAGGGGTGATGGTTTACTGCCACACCACCGGGCGCACGATTGATGAAGTGCTGGAAGATTATGCTCGCCATAAGGAGATGGGCTTTAAGGCGATTCGCGTCCAATGCGGCGTACCGGGAATGAAAACGACATACGGTATGTCGAAAGGCAAAGGCCTGGCGTATGAACCAGCAACCAAAGGCCAATGGCCGGAAGAACAGCTGTGGTCGACGGAAAAATATCTCGATTTCACGCCGAAACTGTTCGATGCAGTGCGTAACCAATTTGGTTTCAACGAACATCTTCTGCACGACATGCACCATCGCCTGACGCCAATTGAAGCGGCGCGCTTTGGTAAAAGCGTTGAACAATATCGCCTGTTCTGGATGGAAGACCCAACGCCTGCCGAGAACCAAGAATGCTTCCGCCTGATCCGTCAGCATACCGTCACGCCAATTGCGGTGGGGGAAGTGTTCAACAGTATTTGGGATTGCAAACAGCTCATCGAAGAGCAGCTGATTGACTATATCCGCACCACCATTACCCACGCCGGTGGTATTACCGGGATGCGTCGGATCGCTGATTTTGCCTCGCTCTACCAGGTACGCACCGGCTCGCACGGCCCGTCGGATCTCTCTCCTGTCTGCATGGCCGCCGCGCTGCACTTCGACCTGTGGGTACCGAACTTCGGCGTCCAAGAATATATGGGCTATTCCGAACAGATGCTGGAAGTCTTCCCGCACAACTGGACCTTCGACAACGGTTATATGCATCCGGGTGATAAACCAGGGTTAGGCATTGAGTTTGATGAAAAGCTGGCCGCCAAATATCCGTACGATCCTGCGTATCTGCCGGTCGCACGTCTGGAAGATGGCACGCTGTGGAACTGGTAAGTCACACCTATTTTTAATTTATTTATTATTGGCAAAGAGAAATAACATGGACTTCATTAACGATCGTTTCATGATCGGGAGTGAAGTCGGTGCTCGGTTATATAAAGATGTTGCAGCGCAATTACCGATCATCGACTATCACTGTCATCTCGACGCAAAAGAAATATACGAAAACAAAAAAATAGAAAATATTACCCAGCTATGGTTAGCGGGGGATCATTATAAATGGCGGGCAATGCGCGCTAATGGTATTGCCGAACGTTTTATTACCGGTGATGCAACGGCGGAAGAGAAATTTAAAGCGTGGGCAGAAACGGTGGAGGCCTCATTAGGCAATCCGCTGTATCACTGGACGCATTTAGAATTAAATAAATACTTTTCCTGTAATGAGATGTTGAGCAGTGAAAACTGGCAGCAAATTATGCAGCACTGCAATCAACAAATGGCGAGTGATGATTTTAAACCCCGCAGTTTGATTTCGCGCTCCAACGTTGAAGTGATTTGCACGACCGATGCGCCGCTGGATTCTTTGGAATATCACCGTCTGCTGCAGCAGGATCCAACCTTTAAAACCAAGGTATTGCCGACGTTTCGGCCCGACGATCTGTTTGTGCAAGACGGCGATGAGTTTGCCCGTTTTGTCGACAAATTGTCGGCGATTAGCGGCGTTGAAATCGGTTCATTCGCTGATTTTGCCTCAGCGTTGGCGCAGCGTATTGACTGGTTCCATGAAGCGGGATGCCGTATTTCCGATCATGGTCCGGTAACGATTGAGTATCAGGGCGCAGATGATGCAAGCGTGGATGCGCTTTTCTGTCAAAAACGCAGCGGTAAAGCGTTAACTGCACACCAGAGCGCGCAGTTGACCAGCGCCATGTTTGTCATGCTGGCCAAAGAATATAAGCAGCGCGGCTGGGCGATGCAGATTCACTTTGGTGCGATTCGCAGCAACAACAGCAAAATGCACCAGCAGTTGGGGGTGAATACCGGTTTTGACTCGATTGCCGATCAAAGCAATCTCGCAGCCGGACTTAACCAGCTCCTGAATGCGATGGCGCAGGTTGATGCACTGCCAAAAACGATTCTCTACAACCTTAACGGTAGCTATAACGATATTGTTGCTACCACCATTGCCAATTTCCAGTCTGGCGACGAGGGCGTGAAATCGCCGATGCAGTTTGGTTCCGGCTGGTGGTTTAACGATACCCGTCGCGGCATGGAAAATCAGCTCAATAGCCTCGCTGACCAAGGGTTATTAATGCACTTTGTGGGCATGTTGACCGATTCGCGCAGTCTGGTTTCTTATCCTCGCCATGATTATTTCCGCCGTATTCTGTGCAATTTAATCGGTGGTTGGGTAGACCGTGGGGAAATTCCTAATGACGACAGGCTTTTAACACGGATGGTTAGAAATATTTGTCACGACAATGCCGTTAATTATTTTAGATTCTAACGTCCTTCCTTAAATGAGGGTAGAACATGTCTCGTACCAATAGAAAAATAACAATCCCCGTCAGTATTGGCTATGGCTTAACAGATATTATGGGCGGCGGTGCATTTACCGTTATCGGCGCCTGGCTTTTATTCTTTTACACAACGTTTGTCGGATTATCACCGGTAGAAGCGGCCTCTATTGTGGCCATTGCGCGTATTGTTGATGCGATAGTCAGCCTATTTATGGGCAGCTTTACCGACCACTTCTATAAAAATGCATTAGGGAAAAGATTTGGCCGTCGGCGCTTTTTCTTGCTGCTGGGCGCGCCATTAATGTTGGTCTACATGCTGCTGTGGGTAACCGGAATGAGCTTCTGGTTTTATCTGGCAGTCTATCTGGCCTTTGAAATTATTGCCGCCATGGTGCTTATCCCATGGGAAACCCTGCCGTCAGAAATGACCAAGGACTTCAACTCACGTACCAAGCTCTCGACCTGCCGTATGTTCCTGTCGGCATCCGGGACGTTCCTCGCCACCTTTATTCCGGGGCTGCTCATCAGCCACTTTGGTGAGCACGATCCGCATGCTTACTTTATTAACGGTGTGGTCTTCTCGGTCATCTTTATGTTCTGCGTATTCATCTCTTGGAAAGTGACTTGGGAGCGTGAATTGACGCCAGAAATGCAGGCCGAGCTGGAAAGCCATCGTCAACCGACCTCCTTTACGCAGAAAGTTGCGGCGGTGGGGAATTTGTTTAAGGAGTACTTCTCAACCCTGAAGGTGCGCGCATTCCGCAAACATCTGGCCATTTATCTGTTCTCCTTTACGGCGAAAGATATCTACAACACGGTGTTTGTGTTCTTTTGCGTGTACTGCCTTAATGTCTCGTCTTCGCTGTCGGGTACGTTGCTGTCGATGAGCATTGTTGGCCTGCCGGTGACGCTGTTGGCAGGGGTGGCAATCATCAAATACGGTCCATCGCGCCTGTATGTCTTCGCCTACACGTTGATGATGCTATGTCTGGCCGGGCTGTTTATGGTTTACCAGTTCCCGACCGATAATAAAGTGACAATTCTGCTGGTGTTGGCGGCGCTGTATCAGGTAGGTCGTTGTGTCTTGGAATTCACACCGTGGAACGTCTTCCCATTCATCCCAGATATTGACGAGATGATCACCCGCCAGCGTCGCGAAGGTTTGTTCGCGGCAGTCATGACCTTCTCGCGTAAAACGACGGTTGCCATCGCTACCTTTGCCGTTGGCGTGATGCTGCAGGAGGGCGGTTTTGTGAAGGGGAGTCAGGTTCAGCCGGAAAGTGCAGTTAACACCATCGCCATGATGCTGTTTATCGGTACCGCAGGGTTATTGCTGATAGCACTATGGCAAGCGCTGACGTTCCACCTTAACAAACAGACCCACAAGATTTTTGTTGATGAAGTCGAGCGTCTGAAGGCCAATGGTTCGAAACAAGATGTCACGCCACAGGCCCGGCATATCGTAGAAGACCTGACCGGCTATTCATATGACGATTTGTGGAACTCGCCGCAGGAGGCTGAAAGTCAGTCAACTCGCCCGGTGCGGGTACACTAAAAATCATGTAAACAGCATAGGTGTCGTTTTGCCTATGCTGTCACACAACTTAAAAATCATGTCATACCAATCACCAATATATTAATGCAAATCAAAATCTCTCGTGATGAACTCGTTAATCTAGTATGGCAATCAACGTTCTCTACAGTGAGTCAAAAAGATGCAGAATAAGCTATTAACCGCTAAGGCAACTCTCCCAACCTACGATCGCAGCAAGCTGGTGTCACGCATTGTGCACTTGGGCTTTGGTGCATTCCATCGCGCTCATCAGGCAGTTTATGCCGATATTCTTGCCGCCGACCACGGCAGCGATTGGGGTTATACCGAAGTTAACCTGATTGGCGGTGAGCAGCAGATTGCTGACCTGAACCATCAGGACAATTTATACACCGTGGCAGAAATGTCGGCTGATGCCTGGACTGCGCGCGTTGTTGGTGTCGTTAAAGAAGCGCTACACGCCCAGGTTGATGGGTTGGAAACCGTACTGGCAAAAATGTGCGAACCCCAAGTGGCTATCGTTTCTTTGACCATTACCGAAAAAGGTTACTGCCACTCTCCGGCGACCGGCCAATTGATGCTCGATCATCCATTAATCGTTGCTGACCTGCAAAACCCGCACCAGCCGAAATCGGCACCGGGCGTGGTGGTTGAAGCGCTGGCACGGCGTAAAGCCGCAGGTCTGCCTGCATTCAGCGTGATGTCTTGTGACAACATGCCGGAAAACGGCCACGTGATGCGTAACGTGGTGTGCGCCTATGCCAGCGCCGTTGATGCCGGTCTGGGCGACTGGATTGCTTCTCACGTGACGTTCCCCTCCACCATGGTTGACCGTATCGTTCCTGCCGTCACGCCAGAAACGATGGATAAAATTGAACAGCTGACCGGCGTTCGCGATCCAGCGGGCGTAGCCTGTGAGCCATTCCGCCAGTGGGTTATCGAAGATAACTTCGTTGCGGGTCGTCCGGCGTGGGAAAAAGCGGGGGCAGAGCTGGTTAGCGACGTTATCCCATTTGAAGAAATGAAGCTGCGTATGCTGAACGGCAGCCATTCTTTCCTCGCGTATCTGGGCTATCTGGCGGGCTATCAGCACATTAATGATTGCATGGGCGATGAAAACTACCGTCGCGCCGCGCATGATTTAATGCTGAAAGAGCAGGCGCCAACTCTGAAAGTGCAGAATGTTGATCTGGCGCGCTATGCCGATTTGCTGATTGCGCGTTATACCAACCCTGCGCTGCGTCACCGGACTTGGCAGATAGCGATGGACGGTAGCCAGAAGCTGCCACAGCGTATGCTGGACTCCGTCCGCTGGCATCTGGCTGACAACAGCAGTTTCACTCTGCTGGCGCTCGGTGTTGCCGGTTGGATGCGCTACGTAGGCGGTGTAGATGAGCAGGGCAACGCGATTGAAGTTTGCGATCCGTTGCTGCCGGTGATTCAAGCGGCGGTGGCGAAAAGCGAAGAGGGCGAATCTCGCGTTCAAGCGCTGCTGGCTATTGATGCAATCTTTGGTCAGGATTTGCCGCAAAACAGTCAGTTTGTCACCCAAGTGACCTCCGCGTATCTTTCTTTGCTGAGCAAAGGCGCGAAAGCCACCGTTGCGGCTTATATCTAATCCGTGAGCGTATAATGCCGCCATTTCTGGCGGCATTTTTTTAGCTATAAATCCTACACGTTAATTAAACGAAATTCCCATTCGACACTTCTTTAAATTCCTTTAATCTAATTGAAATAATGGACGATTATTTTCGCAGATCATCTAGCATTATGAGTAATCAGTGCTATATCCAATGGCCTAACTATGGCATGGTTATAGCCGAAGAAAATGGAACACTTGGAATAAGGAAATTGTGCCATGTACAAAAAAATTCTCATGCCTGTAGATGTATTTGAAATGGACCTAAGCGATAAGGCTATTCGTCATGCGGTTTATCTGGCTGGCGAAACGGGTGAAATTATGTTGCTTAATGTTCTGCCTAATAGCTCGCGTTCAATTTTACGCGGTTTCGCTTCAGACATTAAAAAGTTTGAAGATTATATGCTGGCAGAATCCACCAAGAAAATGATCAATCTGCAACGCTTATTTGATATGGACCCGGAGCGTCTGCACACGGAAGTTCGCTTTGGTAATATTCGCGATGAAATCCTCGCCGCGAGCAAAACCGGTGAATACGACGTTATCGTGATTGGATCACGGCAGCGCGGAATGAGCACCCATCTGTTGGGTTCGAACGCGGAGTCGATTTTGCGCTATGCCAACATCCCAACCATGGTTGTTCGTTAAAAAAAAGGGCCTTCAATGATGAAGGCCCTTTTTACTATTCTTCGCTAAACCACTCACGATTTTCTTGGCGGATAAGCAGAACCGATTCGCTAATTTCCTGTAGATGCAGAGTCATCGCTTTATCCACCGCATCAACATCACGCTTTTCCAGCGCGGAGAATATCTCGTGATGCTGTTGTAACAACATTTCTGGCGAGGAGACATGATCGAGACTCATATAACGCACGCGGTCAATCGCAGCTTTAATATTTTCGATGGTATCCCATGCCAGCTGGCAATCGGCAATATTAGAAAGTAATTGATGGAATTCATCATCGAGCAGGAAAAAATCATTTAGCTGCTGCCTATCAATAGCAATACGCTGCTGATGCAGATTTTGCTCAAGCTGGTAGCTTTGCTCGTCGGTGATCATTGTTGCGGCCCGCCGCGCCACGGCGCATTCAATCGCCTGACGCACAAAACACCCGTTACGAACCTGAGAGAGGGATATTTTATTGACGTAACTGCCGCGCTGCGGGCGAATTTGAATAAGGCCGTTCTCCGCAAGCTTAATAAACGCTTCGCGCACCGGTTGGCGGGAAACGTCAAACCGCAAAGAGACCTCTTTTTCAGACAGCGGAGTCCCAGGCGCAATAAGACAGTGCACTATATCGCGGCGCAGAATGCGATAAATTTGTTGGTTGACGGGCTGTGTAGGGTTCAGTTGGGTTTCGGCGGCCATTGAATCGTTCTTATCAGCTGATTAAGCTGTTATTTTACGCTTTTTTTGCCTTCTCGCCCAGCCCGACCGACGGTCGGGCTGGGAATTAATGTTAACTTTGGCGGTGGACGCTAAGACCGGCAAAAGATTGACTGACCGGCATCATTTCAACGGTATTAATGTTGACGTGTTTCGGCAGCGTTGAAACCCACCAGACGGCCTCGGTCACATCTTCAGGGGTCAACGCGCTGGTGTTTTCATAGGTTTTCCCAGCTTTCGCATCGTCACCTTTAAAGCGCACGTTCGAAAACTCAGTGCCACCGACGAGACCCGGCTCAACGTCGGTCACGCGAATAGCGGTGCCGTGCAGGTCGGTACGCAGGTTCAGACTGAACTGACGGACAAAGGCTTTGGTTGCACCATAAACGTTGCCGCCGGCATAAGGCCAGCTACCGGCAGTGGAGCCGATATTAATAATGTGTCCACGATTACGCTCGACCATACCCGGCAGCACCGCGCGGGTCATATACACTAGGCCTTTATTATTGGTATCAATCATATCTTCCCAGTCTTCGACACTGGCTTTGTGTGCAGGCTCAAGGCCCAGAGCCAGGCCGGCGTTGTTGACCAGAATATCGATATCACGCCAGTCGGCGGGAAGGTTGGCGATAGTTTCCTCGATCGCCGCGCGGTTGCGCACGTCCAACTGAACCGTCAGTACGTTCTCGCCCAACTCATCTTTCAGCGCTTTTAAACGTTCGTTGCGACGGCCAGTGGCAATCACTTTATGCCCGTTGGCAATAAAACGACGCGTGATGCTGTCACCAAAACCCGCCGTTGCCCCGGTTACCAGTACGATCATCTGTTAAGTTCCTTCAATGCGTTAGTGTGTCATCACGATAGCACGCTATCTTTATCTGGGGGAAGATACTGCGCTCGCCCGAGAAATCATTGCGGTCTATCAACGACTTGTTACTCTATGACAAAGTCCCAATCAGGAGCACACGATGTCGGCCACGAATCCATTTTTTGCCAGCAGTACGTTGCCTTACCAGGCACCGCCGTTTAACGAGATTAATGACAGCCACTACCGTCCCGCATTTGATGAAGGCCTAAAGCGCAAACGCCAGGAGATTGCCGATATCGCGCAAAATCCCGCCGCGCCGGACTTTGACAATACTTTTGTGGCCTTGGAGAAAAGCGGTGAGCTGCTGTCCCGCGTCACATCGGTCTTTTTTGCCATGGCCGCATCGCACAGTAATGATGAGATCCAGCGTCTTGACGAACAGTTTTCGGCGGAGCTTGCCGGTTTAGCCAACGATATTTACCTTAACGACGCGCTGTTCCAGCGGATCCAGCGCGTCTGGCAGCAACGTCATGAATTGGCTCTTGATGCGGAATCTCTGCGCCTAGTTGACGTCATTTACCAGCGCTTCATTCAGGCAGGCGCCACGCTCGCTGACGCGCAAAAAAACGAATTAAAAACGCTGAATACCCAAGCGGCAACCTTAAGCAGCCAATTTCATCAATGCCTGCTTGGGGCCGCTAAAGCCGGAGGATTAGTCCTTGAAAGCGCGGCACAGCTTGCCGGACTGAGCGAGGATGAAATCACCGCCGCGGCAGCGGCAGCCGCCGAGAAAGGGCTGGCCGATCGTTGGCTGATTCCGCTGGTGAATACGACCCAGCAGCCGGTATTGGCATCACTTCGCCACCGCGAGACGCGGGAGAAATTGTTTAAAGCCGGTTGGCTGCGTAATCAGCAGGGGGATAGCAACGATACCCGCGAACGTCTGCTGCAACTGGTAGCCATTCGTGCGAAACAGGCCGCGCTCCTTGGCTTTGCAGATTACGCCAGTTGGAGTATGGCCGATCAGATGGCGAAAACGCCAAAGGCCGCGTTTGACTTTATGCGTGAAATCACCCCAGCGTCACGTGCGCGTGCGCAAAGCGAACTGGCAGATATTCAGGCTCTTATTGATAGCGGTGACACGCATTTTACTGCCGAAGCTTGGGACTGGTTGTTTTACTCAGAACAGGTGCGTCGTGAGAAATATGCTATCGACGAGGCACAAATTAAACCGTGGTTTGCCCTCGAAAATGTGCTGATTGACGGGGTGTTTTGGTCCGCAAGCCAGCTATTTGGCATCCGCTTTGTTGAGCGTTTCGATCTGCCGGTATATCACCCTGATGTTCGCGTGTGGGAGATTTTCGATGCGGACGGCGAGGGCATGGCGCTGTTCTACGGTGACTTCTTCGCGCGTGACAGCAAAAGCGGCGGCGCGTGGATGGATAACTTTGTCCCGCAATCCACGCTGCTGGGCACGCGCCCGGTTATCTACAACGTCTGCAATTACCTAAAACCGGCGGCGGGTAAAAGTGCGCTTATCTCTTGGGATGATGTTGTCACACTGTTCCATGAATTTGGCCATGCGTTGCACGGGCTGTTCGCCAACCAGCGCTATGTTACCCTGTCGGGCACCAGTACTCCCCGCGATTTTGTCGAGTTCCCATCGCAGATCAATGAGCATTGGGCCAGCCATCCGCAGGTATTCGCCCACTATGCACGGCATCATGAAACCGGCGAGCCAATGCCGGTCGCGCTGCGTGACAGCCTGTTCCGGGCGGCAAACTTCAACAAAGGTTACGATATGACCGAACTGCTGGGCGCCGCGCTGCTGGATATGAACTGGCATAGCGTAACGGCAGCAGAATTGCCTCAGGATGTAGAAGCGTTTGAAGCGCAGGCGTTACGTCATGAGAATATCGATCTTGCTGCCGTACCGCCTCGCTATCGCAGCAGCTATTTCTCGCATATTTTCGGTGGTGGCTATGCGGCGGGCTATTACGCTTATTTGTGGACGCAGATGCTGGCGGATGATGGCTACCAATGGTTTGTTGAACACGGTGGCTTAAATCGTGAAAACGGCCAGCGTTTCCGCGAGGCTATTTTATCGCGCGGCAACAGCAGCGATCTTGAGCAGCTTTATCGCGATTGGCGGGGACACGATCCGTTAATTGCGCCGATGTTAAAAAATCGCGGCTTAAGCGACTAGCTTTTATTCCCGGCCTTGCATGGCGACGCCGGGAAATAGAAAAAAACCCGCACACAGGGCTGGCGGGTTAAATCGAACAATGGGTAGATCATTTATGCTGTCTCCCCTGGAGTGAAGACATCCGCGTCAGTTTCACGCAATGGTAACAATTGCGCAACCTGACATATTCGGTAGGGGGACTCAAGTGGGGAATCAGCGGCAGGCTTATGTGCGGCTCTTTACAAATTCGTGCAGTTATTGAAAAAACTCGGCATTCGGCTTGTTACTATGGACGCGTAAACTGTTGAGTTAATGGATTTAATATCGACATCTGCCCGGAGGCATAAATGAAAACATCCCAACGTAAAACACTTCGCGAGTCTATCTGGTCTACCCGTCCTGAACGTCAGGACTTGCAGGAATCGCGTTCCGGCAGATTGTGGGCAGGGCGTAAAGCCAGCTGCCAGAGTAAAAAAGCATGGAAGAATATCGGATTAATGAATGCGCTTGTCGTTTAACGTTAGTTGAATATTGCAGTGCTACGATTGCCATCAGTAACGGTTATCCAATCAAGGAGAGAGGGTAACTGTAAAAGAAAATCTATCCATGCAAGCATTTATACCGCCAGTTTTGCTGGCGGTTTTTTTTGCCCATTAATCATTCCACTTTCCGCTCAAATAGGCCGTCAGAAAACCGGAAAACAGAATGAGCCCCATCGCAATAACAAAAACCTGCATATTATCCGGCATGATGACCTCCGCTTTAACGACTGTTGACACACATCCTCTAGCGTACTCTTTTAAACGTAGACCAATGCCTTAGTTGCTTAAATTAATTATTTGTTGCAGTAAATTTCTTTCGATATGCCAGCGGGCTGATGTCTAAATGTTGCTGAAAACGCAAACGCAGATTTTTCGCATTACCAAAACCGCTTATCTCCGCCACTTTTTCCATGTTCTCGCGACCGTTGGCTAGATGCTGTTGCGCAAGCTGTAGCCGTTCATCCAGCAACCAGCGGGCAGGGGTCTTGCCGGTGGCAACTTGAAAACGTCGCAGGAAGGTGCGCTCGCTCATGCCGACCCGCTCAGCCAGTTGGCGAACGCTGTGGCTTTCTGCGAGATGTTGATAGAGGAAATCATAAAGCATGCCTAGCCGCTGGCTCTCGCGGGAACGTGCGACAGGTTGTTCTATATGCTGCTTTTGCGCGCCGTCGCGATGGGGCTGGATAACCAAGCGGCGGGCCACTAAATTCGCGGCTTCAAGTCCATAATCAAGGCGCACCACGTGCAGACACAAATCAATCCCCGCGGCGCTGCCGGCTGAGGTTAACACCGTGTCGTCGGCGACGTAGAGCACATCCTCCACAACGCGAATGTTCGGAAATCGCTGTTGAAGCGCTTCGGTGTACCGCCAGTGGGTGGTGGCGCGTTTTTCAGCAAGCAGGCCGGCGGCTGCCAGCACAAACACGCCAGAGCAGATCGACAGCACCCGACAACCGCGCTGATGCGCGCGTTGCAGCGCCTCACAGAGTGTCGATGGCACCGGGCTGTCAATACCACGCCAGCCGGGGACGATTATCATATCGGCCTGCTCTAAAAGCGCCAGACTGCCATCAGTCATGATCCTAACGCCGCCGGTGGCACGGAGTTCGCCATCATCAACCGCCGCCACAGCAAACTGGTACCAGTTGTCGCCCATTTCCGGTCGCGGCAGGCCGAAGATTTCAACCGCCACGCCAAATTCAAAGGTGCATAAGCCGTCGTACGCCAATACCACTACCCGAGGGGCTAACTTTGTCATTTTATGGCTGTTTTCTGTCATCTCTGTGGGCAGTCCTCGTGCGGGTGGTCTGGATATACTCAAGCGGTTGTTGCCATAGAGGTAACATATAACCGGAGAATAAACGATGAGTTATGTCACTGACTACCCCGCTGCAACGGCGCTACAGGCGGCCGCCCATTTTCGTCAACGCCTTGCTCTTGAAACCGACTGTGCGGATGTGCACGCGGCGATGCAGCAGTCTGAAATGGATTTTGTGTTGCTACATGTCGTGGGCAGCCCAGAGACCTTTGCCCGCCGACATATTCCTGGCGCGATTCATCTGCGGCATGCGGAAATCACCCCTGAAAGAATGCAGGAGTGGTCGGAGGATACGTTGTTCGTCGTCTATTGCGCGGGCCCGCACTGCAACGGTGCCGATCGCGCCGCGCTGAAGCTTGCTGAGCTGGGCCGCCCGGTGAAACTGATGATTGGCGGGATCACCGGTTGGCAGGATGAGGGTTTTGCTTTTAGCAGCGGATCGTGAATTTAATTCATGTGTGGTGAATTTTTCTCGTTTGCCAGCCAGGGTCACGGATGACACTATTTGGACATGCAGCCATCCAGATGGCTAAATAATTCAAATAACATATTATCACTTAGGGCAATCAATATGCCTGAGTGAATAAGGAGACACCATGCCACATCAACACGCACCGTATCGCGCCGATATCGTCGGCAGTTTTTTACGCCCATTGGCCATTAAGCAGGCGCGCCAGCAGTTTGCCGCTGGTGAAATTGACTCGCTGCAGTTACGCGCCGTTGAAGATGCTGAAATCCGCCGCGTGGTGCAACATCAGTGTGATTGTGGCCTACATGTGGTGACCGACGGCGAGTTTCGCCGTGCTTGGTGGCATTTTGACTTCTTTGATGGCTTGCAGGGCGTTGAACGCTACGATTCCGATAAAGGCATTCAGTTTAACGGTGTTCAGACCCGCGCTCACGGTATTCGTGTCACTGGCAAATTGGCCTTTGGGGAGCATCCGATGCTGGAAGATTTTCGCTTCCTGAAAAGCATCAGCGGTGACGCGACGCCGAAGATGACCATCCCAAGCCCAAGCGTGCTGCACTTCCGCGGTGGCCGTAAAGATATCGATGAGACGGTTTATCCGGATCTCAAAGATTATTTTAATGATTTAGCCAACACTTGGCGCGACGCGATTCGCGCTTTCTATGACGCCGGCTGTCGCTATCTGCAGCTTGATGACACCGTTTGGGCCTATCTGTGCTCTGATGAACAGCGTCGTCAGGTTCGTGAGCGCGGTGATTGCCCGGACGAACTAGCCGCCATTTATGCCGACGTGCTGAACCGGGCGCTGGAAGGCAAACCTGACGATCTCATTATCGGCCTGCATGTGTGTCGCGGAAACTTCCGCTCCACGTGGATATCGGAAGGCGGCTATGAGCCGGTGGCGGAAATCTTGTTTGGCCGCGTGAAGGTTGATGCGTTTTTCTTGGAATATGATAACGACCGCTCCGGTGATTTCGCGCCACTGCGCTTTGTCCCTCAAGGCGACCAGAAAGTGGTGCTCGGGCTTATTACCACCAAGAACGGTGAGCTGGAAAATCCACAGGGAATAAAAGCACGCGTTGAAGAAGCGGCGAACTATGTCTCCTTGGCGCAAATTTGCCTCAGCCCGCAGTGTGGCTTTGCTTCTACGGAAGAGGGAAATAGCCTGTCTGAGCAGCAGCAGTGGGATAAAGTCCGTCTGGTGACAGGGATCGCCGCGCAGGTTTGGTCCTAGTCGACTCGACGAATAACGCCATCCAGTACCTGCAAACGAGAACTGGATGGCGCACAAATACGGCTTAAATCGCGTTCAATTCCTGGCGCCAGCTGCTAGCTTTGATTCCACGGAAGATAAGCACCCACGCCAGCACGATGGCCACCATCATAATCGGGAACAGAGTGATTGGCGGGAAGTGAGTGAGGATCTGTCCAGTAAACAGCGGATTCAGCGCCGCACCCAGCCAGCCTAACGCCTGGGCAGAAAAGTAGCTGGCTTTCATCCCCGGCGGCGCAATATTGTCGATCAGCATATATTCACCAGGCGCATAGATAATCTCACCAATGGTAAACACCGCCGTCGCCAGCCCCCAGTAGAGTAAGTTGCTGTCTGACATCATAAAACCGGCCAAACCTAGAACATAACAGATTGTTCCAAGCGTCATCAGCGGGCGCAGGTTGTTGGCCGTCAGCTTACGGCCTATCGCGTACTGCAAGGTGACCACAATTGCCGCATTAACCGGCAGGATCACCGCGACAACCTTTTCGGCAAACTCGCTATCACCCACGGCCAACACGTACTGCGATAGGCAGGAGGAGAAAGAGCCGCCAACGAACGAGGCCAGCAGTCCGGAGAGCGTAAACCACAGCAATGCCCGGTCGTGCAGCAGTACCGACGGAGACCAAGCAACAGGCTTCTCGTTTATCTCGGCAGGCGTCAGGCGCTCGACGTATTTTTGAATAAACAGCAGCGGGAACGCCGCGCAAATTGCCGCTAGCCAGAATGGCAGGTTGATGCTGTACATCACCAGCAGCGTGCCCAGCGGAGGGCCAATGGTCCAGCCGATATTCAAAAACGAGTAGTTAAGCGAAAACACCCGCGCTTTGGTACTGGCGGCCAGGGTATCGGAGAAGTAGGCCTTGAGGACGGTTGAGAAAACCGAGTACGAACAGTTGATCAGCGAGAAAAAGAACACCACCAACGGGATGCTATTGACCAGCGGAATGGCAATAAAGCCGCTGATAAAGAACGCAATGGCAATCAGCATATAGCGTTTTTTATCAAACTTATCCGCCAAGATACCAAAACCTAGGCTGAAGATGACGCCGACAACCAGCGCGATAGACATGGCGTAGCCGATAGTGTCTACCGTCATCGCGTATTGCCGCGTGAGGTAGATGGTCATGAAAGGAAGGGTGGCACCGCGGCCGATGGTTAACAGTAACGACGATGCCAACAGCGCAATCGTGGATCGTCTGGTCGTTGGTTTCATTTTCTTGCCCAATATTTGTCGTGATGATGTTTTTTTGTTATGGCTTTCACAAGTATCACGCCATAAGAAGCTTGTATAGCCACACGCTTGTTGGGACGTGCGATTTTCCCCTGCCAGAAATAATGATCTATTCCTGGGGGCAAATTTTCGTTACTTTGAATGTGTTTACATAAATTTAATAAATATTGGGGCGGATA
Organism: Kluyvera sp. STS39-E; assembly: GCF_040932435.1. Lineage (NCBI taxonomy): Bacteria > Pseudomonadati > Pseudomonadota > Gammaproteobacteria > Enterobacterales > Enterobacteriaceae > Kluyvera > Kluyvera sp. STS39-E. The sequence continues at coordinate 583,141 of NZ_JBFQGA010000003.1, read as the reverse complement.
TGACGCGGAAAGATGGACTGCTGGCGCTGCTGGTGGTGGTAATTTGGGGACTGAACTTTGTGGTTATCAAAGTAGGGCTACATGGCATGCCACCGTTGCTGCTAGCGGGTTTACGCTTTCTGTTCGTGGCTTTCCCCGCGCTATTCTTTGTGCCGCGTCCTCGCATTCCGTTTTCGCTGCTGCTGGGCTATGCGCTGACAATCAGCTTCGGTCAATTTGCTTTCCTGTTCTGCGCCATCAAATTCGGCATGCCTGCCGGCTTGGCATCATTGGTTTTGCAGGCGCAGGCCTTCTTTACCATTATTCTTGGCGCCTTCGTGTTTGGTGAAAGACTTCAGCGTAAACAGCTGATCGGCATTTCACTGGCGGTGTTTGGCGTCTTGGTGTTGGTCGAAACCAGTATGAGCGGGCAGAACGTTAAAATGCTGGGCTTTATGCTGACCCTGGGAGCCGCGCTGTGCTGGGCATGCGGGAATATCTTCAACAAAAAAATTATGCTTCATCCGGCGAAAACCGGTGTGATGTCGCTGGTGGTATGGAGCGCATTAATTCCGATTATTCCCTTTATGCTCAGCTCATGGATTTTCGAAGGGCCGCAGGTAATGGTTCAGAGCCTGATTCACATCGACATGACGACGGTATTATCACTGGCGTATCTTTCGTTTATGGCCAGCATTGTGGGTTATGGCATTTGGGGCTCGCTGCTGGGACGCTACGAAACCTGGCGCGTCGCGCCGCTGTCGTTATTAGTGCCGGTTGTCGGGTTGGCGAGTGCCGCGCTGTTGCTAGGTGAACAGCTCTCGCTGATGCAATTTGCCGGGGCGGTGCTGATTATGGCGGGGCTGTTGATTAACGTCTTTGGCTTTCGTCTGCCGGGTTTGCGTCGCGCGGTGAAGGGATAAAAAAGCCCCGCGTTGGCGGGGCAATCATATTTATCACTTATTGTCGTTGTAGTACGGTACGCCCAGCTCATCTGACTTATCGCTTCCGGCGGCCATATGATTAAAATCAAACGGCGACTGGTTGCTGGCAGACGGCATCAACATGGTGTGATGCTCCGTATGTTGTGCTGGAAGTTGCTCCGCATGTACCGGAATGGCGGATACCGCCAACAGGGCGAAGGCAACACTGGCGAACAGTTTCATTATTTCCTCGATACGTCTTTTGGCAGGCGATTAACAAACACAGTGATCAATGGGGTGGAGGTAGCGAGACTCTCCGTGCATATTGGTGACGCGGTACTTGTGCGGTGGCACATCGAAGTAGTTCTTAAACGTGCGCGTCAGCGTTTGCTGCGATTCAAAACCGTAACGCTCCGCCAGATAGAGAATCGGCTCGTTACTTTCTTTTAATTTCTGGGCAATTTCCGTCAACTTACGGGTTCGGATGTACTGACCTAATGAATGACCGGTCTCTTTTTTGAACATCCGTTGCAGGTGCCACTTGGAATAACCGGAACGCTCGGACACTTTTTCAAGTGATAACGGCGATTCCAAGTTATCTTCGATCCAGCCCAAAATGCTATGAATAGTAATAGCGTCGGTGTTGCGTCTGGACATCGTCTTACCTCTTCTTCTGTTTACGGCAATATTTTTTTAAGGAGAAGCTCAAGTGTTGCAACTTCATTTGCCGTTAAGTTTTTTGTTAATTCTTGGTGCAGGTTTTGCCCAACGAGCTGATGACACTGCTCACAGATAGCCGCGCCTTCTGACGTTAGCTGAATCAATACGCCGCGTTTATCGTTTGGATTGGGTAACCGGGCTATCCAGCCCCGACACAACAAACGATCCAGCATGCGGGTGAGTGCGCCTAAGTCCACGGAGAGGGTCTTTTTCAATTCCACTGGCGTGATACTGCCCTGACAGCGGATAGAGCACAGAACCCTGAACTGTGAAGCGGTAATGTCCTCTGGCGATAAATGCTCGTTGAGTAAGCGATCTTTTTTCTGGTTAACCATGTGAATCAAATGCCCAAGTGGAATCATTTCATTGAAGAGATTGCTTGTGCTGTTCACAATGGTTGCCCTGGCAAGTACTTTAGTTGCGGTGGATATTATTTCTCATGCAACCATAAGTCAACTGAATGGGTTGAGCGATGCCACGAATTGCTAAAATGGCTCAGGGCATGAGCAATAGGATGTTCTGTGTTCTCCATCACATTCACGTTAAACTAACTGTACTAAAGGCTTAACGCCCGAAGTTCAGTCTATTTTTTTCGGTAAAACAGATAGGGTTTTGGACGATTATGAAGGAACTTTTTCAGGCAATAGGGCTTGGGCTGGTGGTTTTACTGCCGCTGGCTAACCCGTTAACCACCGTCGCATTGTTCCTCGGGCTCTCGGGGAATATGAATAATGCAGAGCGTAATCGTCAGTCGTTGATGGCGTCGGTTTACGTCTTTGCCATTATGATGGTGGCCTATTACGCGGGCCAAGTGGTGATGAATACATTCGGTATATCAATACCTGGGCTGCGTATCGCCGGTGGCTTGATTGTAGCCTTTATCGGTTTCCGCATGCTGTTCCCGCAGCAAAAAGCGCATGACTCCCCGGAAGCACGGAGTAAATCTGAGGAACTGGAGGACGAGCCAACGGCCAATATTGCATTCGTACCGCTGGCGATGCCAAGCACCGCGGGCCCGGGAACGATTGCGATGATCATCAGTTCGGCCTCAACGGTCAAACACGGCGTCAACTTCCCCGACTGGGTGGTGCTGGTAGCGCCACCGATTATCTTTGCGCTGGTGGGGATAATCCTGTGGGGCTGCTTACGTAGCTCTGGCGCCATTATGCGGCTGGTGGGGAAAGGCGGCATCGAGGCGATTTCTCGTCTGATGGGGTTCCTGCTGGTCTGTATGGGCGTGCAGTTTATTATTAACGGCGTGCTAGAAATTATTACCACTTACCACGCATAACCTGCGTAGGCCCGATAAGGCAAAGCCGCCATCGGGCAACCTGCACAAGTGCCTGATGGCGGCTTTGCCATCAGGCCAACCGTCACTTAATGCTGATGCGCCTGTTCTTCTAACGATGCCGCGGGCCAGCGGCGGAAAATCACAACCGACCAGATAAACGCCGCGAGCGCCGGCACCGCGCCGACGTAGCCAATGGACGACATCGATAGATGGGTGCTGATTTGGCTACCCAGTAAAGCACCTGCGCCAATCCCGATATTAAAAATCCCTGAGAACAACGACATGGCGACATCGGTGGCATCTGGCGCCAGTGCCAGTACTTTGACCTGCATGCCCAGACCAATCACCATTATCGCAATGCCCCAGAAGATGCTGAGCACCGCAAGGTGGCTGACATCTTGTGCCGCAGGCAGCAGCAACAGCAGGCACGCCAGTAGCAAGCCAATTGCGCTACTGATAAGGCCTGACGCATGTTTGTTGCCCAACTTACCAAACAGTACGCTGCCGATAATTCCCGCACCGCCAAGCACCAGCAGCAAAATGGTGGCAAAGTTACCGCTGAGTCCTGCGACGGTTTGCACGAAAGGCTCAATGTAGCTGTAGGCGGTGTAATGGGCGGTGACCACTACAACGGTCAACAGATAGATACTGACCAGCGCGGGACGACGAAACAGCACCGGTAGACTTTTCAACGAGCCGGAATGTTCACTTGGCAGACGCGGTAGCAGCTTCACCAGCGCCAGCAGGGTTATCAGCGCACCCACGCCAATGGCGAAGAAGGTGGTGCGCCAACCAAAGTATTGACCGACGACGCGACCAATCGGAATACCGAAGACCATCGCCAGCGCGGTACCGGTCGCCAACAGGCTTAGCGCCTGGGCACGCTTACCTGCGGGAGCCATGCGGATAGCCAGCGACGCGGTTATCGACCAGAACACCGCGTGAGCAAAGGCAATACCGATGCGGCTTATCACCAGCACAGTAAAGTTCCACGCCAGGAACGACAGCACGTGACTGGCGATGAACAGCGTAAACAACCCAATCAGCAGCTTGCGCCGCTCCATTTGGCTGGTGAGCAACATAAACGGCAGCGACATCAGCGCGACGACCCAAGCATAAATCGTCAGCATGATCCCGACTTCAGCTGTCTGCATGTCGAAGCTGTTGGCAATATCGGAGAGGAGACCAACCGGAACGAATTCAGTGGTATTAAAAATAAAGGCGGCAATAGCCAACGTGACGACCCGAAGCCACGCTGTCCGCCGGGAAACCGTGTTTGTTGTCATAAGATGTACCGGGGCGTTAAGAAAGTGAGGAGATGGTCGATCTTAAAGCGATTGTTGCGGTAAATACAAACTTTTTGTGATTAATGTCTCGTTTTTGCGCGTTTGTGACGTTGTCACATTTAATAGGGTGCAAGAAGCTTGTCGCTATTCATTTTCTGTGTCAGTTTGCTACAACGCGTAAAACAAGTGGAAAAGAAGATGCACGAGATTGATTTCTATATGGTTGATGCTTTTAGTCACCGTGCTTTTGGCGGAAATGCCGCGGCGGTCTGCGTGCTTAACGACTGGCTACCGGATGAGGTCATGCAGCAGATGGCGCAGCAGCATAACCAGTCGGAAACCGCCTTTGTCGTTAAACAGCAAAGCGGTTTTGCGTTGCGTTGGTTTACCACTCGCAATGAAGTGAATCTCTGCGGGCATGCCACGCTTGCCAGCGCCCACGTAATCTTTAGTCATCTGGATTATCCTGATGAGCGTATCCACTTTGAAACGCTTTCCGGGCGCCTAACCGTGACGCGCGACGGCGAGTGGCTAACCTTGGATTTCCCAGCTTGCCCAACACAGGCGGCAACGCCGCCTGCGGAAATGCTCAGGGCATTAGGCATTGAGCACTTTCTTAGCGCGCGCAAGGGACGCGCTTGGCTTATCGAGTTGGAAAACCGCCAGCAGATTGAAGCGCTAAAACCAGATATTACGTCAATGACGCCGGTTGAACATAAAGTGACGGTTACCGCAGCTGGTGACGGTGAATATGATTTTGTTAGCCGCTTTTTCTCCCCAGGCGAAGCGGTTTGGGAAGACCCGGTTACCGGTTCGGCGCACACAATGCTTATCCCATATTGGGGTGAAAAGCTTGGCAAAACACAGATGCTAGCGCGACAGGTATCGGCTCGCGGCGGTGATATTCGCTGTGATTGGGTTGGTGAACGGGTGCTAATGAGCGGAACGGCGAGAACCTATTTGCAGGGGACGGTGCTGTTGGATTAACCCGGCGTAGACGAATTGACGACGCCGGGGAGTACTTCCTACGGCAACAGCGCAATATTCGCTTTAATCACGTCAACCGAATGGGCGAATTTCGCCTGTTCATCCGGCGCGAGTTGCAGTTCAATCACTTGTTGAACGCCGCTTTGCGCCAGTACGGCAGGCACGCCAATAGCCACGCCTTCAACGCCGTATTCCCCATCTACAATGCAAGAGATAGCCAGCGCGCGGTGGCTGCCGGTGAAGACATTACGGCAGATTTCTGCAATGGTCCCGGCGATGCCGTATTCGGTACAGCCTTTACCCGCATAGATTTCAAAGCCCAGCTTACGGACGCTGTCGGCCATTGCCTGACGATCGAGATCTTTTCCGGTACGACGTTTATAAACCTGCTCGATAGGGGAACCGTAAACCGAGGAATGCGACCACACCGGGAACTGACTGTCGCCGTGCTCGCCGAGAATAAAGGCGTCGATACTTTGCGCGCCGATATCCAGATCCTGCGCCAGCTTACGACGTAGGCGGGTGGTATCGAGCCAAACGCCGGTGCCGATAACCTGGCTACGCGGCAAGCCGGAAAGCTGCCACACCTGCCAGGTAATGATGTCGCACGGGTTGGTGGCAATCAGGAAGATGCCGTTAAAACCGCCGGCCATCATCTGTGGCACGATGCTGTGCACGATATTTGCGGTACCTTTCAACTCATCAAGCCGCGTCTGCCCGGGTTTTAATGCGCCGCCGGAGACGGTTATCACCGCGATATCGACGTCCGAGCAGTCGCTGGCATCGCGGCATGAAATGGTCATCATGCCGGGCATGTAGGCGGCAGCATCGCTGAGGTCCTGGGCGTGCGCTTCGGCACGGTTCTTATTCAGATCGACCAGAATCAGCTCTTCACAAATATTCTGATTGAGCAACGCATAGGCTGCTGACGCACCGACGTTTCCGGCACCGATTATCATGACCTTACGGGCTTTGGTGTTCATGGATATTCCAATGGATGGGCAAACGATAGTGAATAAAACTACTCGTTAACAATCGGTTAGCGCAAGAGCCTCGACGAATTATAAGTTAACGATCTGAGTGGCGCTAACGGCGAGTGCTACATTAACCGCATAACAATCACCCGGAGCTTTCCATGTATACCATCGCCATGACTTCACCTTCCGCCGCAGCTATTGGGCCACTGATTGCGGCACTGGACCGCTATCAAACAGAGCTCTATCCGCAAGAGAGCAACCATTTGGTTGATTTGACTCAGTTGCCTGAAGAGCGGTTAGTCGTGATGCTTATCCGTCACGGTCAAGAGGCCATCGGCTGTGGCGCCGTCGTCTTGGGTGATGATGGACGCGCGGAAATGAAACGGGTGTATATCGACACAACGCACCGGGGCCAGCGGTTGGGGGAGAAACTGTTAGCAGAGCTGGAAACAGCTGCCAGTCTGCGTGGTTGCCACACTTTGCAGTTGGAAACCGGGATCCATCAGCATGCGGCAATTCGGTTGTATGAACGGAGCGGCTATGCGATTTGTGAGGCGTTTTCGCCATATCAACCTGACCCGTTAAGCGTATTTATGACAAAGCCGCTGGCTCATCAAGCAGCGCAATAAACGCTTCCAACTGACGGCTCATCGCGCCGCGTCGCCACACCAGCCAGGTGGTGAGCCAACGCCATTTCTCAGCCAACGGCCAAGCAGAAACTTGGTGGTGACCAGGCATACTTTCCAGCATGCTACGCGGTATGAGCGCCAGACCCGCACCGGCGATGACGCAGGCCAGCATGCCATGGTACGACTCCATCTCATGAATACGCCCCGGCGTGGCTTTATCGGCATGAAACCAGCTCTCAAAATGCCGGCGGTACGAACAGTTGGCGCGAAAGGCGTAAATGTTCGCGCCATTAACATCGCTCGCCCGGGTAATCGGCGAGTGGCCCTGCGGTGCAACAATCATCATTTCTTCCGGGTACACCGGCATGCCGTCAAGCCCGGGATGCATTACCGGACCATCAACAAAAGCAGCACTTAAGCGACCTTCGAGCACACCATCGGTCATGGTGCCGGAAGGGCCGGTCGCCAGATCAAACTGAATGCGCGGGTAGCGCTGGTTGTAGTGCGCCAGCGTCTGTGGGATGCGCACGGCGGCTGTGCTCTCCAACGCGCCGAGGGAAAAGAGTCCCTGCGGTTCGTCGCCCGCCACCACCATTCTGGCTTCATCAACCAGTGCCAGAATCTGCTGGCTGTAGCGGAGAAAACTGTGCCCGGCTGGAGACAGGCGTAACCGTTGGTTTTCACGAATGAACAGCTCAACGCCGAGGTCGGCTTCCAATTGGCGAATACGGGTGGTCAGATTTGACGGCACCCGATGCACCTTTTGTGCCGCTTGAGTAATACTGCCGGTCTGGGCGACGGCGTTGAACATTTCCAACTGGGTGAGGTCCATGGCGTTCTCGTATCGTGAATGGTTTGGTTAATATTATTCAGTTTTCAGAAATAGAAGAATAGGCGACGATGTCATCATCGCGCAATTCATTAAGAGAGAAAAAAATGAACTCACCTGCAACCCATGCTATCTCCATTAACCCAGCTAACGGCGAAACCGTTTCTTCACTCCCGTGGGCAACGACGCAAGAGGTAGACACCACCATTACGCTTGCCGATAACGCATTTCGTCAGTGGCGTAAGACCGCTGTGGCACAGCGTGCGGATGCGCTGCGTGCGGTCGGACACGTGTTGCGTGAACGCGCTGAAGAGATGGCGCAGTGTATTACCCGTGAAATGGGTAAGCCGATTAATCAGGCCCGGGGCGAGGTCGCTAAGTCGGCGAATCTCTGCGACTGGTATGCGGAGCACGGCCCGGCAATGTTAGCGACCGAAGCCACGCTGGTTGAGAATAATCAAGCGGTGATTGAGTACCGTCCGCTGGGGCCGGTGTTAGCCATTATGCCGTGGAACTTCCCGCTGTGGCAGGTGCTGCGTGGCGCCGTGCCGATTATGCTGGCGGGTAATAGCTATATTCTTAAGCATGCGCCGAATGTGATGGGCTCAGCCGCGCTGATTGGCGAAATCATCGCCGAGGCGGGCGTGCCAGCCGGTGTCTTTGGCTGGGTAAATGCGACCAACGACGGCGTTTCTCAGATGATTAACGATCCGCGCGTGGCGGCGGTGACGCTCACCGGCAGCATGCGCGCGGGCAAAGCCATTGGTGCACAGGCCGGTGCGGCGCTGAAGAAATGTGTGTTGGAACTGGGCGGCTCCGATCCGTTTATCGTCCTCAATGATGCCGATCTTGATGTCGCCGTGCAGGCGGCGGTTATCGGGCGCTATCAAAATACCGGACAGGTGTGCGCCGCGGCGAAGCGCTTTATTGTTGAAGCCGGGATTGCCGACAGCTTTACCCAGAAGTTTGTCGCGGCGGCGAAGGCTTTAAAAATGGGCGATCCGCGCGAAGAAGAGAACTACATGGGGCCGATGGCGCGTTTCGATCTGCGTGATGAACTTCATGATCAGGTGATGGCAACCGTTAAAGAGGGCGCGACGCTGCTGCTGGGCGGCGAAAAACTCAACGGCAACGGCAACTATTATCCGGCCACCGTGTTGGCAAACGTTTTGCCAACCATGACCGCGTTTCGTCAGGAGATGTTTGGCCCGGTGGCGGCAATTACCGTTGCCCGCGATGCCGACCATGCGCTGGCATTAGCAAACGACAGTGATTTTGGCCTCTCTGCTACCGTCTTTACTGCCGATCCGCAGCAGGCGAAGCGTTTTGCCGATGAGCTTGAATGCGGTGGCGTCTTTATCAATGGTTACAGTGCCAGCGACGCGCGTGTGGCGTTTGGTGGCGTGAAAAAGAGCGGCTTTGGTCGCGAGCTGTCTCATTTTGGCCTACGTGAATTCTGCAACGTGCAGACCGTGTGGAAGGAACGGCGCTAAGCCAAACGACGTAGCCGCTGCACTCTGCTATACTCCCAGGCCGAAAATAGCCTGTGGGCAAGGAGCGTAAGTGGCTACGGTTATCAATAATGCCATGCTGACGTCGATTCTTAACGACGTTCGACCGCTGATTGGGCAGGGCAAAGTCGCGGACTACATTCCGGCATTGGCCTGCGTCAGCGGTAATAAACTGGGGATTGCGATCAGCACCGTCGATGGACAGCATTTTTGTGCAGGCGACGCCAATGAGCGCTTTTCTATTCAGTCGATTTCTAAAGTCCTGAGTCTGGTTGTGGCGATGAACCATTACCAGGCTGAGGAGATCTGGTCGCGGGTCGGGAAAGATCCTTCAGGCCAACCGTTTAACTCCCTGTTGCAGCTCGAGATCGAGCAAGGCATACCGCGCAACCCGTTTATTAACGCCGGAGCGTTGGTGGTCTGCGATATGCTGCAGGGCCGGTTAAGCGCGCCGCGTCAACGAATGCTCGAAATCGTGCGTAAACTGAGTGCCGTGGATGATGTGGGTTACGATCTGCAGGTTGCCCGCTCCGAGTTTGAACATTCGGCCCGCAATGCGGCGATTGCTTGGTTGATGAAATCCTTTGGCAACTTCCACCACGATGTCGCCACGGTTTTGCAAAACTACTTTCATTACTGCGCGCTGAAGATGAGTTGCGTGGAGCTGGCGCAGACTTTTTTGTTCCTTGCGAATCAAGGACAGGCGGCGCATCTTGAAAGACCGGTTATCTCGCCGATGCAAACGCGGCAAATAAATGCGCTGATGGCAACCAGCGGGATGTATCAAAACGCTGGGGAATTTGCTTGGCGCGTTGGCCTTCCGGCAAAATCCGGGGTAGGCGGCGGGGTGGTCGCCATTGTGCCTCACGAAATGGCCATTGCTGTTTGGAGCCCGGAACTCGATGAAACCGGCAACTCGTTAGCGGGTGTGGCTGTGCTGGAACAACTCACACAGCAAATAGGACGTTCGGTTTACTGATGGAAACGCTGGAATTAGTCTTCTCCCGACTGCAACGATCGCCGTTTCGCAGTCGTTTTCACCTTGGGGTGAAGGAGAGACAGTACTGTCTTGATAAGGGCGCGGCAGTGATTGATAGCCACGCGGCTGACTTTGTTGCAGGTCGCTTGGCGCCCGCGCTGCCCAAAAATGACGGAAAACAGACGCCGATGCGCGGACATCCGGTGTTTATTGCTCAACATGCGACGGCGACCTGCTGTCGTGGTTGTCTGGCGAAGTGGCACCATATCCCGCAGGGACAGGCGCTGAACGTTGCGCAGCAGCAGTATATTGTCCGTGTTATTCATCATTGGTTGGTTAATGAGATGAATAAAACCGTGAAGTAAAGCAAATAAGTTTAATCTGAAAAGCTATCTTTTTTGATAGCTTGCTCAGACGAACGTTGCCCAATATGATAAGCCGGGCGACGTATCGGAATAAATTGTGTTATGAATGGTTTTGGCAAACTAATTGCGAAAGATAGGGTAACAGGAACCCGGTTTGTCAGACGAATGTATCTGATGCGGATCCTCGGCACCTTTCTCTGCTTTCTCCCCATCCTTTCTGTACTTATTGAACGTCAGCAGCCGCTGTTCTTACAGATGCTGTTGGGTGTTAACGCCTTTATCTGGCCAACGGTCGCCTTTTTACGCGCGCGCCGAGCGCCTATGCCTCGAGAGGCAGAACAACAAAACTTGTTGGTTGATGCGGCGGTGGGCGGCTTCTGGATTGCAATGATGGCCTGTAACCCGCTGCCGTCGATTACCATCGCCACGATCCTGATGACCGACCGGCTTTCGGCGGGCGGGGTTGCGCTGATGCGTAAAGCTGCGGGTGTGATGCTGGCGGGATTTGCCGTAAGTTGGGCGCTGACGGGGATGCCGTTTAACGGCTATGTTTCTCAACGCACGATGCTGGCAACGCTGCCGCTGATCTCGCTCTACGTGTTGGCGCTTAGTCTGCTCACAGACAGCATTGCGGTGAAGTTGCGCCTGAAAAGCCAGGAGTTGGAGCGTATTGCCATGCTCGATCCGCTGTTGGATATCGCGAATCGGCGCTTGTTGGAGCAGCGTATCTCTTGGGAGTTGGTTCGTCTTAAGCAGCATTGCGGGCATTCGCTGCTGATGTTTATCGACCTGGACAACTTTAAAGAAGTGAACGACAGGTTTGGGCATAAGGTGGGCGATGTGATGCTCAAAACGATTTCGCAAATTTTACAGATGGCGACGCGTCCGACGGACACTCCAGCGCGGTTGGGTGGCGATGAATTTGTTATCCTGCTTCCGGATACCTCGCTTGAAGAAGGAAAGGCGATTGCCCAGCGTATTATGGATGCCACGTCGGTGGTGACCGAACGTCCGGACCATCAGCAATCATTAACGCTCAGCATTGGGATTGCCGATGCGCTACCGGATATGTTTGAAGTGGCGGATTGGCTACAGGCGGCAGACAGCGCGCTCTATGAAGCCAAACGTCGCGGCAAAAACCAGATCTTTGCCCATTGATGCATACGAAAATACGATGACGACGCTGATTGTGTTATCAACTCGTTAAAGTGATAGTGGTCCCTTTATTATCAGGGGCCCATCATGCACACATCGTTTACGCTTCATACCTTTTCTGAAACCGATATTATGACCCATCTCGATGCGCTGGCCGACGTATTAGCTAACTGCGTTAATGGCGGCGCGTCGGTAAGTTTTATGTTGCCGTTTTCGACTGACAGCGCACGGGATTTTTGGCAGCGCACGGCAGCAAGTGTGACTCGAGGCGAGCGGATTGTGCTGGTAGCAAAAGATGGCGAACAGCGGGTGGTGGGTACGGTACAGCTCATTATCGATCAGCCAGAAAACCAGCCTCACCGCGCTGATGTGGCTAAACTGCTGGTGCATGAGTGTGCACGCCGTGGCGGCGTTGCTCGTGCATTGATGCAAAGGCTAGAAGAGGTGGCAGCCGATGTGCAAAAAACAGTGCTGGTGTTAGATTCGGCTACCGGAAGCGGCGCCGAGCATTTTTATCAACGATGCGGCTGGCAGAAGGTCGGGGAAGTCCCGCGCTACGCGCTGATGCCGGACGGTAAGCTGACGGCGACATCGATTTTTTACAAATTTTTATAGACTCACTATTTTTTGTCTCACTATTGATCAAAACACGGTTTCATAAGCGGAAAATCTGATAAGTTATTACACCAATTGAGCAGGCTGTATGACTAATCCAGAAAGGAACCCATTGTGAAAACACTGAACCGCCATGATTTCCCCGGTGCCCAATACCCTGAACGTATTATCCAGTTTGGCGAAGGAAACTTCCTGCGCGCGTTTGTTGACTGGCAGATCGATCTGCTGAACGAGAAAACCGACCTGAACGCCGGTGTGGTTATCGTTCGCCCTATCGATAGCAATTTTCCGCCGTCGCTCAGCACCCAGGATGGTTTGTACACCACAATTATTCGTGGCTTGAATGAGAAGGGTGAAGCGGTCAGCGAAGCTCGTCTGATCCGTTCCGTAAACCGTGAAATCAGCGCCTACAGTGATTACGCCGAGTTTCTCAAATTGGCACACAACCCTGACATGCGTTTTGTCTTCTCTAACACTACAGAAGCGGGCATTAGCTACCATGCAGGCGATAAGTTCGACGATGCGCCTGCAGTAAGCTATCCGGCGAAGCTGACCCGTTTGCTGTTCGAACGTTTCAGTCACTTCAATGGTGCGGCAGATAAGGGTTGGGTCATCATTCCCTGCGAGCTTATTGACTATAACGGTGAAGCGCTGCAGGAGCTGGTTATTCGCTACGCGCAGGAGTGGGCATTGCCGGCTGAATTCATGACCTGGCTCCATGAATCTAATGCGTTTTGTTCAACGCTGGTGGACCGGATTGTGACCGGTTATCCGCGTGATGAAGCGGCTCAATTGGAAAGCGAACTGGGTTACAAAGACGGTTTCCTCGACACCGCCGAACATTTCTATCTGTTCGTTATCCAAGGGCCTAAGTCATTGGCGAGCGAACTGCGCCTAGACAAACTGGCGCTGAACGTGCTGATCGTTGATGACATCAAGCCGTATAAAGAACGTAAAGTGGCTATTTTGAACGGTGCGCATACCGCACTGGTGCCGGTTGCGTTCCAGTCCGGCATTGATACCGTTGGTGAGGCGATGAACGATGCTGAAATCTGTGCCTTCGTCGAGAAAGCCATTCACCAGGAAATCATTCCGGTTTTAGATCTGCCAAAAGATGAGCTGGAATCCTTTGCTAGCGCGGTAACGGGACGTTTTTGCAACCCGTACATTAAGCACCAGCTGCTGTCGATTTCACTCAACGGCATGACCAAGTTCCGTACCCGTATTCTCCCGCAGCTGCTAGCAGGGCAAAAATCGAGCGGTAAACTGCCTGCGCGTCTGACCTTTGCACTGGCTGCGCTGATTGCATTCTATCGCGGTGAACGTAACGGTGAAGCTTATCCGGTACAGGATGATGCGCACTGGATTGATCGCTATCAGAAGATGTGGTCTCAGCATCGTGACTTGCAAATCACCACCACCGATTTGGTGACAGCGGTACTGTCGGTAAGTGAGCACTGGGAGCAGGATCTTACACAAATTCCTAAATTGGTAGAACAGGTTTCAGCAGATCTTGATGCCATTCTGACCAAAGGCATGCGTGAGGCCGTTCAGCCACTGTGCTAATGGCGGCTGAACGGTAATTAACCCGGCTTCGGCCGGGTTTTTTGTTTTAAGTGGTAGGCCGGATAAGCGAAGCGTCATCCGGCAATCGGTGCCCAGCGTCATTAGCCAATTAAAGCAAAATCATTAGTTACAACATACATTATAAAGATGTTGTTTATCCCACTGAAACACCGTGCAAATGGTTCTGGTCTAGCAGGATAAAGGGGCCTTTAGGATAACATCCGTACGGGTTTCAGGCTTGAATACATGACGGAGATCACGTTTAATATACAAATTATTAACCTGATTGAAAAAAACATGATCGTCCGTCCTCACCAGCATTGGCTGGCTCGAATCTTCGTTTGGCACGGCTCAGTGCTGCCGAAAATCTATTCTCGTCTGCTGCTCAATTTCCTGCTCTCTATTGTGGTGATTCTGATTCTGCCATGGTACTCATCGCTTGGATTCAAACTGACCGTAGCGCCGTTTAGCATTCTCGGCGTGGCAATAGCTATTTTCCTCGGTTTTCGTAACAACGCCTGCTACGCGCGCTATGTTGAGGCAAGACAGCTCTGGGGGCAGCTAATGATTGCGTCACGTTCTTTATTACGCGAGGTGAAAAACACGCTGCATAACGATCCGCAGCTTGGCGAGTTTGTCGGGCTGCAAATTGCGTTTGCCCACTGTCTGCGCCTGACGCTGCGTCGGCAGCCAACTCGCGCTGTGCTGGCGAAGTATCTTTCTGAGGAACATCTGGCACAGGTCATGGTTGCGCAATCACCAGCGAACCGTCTGCTGCTGATAATGGGAGACTGGCTCGCGCTGCGACGTCGGGAAGGGGAACTGTCAGATATTTTGTATCACAGTCTTAATATTCGACTGAATGATATGTCTATCGTGCTGGCCGGCTGTGAGCGCATTGCCAATACGCCGGTGCCGTTTGCTTATTCGCTTATCTTGCATCGTACCGTGTATATGTTCTGCATCATGCTGCCGTTCGCTCTGGTGGTGGATTTACACTACATGACGCCCTTCATATCAGTACTGATTTCGTACACCTTTATCTCATTAGATACGCTTGCAGAAGAGCTTGAAGAACCGTTCGGTATGGAAAATAATGACTTACCGCTGGACGCTATCTGTAACGCCATTGAGATTGATCTACTGCAAATGAATGATACACCGCAGATACCCCCCCGGATTACCGTCGATAAGTACTACCAATTAACTTAAGAAGGTGACGTCGTGGCCGTAGTATTTCGTTCTGTTCAAACTGAGGATAAAGCACGTTGGTTGGCTCTGTGGCAGGGGTATACCGCCTTTTATGAAAGCCAAATCCCAGATGAGGTAACCGAGTACACCTGGAAAAGAATACAGGATTCATCCTCATCAATGTTTTGCCGCGTCGCGGTGGTTGATGGGGTCGTGGCAGGTTTTGCCGTGTGCGTGCTTCATGAGGGGACTTGGGTCACTGCGCCGATTTGCTATCTGGAAGACCTGTTTGTTGACCCTGAATATCGTGGGCGAGGCGTTGCTCGTCAGCTCATGCAATTCGTGCTAAATGAGGCAAAAGAGCAGGGATGGTCGCGTTTCTACTGGCATACTCGTATTCATAACCCCGCGCGTAAGCTTTATGATGAATTTGTCGCAGCCGATGATTTCGTCCGATACAGCGTGACGCCTTAACCGCAATGTGTAAAATAAATCATTAAGGTTTTCCGTGTTTAATGGTGGTACCGACATAGGGAGAATCAAAATGGAAAAGAGAATCGAAACAGCCGTTAACATTATTGTCTTCATTTCGCTGTTTGCGACCGCTTGGGATTTATCATTGGTGCGCTCCTTTAGCTGGTAAGCGTAACCAACACATCCTATCGGGCGCGGCACCTTGCTGCGCCCTTGACCAATACCTCAAACATCGAGTAATCAACGGCTTTTCGGCTAATTACCCACAAGGTTGTGCACCGTTTCTGTGGATAACATTTTCACGCGCTAGCCGTTGCTTGTTTTCCCTGAAATGTTCTACGCCACTCAACCGGGCTGACGCCTATTTTTTCGCGGAAAATCTGTCGAAAAGTGACTGAAGACTGAAATCCTGACCGTTCTGCCACGTGCTCAATGGGCAGCGCGGTGGTTTCGAGTAGCAGCAAGCTGCGCCGCAGACGTTCGCCGGTCATCCATTCGCCCAGCGTCATGCCGGTTGCTTTCTGAAAATGACGGGTTAACGTACGACGACTCATGGCTATTTGGTCGGCGAGAGAATCGATACTGTGCGGCTGTTCGAGGTTGGTCTGTAAATACGTCAGCAGTTGATTGATGCGATTATCGCCAGTCTGGTGCGGGACTACCTGCGCAATATACTGTGACTGGCCGCCCTCACGATAAGGTGGCGTCACCATACGACGGGCAATTTGATTGGCGACGCTTGCGCCAAAACGCTGGCGGATCACATACAGGCAACAGTCCAGCGCGGCGGCGCTACCGGCGGAGGTCACCAGCCCGTCATCATCGGTATACAGTACGTTAACGTCCAGATTAACCCGGGGGAATAGGCGCTGGAAGGTCTTTTCGAATTCCCAATGCGTGGCGGCCCGGCGGTTATCGAGTACGCCGGCGTAGGCTAATGCAAATGTCCCTAGGCACAGTCCAACCAGCGTCGCGCCGTTGGCTCGCGCTTTAAGCAGCGCATCCAGCAGAGCCATTGACGGTTTTTCATCCACATTGCGCCAAAACGGTACAATGACAATTTCACATTCTGCTAGAGTCGTGAAATCGTGGGTTGCCTGAACGGCGGTGCCTTCCTGTGACCAAACCAGCCCCGGCTCTTCGGCGCAGATATAGCGGGTGAAACGCTGTTGCCCGCCAGCTTTGTCGCCAAATAGAATCAGCGGTACCGAAAAGTGAAAGGTGCTAAATCCTTCGCTTGCGACGATCGCGACGGTGGTGGGCATACCGCTATTCTCCGCTAAAAGGTGACGCTGTCACCATCGTAAGGGGCGCTAACAAACGCCTGTAATTGATTATCCTGAGCATACTGCAGCAGGGATTGTCGGGTAACCAAGCAGTGGTTAACCGCCTCCATATGGGTGGCAACAATCTGTGCCTGCGGCAAAATATTGTGAGCTTTCAATAGGTCTTCTAAACCAAAGATAATCGGCCCAAAACGCAACAGATGTGCCCATCCGGTATTCATGATAACCACGCCTGGCTGGTATTGACGCATATTATCCGCAATGCCATCAATCCAGATGGAGTCACCGACAAGGTAGAGCGTTTTCTCTGTTGGATGCTTAAATACAATCCCACAAGCATCGCCGAGGCGTTCGGCCAGTTCCGCTATGGCATAGGCCTCATCAGAACCATGCTGCCCCTCGGTTTTAATGAGCGCAATGTCATCAAAGAAACTGGTGGCTGAAAGCTGGCGTAGCTGCGTAAATCCCTGTGACCGCAGCAGCTCTTCATCACGCGCATTTTGGACATAGATCAGCTGCGATTTTGGGATGAGTTCCACCGCCGCATCATCCCAGTGGTCGAGATGGGTATGGGTGACGATGATGGCATCAACATCCAGCAGTGCGTCGATGCTCATCGGCAGTTCAACCATCGGATTGCGAATTTTTGCACGCGCGCTGCCGTCAAAGCCTGGGTAGGCGTCTTTTTTCGCCAACATCGGATCGATGAGAAAGCGCTTCCCCGCATAGGTAATGAGCTGTGTTGCGTTGCGGACTTGGGTGATTTTCATGGCAGGCATCCTGTATATCGTCATTTGATGATCACAGTATGTGGGATCGGTAAGTTTCTGCCGCTGGCTTAAAGCCAACTTTCGATGCTATTGGGCCAACCTGTCGTTATCTCATCGAATCCGCGAAAGCTAATAGCTGGAAGGCGGGACACCAAAGGCCTGGCGAAAAGCGTAGCTAAAGGCTGCGGTGCTGGAATAACCTACCTCTAGCGCAACGGCGGTGACGTTCTTATTTTTTTTCAAAATCATCACCGACTCGAGGATCCGCATTTTCTGTTTCCACGCGCTAAACGGCATTCCGGTCTCTTTTTTGAAATGGCGAGAAAACGTCCGGGCCGACATGCCGAGATGACTTGCCCAAACTTCCATCGAATGCTCAAGGCCAGGAGATTCCTGTATCGTTCGGCACACTTTCATTAGTGCGCTATTTTGCGGCCACGGTAGCATCAGCTCGACTTCTGGCAACTGCAAAATCACGTCAAGCAAGACCCTTACCAGCTGTCCGGATTTACCGGTGATGTCGTAACGTTCTGGCGTATTTGTCGTGGCGTAGTGAATAAATTCGCGCACAAAATCGCTGATGGCGACTACCTTACATTCATCAATTGGGAAGGGTAGAAAGTCGGGTTCGATATCCAGATTTTCCAGATAGACATCATCCAATGCCCAAACTGCATGTTCGGTGTTATGCGGGATCCAAATACCATAATGAGCAGGAATCACCCAACATTTCCCAGCAACATCAATACGCATACTTCCTTTACGCGCAAAGTGAAACTGAGCGAACGCATGGCTGTGTTGGTCGACATGGTTATTGGCTGACAGCACGTAGGAGCGGAAATAGACCGACTGCGGTAGCGCCTTCATTGAGTCATCCGGCGAGGAGATCCAACGTTTTACCGGCGTGGCGGGGAAAGAAGGGCTGTCTTCTATCATTATGACGTCTATTCGATAAATATTGTCCTCACATCATAATACATACCATCGTGTTATCACTAATAATCCTACACAGAAAATACTGACTCAAATATGGATAGGATCATGGCCACGGTTTGCTCAGACGTAATAAGTGTTAATGAATTAAATGATAACTGGTCTCGGATGGGTAACGAATTACTCCATCAGGCGGATATTGAGATTAACGGGTCGCGGTCATGGGATATTCAGGTGCATCACGCTGATTTTTTTAAACGCGTGTTCCGTCAGGGGTCGCTAGGCTTGGGTGAAAGCTATATGGAGGGTTGGTGGGATTGTGAACGTCTCGATATTCTCTTTTATAAAATTCTCAAAGCCAATCTTGATAAAAAAATGCCGGGCAACCTGAAAGATATTTTACGCGTGGCCGGCGCTCGCTTGTTTAATTTGCAATCACGCAGCCGGTCTTGGATTGTCGGCAAAGAGCATTACGATATTGGCAACGATCTGTTTACCCTGATGCTCGATCCCCATATGCAATATTCCTGCGGCTATTGGAAAAACGCGCAATCCTTAGAAGACGCGCAGAATGCCAAACTCCAGATGATCTGCGAAAAGCTGCAGTTAAAACCGGGTATGCAGCTGTTGGATATTGGTTGTGGCTGGGGCGGTCTTGCGGCCTACGCTGCGCGAAATTATGGTGTGAGTGTTGATGGCGTCACCATTTCCCGCGAACAGCAAAAACTGGCGCAGCAGCATTGTGAAGGGCTCGACGTATCGATTTTGCTTCAGGACTATCGCGACTTGGATAAGCAGTACGATCGCATTGTTTCCGTGGGGATGTTTGAGCATGTGGGGCCGAAAAACTACGACACTTATTTCAGCGTCGTCGACCGCTGCCTAAAACCCGACGGCACTTTTTTGCTGCATACGATTGGTAGCAACGCCTCCGGGGTCAATGTTGACCCGTGGATTAACAAATATATCTTCCCTAACGGCTGCCTGCCGTCCATCCGCCAGATTGCTCGTGTCAGCGAGTCGCGTTTGGTTATGGAGGACTGGCATAACTTTGGTAGCGACTATGATAAAACGTTAATGGCATGGCATCAGCGCTTTAACGCCGCTTGGCCGGAGCTTGCGCCACAGTACACAGCCCGATTCCGCCGGATGTTTAACTACTATTTGTGTGCCTGCGCAGGTGCGTTCCGCGCGCGCGATATTGAGCTTTGGCAGGTATTGTTCAGCCGAGGTGCTGAAGGTGGGATGTACGTTTATCGCTAGCCAAAATGACTCATGCTGGGGATTTCCCAGCATGAGTCATTACTTAAAACATCGAATACAGCAATGCCGAAACGGTCAGAATGCCGCTAATCATCACCAATATTGAAATAGGGCCTCGCAGCGGTTGCAGCGCCGGGCGAGTCATGATTAACCACGTTGGGATAATAAACAGGAAAATCGCAATCAGCGGCCCGCAGACGGTTTCAATCATATTGAGGACATCCGGATTTAAATAAACCACGAGGGATGTGACAATAAACATTAATACTGAAATGGTGGATTTTACCCACCGCATCTGACCGGCGCGCTTGATTTTAAAGAGGTCTGCGGCCAACACGTTAAAGGTTTCGGCAACCGGCATCGAAATGCCTAAAAACGATTTAGTCATGCCAAGAATAGCGATAAATGGCGCCAGATAAAGAATCGCACTCATCCCACCGTGACCACCAATCACCGACAGCACGTTCAGATTCTGCGTCTTAGCCAGCTCAAAAGTCTCGCGTGGCGTACTCAAAATGCAGCTTAAGACGAAGAAGATAATACTGAACAAAATCAGCGCGTAGGCACGACGAATAACTCGTACGGACTGTGTCTCACCGCCGTTTCCTGGCTCACGATACCAAGAGGCTAATGCCGGAATAAGCGGCGCGGAGCACAGTGAGAACGCAATAAGCGGCAGCGTTAACCACATATCTTTCAAGGAGCTACTGACCGACGAGGATTGCGTCTGCAGCCAGGCACTAGAAATATTGCTGATGTCCCACGCAGGAATTTGCGAAGCGGCGATGACGATGATGGCAATGGCGAACGGCAAGGCCAGTGCGCCCAGCGTTTTTACTACTTTGTCACGGCCTTTGCTCAGGACGATGTGCAAAATCAGCAGCACAACGACGGTCAGGCCTCCCCGATGAATGCCCGTTACGTGCAGTCGTTCACTGAGAAAATGGCTCAAGGCGTTAATCAGTGAAACGGCATAAACCAGCGTAACCGGGTAATGCGCGACACAGAAAAACAGTTTCATTGCCTGGCGACCTTTCGCGCCAAAAAAAGATCCAAACAGCGGCAGCGTTTGATCGGCCTGTTTGTGCCCCTGTTGGTCGCGCATAAAGACGCGACAAATCAGCACGTGTGGTACAAGCGCGAGCGGAATGGCTAGCAGGAGTAGTAGAACAAAGACCAGCGGACCGCGCGTGCCAATTTCGACCGGTAGGAATAGGGTGCCTGCTCCCACCGTTGCGCCATAAACACCCATCATCCAGATGGTATCCTTTGGTGTCCATTGAGGACGGTGCATCGCTGTTTCTTTAGTCATAGTACTCATAAATATCGAAAAATAACGCGAACGTTAACGGTGAATTATCAGGGGGTAGCTTGATAGGGAAAGAGGAAATTAACGGAAGTCGGACTATTATTATTGGCGGCAAAAAAGCCTTTTTTCGATACTACTGGCTATTCTGCGCAGGCGGCAAGCATTTTTTGGAAATATCCGGAAATTAATATAAATCCATAATAATGTTTCACATCATTGTAACGTATAACCGCCAATGGAAAAGAATCGGTGACTATTCACCGATTCTTCCTGTCAATTAATTACCCCAACGGTCTTTGAGATAATTGACCGCGTCCCGCGTTTGAGGCTGTTCGAGATACCCCTCACGGAACAGAATCGTGCCGTTAATGTTCGAGGCTGATTCATTGAGATCAATCTGTTTTTTCAATTCCGGTACGCCGCCTTCAATGGTCCAGTCAGGCTCATTTTTTGACGGCTCGCCGACTTTGTACAGCGCAATACCAATATAGAGGCGGGTGTTGGTCGGTTTCACAACATCAGCCCACCATTTTGCCAGAACGTCATAGCGAGCGGCATCGCGGGCAAAAGGCCAATAAAGCTGCGGGGCGATGTAATCCAGCAAGCCCATCTGTACCCACTGGCGAGTATCTGCATAGGATTCATCATAAGCTGCGGCTCCGCGCGTATCTGAACCCGCAGGATCGTGTGAGCGATTGCGCCAAACGCCTGCTGGACTCACGCCAAATTCCACGTTGGGATTAAGCTGCTTAATGGTGCGCGATACTTGGGATATCAACAGCTGGGTATTGTTGCGACGCCAATCTGCTTTTGAGGCATAGCCTTGGCCATACTGACGGAATGTCGCATTGTCGTTTAGAGCCGAACTGCGTGTTTCAGTATAGAAATAGTCATCAAACTGAACGCCGTCGACAGGATAACGAGACACCACTTCAGCCACGATGCTGGTTATCCAGTCGCGTGCTTCCGGAATTCCAGGGTCGACGACAAAGCGATCGCCAGAGGTGCGGATCCAGTCACGATGAAGAACGTATACGCTCGGCGGTGATTGCGTCAGGGTGGCGTTGAGAGCGGCAATGGTCGAGGGCTTGATGTTCACCGAAACCCGGTATGGGTTGAACCAAGCATGGACCTTCATGCCGCGTTTATGCGCTTCATCAAGAACGAACTGCAGCGGATCATAGCCCGGATATTCCCCAATGTTGCCGGTCATCATATCCGACCACGGAAGAATATTGGATTGCCACAGCGCCGTGCCATCGGGTTTGACCTGGAAGAAGATGGTGTTGATGCCAAGGCTTTTAAGGTTATCGAGCTTTGCTCGCATCGCGGCCTGCTGCTGGTTGACTCGCAGGGTGCTGCTGCCAGCATTAATTGAACTTATCGGCGGCCAGTCCAGGCGAGACACGGTGGTCAGCCAAACGCCGCGCATAGGCTCATTGCTGTGCTGGGTTTTGCCGGGCGTCGAAGTGGATGGTGATTTTACCGGCGTCTTTGAGTCACAGCTGACCAATAAGAGCGCGGCAATCATCAGCGCGCTGGCCTTTTTCATTTTCGAGGTACGGGCAAAACTAAAAGAACTGAGATTCATAAGTGCCGTTGTTCGGGTTGTCACGAGTGAGGAACATTTTCTTACTATTGGCGACGAAGTCAATCGCTTAGCCAGCAGGGAATAGTGTCTTTACCCATCTAGAACAATAAATCTGCGGTTAGGATGCGGCCACACGGTTATATTTGATAAAAACGAGGGTTAACGCCTCAATGCTGCGGAATATCTCACCATGTGATGAGCCTCTTTTCGCCGCTAGCGTCGCAATCTATAAGGCGGCGACAGCGAAAAGAGGTGAGTTAAAAGTAGAAAATAAAATCAAAACGGCTAGATAGCGCAAGGCTGAAAGCCGCTTGCACCACAGGAAGGCTCATCAGAAACAGTACAATAGCTGAGAGGATGATTCGGATTAGCATGCTGGCTCCTACCATTTATGAGCAATACAGTGAGCAGCGTCGGGAAAGGTCTCCCGACGCTTGAGGTCATTACTCATCATGTTGTTCTTGTTTTTTCACTTTTCGCATTAACAAAAACATGCGCATTGTTCGCGGTTGACGCTGTGGTACGTGGGTGTCGGGAACGAGACCGGTATGTTTGTTGTAACCGTTAAAGAATAGATTCAGCGTCACGGCGCTGAATGTCGCAAGCATGATCCCGCTGTGTAGCAGCGGTTGCATTACCGTCGGAAATTTCGAGAAAAACTCAGTTGAAAGCGTGGGCGTTAGCCCCACGCCGAGGCTTATGGCCACGATGTAGAGGTTATAGCGGTTCGTTGAATAGTTGATACGTGCAAGGATTCGAATACCCGTGGCGAGCACCATTCCAAACATCACCAGTCCGGCACCGCCCAGCACGAACTGTGGAATAGATGCCACCAGCACAGCCATTTTGGGCACCATACCAAAGGTAATTAAAATGCCGCCGGAAGCTACGCAAACCCAGCGGCTATGCACTCCGGTGACGCCCACTAGTCCAATATTTTGCGAGAATGATGTATGTGGAAAACT
This sequence comes from Kluyvera sp. STS39-E, assembly GCF_040932435.1. NCBI lineage: Bacteria > Pseudomonadati > Pseudomonadota > Gammaproteobacteria > Enterobacterales > Enterobacteriaceae > Kluyvera > Kluyvera sp. STS39-E. The sequence goes on along the minus strand of NZ_JBFQGA010000003.1, from coordinate 559,547 downwards.
GTTGAAAATCCCGCCGAAAAGCGTACCCACGCCGTCAACGCGTAAACCACGCACAATATCCTGCGGCGTAAGTTTACGGCCAACGATCTCTCCAAGTGCTAAGAACATCCCCATCGACTCGATAAAGACGATGATCACCACGGCGGTCATGGTGAGAATGGAAATAGGATCAAATACCGGTGTACCCAATGCAAATGGGGTCACAATGGCGAACCACTTTGCATTATATAAACCGGAAAGATTGACTTCATTCATCATCATCGAGAGGACAAAACCGAAAACAATACCCAAAAGCACCGCGACGTTTGACATAAAACCTTTTGCGAAGCGGGTCACAACGAGAATAAACAGCAGCACAGCAAATGAAATACCGAGATAAACAGGGCTGCCATATTCGGGATTACCTTTGCCACCAGCCGCCCAATCAATGCCTACCTGAATAATGCTCAGTCCGATGGAGGTAATAACAACCCCGGTGACCAATGGGGGAAATAGTGGCATCAGTTTACCAATCAGCGGTGCGATAAGCGTTGTAATGATCCCCGCACCAATCGTCGCGCCGAAAATACCCATAAGGCCAATATCGGGATTAACGCCGATGGCGATCATTGGCGTCACGGCTGCAAAGGTAACAGACATGATAACCGGCAGGCGGATCCCCAGCACCCGACCCACGCCGATGCACTGCAACAGCGTGACCACGCCACAACAAAACAAGTCTGAGCTTATCAACAGGGCAACGGTATCTTTACTTAGCCCCAGACGGTTACCAATCATTAAAGGAACGGCAACGGCCCCTGCATACATAACCAGAACGTGTTGCAAACCGAGAATAATCAGCTTTCCTGGCGGGAGTACGCGATCCACCTCATCTACCGCATGATGGCTACCAGTGACCGATGGTGGTTGAGAATCAATGGCACTCATATTTTGTTTCTCCTGAAAAATTCAAGTCGGCCGTGCATGGCCAGAATAAACAACATGATGAACACTCCTTTTCGTCATGCTTAGTTGATGCCAATTTTTATATCTAAGCCGACTAAGGTATTGAATTGAGCAAGCCATCACATAAAAAGCGTTAATAAGCGATGAGGAATGGCTGAGTCTCGTGAAATTTCAGCGCGTGGTGTCTCACAATGAGATTCTGATAATCAAGTTAATCGCAATTTGATTCAGTGAATTTGTTTTTGATGACTCAACATGTCCGCTTGTTTTCTGCTTTTTTAGACATTGATCCCAAAAAGAAGAAAGGCGCCGCATAAAACATAAAATGTGTCTGAATATTGCATCGCGACCCTTGACCAGATAACTAAATAATAAAAGGGAAGCAGATGAATAGATTTATTGTGGCCGATGCCACTCGCTGTGTTGGCTGCGCTGCCTGTGAAATCGCCTGCGTGACTTCTCACAACAATGACGGTTGGCCGCTGCCGCGGGATTTTAAACCCCGGCTTCACGTCATTTCCCACCGTCATCAGAGCAGCGTCGCAACTTGCCATCATTGCAATGATGCGCCATGCGTTACCTCATGCCCAACCCAGGCGCTCTTCTTGGCGGATAACAGTATTCAGCTTAATAAAGCTCGATGCATTGGCTGTAAAAACTGCGCCGTGGCGTGCCCATTTGGGGCGATCGAGATGGTGGCGGCCAACGATAATTCGGCGGCGCTGGCGCAAAAATGCGACTTATGCAGTGACCAAGCCAACGCCGAACCAGCCTGCGTAAATGTTTGTCCGACTCAGGCGCTACGGCTGATGGACGGTGCGGGAATACGCGCCTTACGCCGCGAGCGGCAAGATCTATCGGTACAAGGTCTGCCGGTACAGCGACCGTCTCTCAGCGGACGTGAGGCTTTTTTGACTAAGCCGCCGCGTATTGGCGCGAGAAAACTCGATGCCGCGCTGCGTAAAACCCATTTTGGCGAGATCTACTATGGGCTGAGCAGCGCAGAGGCTCAATATGAAAGCAACCGCTGCCTACACTGTGCCAGCAAAGCTCGGTGCAACTGGACGTGTCCGCTGCACAACTCCATCCCGGATTACATCCATTTGGTACGGCAGGGAAAGATCATTGAAGCAGCGGAACTCTGCCATCAAAGCAGTTCTTTGCCGGAAATCTGCGGTCGGGTCTGCCCGCAGGATCGGTTGTGTGAGGGAGCCTGTACGCTTAAGAATGAAAGCGGGTCGGTTACGGTTGGCAACCTCGAGCGCTATATCACCGATACCGCGCTGGCGATGGGCTGGCGCCCACAGGTGATTGGGGTAGCACCGCGAAAAGAGCGGGTGGCTATTGTGGGCGCCGGGCCCGCGGGGCTTGGCTGCGCGGATATTCTGGCTCGAGCCGGTGTTGAAGTGGCCGTTTTTGATAAACATCCTGAGATTGGCGGGTTGCTGACTTTTGGTATTCCGCCGTTCAAATTGGACAAAAATATCCTGAGCGTCAGACGTACATTGTTTAGCGAAATGGGTATTACATTCCATCTCAACCACGAAGTGGGACGCGATGTTGCATTTGGTGAGCTGGTAGACCGTTATGATGCCGTATTTCTTGGCGTGGGCACATATGGTCTGATGTCGGCGGGAATGGAAGGGGAAGACGCAACCGGCGTTATCCAAGCGCTGCCGTTCCTGATTGCCAGCACCCGGGAGGTTATGGGGTTGGAGGACTGCGCGGAATATCCACTTGTCGAACTTAAAGGCAAACATGTGGTAGTGCTGGGCGGCGGTGACACGGCGATGGATTGTTTGCGTACCGCTATTCGCCGCGGTGCCCAGAGCGTGACCTGCGCCTACCGCCGCGATGAGTTGAGCATGCCGGGGTCAAAGAAAGAGGTGGTGAATGCACGGGAAGAAGGTGTTGAGTTTCTTTTTAACGTCCAACCGCAGTATATCCAACGCCATCGCAAGGGCCACGTTAGCGCCATCGGCATGATCCGTACCGACATGGGTGAACCGGGGCCGGATGGTCGCCGTCGCCCTCGTCCCGTTGCGGGCTCTGACTTTGAACTTAAGGCCGATGTTTTGATTATGGCGTTTGGTTTCCAACCGCACGATATGCCATGGCTACGAGGGCACGGCGTTCAGCTTGACCGTTGGGGGCAAATTCAGACCGGCGGAATAGGGCGAAGCGCCACGCAGACGGACAACGATAAGATTTTTGCCGGAGGCGACGCGGTGCATGGTGCCGACCTGGTGGTAACGGCAATGGTCGCCGGACGACAGGCCGCTTGCGATATGCTGGCGATGTTTGACAGCAAGAAGGAGGACGTATGACCAGTTTTATTCTCGCTGATTCAGGATCTTGCATCGGCTGCCGTACCTGTGAAGTGGCCTGCGCGCTTGAGCATATGACGGAGAACGTGGCTTTTACACCGCGCTTAACCGTGCTGCGCCTAGACACGCTAAGCGTGCCGGCAGTGTGTCACCAGTGCGAAAATGCGCCCTGTGTATCCGTCTGCCCGATGGCGGCATTAAGTGCGGGGCCGGAGCGAATCGAAGCCGATTCGTCGCGCTGTATCGGTTGTCAGCGCTGCGTGGTCGCCTGTCCCTTCGGCGCCATCTCCATTAATGCAGCGTCACAAATCGTTAAATGCGATCTCTGCAGCAACCGCAAAGGCGGCCCAGCCTGTGTCGATGTTTGTCCGACCTCAGCATTGCAAATAATGACATCTGACGGACTCCGCGCTATTCAGCAGCAGCGTAAGCGCGCCACGGTATTCTAAATAAAAAAGGCCGCAGAATTTACCCTGCGGCCTTATCTTCACTTCGAGAATGATTAATTCAGCGCGTCCATTCGTTTCCACATTTTAGCCGCGACTTTGCTGGCTTCAGCGAAAATAGGCTCACAATCGAAGGTGAACTGCCTGTCTTCATACACCATAATGCCGTTCACCATCACGCTGTGTACGTTGTTTGACCCCATACCAAAGGCGATATGTCCGGCGATGTTTTCAGCCAGCAGAGGGGTCGGTGACAAATAGTCGCTGATGGTCAAATCCGCCTTGTAACCCGCCTCAATACGACCAAACTTGGCGTTGAAGTTCCGACCAAGCAGGATATTGCCGTTGCTGAGTGCGCGGGCAAAATTGTCTGGCCACCATGCGCCACCGGCATCGCGGTGTTTGAAGAAAGCAAACTTCAGCTCCTCAAACATATCAGAGCCAATGCCGTCGGTACCCAAGGCCAGATTCCGGTATTCCGGCAGGCGATGGTTATAGCCGACATGATTGTTCATGTTGGAACGGGCGTTATGTACCAAAAAGCCATCACGATCGTTCAATATCTGGATATCGGCGTCGGAAAGATATAGCCCGTGGGCAACGAGCGTTTTGCTATCAATGAGGTCATATTCTGCCAGTCGAACCAGCAAATCTTTCCCGTAGTGATGGTGGCTATGGGAAACATCATAGCTGTCCTCGGCGGCATGGATATGCAAACCGCGACCGGTGGCTTTTAGCGCCTCTCCAAGCATCGATAAACCGTCATCGGTCACGGTGAACGGCGCATGCGCGCCGATATGCGCCTCCACCAAATAGGCTTCGCGTCCGGATTTGCGCGCTTGGTCAATTTCATGCGCAAAACGAATGTTCTCCTCGACGCCCGCCTGCATTTCTCTTTGTCCGCCGTTGCGGTCGGTTGTTTCGAAGCAGGTCATGCCCCGTAGACCAACTTTTAGAAACGCATGGCGCAGCTGGCTCAGCGAGCCGCTGATATAGCTGGGTGAGGCATGATGATCAATTACCGCCGTACATCCGCTGCGGATAGCTTCGAGCGAGCAAATTAACCCGCTGTAATACAGTGATTCTTCGTCCAGCGCGCGGTCGAGACGCCACCAGAGATTTTTCAGCGTTGAGATAAAATCAGGACTTGGCGCAATATTGGCTTGAATGCCGCGCGACAACCCTGAGTAGAAGTGGTTGTGCGAACAGACGTTGCCTGGCATGACCAGCCTGCCGTGCATCTCTTTGACGGTGGCCTGCGGATACTGGCTAGCAAGCCCGCTTCCTACAGCAAGAATCCCATCATTTTCAATGACGATATCGATATTCTTCTCCACTTTTGCCGGGTAAAGCTGGACGGCAGTGGCATTCTTCAGGATCAGGATACTCATGCGGCAACGGCTCCCAGAAGATAGTGATGATGATGGTAAACATGGCTGATGATGCGGCACATGGCGTCTAATTCCGCCGGGATCTGGGTAAATTGACCCTCGTTATCTAGCGTCATTCGCCACACTTTATTGTCTTGGCGGATGTGCACGTTTTGGTCATCCACAAGGAAGCCCGGGTTGTTGCTGTTGCTGAAATCCTGAGGCAGGCTAAAGACGGTAATTTTGTCTTTGTATGGTTTACCATCCCACGGGCAGAACTGGGCGCAGTTGCCGCATTCGTTGCAGAAGGCATCAAGGTGGAGGGTTTGATAGCGATTTTCGAAACCCGGTACGGCGATAGAGATATTGGCACGGTTTGGACAGACATCCACGCATTTGCTGCACACGTAGTTGCATTCAAGGCAACGAGCGGCTTCCTGCGTAACGAACGCTTCACGATCGTCTTTATCGACCTGCGCAATCGCAATCGTCCCTTTACGGCTGTAAATTTCTGAAGGGTCGACGTTATTCCAATGTTTATCGCTATGGTGACTGCGGATATTTTCCCGAGCCAGAATCACATCGGTAGCGCGGCGGGCGTTACTTATCGCAGAAACGATGGAAGACGGGCCACGCTGCACGTCGCCAATTAAGAAGACGCCAGAATGACGCGTTTCGCCATTTGCATTGACTTCCGGCCAGCCGTGTTCGTCCAATGGGATACCCATTGCCGCCAGCGCATCGCCATCTTGCTGTTCGCCGATAGCGGTGATCAGTGTATCGACCTGTAGAGTGCAGGTTTCATCGGTTTCTATTGGACGACGGCGGCCTTTTTCATCAGCATCTCCCAGCGCCATTACGCGAACGGTGAGGGTGCCGTCAGCGTCGAATTGCTCAGGGTTATTCAGAAAACGGAAATCGACGCCATCGTGAACCGCCTCTTCATACTCTTCGCGCCAAGCCGGCATTTCCTGCTGTGAACGGCGGTAGATGACCGTCGCTTTCTCAACGCCTGGCACACGTAGGGCGGCGCGAGCACAGTCCATGGCGGTGTTGCCCGCGCCAACGATGGCAACATGTTTGCCCAACTGTAGATTCTCACCCCGGTTGTATTCGCGTAGGAATTGCAGTGATTTACGCACGTTTTGGTTATCGCCGCGCAGTTTTACGCCGCTGTTCTTGTCGGTTCCGGTACCGACCAGTACATAACGGAAACCTTCCTGCTGCAGTTTGTCCACCGTCAGATGTGGGTCGCAGCCGTAGACAATATCGACGCCGTGGCTAACGACGAAATCAATATCCTGCTGGATAAGTTCACCCGGGATACGGAACTGAGGGATGATGTTACGGACTACGCCACCGGCGTTGGCTTCACGTTCAAATAAAGTGACGCTGTAACCTGATCGTGCCAAAAAGTAACCCGCAGCAAGGCCGGCAGGGCCTGCACCTATGACGGCGACCGGATGCAACGCACCGGACCCTGCTGGTTTATGCCAGCGGCGTTGGTATTCATCCCAGCCTTTTTCTAGGGCGATTTTTTTGAGTTCACGGATATTCAACGCACTGTCGTAATCAAGACGCGTACAGTTGTACTGACATTGGTGATCGCAAATATGCCCGGTGATGGCCGGCAACGCATTGCGCTGATAAATAAGTTCCAGCGCATCGGCATAGCGTTTTTCGCCCAGTAGGCGAATGTACTCTGGAATGTCCTGTTTGATGGCGCAAGCCGTGACGCAGGGCGCGACGTAGCAGTCGGTCACCGGCAGTTTTTCTGCAACACTGATGCGGTCGTTAGGCTTCCACTGCTTCTGGGTGTACTCCATGCTAACGGCTTTTTCCGCCAGCGCGTTGAGGCGTTTAACATCGACCTGAGTCATCTCCCAGCCGTCGGATTGTTCCAACTCGCGCATGCACTCGCTTAAGCGCAAATACCCGCCCGGCTTGAGTAGGTCGGTTGCCATGGTTATCGGGTGAATACCGGTCTCGAATATTTCGCGAATATTGAGCTGGCTAGCGCCACCGGAATAAGATATCGGTAATTTGCCGTCAAATTTGCGCGATAGCAGGGCGGCAACGTTAATGGAGAGTGGGAACAGCGCGCGCCCGGACATATACATTTCATCGCCAGGCAAAGCCCCTTTATGGTTTACGGTACCCAGCGTATTGGTAAGCTTGACGCCAAAACCAAGGCTTTTTTCCTTTGCCAGCGCCATCAGTCGTTGCAACATTTCCAGCGCTTGGCCGATTTTCAGATCGTGGTCGAAAGACTCTTCATTTAGGCCAATGTAGTCAAATCCGCAGGTATCGAGAATTTCGCGTACCCGAGGATAGCCCAGCAGCGTCGGATTGAGCTTAACAAACGTGTTAATCCCTTTTACTTCCAGCATGTAGCGGCAAATGGCTTCGATTTCATCCGGCGGACAACCGTGCATCGTTGACAGCGTGACCCCTTGAACCAGCTGCGCTGGAATGCGATTGACCAGCGTTTTCAGGCCCGGCGTCCCGTGGTTGGCTAGGAATGTGTCGTTATGCAGCCAGCGGCTTAGCGTTTCTTGGTACTCGGTGAATTTTGGATTTTTGCCAGCATTCATCATGTTATCGATGAACTGCTGCATTGGAGGCTGCTTGATGCCGTCGAGGTTGTAACCGACGCTCATATTGAAAATAAAGGATTTACCGGATTTCGTCGGGGTCAGCGGGAGAATTTCTTCGAGTAAATGCAGAATAAACCAAGCTTTAAGATATTCATCCGCAGCTTTCACCAGTGTGAACTCGGTTGACCATTCGGTGTTAAAGCATTCGTCTTCAGCATCAATACAGGGTTTTTCCAGCTCTAGGCGGTCAAGAATTTGTACCGTCTTCAGCTCGATAAACCGTCCACCGGTAAGCCACGAGGTAATAATATTCTGCGCCAACTGGGTGTGCGGGCCTGCGGCAGGCCCGACCGGCGTTGCGCAGTTTTCACCAAAGACGCTAAGCTGGCGGTGAACGACGGGCGAGTAGAACTGTTGTTCTGGAATACCAAAGATTGAACGGTGCTGCTGGTATTCATCAAAAATACGCGTCAAAAGCTCCTCAAATGGAACAGGACGCATGATATCTCCCATAACCCTCTCCTTAGACTTTCTTGTTAAATCACATAAGCCGACATTGTGGTAATTCCGGCGATTAAGAGAGGAGGAGCAACAATCACACCAGTTATTATCCAGCCGGATATGGAATTAAATATTTGTGAGTGGGATCTAAAGTTAATACATCTTTGTGAAATGACTCACAATCGCTTAATGCGAATTAAAATCAATCCATAAAACCATCCTCCGCTATTTATCAATAACGCTATCGGCTTATCAATTTGAGAATTTCATTGCTGTAGCGCGATTATTTAATCGGTCCTGTAGTCGCTTGAAATCAGCCGGGGTATCGATATCAAAGATGATTTCGGGATGATTAAGACTAATTCGGCGATGTTGGTCGGCTAGCAACCGCTGGCGTACCGTATTGCCTAGTCCCTGCTGCAAACTTCGGCGTAACGTTTGGCATTCAACCAAAATAGGGTGGCCTGGTATGCCTTGATATTCTGGCAGCAATGCACCATTAACGCGTTGTAACCAAAGAAAATGAAAGATTTGGGTGGCAAGGAAAGGTAAATCACCGTGGGTGATAAAACAGTAGTCATGGAGAAGCGCCTGGGCCCCAGTTTGCACTGAGGAAAGCAGCCCGCGCTCATAATCTGGATTATACACCACCGTAATTTCTGACTGATCGGAATAACGTTCGGCAAGTTCCTGATGGCGAAATCCTGTCACCAAAATAATATGCGAGCAAAACGATCTGGCGTTTTTAATGCTTGCATCAAGTATTGTGCCGCTTTCGCAAGGTAACATCATTTTCCATTGCCCCATGCGGGTAGATAATCCAGCGGCGGTAATAATACAGTCAACTTGTTTCATTTTCCCTCAGGGTAACGGATTGAAAAGGAATATATGGAAAATATACCGTGCGTTGCCGAGATTTTTTGTGATTTAAATGCCGATGTCAGCCCTTTGCTTATATCTGCCGTCGGTGCCGGCGGCAAAACCAGCACACTGTTGTGGTTGGCGGAGCTTTTTGCACAGGCGGGTAGACGGGTGCTACTAACCACCACCACCCATATGTGGTTACCGGAATCGCTGCCGACGCTAATTTGTCGGGATCCTTTAGCGCTGCCTTCAACGGTATGGCAGCGGCCAATGCAGGCCTGTTTCTCTGCATGGAGAGCAGATGTCGGCAAGGTCAGAGGCTTCTCACCGCAGGTGATCGATGCCCTAGTGGCGCAGGGTGACATTGACGTTGTGCTGGTTGAAGCTGACGGCGCTCACGGTTTTGCATTAAAAGCACCAAATGAGCATGAACCTTGCATCCCTCAATCCAGTTGTTGCGTAGTTGCTGTCATGGGGGCAAGGATGCTCGGAGAAATGCTTGGGCCAGCTAACGTACATCGCTGGCCACTTTTTTCCCAGATTACAGGTGCAGTGCAGGGAGACAGGCTGACTTGGCCTATGTTGTACCGCCTGATGAATCACCCGCTAGGGGCGTTTAAGGGCGCGCCCCAAGGATGCCGACGGATAGCGTTGTTAAATCAACTTTCTCAAAATGAGAATTTACCGTTGGGTGAGTTGATAACGCAGAACGCAGTGGACGTCATCTGGTCAGGAGCCGTTCAGCAAAGGCCGGCAATTACGCGCAGACGAGTGAGATAGTGGCTCCATTCCGGGGTGGTGAAAGGATATCCATTTGAGGTTGTTATGAATATTTTCTCAGAAGCGGCAAGACTCGAAGAACAAAATCGTCCGTTTGCGTTGGCTCAAATCGTAGATAGTCGTGGCTCAACGCCCCGGCATTGCGCTCAAATGCTGGTGCGTGATGACGGCAGCATCGTTGGCACCATTGGCGGTGGGATGGTGGAGCGGCGGGTAATCGATGAAGCTCTCAATGCGCTGCGTGATAAAACCTCGCGAATGTTTCATGGTCGAATGGCACGAACCGGAACTGATGCTGTCGGTTCAGACTGCGGGGGCGCAATGTCGGTGTATATCAGCGTCCATGGTTTACGCCCAAGGCTAGTACTGATTGGCGCCGGGCATGTAAACCGAGCGGTTGCCCAGTGCGCGACGTTGCTCGGTTTTGACATTGTGGTCGCCGATATTTACCCGGAAAGCCTTAATCCGGCACATTTCCCTGCTTTAACCCAACTTGTGCATGCTGACAGCTTCAGTGCCGCCGTGGATATGCTGGCCGTTCAGCCGGATAACTTTGTTTTGATCGCCACCAATAACCAAGATCGTGAAGCGCTGGATAAACTGGTTTCCATGCCAACTGCTTGGTTAGGTCTATTAGCCAGCCGCCGTAAGGTGCAGGTTTTTTTACGTCAGTTACGCGAGAACGGCGTGGCGGAAGAACACATTTCCCGTCTGCATGCGCCGGTGGGCTACAATATCGGTGCCGAAACGCCTAATGAGATCGCCATCAGCGTGCTGGCAGAAATTGTCCAAGTCAAAAACCAAGCCCCCGGTGGACTCATGATGGGCACTGAGTCGCCAACCCAGCCTATGCGGGTTGTTATTCGTGGGGCCGGTGATATCGCGACCGGCGTGGCGATGCGTCTTTGGCATGCGGGGTTCAAAGTCATCATGCTGGAAGTCGAGAAGCCGACGGTGATCCGTTGTACCGTAGCATTCGCACAGGCAGTATTTGATGGACAAATGACGGTGGAAGGGGTAACCGCTAGGCGAACCGCTTCGGTGAGTGAAGCCCTAAGGGTCGCCGATAACGGCGAGATCCCGGTCCTAGTCGACCCATTATGTGAAAGCTTGCGCGAACTGCAGCCCGGCTGCGTGGTCGATGCCATTCTGGCGAAAGAGAATTTAGGCACCCATTGTGAACTAGCGCCTTCGGTTATTGCGCTTGGCCCCGGTTTTTGCGCCGGAAAAGACTGCCATGCCGTTATCGAAACCAATCGTGGCCACTGGCTCGGACAGGTTATTTACCAGGGCTGTGCTCAGGAAAATACCGGTGTACCGGGAAATATTATGGGGCATACGTCAAAAAGGGTGATTCGTGCACCTGGGCCTGGCGTGATGCGTTCACAGGTAAAGCTGGGTGATATCGTAAATGAAGGCGATATCATTGCCCACGTCGGAGAACACGAAATCATCGCACCGCTTAGCGGCATGGTGCGTGGATTGTTGAACGACGGATTGGTTGTGGACAGTGGATTTAAAATCAGCGATATCGATCCCCGTGGGATTGATGCGGATTACACCAGCGTATCGGATAAGGCGAGAGCCATTGGTGGCGGGGTGCTCGAAGCTCTGATGACGCTAACGAATCAACGAGTTAAACAACAGAAGAAGCCGCTGGCGGTGGTTTAGGTTTCTTTAATTTACCCGGATTTAGCGTAGCAGCTTCATCCGGGTCATCACGTTATCCCTCAATGACGGTTCCCGTTTTACCTTCAATACCTTCTTTGGCTTTGCTGAGAACCGTGATCAGTGCTTTACGGCCCGGGCGGGAGCGTGCAAACGATGCTGCTGCTTCCACTTTTGGCAGCATCGAACCTTTAGCAAAGTGACCTTCCGCGATAAACCGCTCTGCATCGCCTAGCGTCAGCTTGTCCAGCCACAGCTCGTTCGGTTTGCCAAAATTGATTGCCACTTTTTCAACGGCCGTAAGAATAATCAACATATCGGCGTCAATCATGGCCGCCAACTTGGCGCTCGCCCAGTCTTTATCAATGACCGCGCTGGCACCACGCAGATGATTTCCTTCACGAACCACGGGGATGCCACCGCCACCGGCGGTGATCACCACATGGTGAGCATCCATCAGAGCTTTTACCGTCTCTTTTTCAATAATATCTACCGGCATCGGCGAGGCGACGACACGACGATAGCCGCGTCCGGCATCTTCTTTCATGACATAGCCTTGCCGTGTTAGCTGTTCGGCTTCTTCTTCGCTAAAGAAAGAGCCAATTGGTTTGGTTGGATTGCTGAATGCCGGATCGTTGGCATCAACCTCAACCTGCGTAATCAGCGTTGCTACCGGGATATTCATATTGCGTGAAAGCAGTTCTTCGCGCAGAGCATTTTGCAGGTCATAACCGATATAGCCTTGGCTCAGCGCCACGCATACCGACATGGGCAGCATTGGCGTATGGGCCTCAGTTCTGGCGGCCGCTTCAAAGGCGAGGTTTATCATCCCCACCTGCGGGCCATTCCCGTGGGTGACGACGACTTGGTGTCCTTGGGCAATCAGATCAACGATAGCCTGTGATGTCTGTTTTACGGCCTGCATTTGCCCAGCGAGATCATCGCCCAACGCATTGCCGCCAAGGGCAAGCACGATTTTTTTACTCATTGATTCCTCTCTTTATGATGCAATCCCGCCCGGCGGAAGCTGGGTGGGAGAAAAGGGTGCCCGGCGCAAGAAGCGCCCCTGACCGGCGATACCGCAAAACTTCCCGTTGCTGAAAATGACGCGACCGTGAGAAAGGGTATGGCGAATTGCGCCCTGGCAAATAAAGCCTTCCCACGGTGAATAATCCGCGTTGTCGTGCAGCATTTCATGACGAATGGTTGTGGTGCAGCGTGGGTCAATGATCACCACGTCGCCGTCGGCGCCTGGGGTGAGGGTCCCTTTTTGCGGCCAAAGACCAAACAGTTTCGCCGGATTGGCGCTGGTTAACGCCACGAATTTTTCAGGTGATATACGCCCGCTCATCACACCGTGGGAGAACATCAGTAAGAGCCTGTTTTCTACCCCGGGTAGGCCATTCGGGCAGCGGCTGAAATCGCCATGAGAGAGCTGCTGGCGCTGGGCCATGGAGAATGTGCAGTGATCGGTTGCCAGCACATCAATTGCGCCGTCGGCCACACCGCACCACAGTGCGTCATTATTGCTGGCATTACGCAGCGGCGGACTGAGCAAATATTTCAGCGCATCTTCACGCTCATAGCAGCGATCGTCCAACAGCAGATACTGCGGGCAGGTTTCCACCCACACCGGCTGGTGACGTGCGCGTGCCAGTCGGAGGTAATCAAGCCCTAACCCGTTTGATAGGTGGACGATATAAAGCGGCGCGTTACCAGCCAACTGGGCAAGATTTATCATCCGCGCAATAGCTTCTGCCTCGCACTCAAGTGGGCGACTAAGCGCGTGATAGCGCGGCGCAGTTTTGCCGGCAGCAAGAAATTCAGAACGCTTACGAGCGATAGCCGCATCGTTTTCTGGATGGACCGTGGTCAACGCGCCGGCTTGATGCAAATGGCGCATTGCCTGTAACACTTCATCGTCAGTGAGCTTGTATTGATAAGTGAGATAGAGTTTAAAACTGCTGATACCCGCTTCGACCATCATCGGGATCTCGTCTAAGATCGCATGATTGATATGCTGTATCACGCCGTGGAAACTGTAGTCGATAACCGCTTTATAGGCGGCGTAGCCGTGATAGGCCTCAAGTTGATGGCGCAGTCGACATCCTGCTGGCCCAAATCCCATATGGTCGACAACGGTTGTGGTTCCCCCGCAGGCGGCGGCGCGGGTGCCGGTAAAGAAATCATCGCAGCTGCGGGCAAGTCCGGTATCAATATTAAAGTGGGTATGGACGTCAACCCCGCCGGGCATAACATAGCAGCCATCGGCATCGATAATTTCGCAGGGTTGTTCGACGGTTATGTTATCGGCGAGCTGGCTGATTAGCCCATTTTCAATCAACAGGTCCTGCTTTGCCTGACCGTCGGCGTTGACGATCGTGCCGTTTTTAATCAGTACACGCATAGAATGCTCCAGACTCCCGTCGCGAACGACGGGAGGAAACGGCAGGATTTACTCGGTTGCCAGCCAGCTCAATGGAATTGCGGCATACATGGCAGCGCAGGTGACCAGATGCGACTTCCATGTTTTCTCGTTTGGCGCATGAGCTTCAGGTTCTTTACCCGGACCAAAACCGATGACTGGAATACCGTGGCGGCCCATAATGGAAACGCCGTTGGTGGAGAAGGTCCACTTATCGACGACCGGGGCTTTACCAAACAACCCCTCGTAAGCATTGCTTAATGCGCGTACGGTGAAGTGGCTTTCTTCGACCTTCCAAGTTGGGAAATAGCACTCAGTCGGATACACTAAGCCAGTCCATGACGGACGATCATAGTTATACATCGAGACCACTGCGTTGGCGTTCTTCACCGCCGGCAGGGCGCGGATTTCATCCAGTGCGCCTTCCCATGTTTCACCCCATGTCAGGCGACGGTCGATGGAAACGGCGCAGCTATCGGCAACCGCACAGCGGCTTGGGGAAGTGAAGAAGATTTCCGAGACGGTCAGGGTGCCTTTGCCGAGGAATTCATCGTTGCCGAGATTATGGGAAAGGCCCTGCAGTTCATTGAGGATCGGGCCCATTTTAAAGATGGCGTTATCACCACGCTCTGGAGCTGAGCCGTGACAGCTCACGCCGGAGACATCGACGCGAATTTCCATACGTCCACGTTGCCCGCGGTAGATTTGGCAGTCGGTCGGTTCCGTACTGACCACAAATTCCGGACGAATGCCAGACTGCTCAATGATGTACTGCCAGCATAGTCCGTCGCAGTCTTCTTCCTGTACGGTTCCGGTTACCAGCAGGGTGTATTCATCCTCTAAACCGAGATCTTTGATGATTTTGCCCGCATAGACCATTGATGCCATGCCGCCTTCTTGGTCAGAAGCGCCACGGCCACCGATCAGTTCATCAGTTTCCATACCTTCGTACGGGTCAAAGCTCCAGTTCTTAATGTTACCGATGCCGACGGTATCGATGTGTGCATCCATCGCGACGAGTCTTGGGCCGTGGCCAATATAGCCCAGCACGTTACCCATTGGGTCAATCTCAACTTTGTCAAAGCCGACTTTTTCCATCTCTTCTTTAATACGGTGCACAACGCGCTTTTCGTCGCAGCTTTCGCTCGGAATTGCAATCATGTCGCGCAGGAAACGGGTCATGTCCTGCTGGTAGTGGTTGGCTTTTTCAACGATCAGTTTAAAAGGAATATGTTTAGCCATGAGGATGTTCTCCAGTTCTAAATTTGTAGGAATTTACAGTGCTGCCGGATGCTTGCCTTCCCAGACGACTTCCCGGTAGTGTTTGACGTCGGTGTCGCCTTCAGTGCTGATGACCAGCACGATGGAGTTGCTATCCAACTGCAGTTTGTTCATGAGCGCATCGCGCTGTGGGTGATAATGGACTGCCGCCAATATGCCAAGGCCGACGGCGCCAGATTCGCCGGAAATCACGCGAGGATCGCTACCTAGCGGGTTGCCCAATACACGCATGCCGAGAGCGGCGACAGCGTCCTGGCAGGAGATAAACTGCGTTGCACAGTTGCGTAAAACCTCCCAACCGAGTGGGTTTGGCTCACCGCAGGCGAGACCCGCCATGATGGTCGCCATATCGCCACCGACGTTGACTATCTGGCCTTTAACGCCAGAACGGTAGAGACAATCGGCCTGTTCAGGTTCGACGATAATTGAGTGCAGATGCTCGGCGCCGTAGACGTCGACGAGATAACCCAATACTCCACCCGCCAAAGCCCCAACGCCCCCCTGCAGGAAAACGTGAGTAGGGCGCGTACCCATAGCGGTCATCTGCTCAACGGCTTCATCGGCAAGCGTGGCATAGCCTTGCATGATCCATGTTGGGATCTTGGTGTAACCGTCCCAGGCGGTATCTTGTACCACTTCCCAGCCGTTCTTCTTGGCGGTTTGCATGGTAAAACGGACGGTATCGTCGTAGTTCATATCCGTCACGATACATTCGGAACCTAAGCGTAATATGGCATCAACGCGCTCTTGCGCAGAGCCTTTCGGCATATAAACCACCGCGTTCTGCCCAAGCTGTTGTGCCGCCCACGCTACGCCACGCCCGTGGTTTCCATCGGTTGTCGTGGCAAAAGTCATTTTCTCGGTAATGCGTGTCTTCAGTTCGTCGAGGGAGAGTTCATCGATGGCCAACTGGTATTTTTCGCATAGCAGTCGGGCAATGGCGTAGGAACCGCCAAGCATTTTGAAGGCGTTCAGGCCAAAACGTTGCGACTCATCCTTGACGAGGATCTTTTGTACGCCAATGAGTGCCGCAAGTTCGTTAAGGGCATACAGCGGGGTTGGCTTATAACCCGCAATTTTTTGATGGAAAAAACGCGCTTGCTGCGCTTGTTGGCGAGAAAATAGCGGGGAGGTTTCGCCGCTAAAAAAGCGGTTATCTGCAACATCCATTTTCAGCGAGAAAGCAGACATACTCTGTCCTTATTCATCATGATGAGATTAGCGGGCTGGCCAGAAGGCCAGCCATGTGGGTTATTTGATCCGTTTTTCGGCGTCTTTGAGCAGTTGTTCAAGCAGTACGCCAGGTTTGGCGTATTTACGGCAGAGGATCATCGCGGCGATGATATAGGGCTTCCAGCTCGCTTCTTTGTAGGTTGCGATACGGTACTTCTCAAATACCGCTTCGGTGACTTCACCTTCTTTACAGGAGACGCCGCTAATATCAGCGGGCAGGCAGTGCATATACAGCGCTTCGCCGTTATGGGTTTTCGCCATCATTTCTTCGGTGCAGTGCCAGTCTTTGTGCTGGGCATTTTGTGCGAGGCAGGCTTTTTCTAACGCTTTAAGACCATCGTGGTCGTTAGCGCGCAGCAGCTCGGTACGCTGCTCCATAACCTGATACGGTGCCCATGATTTTGGATAAACGATATCCGCATCTTTGAAAGCCTCAGCCATGTCGGTCACCTGGCGGAAGCTGCCGCCAGAGGTTTTAGCATTCCGTTTAGCGACTTCAATAACGTCCGGAATAAGGTCATAACCTTCTGGATGCGCTAAGGTCACGTCCATACCAAAGCGGGTCATCAGCCCGATAATGCCCTGTGGCACAGAAAGTGGCTTGCCGTAGCTTGGGGAATAGGCCCACGTCATGGCGATTTTTTTGCCTTTCAGGTTTTCCAGCGAGCCAAAGTGTTCACGTAGCCAAGCCAGATCCGCCATCGCCTGTGTTGGATGGTCAATATCGCACTGGAGGTTGATGAGCGCCGGACGCTGCGGCAGTACCCCTTGTTTGTGGCCGTCATCCAGCGCTTCACCGACTTCACGCATATAGGCGTTACCAGCGCCGAGATACATATCGTCGCGAATACCAATGGCATCAGCACAGAATGAAATCATGTTGGCGGTTTCACGCACCGTTTCGCCGTGCGCGATTTGCGATTTACCTTCGTCCAGATCCTGCTGCGCCAGCCCTAACAGATTGAGTGCTGAAGCATAAGAGAAGCGGGTGCGCGTGGAGTTATCACGGAATACTGAGATGCCCAAACCACTGTTGAAAACTTTCGTCGCAATGTTTTCAGCACGCAGCGCTTTTAATGTTTCAGCAACATCTAGAACCTGTTTTAATTCGTCGGGAGACTGCTCCCACGTCAGTAAAAAGTCCTTCTCGTGAAGATTAGAGTTAAGTTTGTTGATATCCTTTATCAGGTCGTTAACTGTTTTCATTATGCAATCCTGGGAGTGAATGACGGGCTTATTGATTGCTGGTTGCCACCTCAGTAGACATCAGCACTGTATTTCTACTAACAATAAACGTGCCAATTTCCATGAGGCAGATTGAATTCCTGAAAAATGGTATTTTTATGCGAGAGATATCACAAAACAAAACCTATTATACGATAACCGTCAGAATAGAATGATTCATCAGTTCGTTATATCTATATATATATAGCGAATTGGTGTCAGACGCGGCGGTATAAATATCGTCAAATTGATAAAAGCAGCGGAGTAATTATCATATTGATATAAAAGTGTGATACCAATTACATATTTTGCGCAAGATGATAAAAACAGGGGGTGTCTTCATCAATTAATTCTGATGGCTGGGGTAGTATCTTGAAAGGAATACAAGCGTAGTCGTTCACCCAGCATAGCTTTCAGCGAGTGATATTATGATACCTTCAACGACGACATCTATCTTGATGCAAATTCAGCCAACAATTCAACGATTTGCAAGAATGCTCTCCAGCGTTCTGCAACTGGAAGTTGAAATTGTCGATAATTCACTGTGCCGTGTGGCAGGAACAGGCATCTACGGGAAATTTCTCGGAAGAAAATTAAATACAGATTCGCGACTTCTCCGTTACATTATTGAAACAAAGAAAGAGAAGGTGGTTTCCCACTCGCGTTTCGATCCTCTATGTAAAGACTGTGAAAATAAGGAAACCTGTAAAGAAAAAGCGTTCCTAGGAACCCCGGTGATTTATCAAAATCAGTGTGTTGGAGTTATTAGCCTCGTCGCGCTGACGCGTGAGCAGCAGGAGCGAATTAACGATAATATCACTGAGTTTTCCGATTATGTTCGTCACGTCTCATCCATTTTTGTTTCACGTCTTCTGGAAGAACAAAGCGGCAGTGATAATATTCAGAAAATGTTTTTAACCATGCTTGAAAATATGGATCAAGGTGTATTGGTGGTTAGCCATGAACAAAAGGTCACGTTTGTTAATCAGGCTGCATTAAAAATACTCGGCGCAACCCAAGGTAATATGGTAGGAAAATCGATTAATTTTCGTCCGTTGACGTTTGCGCAGAATTTTATCCGTGGTCATGTTCAGCACGTTATTTCTGTCGATGGTAAGAAAGAGCTTATTATCGGGCAGTTACACGCCATTCAGGATCAGTGGCTTTTTCTAATGGCATTTCATCAGTCACACTCATCGGCTGATATTTCCACGGCACAGGAAGGGCCTCAGATAGAACAATTGGTCGGGGAATGCCGTCCTATGCGACAACTAAAAAAGCTTATCAGCCGCGTTGCGCCCAGCCCTTCCAGCGTGATGATCGCAGGAGAGAGTGGCACAGGGAAAGAGGTGGTTGCTCGCGCAATCCATCAGTTGAGCGACAGGAAAGATAATCCCTTTATTGCCATCAATTGCGCCGCCATACCTGAGCAATTACTGGAAAGCGAACTGTTTGGCTACGTAAAAGGGGCGTTTACCGGCGCATCGACTAACGGTAAGGTGGGCCTCATCCAAGCCGCAAACGAAGGAACCTTGTTTCTCGATGAGATTGGCGATATGCCACTGACCTTGCAGGCCAAGCTGCTGCGCGCCATCGAATCTCGGGAGATCCAACCGGTTGGCGCCAGTAATCCAGTTCCTGTGAATATTCGCATTATCTCGGCCACTAATCAGAATCTCGAGCAGTTCATCGCTGACGGCAAGTTTCGCGAGGACCTGTACTACCGTCTAAACGTCATTCCGCTCAGGCTGCCGCCGCTTAGAGAGCGGCAAGATGATATCGAATTGCTGATCCACTATTTCCTGCATTTGCATACCCGCCGTTTAGAGCTGGTTTATCCCGGCGTCGATCCAGAAGTCATTAGCCTACTGAAGAATTACCGCTGGCCAGGCAACATTCGTGAATTGAGCAATTTAATGGAGTACTTGGTCAACGTGGTGCCGTCAGGTGAAGTTGTTGATATCTCATTGCTGCCGCCCAATTTGGTTAACAGCGGTAAGATGGCGGAAAGAGGGGAAGCGCTGATTTCAGCCGGTACGCGTGTAGCGAAAGAAGAAGAGAGTGTCACGGGTCTTGAAGAAATGGAGCGACAGATGATTCGCGATGCCTTAAGTCGTTCAAGCAATAAAAAGCAGGCCGCTGACGAACTGGGGATTGGGATCGCAACGTTGTATCGAAAGATCAAAAAGTACGATCTGATCGTTGCTTAGATCTTCTGGCAGGCAAGGGGATAAGCCGTTGCCTGCAATAATAATTGCGTCAGAGATAATAACGTATAGTAAGCGCTTACTTCTTATTTCGGCTGTTGGCCCATGGGTCAATGGCCGTTTCATCTGTTGAATCTGTGGCCATATCTTCCAGTGAATCCAAATAAAGTGCTTCAACTTCGGCGCGTGCCCACGGCGTGCGGCGTAAAAACTTTAGGCTGGATTTCACGCTTGGGTCTTTCTTAAAACAGTTAATGCTGATAATCCGCCCTAACTTTTCCCAACCATAGTGCGCTACCAGTGCGTTTACCTGCATTTCAAGGGTTACGCCGTGTAGAGGGTCTTTGGAGTTGTGCGCTGTCATGTTGAGTCCGTGGTTGCAGATTTTTGGCTGCTGAAGGTTACAAGAAAGTAGGGACGCCAGCAATAATAACGTTTATTTTAAGCCGCACTGCCTCAGATTGATGGCGCTCGTCAGAGGCGACAAACACCGTTCATCATTGTTGTTTTGTATTTTCGCCCATAGACAGTTTTACGGAAATTCTAATATTTCAAGCTGACATCTTCATGAATTAACTTCATTAAGAATATCAAATATCTTTCTGGTTTTTTGAATAAAAGCATTTTAGCACCTAATGGACAGTATTATTAATTACTGAAAGGTTGATTTTACTATGCGTTAAAATAGTTTAAGATAACCCATGGTCAATATAATTAATCCTTTAAAAACATAATCATATTGTGTTTTATTAATGCATTTTTCTTATTTAAGAACGTTCTTTTTATTATTTGAGAAAACAAAGGTTTTATTTTTTTAGAATAATCTTAAACTAGCATTCATCGTAGGGTTACTCCTATGTCATCACGAGTTCTAACTGGCATTATTATTTTTTAAATTTATATTCCGTTTTTACGGAAGGTGCGATTACGTAGTGTAGTCAGCATCTGGTGTATTTTCCATTAAGGACAGAAAATATGAAAATCAATACTTCACAGATTAACGTTTTATTTATCCCGCTCAGCCTCGGCCTGTTAATGGCGCCATCGGTACAAGCCGATTCGGCCAATACCATCACCTTTAAAGGTGAAGTGACTGAACAAACCTGTGAGGTCACCGTAAACGGCGTCAATGCGCGACCGGTTGTATTGCTGCCTTCGGTATCGAAAAGTGAACTGGCGACGGCGGGTGCCTCGGCGGGGCTGACATCCTTCACGATGGGAGTGAGCGGTTGTACCACTGATGCTGATGCGTTGGATATTAAAACGGTATTTATCGCTAATAACATGACTGAACGCGGCAACTTGGCCAACACCGGAACCGCGCAGAACGTAGAGCTGCAGCTGCTGACCGACAGCGCAGGAACCACGCCAATAGATCTGCGTAGCGCCGCTGGCGTTGCCGGGATTTCCGTCGCAGCCGGCAATACTTCCGGCGAACACGACTTTGCCGTCCAGTATTTCAGCCCAGCCGGGAGTGCAACGGCAGGCACGGTCGTAGGTACCGTGCAGTACGCACTCTCATACCTGTAAGCGAGCCTATTGTGATGAAAGGATGGGCAATAGCGCTGGTCGGGATGGTGTGGGGCGCCTGCGCACAAGCTAGCGTTGTCATGACTGGCAACCGGGTTATTTATCCGGCAGATGTACGGGAAATCAGCGTGCAGTTAACTAACCGCGACAGTTTTCCCAGCGTGGTTCAGGTTTGGCTGGATGACGGCGACGTGCAATCCACTCCGCAGAGCGCTAATGCACCTTTTGTCACAACGCCGCCGGTCTTTAGACTGGCGGCGCAGGCGGGCCAAACCGTGCGGTTACGCTATGTTGGCAAACCGGTCGCTCAGGACAGGGAATCGCTGTGGTGGTTTAACTTTGTGCAGATCCCACCTACGAATAAGGCCTCAAATGCGGATAACCAACTGCTGGTGCTCGTGCGCAGCCGTGTAAAGGTGCTGGTCAGACCCAAAGGGCTGGTGGGCTCGCCGCTGGAAATGGCTAGCAGCAGCCGGGTTTGGCTCAGCGACGGCAAATTATTTTTGCACAACAACAGAGGTTATTACCTGGCACTTTCCTCCCTTGAGGTCAGCGGTGCGGGCAAAAAGCAGCGTATTCAGAGCGAAACGGTCGCACCTTGGGCAACCGTGTCATGGCCGGCAAAAATATCGCAACTGAACGAGGCGCAGATGCGTTGGATTAACGATCAGGGCGCAACTCTAACCGGGCGCGTGACGGGACATGAACGCCATTAATCTGCGCTGGTGGTGGTTGCTGTTACCCGGCACAGCGCCGGTTTTCGCAAGCGATTACACCTTTGATGAGACGCTACTCCTTGGCAGCGGCTATGAGAAAGGGCTGGCGCAGTTCAACGCTCAGAATGCGGTTGCTGCCGGGCGTTTCAGTGTCGACCTCTGGCTTAACGGGCAGTACATCGGACGCGATGACGTGCTGTTTCGTCAAAATAGTGACGGGGAAGTTGCACCTTGTCTCCCCGTGACATTCTGGAACGAGCAAGGCGTTAGCGCGGCGCAGGAAACGGGCCCGGAAGCGTGTATCGAGCCGAAAAACCGCGTCAGCGGTGGGCTGTGGGATTTCGATCAAAGCCAACTGCGTCTGAATTTACATGTGCCTCAGGCTTCGCTTAAGCGTACGCCGCTGGATTACGTGCCGCCTGAACAGTGGCAAAGCGGCGAAAATGTGCTGTTTAGCAACTACAACCTCAACGTCTATCACAATAAAAATGGCGGCAAGCAAAGTGATTACGCTTGGTTGGGGTTAAGCAGTGGTTTCAACATGGGCAGCTGGCAGTTTCGCCAGCAATCATCTGCCAACTGGCGGCGTGATGGTGAGCGTGAAAGCCAACGCTGGGACGCGCTACAAACCTGGCTTCAGCGTCCAGTGGCGCAGTTAGAAAGCCTGTTAACCGTCGGTGAAAGCTACACGCCGGGTAATTTACTGGGCAGCATGGCGTTTACCGGGATTAAGTTAGAAACCGATCAGAGAATGTGGCCGCAGTCTCGACAGGGGTACGCACCGGAGATCCGCGGGACGGCTTCTACGCCTTCACGCGTTGAGGTCAAACAGAACGGACGTACGTTATATGAAACCAGCGTGCCACAGGGGCCTTTCGTACTGGATGATTTGCCGAATACATCCTGGGATGGCGATTTGCAGGTTGAAATTACCGGCGCCGACGGCAAAAAAAGTGGCTATACGGTGCCGTATGCCAGCGTGCCGTTATCCCTGCGTCCCGGTGTCTGGCGCTATGGCCTGGTGGCGGGGAAAACACGTGACTACAGCGCTGCCGATAGCCCCTTTGCTGATTTCACGCTAGAGCGCGGAATGAGTAATTTGGTTACCGCCAATAGCGCATTACGTATTGGTGATAATTATCAGGCATTCCTTATGGGGGGGGTGTTGGCGACTGCATTGGGCGCTTTCGGTTCGGATGTGACAATGTCACGTTCTCGTTTGACCTCGCAGTCCCTGAGCGGCTGGCGTTTACAGACCAACTGGAGCAAAACGTTCACGCCAACGGGGACGCACATCGCGCTAGCGGGCTATCGCTATTCAACGCAAGGCTATCGTGACTATGGCGACGTATTGGGTGAGCGCAATGCCTTGAGTCGGCGCGATACCGAGTGGCGTTCAGATACGCTACGCCAGCGCAATCAGTTTACCGTAACCGTCAACCAGACCTTGGGCGATTACGGCAACCTGTGGGTTTCCGGGTCGATGATGGATTACTACGGCAATCGTGGAAACAGCGCCCAGTTGCAGACGGGGTACAACACCAGCGTAGGGCGCGTCAGCCTAGGCATCGCTTTTAGTCGGCAGGACACTTGGTGGCGCAACGGAAACTCATCGCAGGCGCAAAAGGAGAATGTGGCCACGTTCACACTGTCAATGCCGCTTGGCATTGGCGAACGGGAACATACGTTGTCGTTATCCGCTAGCCGCGCGCAGCAGGCTGGACACAGTGCGCAGGTGGCGCTCTCTGGCGCACTTGATAGTGCGGAAACGCTTAATTACGCGCTATCCACCAACTGGCAACAAGGCCAGGGGGACGCAAGCGATGTAACCGACTGGAGCGGTTCATTACAGAAAAATACCGCCTTTGGCACCCTCAACGGCAGCGTTTCGCAGGCGCAGAATTATCAGCAAGTTGCAGCAGGGGTTCGTGGTGCGGTGGTCGTCCATCGGCATGGCGTTGTCGCCGGGCCGTGGGTTGGTAACACCTTTGCGCTGGTTGAAGCTCCGGGGGCAGCGGGAGCCAAAATAGGTGGCGGCCAGGGGGCAACGGTGAATAGTCGCGGATACGCACTGGTGCCGTCATTAACGCCTTACCGCTATAACAACATCACGCTTGATGGAAGCGGTATGGATACTCAGGCAGAGCTTCAGGAAAGCCAACGGCGCGTCGCGCCGATGGCAGGGGCCGCAGTAAAACTGCGCTTTGCAACGCTGTCCGGGTATCCGCTACTGATTACGATAAGTGACAATGTCTCGCTTCCATTAGGCGCATCTGTTACTGACGCTCGAGGACGTGTTGTCGGTATGGTCGCTCAGGGCAACCAAATCTATGCCCGGGTGGAAAGCGAACAGGGTCAATTGACGCTTGAGGGCAGTGACTGCACGGTTGCGTGGCAAGTTACCCCAGAACAGCGTGCGGAACCGTTGATTGCATCCACACAGGCTTGTGTAGTGAAGGGACGATGATGAGATATTTTATCCTGTTTATAGCGCTGTTGGCGCCAGGTGTTCAGGCCGCGTGTGAGTACATTATTTATCCGTACAAGGCCGGAATCAGCGGTGCCCAGGGCTCGCATCGGCTGAGCGCCGAAACGGACGGCATCGCCAATGATTGGCGATCCGGCGGCGGTAACGATGCGTGGAACGGTCTGCTGCCGGGTTTGAGTAAATCGATTGATATCACCAGCAATAGCAGTTTTCAGCCTGCGGGAACGATCCTGACTTCCAGCGGCGGCATTCCTTTTACCACTTATGCACATAAAGGGGGTGGCTACGATCCGGAACAGGTATTTTTCCGCTGCACGCCGGATAGTGCCGGTCAGCTTTATGAAGCCTGGTCAACCAATGGTGATGATGCCTACGCAGGCTGGTACGAAGCAAACGATGTGCCGGGCGCTCGCTTAACGGTGATGAAAAATGTGGCGCTGCGTCTGACACACAATGCCACCGGCAATGTGTTTACTGACAGCTGGCAGCAGCGTCCACTGGAAAACTTGGATCTCGATACCAATGGTAATTTCCTGATTAAAGCCAAAAATTTTTCAACGATTAGCGTGGAGCTTATTAAAACCCTAGATACACGCTATTACGCGAACCAGGCCCAGTCTGCGACCTATAACAGCTACGTGAATCCCAACGCTTACGTCGTATTTCGTGGACCGGGAACCTCATCCTGGAACATTAATATCGGCCAGCCTCATCGTGGCGGCAACTGGGCTGGCTGGGCAAACGACTGGCCGTCGGTGATCAGTTTGTATAACAACGGAATCACGGTAAAACGTGCGGCGATGTGCCAAGTGACGGATTTCGATCCGGTTGTTCATTTGCCGCCCATCTCCGTGGGGCAGTTACAGCGTGGGGAATATTCATCGGCACCGTTCCAGATAGGTTTTGCCTGTGAATCAACGGTGATATCCGGTGTGGCCACAGGTAAAAGCAATGTCGCGATGGGAATGCTGGCGCCGGACAGCAGTATCGCTAGCGCTAAAGGGTTCAATTTGACAAGCGGATCTGCGGTCACCTGGCTCCTTGATACTCAGTACGGCACTTCTGGCCGTGCGCGGGGCGTTGGCGTACAAATTTATCGTGCCGGCAATCCGGTGAACTTTCTTACCGCATCCACCGCCGGCGGCGGGACGGCTGGCGGTTGGATGCCGGTTATTGGCGGCAATACGCAGCAAACTGGCAGCCAAGATGGAGTAAATCACTACAGTGAAACTTTCGAAGCGCGCCTAGCCAGTTTTGGTGCCGACACATTAACAGCGGGGAGCTACCAGTCACATGTACAAGTTCTGGTGCGTATTCAGTAGCTTCTACTTAACCGCGTTTAGCTCTCAGGCGGCAGTCAATATCAATATGACGCGCGTTATTTTTAACCATGGCGAGACTCAACGTACCGTGATGCTGGTGAACGATGGCGACTATCCCGTGGTGATACAAAGTTGGATAGATGATGGATTGCCGGAAAGGGTGCCATCGCAGGCCAGCGCCCCCTTTGTGGTGCTGCCGCCAGTTTTAAAAATTCAGCCAGGTGAACAGCGCGAACTCCGGGTTATGACCACCGGCTCGGGGCTGGCTAACGATCGTGAATCACTGTTTTGGCTTAACGTTTATCAAATTCCACCAGAGCAGAAACAGGCACGGAATGGTGAAAAAGTTCTTTTAGCGCTTAGAAACCAGATTAAAGTGCTTTGGAGGCCGAGAAAAATAGGCGCACTAACTAAAGAAAGTCTTAATCTTCTGAGGTTTTCTTATGCCGATGGTGGAATTTACGCAATGAATGACGGCCCGTGGAATATAACACTGGATAATGTTTCTATAGGAGAGTATTCCACAAGTGGAATAGTGGTTTCACCGTATTCCCGCCAGATGATTTTCAGGTCGGTTACTCCAGAACGACGGAATAATAAGATAAACTTTACAGTCATTAATGATGAAGGAAACCGTTGGGGAACGTCAGGAGTCGTCGATTAGCTCAGGATGAACTAATTTTTTAACTAAGTTTTCAATAAACCAAATTCAGGGAACATGATGGCAAGAGTTTTTTTGCTTAACGGCAGCGTTGTATTCTGGCCCGAGCGAAATGTTTTACATTTGCATTCAGATGAGGCCAAGCGTATTACATTAAGTAACCCGGCAACGCGTTGTTTATTATTATTAATTCAACAACATGGCCAGGTTATCGAACGTGATTATTTCTTTGAGCACGTGTGGATTAAGAATGGCGCGCAGGTCACAAATAATACGTTCTATCAGAACATTTCATTGTTACGCCGTGCGTTTAAAGAGCTAGGGCTCAACGAAGAGCTGATCGTTACCGTGCCAAAAGTCGGGATTCGTCTTGAATCTCAATTGGAAGTACAGGAACTGGAAATGGACGAACCGCTGGAAGACAGGCCAGCGGCGGCGACTGAGACATTGGCCGAATCTTCCGTGCAACTGCAACCGAAAAAGCGCGCCCTCTGGTGGCTGCTGGCGGGAATTGCCAGCTGTATTGTGGCTTCAGTGATCACCTGGCAGATGCAATTCGACGCTAGGCTAAGTCACTATTTACCGTTGAGTGAAGGGCAGGGATGTCACTGGTATGCAAATCAGGATGTGCTGAAATTTGACAAGCATCAGCAATTTATTCAGACCAGCGCGCTCGATTGTCATAGCTATCCTTGGATTTATCTTACGTTGTATCCAAATTTTCCACGGATCTCTGCATTAACCTGCCGTCAGCAATACAGCCGCTGGAGCGATAACGACTGCATTACCTACTATTATTTCACGGAGCCGAGACATGCAGGTTCGTAATATAAAATGGATCCTTTTGATCGCTTTGGCCGTCTTGCTGACGATCGTCGCAACGTTGTTGTTTCAAAACTGGCAGCGCTCCCATTTTGACTGTTCAGGGGAGTTATTGATGGAGTATCCCGATATCCGTGGCGATGTTTCCATCAAGTACGTTTTTGATGGTTCGAAAGGTGTGGCTATTTTGCGCGGGCAAATTTTTGATAATAACGGTGATACGCTTGAAGTGAATCACAATGTTTGGTTTTCCTTTACCCGTAAGGGTAATGATTATTTCTTGGCATCGGAAAACGTGTCCTCAAGTACCGGAGGCTCTAACTTGAACCCGATGCTCAAAAGGACGCTGCCTGATTTTTATCTCAAAGCGAAAGAACCTTTTTACTTGAGCATTCTGCGGCTCAATAGCAGCACGTGGCAGTTCTACACCAGTCGTTCACCGTCAGTGTTTTGCCGCCGCTAGCTGATATTATTGTTTTTTATAGCGATTATCGTGAAGGGTGATTTGCCTTATTTCGGCGTATTTCTTATCTTTGTTGGATAATGTCCTGAAACAATAAGGAAGTCCTATGTCTGACATTTTACCCGTCACGGATACGCATCTGGCCTGGACTTGGCACGGCAGCGCCGAACCGGAAGATCTAAAACTTGAACGTATCGCTATTCCTCAGCTTAACGCGGGAGATGTGCTTGTTCGTAACGCCGTTGTGGGCCTTAACCCGGTTGACTGGAAGGTGCTGGGCCCCGGTCTAATTGACTGGGAGAAAGGGCACATACCTGGGGTGGACGGGGCTGGAACCGTTGTCGCACTGGGTGATGGGGTAGATAAGCAGTGGCTGGGCAAGAGGGTGGCTTACCATCAAAGTCTGGCAAAACCGGGTAGCTATGCTGAACACACGCCGGTTGCTGCCCGGGCACTGTTGCCCCTTCCTGATAAACTGAGTTTTGAGGTTGCCGCAAGTATACCGTGCCCGGCGCTCACCGCTTGGCTTGCGATTGAAAAATTGCCGATTAAACCCGGAGCTTCGCTGTTGATCAGCGGCGCCGGCGGCGCTGTGGGGCATTACTTGGTGCAATTTGCTGCCGCGCGCGGATTTGCGCTTACCGCAATGTGTAATCCGCGGCATTGGTCGCGTCTGCAAACAATGGGGGCTGAGGTTTGTATCGAAGGCCCGCTGCAGCCAACGCAGTCTTGGCCTAAAGAACAAAATTCAACGTTCTTCGCCGTTATTGACAGTGTTAATGAAGATCACGCTGCGCGACTGACGCCAGCGTTAAAAGCAAACGGCCATATTATCAGTATTCAGGGGCGTTTGAGCGAGTGGCCATGTGCGCCATTTGGTCGCACATTATCGATGCATGAAGTCGCGTTGGGTGCGCTGCACTGGTACGGCGATGATGATGACTGGAAAAATCTGACAGCAGCGGGCGCACAAATTTTACAAGATTTGGCCGAGAACCGTCTCAAAGCGGAAGAGACCGTAGCCGTTGATTTTAAACAACTGCCGCAGTTGCTTAATAAACTGCGCCATCGTCAGTTTAGCGGTAAGCCGGTGGTCGTTATCGGCGCATAAAGTTTTTTGAATTGGGGCAAACGGAGACGCTCTGGAGCCCCATCGCAATAAAAGGTTTCTTTAGCCCAAAAATCGTCTTTCTCCCTGAGTTCTTCATGAACTAGCAATGGGAATCTGAGCCTATCCTAAATTTTTACTTTCACCGCACCATATTTTATTCAGTGGCCACCGCGTTTGATTATACCGCTAATGCTAATAATTATTATCGTGGAGCCACAAGTTCAGAGGTGGGGACCGCTATCCAGACCCAAGGCGACCTCACCTTATCGGCAGGCCAGGATCTCGTAGCGAAAGCAGCCTCCGTTGAAAGTGGCGGCAAGCTTGCAGTCAGCGCTGGCCGGGATGTCTCCATCACCGCAGGTGTGGAAACCGAAGATTATATTAAACACACGAAACATACCGACAAAGGTCTGTTATCGAGCAAAACGAAAGAAACGCACGATGAAAACCATGCCCGTACCGCACTTAGCACCACCTTCAGCGGGGATTCACTAGACCTGACGGCCGGCCATGACGTTAATCTCAGCGGTAGCAATGTGTTAGGCACAAATGCGGTGAACGTGACGGCCGGTAATAATCTGAACGTCGGGACGGTCGATGAGGCTTCACATGAGTCACACATGTCGAAAACGTCCAAATCAGGCCTGATGAGTAGCGGTGGGATTGGGTTTAGCGTGGGCAAGCAGTCCATCAAGCAGACCAATGACAGCGAAAGCAATCAGAAAAAAGGCAGCGTGGTAGGAAGTTCGGCAGACAATGTGACGTTAACGGCGGGTAACACCGTCGCGGTTAACGGTAGCGATGTCATCGCCGCCAAGGATATTACCGTCACAGGGAAGGAGATTCATGTCACTGCGGCTGAAAATACCCGTACCGATATCAGCACCACCGAAACGAAACAAAGTGGTTTGACGTTATCACTGAGTGGTGCAGTTGGCAGCGCGTTAAATACCGCTTATCAAACCGCAAGGACGGCGCGTGACACCGATGACGGACAATTAAAGACTCTGCAGGGTATTAAGGCCGGGCTTAATCTCGAACAGGCTAACCAAGCTCGCGAACTGGCTGCGGCGAAAAATCCGGGTTCGGATATGAGCAATAACGATTCGTTCGGGATTAACCTCTCGTACGGCAGCAATTCATCAAAATCCGTAACCAAAACTCAGCAGAAAACAGCATCAGGTAGTGCGCTGACCGCGGGTGATAACCTCACCCTGAAAGCCACAGGGCAGGGCGAACAAGGTAACATCGTGGTTCAGGGAAGCCAGCTGCAGGCCGGCAAGGATCTGACGCTTGATGCGGCCCACAATCTGCTGCTGACTTCGGCCAACAATAGCCAAACCGTAGACGGTAAAAACAGCAGTAAAGGCAGCGCTGTTGGAGTCGGGATCACCGCGGGATCTGGTGGCTTTGGCTGGAACGTCAATGCCAGCGCCAGTAAAGGAAGTGGCTTTGAGAAAGGTAACAGCCAGTACTACACGGATACGCAAGTTAATGCGGGCAAAACGCTCACCATCAACAGCGGTAAAGACACCACGTTAGCTGGGGCTCAGGCAAGCGGTGAAACCGTTAAGGCAACCGTGGGGGGGAACCTGACGCTCAGCAGCCAACAGGCCACGGATGCGTATGACTCAAAACAGAAAGACGTCAGCGTTAGCGGCAGTGCCGGCATGGGCAATGGCTCTTTCTCGGCCAATGCCAGCAAGACGGCGATGCACAGTGATTACCAGTCGGTCGATAAGCAGACAGGAATTAACGCGGGACAAGGTGGTTTTGATATCACCGTAGGTGAGCATACCCAGCTTAATGGAGCTGTTATCAGCAGTCAGGCGGATAAAGATAAGAACCGTCTTGATACGGGCACTTTAGGCTTTAATGACATCCGCAACCACGCGGACTACAAGGTTGAGCAGCAAAGCGTTGGCATCAGTTCGGGCGGTCCGATTGCCGGTCAGCTTATTTCCAACAGTGCCAGCACGTTACTGAGTGGGGTGAACAACAGCGGGCAGAGCAGCAATACCACGCATGCAGCGGTATCGGACGGCCAGATTATTGTGCGTGACACCGCGAATCAAACGCAGGATGTCAACGACCTGAGCCGCGACACGGCTAACGCACATGAAAAGCTGGAGACGATATTTGATAAGGATGCGGAGCAAAAACGCATCGACCGCAATCAGCTGATAGGTGAGGTTGGCCAGCAGATCACCGATATTGCGGTAACGCAGGCGGAGATAGCTGCCACCGAGAAGGTGACTAAAGACTGGAAGACACCATCAGCGACAGAGCGCGATGCGGCGAGAAAAGCGCTGACGGAACAGGGCAAGGAAGTGAAAAATGATGCCGACATCGACAGTTACCTGAAAACCCAGGCGATACAGGCGGAAATCAACCAGTCGCAGTGGGGAGTGGGCGGCAGCAACCGGCGTATTGTTGAGGCAGGGACGGCGCTAATACAGGGGCTGGCGAACGGCGACGTCAGCCGCGCGGTGGCAAATGCGAGTGCGCCGTATCTGGCGAATGAGATAGCTAAAACCATTCCAGAAAGCAATAAGTCGGGACGACTTGCCGCGCATGCAATAGCAAACGTTGCGCTGGCGCTGGTGAAAGGTGAGAATGCCCTGTCTCAGGCGGCGGGTGCAGTGACGGCGGAAGCGGTGGGTATGCTGTCGCAGGAAATGTACAATAAGAGCGTCAGTGAGCTGACGGAAGATGAGAAAACGACGTTGAGTGCGTTTGCGAGTCTGGCGGCGGGGATAGCCGGAGGTCTGGCAGGCGGGAGTACACAGGATGCGCTGAATGCGGGGCAGGCGGGTAAGACTACGGTTGAGAATAACTATCTTAGCGTGTCTGAAAAGACAGAGCTTGAGCTGGCGAAGCAGAAACTCCAGAACAGCAAAGATCCGGCAGAGCGCGAAAAAGCACAGCAGAAATATGCTGCATTACTTGAGAAAGATATCGCCAGTGATAAGGAAGTTATTGATGCCTGCGGTAATGGTAATGCAGGGAGTTCAGCGTGTGCTGGTGCAAGACTGAAAGTCATTGCGACAAAAGAGGGGTATGAAGATGGCCCTTATAACTCGAAATATAGCCAACAGTACGCTGATGCGTATGGTCAGATAGTCAATCTACTCGATATCACTAGTGTTGATGCACAGAATCAGCAGCAGGTGAAAAACGCCATGATTAACTATTTCATGGTCACCAAAGGGGTGGATCGTCAGACCGCAGAAAGCTACACCGAAACAAAGCAAGGCCTGGAGATTATTGCGGCTTCAATAACACCAATTTTGGGTTCTGCTGCAGCAAAACAATTAAGTAAAATCGTTGATGCTAGTCTTAAGGTCGTGGCGAAAGGTAATGTTGATGGAGCTAAGTTTACTGATACTAATCAGGGGGCAAGGCCTTCCAACTTAGCAGATGTGAATAAGCCAACACTCATTGATGGACGAATCCAAGCTAAAATAGATAAGCAAAACAAGCCTCTTCCTAATGGCAATATGGCTACAGCTCACGCTGAAGTAGGTGTTATACAGCAAGCTTTTGAAAAGGGTATGACTCAAGGGCGTGAGATGACAATGAGTGTATCTAAAGAGTCTGTATGTGGTTATTGCCGCGGTGATATAGCAGCTATGGCTGATAAAGCGGGGCTAAAATATTTAACAATTTATGAAGAGGCTACAGGTTCCGTCCTCTACTGGCATCCTGGCATGAAATCTCTCAAGGTTAGGGATTAAAATGAATTTTAAAATGAGTTGGACACTGAACGAAACAGGTGGCAATAAACAGATCTCAAATTGGGATATGGTACTAAATCAGTTCAAGCAAATTCAGGGGAAAAAAGGAACCCTTACTCTTGATATACTGAACAGTGGCGATGATAGCGCTGAAATGCTTCAGGTCAGAACGGAGAATGGTTATTACTTGATAACATTAGGTGAGATTGTCGAAGATGAATACCAAGTAAGAACGTACTGGGATTCATCTAAACCTGATATAGGAATAGTGATTCTTGGAGATTACTGGCCGAAATCTCAGCTTACAAAAGACAGTGAGCTTATTGTAAGGATCTTAAAAGAGTTTTTTGATACTGGCAACGTATCAAAAGAACTTCTTAATTGAAATATAAATCCAAGACTTCTGCATCTTAAGTGGTGCTGTAGTTTGCTTATATGATGGTGGTACGGTAGACCTAGTGTCACGGCCGGGGGGTAGCGTCTGCGGGGCCAAAAACATTTAACATTTAACAACGCACAAAGTTGCCGCGCCGGAAGTAGAGCAGGGGAAATCGGTTGTAACTCACGGAAAGTACATGGAAAATCCGTTAAATAGCTAATCTGATCAGGAAAGAATTTGGGAAAGAAAATGTGATAGTACTTCTCAATGGAGAGGACCCGATATAAAAGAGGTTTCGGCTCCTTAAAATCCGGGATCTTGAAAGGGAGAGGTTAACTCTCCCTCCACTGCCTTACATGGCAGTCAGATTGAAGGTCAGGCCAGTACTGTATCTGTAGTGGGTAGATGGCTTTATAGTGAGGATTCAAGTTTATTAAGCCAATTATTCAATTCAACTTATGTTTAGCGAGATTCCAGTTCATAAACTACAGACGCCATATCTCTTTGCTTTAAATGAATATTTTTAATAGAAGGAAGGGTTGTTTTCCAGATAACTTCATGAACTAATACGGTTAGACCTGTTTTTGAGATTTTAGGACGATTTGTCATAGTTAGCTGAGCAAAAGCATGATGCAAATACTGAGCCTAGATTCCAGTGCTGACTGTCGTCTCTGTGCTTGGTTTGCCCAGACCGGAACGGTCGGGACGTATACAAATGCAGGTAGACCAGCAAGATGGGTTGCCTGGGAAGAGCGAGAGGGTGTTAGAGTTCGTGTGGTATACGAGCCAGCTAGTGGGAAAATAGTAACAGCGTTCCCGGATAATAATCCGACTCCTCCATCTTTAAAGTTAATTAAGAAATAGTGTGGGCACAATGGATATTAATGACAAAATTAGATCTTTAGGTGAAGAGTTAAAGGATCGGTTGGATCCTTCGCTAGTTGACTTTGCCTTTGATTATATTGGGTTCTCAGAGAACGTATTAGCATTCGAAACGCTATGTGATCACATCGCTGATTATGATGTTGTGATTAGCAAAGATGAATACACACAAGTGCTTAAAATAGCTAATGATCTTGGACTAGAAATAGATAGTAGATATACATATATCAATCCAGAGAAATAACATCCTGATAGCTATGACTAATCCCGGCCTCAGTCCGGGATCTTCTTCTTAACCGTCAGCAGAGCGTCGGCATCAGTTCGGGTGACCCGATTGACGACCAGCGCATTACTGAGCGGGGTGAACAACAGTGTGACCTGCTTCCCATTGATTAATACACCGCGATGTTAGTAATGTCTTCATAAGCCACATGTATAGTTGAGTCTACCTCCAGATAATCAACTTTAGGAAGGTAATAAGTATGGGTAAGGCTATCGATATCTTACTTTACGTGGCTCTAAGCGAGGAGTTTGATGTCGTTATAGATATGCTAGGATCAGATTTTAAATCACAAGGTTACATCCATCAGAATCCAGTACCTTCGGCCGTTTGAACTTACAATCTGGGTAAGCGAGTACATAGAAACACCCAACAATCAGCATGAGGTGAAGTAAATGTACGACAGACCTAATGCAATAAAAGGGAGGTATCTCAAAATTCACAACATGCTGATTTCTGTGGCCGCACGAGTAAAGCATGAAGTAATAGACTCATAGAGATTATTTAACATAATATACATTATGCGCACTAACATTGTAATAGCAAAGTTGTAATGTCCGCTCTGGGCTAAGTTAAGATGTCCGGCGTGTATAATCAAGTAAGGATTACCATGACGGCTCTCGCAGCGGAGTTTTTTACATTGGATGAAGTTAACCGACTCAAGATAATTCAGGACGTCATCGACCGGCGTCTGACAACACAGATGGCAGCTCACCGGCTTGGTATCTCCGACCGTCAGTGCCGCCGTCTGCTTGCGCGTTATCGTGAAGATGGTCCGCTTGGCATGACCAGCCGTCGCCGTGGTAAATCCAGTAACAACCAGTTGCCTCAGGGACTGGCCGCATACGCGCTGAATATTATTCGCGAGCGCTATAACGATTTCGGGCCGACGCTGGCATGTGAAAAACTGTCTGAGGTTCACGGCGTTCATCTTTCTAAAGAAACCGTCCGTAAGCTGATGACGCAGGCCAGTCTTTGGGTGCCACGTAAGCAACGTGCGCCAAAAATTCAGCAGCCACGTTACCGCCGAGCCTGTGCCGGTGAACTCATACAAATCGATGGCTGCGACCACCACTGGTTTGAAAACCGGGGACCTAAGTGTACGGCACTGGTTTACGTCGATGACGCCACCAGTCGTTTAATGCAGCTTCGTTTCGTGAAATCTGAGTCTACTTTCACCTATTTTGAAGCAACCCGGGGCTATATTGAAAAACACGGCAAACCGCTGGCGCTGTATAGCGACAAAGCCAGTGTTTTCAGGATCAACAATAAAAACGCAACCGGCGGCGACGGCGATACCCAGTTTGGCCGTGCGATGCATGAACTGAACATTCAGACCATTTGTGCAGAAACCAGCGCTGCAAAAGGCCGTGTTGAACGGGCGCACCTGACGCTTCAGGACCGACTGGTCAAGGAACTCAGGCTCCAGGGCATCAGCTCCATGGAAGCTGCGAACGCATTTGCCGAAGAGTTCATGAACGATTACAACCGGCGTTTCGCAAAAGCGCCTCGCCAGGCGTTTGATGTTCATCGGGAACTGGATGTCGATGATGACCTTGATATGGTCTTTAACTGGCGTGAAGCTCGTAAAGTGTCGAAATCACTCACAGTGCAGTACGACAAAGTCCTTTATCTGATTGAAGATAGCGAATTCAGTCGTCGGGCGATTGGTAAATACATCGATGTCTGGCATTACCCTGACGGACATAAAGAGCTTCGGCTTAATGGCGTATCACTTCCCTACTCCACCTATGACAAGCTTTCTGAAATCGATCAGGGGGCCATTGTAGACAACAAACGCCTGGGGCGGGCACTGGAAATGGCGCAACTGGTCCAGGCCGAACGGGATAATAACCGGTCACAATCAGTGCCATCCGGAGACGGCCCTTCACGCAGGCGTAAAGCCCCCACGACGAAGAAATCTCAGCGTTCCCTGGAACAGGACGATATGTTCAATGCACTGATGAAACTTCAGTCACGCTCTGAAGAGATATTTGGGAAGAAACAAACGTAACCCAACATTATTTGCCAGGCATTAATAATGGACAAAGTGCCTTTATTCGCATTATTTTGTTAATGCCTCTAATGATGCCTCACATAGAAATTGGTTTAATAAATGCGCCGTAAAAATATTAACGATTATCAAGCTTTTATCGCAGTAGCCCGGGAAAAAAGCTTCACAAAAGCGGCCGCTCAGTTAGGTGTCTCGCAGTCGGCGTTGAGCTACACGGTGAGGACTCTTGAAGCAGACCTTGGTCTTCGTCTTCTTACACGCACCACTCGTAGCGTTTCTGTTACGGAAGCTGGCGAGCGGCTACTTTCCCGTATAGGACCCCATTTTGACGAAATTGAAAATGAGATAGCTGCGCTGAGCGGATTGCGAGAAAAACCAGCCGGTACTGTGCGCATTACTGCCGTTGAACATGCCGCTGATACGATTCTCTGGCCTAAACTCGCTCCTGTGATGCTCGAATATCCCGATATCAACATTGAAATTATCAGCGAGTACGGACTCAAGGATATTGTCGCTGAGCGTTATGATGCCGGAGTTCGGTTGGGCGAACAGGTGGATATGGATATGGTATCCCTGCCGCTTGCCAGGGACTTCCGTTTTGCAGTGGTCGGAGCTCCCTCTTATTTCAAGCGAAAAAACCATCCGGTAACGCCTCGTGATTTAAACGATCATAGCTGTATCAGATTACGCCTGCCCACTCATGGCGGATTCTATACCTGGGAGTTTCGCAAGGAAGAGACGGAAATTAAGGTCCGTATTGATGGACGAGCGACTTTCAGCACAATAAATATGATGAGGCAGGCCGCCCTGGATGGGCTGGGACTTGCTTATCTGCCGCTGGATACCGTGGAGAATTATCTTGAAAACGGGATGTTAGTCCAGGTGCTTACTGACTGGTGTCCACCGCGCCCTCCCTATCATCTTTACTACCCCAGCCGTCTACAACATTCTCCGGCATTTGCACTGGTGCTCGAAGCACTCCGTGCCCCATAACCTTTGAGCACTGTTTTTCCTGGTCCATATCGAACTCAGTTACTTATAACCCTATTAATAAAACCTCCTTCTAAGCCCATGCGAAATTAAGCATCTAATTTCTCAATACTAAAGAGATTAAGATGGCCGCTGAAACAATCCATGTTCTTTCAGCGGCCAGGGCCGCCATCATGTATATGAAGGAGTCTTGCAATGAGTAAAAAAACAGGTGGGTTAAGTCGTCGTAATTTTATCCTGACGAGTTCAGTGGCCTCAGCAGGATTACTGATGGCGGGTCATGCTTCAGCCCTGCTCTCACCTACCCCTCGTACATCTGGCACCACGACACACGTAGATGGCGTCACAGTCAGCAGCGTCCTGTTCCGCAACAATGAGATAATGATGTCCGGAAACGTCTACGTCCCCCCGGATTTCAGCGAAAACCGTCAATACGCTGCTATTGTCGTTGTCCACCCAGGTGGTGGCGTTAAGGAACAGACAGCAGGCCTTTATGCCCTGAAACTGGCTAAAGAAGGATTTGTCACTCTGGCGTTTGATGCCTCCCATCAGGGGGCCAGTGGCGGATTACCGCGCTTTGTCGATGATCCCATGAAACGTGTTGTCGATTTCTATAGCGCAGTCGATTACCTGACGACTCTCCCTTATGTCGATAATAATCGCATTGGCGCATTAGGCGTTTGTGCAGGTAGTGGTATCACGGTTAAAGCGTCGATGACGGAACGCCGAATCAAAGCGCTGGCAACAGTCAGTGCCGTGGATGTCGGAGCGGCAACCCGTAAAGGCTGGGATGGAACAACATCTGAATCTGAACTCATTGCGACTCTGGATGCTGTTGCTAAACAGCGTACAGCAGAAGCAGCGGGTGGCGCACCGGTTTATGTCAACTATGTACCCAAATTGGGTGATACCAGTGCCCCAAAAGATCTTCAGGAAGCTGCGGACTACTATCTGACCGAACGCGGAAAATATTCGACTTCCACGAATCAAATGCTGATGACAAGTATCAGTACGCTGGCGTCTTTCACTGGGTTTGAAGAGGCGGATGTCTATTTAACACAGCCGCTTCTGATTGTAGCCGGTAGCAAAGCAGGTTCGCTCTGGCACAGCCAGGAATTACACAAAACTGCTGCTTCTGTTCAAAAAACGCTGCATATCATCCCGGGTGCGACGCACATGGATCTATATGATGGTCAGGGTGCAACGGTTGCCGCGAGTAAGCTGGCTCCTTTCTTCAAAAAGAATCTCATTTAGGTATAACTATCCATGAAAAAAAATCCACTTCTTGAAAAATTTACACTCGGTAAAGGTGTGACTCTGCGCAACCGTATTGTTATGGCACCCATGACGACGTGGGCGGGTAATGATGACGGCACAGTATCGCTTGATGAAGAAGCTTATTATCGTCGACGTGTTCAGGATATTGGGTTGGTGATTACCGGTTGTACTCATGTTCAGGAAAATGGCATCGGATTTTCGGGGGAATTTGCTGCATATGACGACAAATTTATTCCCGGTTTAAAGCGTCTTGCGGCGGCGGCAAAAAGCGGTGGAGCACCGGCAATCTTACAAATTTTCCATGCAGGTATGAAAACCAGTCCTGAACTGGTTTCAGATATCGTAGCTGCAAGCGCTGTTCCCGGTGATGCAGGGCCTTTCGCACCTTCCGTGACCCCTCGCGAACTTACATGCACTGAAGTCGAAACGGTTATTCAGGCTTTCGGTGAAGCAACTCGCCGTGCCATAGAAGCAGGGTTTAATGGCGTTGAGTTACATGGTGCTCATGGTTTTTTACTTCAGAACTTTTTCTCACCTCATTCCAACCGAAGAGACGACCAATGGGGCGGCTCTCTTGAAAACCGTATGCGTTTCCCACTCAGCGTCATCGAGAGTGTGCGTAAAACGATTGCTGAACATGCAGCCAGTCCCTTCCTGATGGGATACCGCATTTCACTGGATGAGCATTACGAAGATGGGTTGCGCATTGATGAGTCACTTCAGCTGGTTGACCGCCTGGTCGAGGAGGGTATTGATTATCTTCATGTATCACTCGGTAATGCACTTGAAGCCAGACCCGTTGATGCACCGAATGGCCCGAAAGTCATCGAAATCGTGCGCGATCATCTGACCGGACGTATACCTCTGATTGTTGCCGGGCAGCTGCGAACAGCAGAGCAAGCGGAGGATGCTGTTAAAGCAGGTGTGTCTTTGGTGGCCATAGGCCAGGGAATGATTATGAACCCAGACTGGGTTAAGTTTGCAGAGGGTAAAGCTGAAGGAAAAATTGCTCTCAATATTGCTGCATCTGACGCAGATCAACTAGCTATACCACAGAAACTTTGGCGCGTAATTGAAGAAACGACTGGCTGGTTCAACATCCGTTAAATGTTACTACGCATATTGGCTACAGAGCTGGGTTGAATAACTCACCACCGATGACTTTTATGGTGCAGCTGTAATTGATGCTGAACTAAGGAAACAAAGATGACAAACAATATTAAAGATAAAGTAATTATAATAACCGGTGCTTCAAGCGGTATGGGTGAAGCGGCGGCTCGCCACCTGGCTACAAAGGGTGCCAAAGTAGTACTTGCAGCCCGCCGTTCAAGTCGTATTGATGCGCTTGCGAAAGAAATTAACGAGCAAGGTGGGACCGCTATGGCCATCGCAACAGATGTCACCCGCGAAGACGATGTTAAAAAGCTCGTTGAAACTACCGTTAGCCAATGGGGACGTATTGATGTACTGATTAATAATGCCGGTGTGATGCCACTGTCACCGCTTGACCAGGTAAAGGTCAGCGAGTGGAATCAGATGATTGATGTTAATCTCCGTGGTGTTCTGCACGGCATTGCTGCTGCACTGCCTTACATGAAAGCCCAGAAATCGGGGCACATCATCAATACGGCATCCATTGCAGGCCACCTAGTTTTTCCCGCATCTGCCGTTTACTCTGCCACAAAATATGCGGTACGAGCACTCACTGAAGGGCTAAGAAAGGAGACCTGTGCTTATAACGTCCGTGCAACCATTATATCCCCTGGCGCCGTCTCGACAGAGTTACTTGAGCATATTAGCGATAAAGATGTTCAGGCTGTAAACCAGGAGTATGTCGGTAAAGTCGGTGTTCCGCCGGAAACCTATGCCCGCATGGTAGCTTTTGCAATCAGTGAACCAGAAAATGTGGGGATTAACGAAATTATTTTCAGACCAACAGCCCAGGATCTATAGTTCTGGACAACAAAATGGGGAGAGTCTGCCTGTTCACTCTCCCTCATTCAAATAAATACCGTGCGTGCAGGAGAATGGACCGGCGTATTTTCAGTTACTTGACGTGACGGATCTACTCCTACCGAAAAATACAATTTCATATAAACAGACCTTAATGTTTACCGTAAGGTATCAGGACTTCGATGCTCGGCGGCATGAAATTTCACGTTAAGACAATGTGACTGCTTAATATAGTCTTCGCCTCTTCGAGAATTTTATAAACCGTGGAGCGAGCAATATTAAGCTGCCGGGCGATATTTGTTGCAGCAGTATCTTTCCGGTGGAGGGCCAGCATACATTTTCTATCAGTAGCGCGCCTACGGCCAAACCGTTTTCTTCACCAGAATGACGCCACCTGTTACTTCCAAAGGACATTTCAACTTTGCCCTGCCCCGGACATTTCTACTTAGCCTTGACAAACATAGAGTTATCAGAAATCCAGAGAAACACAGCCATAGTTGTCCAGCTCAATCCAAGCGCTCCATACGCCGATTTACC
This sequence comes from Kluyvera sp. STS39-E, assembly GCF_040932435.1. Classification (NCBI taxonomy): domain Bacteria; kingdom Pseudomonadati; phylum Pseudomonadota; class Gammaproteobacteria; order Enterobacterales; family Enterobacteriaceae; genus Kluyvera; species Kluyvera sp. STS39-E. The sequence goes on along the minus strand of NZ_JBFQGA010000003.1, from coordinate 518,516 downwards.
GGATTTTATGCCACTATTTCCATTCTGTACTCATCAAGCCCTAATCGGTGGCTGCATTATCAAAGCCATATCAAAGCCATCTGCACTGATCCGCATTGACTGCTCCTGCTGCCAGCTTCCCGTTAAGCACCATCACCAACGTTTTCCAACTCTTTGCGAAATTGTTTGGCCACTTATTTCTTTTCCTGAAATCCAGACATCCACTGCAAACCAATTCCTACAAAGTCCGTTGAGAATAATGCGCTGAGTTCCGTGCTGGCACCAAACGTTGAAAAACAACCTCCGGATTTCACAAGTACCAATGATGTCAACATCACGGGCTTGTCCATCCAGTCTTATTCTTAATCGCACTTCAACCGCCAACATTTCCCCATAGCCCTAAAACCACATCGTTAACCGGTTCACCCCAACGCCTAAAACCTCATGACACTTTTACGACAATTCAAGCCAAATACTGGTAGGCAAATGACATTAAATCTCAATTGCAAATGATAGCCATTATCAATAACATCTGTTTTTGTAAAAAATTGCAAAGGAAACTTACATGTCTACAAATAATGTAAAGAAAAAGGTTTTTCGCGCCCTCACCCTTTCTTTATCAATTCACGCCTGCTTTGCTAGCGCCGCAGCGTTTACGGATAAAGACTTCCAGTCTCAGTCCTTGGGTCATGGCGTTTATGAATTAGCCTATGATAAAGGGCAAAATGCGCTTTATGCTGCGTCCGCACCATCGTTTGATAAAGAGAAAACCGCTGGGCTGGTTTTCCAACTTGATGCAAACTCGCTGAAAATTAATAAAAAAATCGCCACTGAACGCCGCACTTTTGCCGTCGCTTTAGATGAAGCCAATCATATCCTCTACCTTGGTAACGCGTTAGAAGGGTCAATTGCCCTGCTGGATACGCGCACCAACAACGTGATTAATACCATCCAGTTAAGCGATAACGCGAATCCGAAAAAGAGCGCCCACGTTCGTGAAGTGGTTCTCGATAAGAAACATCAGCGTCTTTATATCTCCGGGATTGGTGGCAAAGACAGTGGCTTACTGTGGGTTGTTGATACGCAAAAGCAGCAGTTGATCGAAACAATTGAAAACTATGACCCGGTTGGCTTTGCGGTCGATGAAGCAGCCGATAAAGTGTACGCCGTTACCGGCAAAGGTGAACTGCTGACTCTTGATGGCAAAACATCAAAAGTCATTTCTCGCGTCACGGTTGATCCTAAAGAACCAAAGCATTACTTCCTTAACATTGCGCTGAACAGTGCCAAAAAAGTGGGCTATATCGCCGATACCAACACACGAGACATTCTTGTGGTTGACCTTGATTCGGGGAAACTTCTCCACCGGATCCCAACGCCTAACTCCATTGCGGTGATGTATAACGCTGCTCGAAATGAAATTTATGTGACCCACCGTAACGACCATCAGATCAGCGTGATTGATGCGGATACCTACAGCGTGAAACACCGCATCACTACGGCGGCCATGCCAAATAGCCTCGTGCTCTCTCCCGATGCAAACACGCTTTACATCAGCGTCAAGCAAGACGAAAAAAGCGAACAGGCTGACTACGTCGTAAAAATCGATCTGACTAAATTCTAAGGAAGTACTCGTGATTACCCAAACACGTATTGCCGTGGCTATTTCGCTCGCCTTTGCTAACCTGCCAACGGCGGTATATGCCAACGACAACGAAGACCAAATGGTGGTCACCGCCACCGGCTTTAGCCAAGAACGCCGGGAAGCGCCGGCGACAATCTCCGTGGTGGATGAAAAAGAGTTAAACACGCGCTCAAATCAAAACGTTACTGAAGCATTGCGTGAAATGCCGGGCGTCCTAGTGGGCAACGGTCACGGCACGCTGGCCAGTGGTGATGTGCAGATGCGCGGGATGGATTCTTCCTATACGTCCTATATGGTCAACGGAATCAAACAGGCGACTCGAGAATCACGCCCTTACGGTCACCATATCGGTACCGAAGCCTCCTTTCTGCCACCACTGGCCGCCATTGAACGCGTCGAGGTTATTCGTGGGCCGATGTCCTCTCTTTATGGTTCCGACTCCATAGGTGGCGTGGTCAACGTGATCACCAAAAAAGGCTACAACCTAGAGAACTGGACCGGGGTGCTGGAGGATAACTATTTCCTGCAAGAACAAAGCAAATACGGCAACACCAACCAGACTAACGCCTTCCTGATGGGACCAGTTATCCCAGGCAAATTAGGCGTCAGCGTTGCGGCTGATTATCTGGATCGTCGTGATGATGACAGCCCGAAGAAGCCTCGTTTCGTGAAGCATGAAGCGGGCAACCTGGATGCCACCGTCTCGATGTCGCCGACGGATACTCAACTGTGGGATCTTAATGCTACCCGAGGGCATCAAGAAAAGAGCCATAACCCCGGCAACAGCCCGTGGTACTGGGGTTTTGACCGCGATGCGGCCTCACTTTCACAACATGCTTGGTACGGTGATGACCTGCTGGAAGTGAAGAATTTCATCAGCTACGAAAAAGCGCGCACCGAGTATCGCGTGCAGGAAATGTCGCCACAGTTTATCGAACAACGTAATTTTGAAGCGAACAGCGCCAACACTTTCACCCTGGGCGATCACAAACTGACGCTGGGCGCCAACTACACGCGTAATGAACTCAACGACACCTTTGACGTTGAGGATAAAGCCGTTGCTGGGGTGACTCCGGTGAGCAAAATTACCCGCTACGGTTGGGCCGTATTCGCCGAAGACGCTTGGATGATTGTGCCAGACTTTACGCTGACCACCTCGGCCCGCTTGGATCACGATAGCTATTTTGGTTATCACGTGACGCCAAAACTCTACGGCAACTGGACTATCGATCAGAACTGGGCGCTTAAAGGCGGCGTATCAACCGGTTATAAAAAGCCCGATCTGCGTGAAAATAACTCCGGCTTTACCAGCGTGTATGGCGCGTATCCCTACTCCTATATTGGGATTGGCAACGACGACCTGAAGCCGGAAGAAAGTATCAACACTGAGTTAGGGCTATACTGGCAGCAGGATACGCTGGCGGCAGATGCCACAATCTTCCACACTCGCTTTAAGAACAAAATCAGCGATTACACGATTTGTACTGAAACGGCGACGCAAAAATGTGTCTACAACGGATACACTGCGGAAAGCGTCTCCCAGTATTTCAACGTCAGCGATGCGGAAGTTTACGGTCTGGAGCTGAACGGTGACTGGCAAGTTACGCCGTCGCTGAAGGCAAACGCCAACTATACCTATACGCACAGCGAGCAAAAAAGTGGTGAGTATAAAGGCTACGCGTTGAGCGACTTCCCAACCAGCATGGCGAACATTTCACTGACCTGGAATGCGACCAATGACGTGGATCTGTGGACTAAGGCCAGTTGGCGCAGCAATTCGCCGGATATCGGGAAATCGACCAAAACGGAAGCTTACGCGCTGGTTGATTTAGGCGTTCGCTATCGTGCGACGAAAAATATCACGCTGATGGCCGGGGTTTATAACCTGTTTGACGTGAATCCAATCTACACCACGACCTATAACGAAACCTCGATGCTTGAAGGACGTCGCTATAATATGGGCGCGCGCTACGAGTTCTAAATAAAACGCCGGGGCGGATTTGCTCCGGCATTTTTACAAGCGTTTCTGTAATGACCCTATTACCAATGCTACAGTTCTACTTTAAAAAAACGGCGCAGCGCCCTTTTCCCTTCATCGGTAAATTTAACCTCACGATATCCCTGAATACGGATTAACCAGCCGTTGCGTTCAAATGCCGATAATAAAGCCGCTCCTGCACTGCCGCCAAGATGCGGGCGACGTTCACTCCAGTCGAGGCAACTGCAGGCAATCTTGCGTTTCGCCGGCAAATGCATCTCGGCTCCGAATTCCTTCAATCTCAGCAGCCCTTCTGCCGTCAGGTCGTCACCCGCCGGGGTCAACCAGCATTCCTGTTCCATAAATGCATAAAGGCTCACCGCGACTTCGCCCGCCAGATGGTCATAACAGGTGCGCGCTTTGCGCAAGCTAACGGGCGTTGTGCATTTATAAGGAGGGCTTAATCTCATGGATACCCCCATCAATGTTTCGATGAGTGTGGCAATCTCGCTGCCGGCAAGCCGATAGTAGCGATGCCGACCTTGTGATAAACAGCTGATAAGATTGCCATCCAGGAGTTTGCGCAAATGGGCGCTGGCGGTGGAAGGTGCAATGCCTGCCGCCGCACTCAATTCGGTGGCGGTCCAGGCCCGGCCATCCATCAATGCGCACAGCATACTGAGCCGCGAAGGGTCAGCCATCGCCGTGGCGACATCCGCCATGGCGTATTCAAGCGCTTCTCCGTCGTCAGTCGTTGGTGAAGTGGCGGCAAGCGGTTTTATCACGATTCAACGCTCCATTTATCTGTGATCTCATCTGCTAATCTATCATTATCCGTTAATAAAATCAGACGGTTGCTGTGATCGCTATACTGCACGTGGATTGTTATTTGCTGTAGCGCCAGCACTCGGGCTATCTCTCCGAGTTCCCCCGGGCGCTCTTGTTTCAACTGGCGAATAAGCGGTTTTTTTACCGCTACTACCTGCATTCCTGCCGCGCTGAGAACCTCTCGCGCCCGCTCACCGTCCTCAACCAGAAAGTGGGCGTGGCTGGCGCCGTCCATGCTAAAGAGTCCGCCCCCTTCCAGCCCCACGCCGTTTTGCCCCAGCGTGATGCCCAGTTGTGCTAGCGCGCCTGGCGTATGATCAAGAATAACGTGAATATCATACATGTGGGCATACTCGCGCCGAGGAAGACGAATAATCACGGAGAACGTTGACGACCCTGATGCGATAGTGCGCGAAAATGGTCTCTTTCCCCTCCTGCTGCGCAGCCTGATGGTGCATGTTGCGCTTCCACTCGATAACTGACGCTTCATCCTCCCACCAGGATAGCGATAATACTTTGCCTTCTTGGCTCAGGCTCTGAAAACGTTCAATGGCGATAAATCCTGCAACATGGCTCAGTTCCGGCTTAAGTTCAGCAGCAAGTTCGAGGTACCGGCTTTGCTGTTCTGGCTGAGTGATAGCTTCGAAAATAACGGCAATCATAGCGACCTCCTTTGTGTGGATGACCACACTATAGAGACGGCCAGAAAGTTATACTTCGGCAGCCAGCGAAATGTTTTTTAGCGCAGCCCTTCTACCAGCCCTTCCAGCCACTGGGCAAACACCCGAACCTTGTGTGATAAGTGTCGATGTGGGTAAAGCAGCGACAGCCTACGGTGCGGACACGGGAAATTCGGCAAAACTTCAACCAGTTGCCCATTATCAATATAGGGCTGTAAGAAGAAATTCATTCCCTGTAATAGCCCCAGCCCGGCGATACCGGCAGAAATATACACTTCCGAGTTATCCAGAATCAGTTTACCCGGCAGCGATATCTCCTCACTCCCCGTCGCGGTCTGGAAGACCCACGGCATAACCTGGCGGCTCGAGCTGTTAATCCAATTCACGCCCTGATGGTGCCGAAGATCGTCAAGCGTGCGAGGTACACCATATTTGGCAAGATACCCCGGGCTGGCGCAGGTCGACATTTTGATGTCACCCAGCGACTTTGCGACGTAGTCACCATCGTCCAGCGTCCCCATTCTTAACACGCAATCGAGGCCGTCGCGCAGCATGTCCCGCCGAAGATCGGAACTGCTTAAAATGATCTCCAAATCAGGGTGAGCTTGGTAAAACTCCGGCAATCTGGGCACCACGATGAGCCGGGCGAAAGCAATCGGCATATCGACCCGCAGCTGGCCATGAAGTGGACGATGGGGTGCGAAAGATTCCAGCAAATCATCAGCCTGCGCCAACAGCGGCTTACTGCGACGATAGAATTCTTCCCCTTCCGATGTCAGGTTGATACGCCGCGTCGTGCGCTGTAGCAAACGCACGCCGCTCTCTTGCTCCAACTGCTGCAGCGCTTTTGTTACCGCCGGGCGATGGATCTGCAGATTCTCCGCCGCTTGGGTAAAGCTGCCCGAATCAACGATTTCGATAAAGATTTTAATGTTTTCAAATAGATTCATTTGCATAAGGCAGATGCGCCACTCTAGCCATCACGATTGTTATCTATTTAATAATAGTGAAGAACGATTTTCACTATTTTTCAAAACAATTAAGCGGCCTACACTGCCTGCATTCGAAGCCATTCCGGCTTGTAACAAGGAATTATCTTATGAAAAACAATCGTATTAGTCAGATTCTGGGCATCGAAAGACCGGTTATTCAAGGGCCACTCTCATGGCTAACCGATGCGCGTTTGGTCGCCGCCGTGAGTAATGCCGGTGGATTAGGCGTTTTGGGGCCAAACGCCGGGTTGACGGCCGAGACTGCCGTCTCCACGCCGGAAGCCACTGCTGAAAAGATGCGCGAAGAGATCCGCAAAACCCAAAAACTGACCGAGAAACCGTTTGGCGTGAATTTGATCCCGACCGCGGATAACGATATTTGGACGCCCGCCATCCTGAAAGTCATCAAAGAAGAAGGCGTGCACGCGGTGGTGTATACCGGTTACGGTGAAGGATCGATTATTCCCGCGCTGTTTGATGAACTGAAAGCCGCGGGGATCGCCATCATTTACCGCGATATCAATCCAACGCCAGAAAACACCCGTGAGGCGGAACGCGCCGGTGCCGATATGATTGTCGCTACTGGGTTTGATGAAGGCGGCACGCTGCCCGGCAACGTGCTGGGGACATTCTCTATCGTACCTATGATCGTCGATGCGGCGGTGAATGTTCCGGTGCTGGCCGCTGGCGGTATTGTCGATAAACGGACGGCGAGAGCCGCCGAAGCGTTGGGTGCCGAAGGCGTATTTGCTGGTTCTGTGTTTATCAGTACGCTGGAAAGCCGCGTACCGCAGTCAATCAAAGAGAAAATCGTTGCCGCCAACGGGCTGGATCTCAGCCTCTTCCGCACGCTGCCCGATTTTTACCGATCTCTGCCGGGCAAACTGACTCACAAACTGGTGGCGATGGATAACGCAGGCGCGAGTAAAGAAGAGATTGCCGATGTGATGGGCGGCCTGCGAGGACTGCGGCTTGGCATGCTGGAGGGCAACACCGACGAAGGATATATTTCGTTGGGCACGGGGATTGGTGGTATCAAGGCCATTACGCCGGTCGCCGATGTGGTTGAACAACTGACTGCATAAATGCTGCATCTGCGTCCGCCATGCTGATGGCGGGCGCTTTTACAATGGTATCTTGCGTAAAGTAAGTGACAGTGTCACTCATGGCTGTTTTCTTCAGGGATCAGCATAATCATCTTTAATGCCCGATTACTGGTGAGCTGCCAGCTTAGTTGGCGATAAACGATGCTACCTTTTTCGGCATGGTGAAACAAACGCTCTCCACCTTCGCGGACAATAACCTGCTGCTGAGACCAGAACTCGCGAAAATCAGCGCTGCAGTCGCTCATCTGCTGCACGAAAGCATTTAGAACAGCGTCATTGGCATAGTGCACCGCATCGGCGCGTAGCTCAGCAACAATTCGCCGCGCGCGTATTTCCCAGTTATCGACAAGCTGGCGGGCCAATGGATGCTGGAACATAAAGTTCATCATATTCGGCGCCTTTTCTGCATCTAGCCAACCGGTAAACAGCGCTGCCGCGCCTGGATTCCAAGCTAACATCTGCCAGGTCAAATCCAGCAAATAACAGGGTTGAGAAACGCTGTTGACGGTTGCCAGAATGGTCGGTTCTATCGCCGGCACCTGCTCATTCAACGGGTCGCTTTTGTGCGCCAGCAAAAACAGATATTCACGCTCGGCTGAAGTCAGCTGTAAGGCACAAGCAATACCTGAAAGTGTCTGTGCCGACACGGTGATATCGCGTCCCTGTTCAAGCCACGTGTACCAAGTCGTACTGATCGCACTCATCTGCGCCACTTCCTCACGGCGCAGCCCTTTGGTTCTACGGCGCGAAATAACCGGGATCCCCACTCTTTCCGGGGAGGTGTTTTCTCGCTTCACACGCAAAAAAGCGCCTAACGCTTGTGGCCCTGTCAGCCCTGATTTTTCCATGGTAGTAACTCGATATACCAGTATAAATGAGCATATTGTACCCGTATTAATGCCATCGTATAGTCTGCTTTAACAACAAAATAACAACAGAGGAAGACAGGTATGAGCAACCATCATGAAGCGTTAGTAAAGTCGCAGTTTAGCGGTCAGGCAGCTGCCTATTTGCACAGCAGCGTTCACGCCGAGGGCGCTGATTTGCGTCGTTTGGGCGAATGGCTGGCCGATGACCAATCAGCCAATCTGCTGGACGTGGGCTGCGGCGCCGGTCACGCCAGTTTCACCGCCGCACAAAAGGTTTCAACGGTGACGGCATACGACTTATCGGAAGGCATGTTGGCGGTGGTCGCGCAGGAAGCGCAAAAGCGCGGTTTGAGCAACATCACCTGCGCACAAGGCCCTGCCGAAGCGCTGCCGTTTGCTGATAACAGTTTTGATATTGTCATCAGCCGCTACTCTGCCCACCATTGGCATGATATGCAGTCGGCGCTGATCGAAATTCGCCGCGTACTGAAACCCGGTGGCCGTTTTATCATGATGGACATCGCATCGCCGGGAAAACCGATTCTCGACGTTTGGCTGCAAACTATTGAAATGCTGCGCGACCCTTCGCATATCCATAACTACTCACAGGGACAGTGGCTGGCGATGGTTAACCAGCGCGGCATGGTGGTCGATAAACTGGTTGGCGATAAGCTGCACTTGGAGTTCTCCTCTTGGGTTGCGCGGATGAAAACGCCGGACAACATTATTGAGGCGATCCGCTACCTGCAGAGTAAAGTGTCGGATGAGGTAAAATCGCATTTTGCCATTGCCGAGGATGGAAGCTTCGTGAGCGATACCATTATGTTCCAGGCAAGATAGCGCTGTTGAACGTAATCGCGTCGGGATAACTCGGCGCCATTACGTGACACCGTCACTAAATTAACACCTTAAAATGGCGAAATAGTCATCGGTCGTGTGCTTTTTTGTGCCCTTACCCCCAATTTGTCAACATCATGTTAATCGTTGCTCTATAATCTTGCGCGCTGCAGTTTCTGCCGGCCCGTCACCGGGTCTGGAATGAAGACAACGGAGTTACGTAAGATGTTATCAGGTAATAAAAATCGTTCCCTTTATATCCCCTATGCGGGGCCGGTTCTGTTGGAATTTCCTCTGCTTAATAAAGGCAGCGCGTTCAGCATGGAAGAACGCAGCAATTTCAACCTCCTCGGGTTACTGCCTGAAGTTGTTGAAACCATTGAAGAGCAGGCCGAACGTGCCTGGATCCAGTATCAGGGATTTAAAACTGAGATCGATAAACATATCTACCTGCGCAATATCCAGGATACCAACGAAACGCTGTTCTACCGGCTGGTAGAAAACCATCTCGATGAGATGATGCCGGTCATCTATACCCCGACCGTTGGCGCAGCCTGCGAGCGTTTCTCTGAAATTTACCGTCGTGCGCGCGGCGTGTTCATCTCATATCAGAACCGCCATAACATGGACGATATTCTGCAAAACGTTCCTAACCACAACATCAAAGTCATTGTGGTCACCGACGGTGAACGTATTCTGGGTCTCGGCGACCAAGGTATCGGCGGCATGGGCATCCCAATCGGTAAACTGTCTCTGTACACCGCCTGCGGTGGCATCAGCCCGGCTTATACCCTGCCAGTGGTGCTCGACGTTGGTACCAACAACCAACAGCTCCTCAACGATCCGCTGTATATGGGCTGCCGTAACCCACGTATCAGCGACGATGAGTACTATCAGTTTGTCGATGACTTTATTCAGGCGGTGAAACATCGCTGGCCGAATGTGCTGCTGCAATTTGAAGACTTCGCACAGAAAAACGCGATGCCGCTGCTGAACCGCTATCGCGATGAGATTTGCTGCTTCAACGACGATATTCAGGGTACTGCGGCGGTCACCGTCGGGACACTGATTGCCGCCAGTCGTGCTGCCGGTAGTCAACTGAGCGAACAAAAAATCGTCTTCCTCGGTGCGGGCTCCGCTGGCTGCGGTATTGCTGAACAGATTGTTTCACAGCTGCAGCGTGAAGGACTGAGCGAAGAGCAAGCTCGCGGTCGTGTCTTTATGGTTGACCGTTTCGGTCTGCTGACCGATCAGATGCCTAATCTTCTCGCCTTCCAGAGCAAACTGGCGCAAAAACAGGATAAAATTCAAGGCTGGACGCATGAGAATGACGAGATTTCGCTGCTCGATGTTATCCGTAATGCACAGCCGGATATTTTGATCGGCGTGTCTGGGCAAACCGGGCTATTCACCGAAGAAATTATTCGTGAGATGCACGCACATTGCCCACGTCCTATTGTGATGCCGTTGTCTAATCCAACGTCACGCGTTGAGGCTACACCGCAGGATATTATTAGCTGGACCGACGGCCAGGCGCTGGTTGCCACAGGTAGTCCGTTTGCCCCAGTGGTGTGGAAAGATACGGTATATCCAATTGCGCAGTGCAATAACTCATACATCTTCCCAGGTATTGGTTTGGGCGTAATTGCTTCCGGTGCGTCGCGAATCACCGACGAAATGCTGATGTCCGCCAGCGAAACCTTGGCCAAGCACTCCCCGCTCGCTACCCACGGTGAAGGTCTGGTTCTGCCTGAGCTGAAGGACATTCACAAGGTTTCGCGTGCCATTGCCTTTGCAGTCGGTAAAATGGCGCAGCAGCAAGGTGTCGCCACCAATACTTCTGCCGATGCGTTGCAAGAAGCCATTGATGACAACTTCTGGCAGCCGGAATACCGCAACTATCGCCGCACGTCTATTTAATGTCTCGCCCTAGCCCGGTTTTCTCCTTAACCGGGCTATTTAACCTCAATATGCACGATGTTTCAGACCTGCGTTATTGATAGACATAAAACGTATGTTGTAACTAATGTTTTATTCGCTGGCAGAATATTATTCACCACGCTACACTGATTTCACTCATCAACCTAATGACTTAATAAGGAGGCTAATTATGCTGTATCGTGAAAATGTCAATATTTCACATACACTTGGTGATCGCACCAGCTCAAGCGTTATCGATATCGTGCTGCGATAACTTCGGCTTGAGCGAAGACACCTACTCTTAATCCCTTCCCTCGGGCTTACTTAGTTATCGTCAGCGATGTTTGACGAGGCATTTCTATGCCTGTAACTCTTGAGTAAGCAAATGAGCACATTACTAACGGCACAATCTCTTCACGTTGAGACGGCGTTCGGCCCTCTTTTCACCCAACTGACTTTTACCCTGAAAAAAGGCGACCGTATTGGCCTAATAGGTTATAACGGCTGCGGAAAAAGTACCCTTTTACAGGTCCTCGACGGCACCATTGCACCATCAACAGGTCTGGTATCACTCGCCAACCATTGTCTCCTCGCTCGCGTGGAGCAGCATTTACCAACCACTCTCTTAACGCAGTCGCTTATCGACGCGGTTCTCGCACAGCTTCCCGCGGCGGCGCATGAGAGCCAGCGCTGGCAAGCGGAACGGTTGCTGCTGGAAATGGGATTTAATCGCGCTGAGACCTCTCAAATCGCATCAACATTGAGCGGTGGACAACACACGCGCCTATTACTGGCGCGCGCGTTGATTCTCCAACCGGATCTGTTGCTATTGGATGAACCCGGCAACCACCTCGACCTGCCAACGCTGTTATGGCTGGAGAGTTTCCTCAACGGTTGGAACGGCAGCTTCGTGTTGGTTTCGCATGATAATTCGCTATTGGATGCGGTCACCAATACGAGTTGGATATTACGCGATAACAACCTGTACACATTCGCACTGCCCTGCACCGCTGCCCGTCAGGCGTTAGAGGCGCAGGACGAAAGCGATGCCTTACGTCATAAAGCGGAGCAAAAGGAAATCGACCGCGTCACCGCCAGCGCCAAACGTCTGGCCACCTGGGGACGGGTGTATGACAACGAAGATCTGGCGCGTAAAGCTAAGCAAATGGAAAAACAGGTCACACGCCTAAAAGAGAGCCAAACCGAACTGACCTACGGCACGCCGTGGACCCTTACGCTGCAGGGCGACGAGGTTCGCGCCGACAGGCTGCTGGAGATGGAACAACTGCCGGTCCCACCGGCGCTAGGCTTACCTGCACTCTTCACAACCGGAATAGCTCGGCTAAAAAGCGGCGATCGGGTGGCCATAATGGGCCGTAACGGCGGCGGTAAATCATCACTATTACGCTTAATATGGCGACAACTGCAGCAGGAAGCGCCGGATGTCGGATTGCGCCTTCATCCTCGCCTTCATGCTGGCTACTACGATCAAACGCTGCATCAGTTAGCCGATGACGCTTCGCTCCTTGATGCGTTGGAGACGTTTTCACCGTCATCAGAAACGCGCAAACGTGCGCTGATCTCTGCCGGCTTTGGCTGGTCGCGACATGGACAAAAAGTAAGTTCACTCAGCGGCGGCGAGCGTTCGCGGCTGCTGTTTGTCGGACTATCGCTTGCCCGCTACAGCCTGTTATTGCTTGATGAACCGACTAACCACTTGGACATGGACGGCAAAGAAGCGCTGGCGCAAACGCTGAGTCATTATCCTGGCGGCCTGCTTCTGGTAAGCCATGATCGAAAGCTTATTAGCCAAAGCTGCAACCGCTTCTGGCTGATTGACGACAGCGGGCTCAGTGAATGGCCGGATGTCGATGCCGTCTATCAGCAGCTCAGAAACAATGAGCGCCTAGGGCAAATTCATCATTCGGTTGCTGAAAGCGCGCCGGTAGCGCTCGACGCTGACGAAATGCTTGAGCGATTGATTGCCCTAGAACAGCAGCTGGCCGAAGACTTGGCGCGCAAACCTAAGCACCAGAAACCTCTGTTGCAACAGCGCTGGCGCAAGGAGATCGCGCAAATAAATCAATTATTAGTCTAACGTCCCCACCGTATCGACGTTCATTAACCCAGCGTCATCCACAAAAATACCGGATGGCGCTTTTTTTCGTCCGTCACTGAAAACCTGCATTGAACAGTAAATGAACTAGGGCTGATAGTTTTATGTGCATTTGGAGCTATCGAACTGAAAAACCACCAGATTATCCCTACCTCCAACCTTGCTTTTTTAGCATTAATAACTAATCATTAATGAGTATTATTATCAAATACATAAAACTAGGAGTATGGCTATGAAGGCTGCTGTTGTCACTCACGATCATCAGGTTAACGTTACCGAGAAAAAGCTGCGTCCTCTCCAGCACGGTGAAGCCCTGTTAAAAATGGAGTGTTGTGGCGTCTGCCACACCGATCTGCACGTTAAAAACGGTGATTTTGGTGATAAGACCGGGGTTATTCTCGGCCACGAAGGCGTGGGCGTGGTCACTGAAGTTGGCCCGGGCGTCACTTCGTTGAAAATCGGCGATCGTGCTAGCGTGGCGTGGTTCTTCCAAGGCTGTGGCCACTGTGAATACTGTAACAGCGGCAACGAGACCCTGTGCCGCTCGGTGGTAAACGCCGGTTACACCGCCGATGGCGGGATGGCTGAAGAGTGCATCGTTACCGCCGACTATTCGGTTAAAGTGCCGGATGGCCTCGACTCTGCCGCCGCCAGCAGCATCACCTGCGCCGGCGTCACCACCTACAAAGCGGTGAAAATTTCCGGTATCAAACCTGGGCAGTGGATTGCCATCTACGGCCTTGGCGGTCTGGGCAACCTGGCGCTGCAATATGCGAAGAACGTCTTTAACGCCAAAGTTATCGCGCTGGACGTCAACGATGCCCAGCTGCAGCTTGCAAAAGAGATGGGCGCTGATTTGGTTATCAACTCACGCAGCGAAGATGCGGCCAAAATTGTGCAGGAGAAAACCGGAGGCGCACACGCCGCGGTCGTGACTGCCGTTGCCAAAGCCGCGTTTAACTCCGCTGTTGACGCCGTACGCGCCGGTGGCCGCGTGGTCGCCGTTGGCCTGCCGCCGGAATCGATGAGCTTAGATATCCCGCGTCTGGTGCTGGACGGTATTCAGGTAGTGGGTTCTTTAGTTGGCACGCGTCAGGATCTGATGGAAGCCTTCCAGTTCGCTGCCGAAGGCAAAGTGGTGCCGAAAGTGACCATGCGTCCGTTAAACGACATCAACGCCATTTTTAAAGAGATGGAGCAAGGCCAGATCCGTGGCCGCATGGTGATTGATTTACGCCATTAATACTCAGCGCCTCTCTTGCGAGAGAGGCGCAACTGCCTTAAATACAGCGCCCAGTCGCACAGCCGTACATCATCACCAGCGGATAAATCGGCACTAACAGAACCCCCGCATAGGGCGACATTACCTTGGTTTTATCATTAATCGTCACGACAATTGGCGTCTTCAGCGTTGTACTGTCATCGAGTTCATCTTTAATCACCGACGTCCAGAACCCATCGGTCTGAAACTTCACGCCGTAATACCCCTGCTCCATTGCCGTGGCACGATATTCCGTCGTCAGCCGTTGACGCTGCGCCTCATCAAGCCGACTACCATCGACAATCGCCGTATACTCGGCCACCACTTCATTACTGTTGACGTTAAAGTTCACCCGCACGCCCAGAATCTGCTTCTGGTAACGTTCATAGAAGGTTTTGTAGCGCAAAAATTCTCCGCGCAGGCCGCTGCGGAAGAAACGATAACTATGCTGCGCCGAGTTAGCGACGATGCTGTCGTCAGTGGTTTTGATCTTGACGATCGTTTCGTTAGCCGGCAGCGACGGCTGGCTGACGCAGCCGCTCAGGAATACCGCCAGTGCAACCATCACTGACTTTAGCATGCCCATTCTTTTTTCACTCCAACGCCATTTTTATCTGCACTCACCGTACCCGTCAGTACAAGGATTGTTAAATCCAAATCTGGTAGGTTTTCAGCCACCAGCCCGCAGGCTTAAGCGACAGCCAGCCGGCGCTGATAACGGGCATACAGTAAAAGTGAAGTCATCGCCAGGAATGACAGCGCCGCCGCAGGCAGCGCCACCGAATTCCAGCCAAAGTTTAGCGTTATCATCAAGCCACCGAAAAATGCGCCAATCGCGCTACCGAGGTTAAAGGCAATCTGTCCACCAGCCGCGCCCAGCATTTCTCCACCCTTCGCATTTTGCAGCAGCATAATTTGTAGCGGCGCGGAGAGCGCAAACAGCCCGGCGCAGCAGATAAACGCCAGCGTCAGCGATGCTACCTTCATGCCTCCCAGCAGGAAAATCAGCAGCAGTGCTACCACAATAACGCCATCGGTAGTGGTGGCTATCCGTAGCGGGCTATAGCGCCCTGAAAGTTTGCCGCTCAGAATATTGCCCAGCACCATGCCAAGGCCCGCCAGCATCATAATGAACATTATCGCGCCTTCGGAGAAGCCGGAAACGTTCATCATAAATGGCTTGATATAGCTAAACCACGCGAACACACCTGCGTTACCAAACATGGTGGCCGCGAAAATCAGCCACGGCGCGGGGCTTTTCAAAAAATGAAACTGCTCGCGCAACCGAGCGTCGGATTTATCAAATAGCGTCGGCACCCAGGCGAGGATCGCCACCAGCACCGCCACGTCAAACAGCGCAATGGCGACAAAGGTATAGCGCCAGCTAAACTGATGCCCCAACCACGTTCCGGCGGGCACCCCCACCAAATTCGCCACCGTCATCCCGGCAATCATGCCAGCCACCGCAGCTGTCACCCTCCCGCGAGGCGCAATTTTTGACAGGATAATCGCCCCTACGCCGAAAAACGCCCCATGCGGAAATCCCGACACCAGCCTTCCTAGCGCCAGCATGGTATAGCTGGAGGAGAGCATGAAAATGGTATTTCCAATAACGCACAGCGCCGCCAGCAGCAGCATGATAGATTTCAGCGAGAAGCGCGTCGAAAACAGCGCAATGATCGGCGCACCAATTACCACGCCAAAGGCATACCAAGAGATCATATTCCCAGCCGCCGGGATCGAAATACCCACGTCGTGCGCCAGTTCCGGCAGGACGCCCATAATGCCAAACTCAGCCATTCCCAGGCCAAACGTACCCAGTGCCAGCGCAAAAATCGTTTTTTTCATCCGTCTAATCACTTGTTTATATTGGCTTTGCGGGACGGCATTATTGACCATTCGCCTGTGACAGGCCAGACAAAAACGCGTGACGGCGGGTTTATCCATAAAGACAGCAGAAATGCAGGCAGTTGAAGGTTTACCCACATCCGAGATCCACTCAGGTAAAAAAAAGCGGCTTAACGATCCCCAAAAATAGGAATCCTTAAACCGCTTTCAGGCAACCGGAAAGAAAATTACTTCATGCCTTCCGAATTCTCTTTCTGCGCCTCGACGCGCTCAACATCACGATACCAACGCGGGTGATGTTTCTGCGCCCAGCGACGACTGACTTTGCCTTCAATCATGCCTTTAATTGACCCTTTAACCCAAAACGCCATATACATATGGATAAGGATCGCATGAATCAGAATGATTGCCGTGGTCGCATGAATCAGTAACGCGTAACGAATCACCGGAATCGGGAAGTACTGCGCAAAGTAAGGTCGCCAGATAATCACCCCGGTTACCAGCAGCACGAAAATCATGCTCATAATGGTCCAGAACATCATCTTCTGCCCGGCATTATATTTGCCGACCTTCGCCACTTTATGCTCGTTGCCTTTCAGCACTTCGACAATCCCCAGCACCCACGGAATATCTTGCTTATCCGGAATGTTGTGATGAACAAAGCGCACAAACATAAACATCAGCACCACGAAAATCAGTACGCCAAAAAACGGGTGCAGAATACGCCCCATCTGCGGTGTCCCGAAAGTTTCGGTCAGCCACTGTAGCGTTGGGAAGAAGAACGATATCCCCGAAACCGCCACCAAGAAGAAGCAGATAACCACCGTCCAGTGACAAGCGCGATCGATAAACTTGGTGCGCACAATCATTTTCGACTTACTCATGGCCATCCTCCTCTTCGTCATCATCCACCTCTTTGTTCGGGCCAATCCCAATATAGTGATAGATAAGCCCGGCAAAGGTAGCGATAAAGCCGGCGGCAGACAGCGGTTTCAGCGCCCCTTTCCACAGATTAATGCTGGTATCAATCGCCGGATCCTTCGGCAGCTTGTGATACAACTCTGGCTGGTCCGCATGATGCAACACGTACATCACGTGCGTGCCGCCGACGCCCTGAGGATTGTAGATACCGGCCTGTGGATAGCCACGTTTCTTGAGCTTATCCACCCGCTCCTGCGCTACATCCAGCATCTCTTTCTTGGTGCCGAAATGGATAGCGCCGGTCGGACAGGTTTTCACACAGGCCGGTTCCTGGCCCACGCTCACACGGTCAACGCACAGGGTGCATTTATATACCCGATTATCCTCTTTATTGAGGCGCGGAATATTAAACGGACACCCGGCGATGCAGTAACCACAGCCGATACAGTTATCCTGCTGGAAATCGACGATCCCGTTGGCGTACTGAATAATCGCACCCGCAGATGGGCAAGCCTTCAGACAGCCCGGATCCTCACAATGCATACAGCCGTCTTTACGAATCAGCCACTCCAGCTTGCCGTTCTGTTCGGTTTCGCTAAAACGCATCACCGTCCAGGATTTGGCGCTCAAATCGGCGGGGTTATCGTAAACCCCCACGCAATGCCCAACCTCGTCGCGGATATCATTCCACTCGGAGCAGGCCACCTGGCAGGCTTTACAGCCCACGCAGGAAGAGACATCAATCAGCTTGGCAACTTCTTCTTTATAATCCCGCGCACGTGGCGCGGGGGTTATGGAATTAGTTGCAGAGCGTTTAATAATGTCTTGTGTTTCCATCGCCATTAAAACGCTCCTTACGCTTTCTCGATGTTAACCAGAAACGCTTTATATTCCGGCGTTTGCGAGTTGGAATCGCCGACGTTCGGCGTCAGGGTATTGGCAATATAGCCCTTGCGCGCCACGCCCTCGTAGCCCCAGTGCAGCGGGATACCGACGGTTTCCACCTGCTGACCGTTAACCTGCAGAGTTTGCAAACGACGAGTCACCACCGCCACCGCACGAATAAAGCCGCGCTGACTGCTCACCGTGACACGATCGCCATTGGCAATCCCTTTGGCCTTCGCCAGCCCTTCGCTGATTTCCACAAACTGCTCTGGCTGCGCAATCGCATTAAGACGTGCGTGCTTGGTCCACGTATGGAAATGCTCGGTCAGACGATAGGTGGTGCCCACGTACGGGAACTTATCTTTCTTGCCAAGGCGTACCGCATCTTGTTCATACAGACGGACAACCGGGCTTGAGATGACGTTCGGGTGCAGCGGGTTGGTGCCCAGCGGCGTTTCCATCGGCTCGTAGTGTTCTGGGAACGGCCCTTCTGCCAGCTTATCGAGGGCAAACAGACGCCCTAAGCCTTCCGGCTGCATGATAAACGGATTGGTGTTGCTGCCCGGTGGCGCGGTATTAAAGTCCGGAATATCGTTACCGTCCCATTTTGTCCCGTTCCACTTGATCAGCATCCGTTTCGCATCCCACGGCTTACCGTTCACATCCGCCGATGCGCGGTTGTACAGTACGCGGCGGTTCAGCGGCCATGCCCATGCCCAACCCAGCGTATTGCCCAGACCCGATGGGTCAGCATTATCGCGGTTGGCCATCTGGTTACCCTGTTCGGTCCAGCTCCCGGCGTAAATCCAGCAGGATGACGCCGTGGTCCCGTCGTCACGCAGCAGCGCAAAGCTGTTGAGCAACTGACCTTTTTTCGCGACCAGCATGCCGTTGGCATCATAGAGATCTGCCAACGCAACGCCGTTGTTCTCTTTGGCAACCTCTTCCGATTCCGGATGATCAGGCTGCTTATAGTGCCAGCCCATTTTCAGCAGCGGCTCAGTGCCTTTACCGCCTTCATTGCGATACATCTCGCGTAGACGGTGATAAATACCGGCTAAGATCTCGCCGTCATTCCGTGCTTCGCCCGGTGCGTCCTGACCTTTCCAGTGCCACTGCAACCAGCGACCGGAGTTAGCAATCGAACCGTCCTCTTCGGCAAAACAGGTTGATGGCAAGCGGAACACTTCGGTCTGAATGGTTGACGGGTCAACATCGTTAGACTCACCGTGGTTCTGCCAGAAGGTGGATGTTTCAGTCACCAGCGGATCGATAACCACCATGTACTTCAGCTTGCTCAGGCTACGAACCACTTTGTTCTTATCTGGGAACGACGCCACCGGGTTAAAGCCCTGGCAGATGTAACCGGTGACCTTACCGTTATCCATCATGTTGAAGTATTTGATAACGTCGTAAGCTTGGTCCCATTTTGGCAACCAGTTAAAGCCCCATTCGTTATCTTTCGTCGCAGCGTCACCATAGAAAGACTTCATCAGGCTGACGTAGAACTTCGGATAGTTGCCCCAGTAGTTCACCTGATCCGGCAGCGTCGCCTTCGGCGTATTAGCAGCCAGATAGCTTTGCAGGTCGGCCTGCTTATCCGATGGCAGCGTCAGGTAACCCGGCAGACTGGTCGACAGCAGGCCAAGGTCGGTTAACCCCTGAATGTTCGAGTGACCGCGCAAGGCGTTCACGCCGCCGCCCGCCATGCCCATATTGCCCAGCAGCAGCTGGATCATCGCCATGGTACGGATGTTCTGCGCGCCGACGGTGTGCTGAGTCCAACCCAGCGCATACAGGAAGGTGGTGGTACGGTCAGCCGCGCTGGTTGAGGCCAGCACTTCGCAAACTTTCAGGAAATCAGCCTTCGGCGTACCGCAGATGTTTTCCACGACATCCGGCGTATAGCGAGAGACATGCTCTTTGAGCAAGT
Organism: Kluyvera sp. STS39-E; assembly: GCF_040932435.1. NCBI lineage: Bacteria > Pseudomonadati > Pseudomonadota > Gammaproteobacteria > Enterobacterales > Enterobacteriaceae > Kluyvera > Kluyvera sp. STS39-E. Next base: position 498,718 of record NZ_JBFQGA010000003.1, on the reverse strand, counting down.
TCCACACGCAGCGCGGGTCAGTCAGCGTTTCATCACGTTTGGCATAGCCGTTTTCATCGAACTGATAGTTCCAGGACGACTTGTCGTACTGCCGTTTTTCGGCATCATAACCGCTAAATAAGCCATCATCGAAAGCGAAATCATCACGCACCAGCAGGTTGGCGTTGGTGTAATGCTTCACGTACTCGGCGTTGATTTTATTGTTTTCGATGAGATACAGCAGCACGCCCGACAGGAAGGTAATGTCGGTACCGGAACGAATTGGCGCATAGATATCCGCCACCGACGCCGTACGCGTAAAGCGCGGGTCGACGACAATCAGCGTCGCATCGTTATTGTTTTTCGCTTCCATCGCCCAGCGGAATCCGACCGGGTGGGCTTCAGCGGCGTTGCCGCCCATCACCATCACGACGTTAGCGTTTTTGATATCAACCCAGTGGTTGGTCATCGCACCGCGACCAAATGTTGGAGCAAGACTTGCTACCGTTGGTCCGTGTCAGACGCGCGCTTGGTTGTCTACCGCCAGCATGCCGAGCGAGCGCACAAACTTCTGCGTCAGCATGCCGGTCTCATTACTTGCCGCAGATGCGCACAGCATCCCGGTGGAGAGCCAGCGGTTAACCGTCACGCCCTGCTCATTTTTCTCCACAAAGTTGGCGTCGCGGTCGGCCTTCATCAATTTTGCGATGCGATCGAAGGCTTCATTCCACGAGATACGCTGCCATTTATCGGAGCCAGGCGCGCGATATTCAGGGTAACGCAGGCGACTTTCACTGTTGACATAGTCAAGCAGACCGGCACCTTTAGGGCACAGTGCACCGCGACTGACAGGATGATCCGGATCGCCTTCAATATGATAGATGGCTTCACGGGTATTTTTCGCCCCATCGCCCAGGCTATACATTAATAGCCCACAACCTACGGAGCAGTATGTGCAGGAATTACGAACTTCTTTGGCACGCAGTAATTTAAAATTGCGCGCCTGAGCCAGCGCTAATTTTGGGGCAAACCCCAACGCTGCAGCCGTTGTCCCAGCCATACCGCCCGCGCAGATTTTAAAAAACTTTCTGCGGCTGACGTCCATTGTTTTCCTCATTGTATGGATGTGCTTCGCGGCCAAAACTAACAGCAATGCCCCTGATTTTTTTGCGTCAAATCAATGTCGAAAACTGAGGCCCCCTTAATAGTCATCGTTGGCGATTTTAATTAATCCTTTAGGGTTAACCGACGAGGAAAAATATCACCGATGCTGGCGAAAAAATGCTATAACCGCAGACTTCGTTGGTTAATGCATCAGGTCAGGCATGGATAAGAAAAGAGCAACGCTCATTGGGTTTAGCGCCATTATTTTGTGGAGTACGATGGTCGGACTTATTCGCGGCGTTAGCGAGGGACTGGGGCCAGTTGGCGGCGCAGCGATGATCTACAGTCTCAGCGGTATCTTGCTGATTTTTACCGTTGGTTTTCCGCAATTGCGCCAAATACCGCCACGCTATCTGCTGGTCGGCAGTGTGTTCTTTGTCAGCTATGAGATGTGCCTTGCACTCTCTCTAGGCTACGCGGGGACGCGTCAGCAGGCGATTGAAGTGGGCATGGTTAATTACCTGTGGCCCAGTCTGACCATTTTGTTTGCTATTGTCTTCAACGGCCAAAAAACCACTTGGCTGGTTATTCCTGGATTATTACTGTCGCTGGTTGGCGTCACCTGGGTATTAGGCGGCGAACACGGACTGGATATTGCAGAAATAAGCAGCAACGTTATCTCCAGCCCACTGAGCTATATTCTGGCATTCGTTGGCGCGTTTATCTGGGCAGCATACTGTACGGTCACCACCAAGTTCGCCAAAGGCAAAAACGGCATCACCCTTTTTGTTTTATTAACGGCGCTGAGTCTGTGGGTGAAATTTTTGATAAGCGATCAGCCGCCAATGGTCTTCAGTTGGCCGGTGGTGATTAAACTGCTGACCTGCGCCATGTCATTAGGATTAGCCTATGCGGCTTGGAATGTGGGAATTTTACACGGTAACGTCAGCCTGTTGGCGGCGGCGTCCTATTTTACGCCGGTGCTTTCATCAGCGCTGGCGGCATTTTTGTTAAGCGCCGCCCTTTCGTGGTCATTCTGGCAAGGTGCCGCCATGGTCTGCATTGGCTCTCTGCTGTGCTGGCAGGCGACGCGGCGCTAATCACCGTACAGCTTGATGCTTAGAATGTTGGTAATGGCGCGACCATTCCAATGATATTCCAGATGCTCGGCCTGTAAAATCTGGGTGACCAGACAAGGCCGATACAGCACAAAGCAGGTGTGCCCTATATGACGAACCGAACGGTAATGAATGCCGTCGCGGTTATGCATTTTTTGCGTCTGGGCGAAAGCTTTTGACTGGCTGTAATCGGTGGCGTGATAGAGCGGTGAAGAGATAAAGGGTTCATCGGTAATATCGACTAAGGTGGCATCAAACTTGGTGCATAACACCCGCATCTGGATCTTTTGCGCCGGTTCATCCGTATAGCCAAGCATGCGCTCTTGATGGTACACCGTCTCCTTGATAGCGGTATCCATCTGAGGCGCGCAATAATAGCCACCAAAATCGCCGGTGGTAAATCGCGCCCCTTCCGGATTAATGTGCGTAAAGGCCGCCATCACGTAGCTGCTACCATGCAATCCTACCAGCCAATCGTCTTTCGGCACCCGCATCAGTTCGCCTGCCGATTCCAGCAACCGCTCATTGGTTAGCGCTTCAACGGCCCATACGGCTTCAAGTTCATCGCTATTGGCGACATCTTCAAATAAATCGATAGTCGGATAACGGCTGGGAATGATGCGGTAAGCCGTCACGTTGTTAAATTCGACCAAGGGTGCGGTTTCGGTACTCAAGCCATCCCCCCGCGCCAAGATTGAAGACGCGTAGCAACCTCGTACAGATCGGCAACCCGTCCGCCATTCATCACTTCCATCGCTGAACGACCGGCGAAGAACGGATGGGTATTCGGTTTACGCACCCAGCCATAGATGCTGTCATCCGCAGAAAACAGCAGCCGCAGGCACTTATGAATATTCAGGATGTAGCTCATTCGCTCCTGAATATCGATGCTCAGGCGGATGCCGCCGTTCGACTCTTTGTACTTGTTCAATGTTGAACGTGAACTGATACCCAGCAATCGCAGTTGTTCATCTGTGCTGCAGTGCCACTTTTCCAAAATCCGGAAGACTACCGGCAACGCTTTGCTGGTATCAATATTGCCGTTTACGTGGCTTTCTTGTGCTGTGGCCATATTGCCTCCTGTTTATTGATGCGGGACATTGCGTCATGTAGCGCAATGTCCACTTATCAACAATACTAGCGCAAGCGTTCAATAATGTACATAAGCAGTGTAAGACGCCGCTTGATTGTGCACACTGAGCAGCAGATGTTGCCTTATCGGGCCAACGAAGGAAATGTAGGCCCGATAAGCGAAGCGCCATCGGGCATTAATGTACGATGTAACTGATTAAGTTCACGCCACCTCAGGCACTTTCGCCAGCCCGCGCCAGATCCCTAGTGCCAGCACCAACAACAACACACCAGCCGTACCCAGCGCCACGCTGTGCGCACTGATAAACGCCGTCTGCGCCGCTTCGACAAGCGCCTGCGCTGGGATCACAGGCAGCGACTGCGCCAGCTGCATGGCTTCACCAATAGACGACGCAGCACGCGCGGCGGATGCGCTATCTAACGTTTGCGGTACCACAATCGCTGCGCCGTAGCTGCGCGTCAGGATCAGACCAAACAAGGCAATCCCTAACCCGGCACCCAGCTCATAGGCCATAGTCTCAATGGCTCCGGCTGCCGCCGCCTTCTCTTTCGGCGCTGCTGCCATAATCGCCGAGGTTGACGCCAGTAGCGCACTGGCGGCACTAAAGCCCAGCAGTGCCATCAGGCCCCACGCCTGCCACTGTTGAGTGCTAAAATCCGTCACCGACAGGCCCAGGAAGCTAAACGCACTCAGCAGCATGCCGCCGGTTGCCACCTGACGCAGCCCCAGCTTTGACACCAGTACGCCGGCAATCGGCCCGCTAAAACCACTGGCAACCATCACCGGCAGCATAAACATTCCGGCTTCAAACGGCGTTTTCTGATGCACAAACTGCAGCTCTTGCGCCATCAACAGTTCGAAGCCCACCAGCGTGACCAGCGCAGTCATCGCCATCACCACACCGCTTAGAATAATGCGATGAGTAAACAGGCGCATATCGATCATAGGCTTGGCCGCCGCCAGCTGTTGGCGGACAAAAGTCACCAGCAGCAACATGCCGCCCAACGCCACGAGGCCGACAATCCATAACGCCATCTGCCCTTTAAGCGCCGATTTCGCGCTGTAGACCAGCATCAGAATCGCCGCAATTAGCATCAGCGCTTGAGTCAGGTTCAGCGGTTGCTCGCGGCGCGTCGGTTGACGTGGAACCAGCCGCGCGCTGCAAAGCATCACTACCAGCACAATCGGCACGTTAATTAAAAATACCGAACCCCAGTAGAAGTGCTCCAGCAGCAGCCCCCCCACCAGCGGACCAAACGCCGCCCCACCGGAACCCACCGCCGCCCACAGCCCGAGCGCCATGTTGCGCTGTTTCGCCTGCGCAAAGGTGCTACGGATCCCCGCCAGCGTTGCCGGGACAATCATTGCGGCCCCTACCGCTAGCAGCGAACGGGAAGCGATAAGCGCCATCGCGGTTGGTGAAAAAGCCGCCGCCAGTGAGGCAATACCAAATATCCCGCTGCCGAGCAGCAGCAAACGTTTAAAACCAATTTTATCGCCGAGTGCACCCATCGGCAGGACCATCCCGGCCATCACTAATGAATAAATATCAATGATCCACAGCAGCTCATTGCCGCTGGTTCCCAGCGCAACGCTTAACGTCGGTGCCGCAACGTGCAGCACGGTGGCATCAATCGCCACCGGAATATAGACCATTAAAATTGCCATAAGCGTTAACCATTGGCGTGACATAACGTAAATCCTCTGTTCATTTATCTTGGACATTTGTCCAGGAAAAGGATCCTGCCGGAATGTTGAACGCATGTCCAATTCTTTGTTATTCTCAGGTAAACCTCAGCTAAACGAAGAAATATGAACTATTTATCCCGGGATGAACGGCGTGAAGTGATCCTCAAAGCGGCCATGCAGGTGGCGCTAAGCGGCGGCTTTACAACGATGACCGTACGTCATATCGCCACGGTCGCTGGCGTCGCAAGCGGCCAGGTGCACCACCACTTCACTTCCATTGGCGAACTCAAAGCGCTGGCTTTCGTGCGGCTAATCCGCGAAATGCTCGACATGCCGCTGGTGGCCGATGATGCCAACTGGCACGAGCGGCTATTCGCCATGGTCGGCAGTGACGATGGTCGCCTGGAACCCTATATCCGCCTATGGCGTGAAGCGCAGCTGTTGGCCGACAGCGATAACGATATTAAGGGCGCTTATCTGCTGACGATGGACATGTGGCATAAAGAGACCGTCGCGCTCATTTTACAAGGCACAGAGGCCAATGAATTTCGTCCTATCGATAGCGCAGAAAATATTGCTTGGCGATTAATTGCGTTGGTATGTGGATTAGACGGAATTTACGCGTTGGGCATGAATGAAATTAATGACGAAACCTTTACTCGCTATATACAACATTATATTACGATAGAGCTTAACCCCGCTTAATTTACACTTAGTAACAATTAACAACGTTTTATTCACAGCGCGTTTTCTTACAACGCGCTTTTTTTATCTATTCTTCAACGATAAAGAGATAAAACGGCCTGGCGATAATAATCCCCCCTTCCATACTTCGCTGTTTTTCCTTTGTTTCTTTTTTATGGTGCTGCTCTCGAGGGTATTATGGCAAATAATGAGAAAGAGAATCATTATCTTTTAAAAGACTGGAAACCTGAAAACTCGGCCTTTTGGGAAAACAAAGGAAAATCAATTGCAAGGAGAAACCTGTGGATTTCCGTTGCCTGCTTATTACTTGCCTTCTGCGTATGGATGTTATTTAGCGCAGTTGCGGTCAATCTCAATAAAGTTGGTTTTAATTTCACTACCGATCAGCTTTTTTTATTAACCGCACTCCCTTCGCTTTCCGGTGCGATATTACGCGTACCCTACTCCTTTATGGTGCCTATCTTAGGCGGACGCCGCTGGACGGTTCTCAGCACGATAATCCTGATTGTTCCCTGCATCTGGTTGGCGATCGCCATTCAAAACACCGCTACTCCATATTGGGTATTTATCACCATCGCGCTGCTGTGTGGTTTTGCCGGCGCCAACTTTGCCTCAAGCATGGGTAATATCAGTTTCTTCTTCCCGAAAGCCAAGCAAGGCAGCGCGCTGGGCGTTAATGGCGGTTTGGGCAACCTCGGCGTCAGCGTGATGCAGATGGTAGCCCCGGCGGTGATTTTCCTGCCAATGTTCGCCTTTATCGGCTTCCACGGCGTGACGCAGGAAGACGGTTCAACCCTTGCACTCAGCAACGCTGCCATCATCTGGGTGCCGCTGCTGGTTATCGCCACGATTGCCGCCTGGTTTGGCATGAACGATATCGCCAGCTCAAAAGCCTCTGTGCGCGATCAACTTCCGGTACTTAAGCGCCCGCACATGTGGCTGTTAAGCCTGCTCTATCTCGCCACTTTCGGTTCGTTTATCGGCTTCTCCGCAGGCTTTGCCATGCTGGCAAAAACCCAGTTCCCGGACGTTAACATCCTCAAGCTGGCCTTCTTCGGGCCGTTTATTGGCGCGCTGGCGCGTTCCTTTGGCGGAGTGATTTCCGACCGTCTGGGTGGCGTGAAAGTCACGCTGGTTAACTTTATTCTGATGGCGCTATTCAGCGGTCTGCTGTTCCTGACCTTGCCAGGCACTGGTTCCGGCAGCTTTGTCGCCTTCTACGTGGTGTTTATGGGGCTCTTCCTGACTGCCGGTCTGGGAAGCGGCTCGACCTTCCAGATGATTGCGGTGATCTTCCGTCAAATCACCATCGATAGCGTCAAAAAACGCGGCGGCAGCGATGAAGAGGCCCAGCATGAAGCAGTAACCGATACGGCCGCGGCACTGGGCTTCATCTCCGCTATTGGCGCTGTCGGCGGGTTCTTCATTCCAAAAGCATTTGGTACCTCTTTGGCTATGACCGGCTCGCCGGTCGGTGCCATGAAAGTTTTCTTTGTCTTTTACATTGTCTGCGTACTGGTGACGTGGCTGGTCTATGGCCGTCGTAAACCAGCAAAACAATAACGAGAAATTTGCCGGATGGCGGCTAACGCCTTATCCGGCCTACAGGATCGTGCGGTGTTGTAGGCCGGATAAGACGCCGTTGCGTCACCATCCGGCGACGGCACGATGCCGGACATTATCGGAGCAGGAGGAATGTCATGAGTAAACTATTGGATCGCTTTCGCTACTTTAAGCAGAAAGGCGAGACCTTTGCCAACGGTCACGGACAGGTCTATGACAACAACCGTGATTGGGAAGATAGCTACCGCCAGCGCTGGCAGTTCGACAAAATCGTCCGCTCAACGCACGGCGTAAACTGTACGGGCTCATGCAGTTGGAAGATTTACGTCAAAAATGGGCTTGTCACCTGGGAAACCCAACAGACTGACTACCCCCGCACCCGCCCCGACCTGCCAAACCATGAGCCACGTGGCTGCCCGCGCGGCGCGAGTTACTCTTGGTATCTCTACAGCGCTAACCGTTTGAAGTATCCGCTGGCACGCAGAAAACTGATTGAACTGTGGCGTGAAGCGCTGGCGCAACATCCCGATCCGGTTCTGGCCTGGGATAGCATCATGCAAAGCCCGGAAAAAACGCTGAGCTACAAACAAGCTCGCGGCAAAGGCGGCTTTGTCCGTTCGTCGTGGAAAGAGCTAAACCAGCTGATTGCCGCCGCCAACGTCTGGACGATTAAAAACTATGGCCCGGACCGCGTGGCCGGCTTTTCGCCTATTCCAGCGATGTCGATGGTTTCTTATGCCGCCGGCACCCGCTATCTCTCGCTAATTGGTGGCACTTGCCTGAGCTTCTATGACTGGTACTGCGACCTGCCGCCGGCTTCACCGATGACCTGGGGCGAGCAGACCGACGTGCCAGAATCCGCGGATTGGTACAACTCCAGCTATATTATCGCTTGGGGCTCTAACGTACCGCAGACCCGTACCCCAGATGCCCACTTCTTTACCGAAGTGCGTTACAAAGGCACCAAGACGGTCGCCATCACCCCTGACTTCTCTGAAGTTGCCAAACTCAGTGACCAATGGCTGGCCCCCAAACAGGGCACCGACAGCGCGCTGGCAATGGCCATGGGCCATGTGATTTTAAAAGCCTTCCACCTCGATAATCCGAGCGACTACTTTATCAACTACTGCCGTCGCTACACCGACATGCCAATGCTGGTGATGCTAGACGATCGCGGGGACGGTTCCTACAGCGCAGGCCGCATGCTACGCGCATCCGACCTAGTTGACGGTTTGGGTGAAAGCAACAATCCGGAGTGGAAAACGGTCGCCTATGACCGCGACGGCGAACTGGTCGTGCCGAACGGCTCTATCGGCTTCCGCTGGGGTGAAAAAGGCAAATGGAATCTGCAAACGCTGGCCGGCAGCAAAGAGACGGAGCTGACGTTATCCCTGCTGGATAACCGTGATATCGTCGCGGGCGTGGCGTTCCCCTACTTTGGCGGCAACGAAAACCCGCACTTCCGCAGCGTCAAACAGGACCCGATTCTGGTACGCAAACTCCCGGCCAAAACCCTGACTCTCGCTGATGGCAGCCAGCGTCTGGTGGTCAGCATTTACGATCTGACGCTGGCAAACTACGGACTCGATCGCGGTTTGGACGACGAACTGGCGGCAAAAGACTTCAACGAGGTGAAAGCCTATACCCCCGCCTGGGCCGAGCAAATCACCGGCGTATCACGCCACAACATCGAAAAAATTGCCTTTGAATTCGCTGATACCGCACACAAAACGCACGGCCGTTCGATGATCATCCTCGGTGCCGGGGTCAACCACTGGTACCACATGGACATGAACTACCGTGGCATGATCAACATGCTGGTATTCTGCGGCTGCGTCGGTCAAAGCGGCGGTGGTTGGGCGCACTATGTCGGTCAAGAAAAGCTGCGTCCACAAACCGGCTGGCTGCCACTGGCGTTCGCGCTGGACTGGAATCGCCCACCGCGCCAGATGAATAGCACTTCCTACTTCTACAACCACGCCAGCCAATGGCGCTATGAAAAACTGACCGCCAAAGAGCTGCTCTCTCCTTTGGCAAACCCGGAAAAATACACCGGCCATCTGATCGACTTTAACGTCCGTGCCGAACGCATGGGCTGGCTGCCGTCCGCGCCACAGCTCAACGTTAACCCGCTGACCGTGAAGGCCAAAGCCGCAGAGCTTGGCATGTCGCCGCAGGAATACACCGTTCAGGCGCTGAAATCCGGCGATATCCGCATGGCCTGCGAGCAGCCGGACAACGGTAAAAACCACCCGCGCAACATGTTTATCTGGCGCTCAAACCTGCTGGGATCGTCCGGTAAGGGCCACGAATACATGCTCAAATATCTGCTGGGTGCTGACAGCGGGATTCAGGGCGACGATTTAGGCTCGACCGACGACGTGAAGCCGGAAGAAGTGGAGTGGCAAACCGCCGCGCTGGAAGGAAAACTCGACCTGTTGGTGACGCTGGATTTCCGTATGTCCAGCACCTGTCTGTTCTCCGATATCGTCCTGCCTACCGCCACGTGGTATGAAAAAGACGATATGAACACCTCAGATATGCACCCGTTTATCCACCCACTTTCCGCCGCCGTCGACCCGGCCTGGGAGTCAAAAAGCGACTGGGAGATCTACAAAGGCATTGCTAAATCGTTCTCGGAAATCTGTCAGGGGCATCTGGGCACTGAAACCGACGTGGTGCTGCAACCGTTACAGCACGACTCTCCGGCGGAATTGGCCCAGCCGTTCACCATTGCCGACTGGCGCAAAGGCGAATGTGACCTAATCCCCGGTAAAACCGCGCCGAACATTGTGGCCGTCGAACGCGACTACCCGGCCACCTACGAACGTTTTACCGCACTCGGCCCGCTGCTGGATAAGCTCGGCAACGGCGGCAAAGGCATTGGCTGGAATACCCAGACCGAAGTCGATTTCTTAGGCAAACTCAACTACGTCAAGCTGGATGGCCCGGCAAAAGGTCGTCCGTGCATTGAAACCGCGATTGACGCCTCGGAGGTGATCCTCGCCCTCGCCCCGGAAACCAACGGTCAGGTGGCGGTCAAGGCCTGGCAAGCGCTGGGCGAATTTACTGGAATCGACCACCGACATTTGGCGACCAACAAAGAAGACGAGAAAATTCGCTTCCGTGACATCCAAGCCCAGCCGCGCAAAATTATCTCCAGCCCAACCTGGTCGGGTCTTGAAGATGAACACGTCTCTTATAACGCGGGTTACACCAACGTACATGAACTGATCCCGTGGCGCACCGTGTCCGGACGGCAATCGCTGTACCAGGATCACCCATGGATGCGCGACTTCGGCGAAAGCTTGGTGGCCTATCGCCCACCGATCGATACCCGCAGCGTCAGCCATATGAAGGAGATTCCGCCAAACGGTTTCCCGGAAAAAGCGCTTAACTTCCTGACCCCGCACCAAAAATGGGGCATTCACTCAACCTACAGCGAAAACCTGCTGATGCTCACCCTGTCGCGCGGCGGGCCTATCGTTTGGCTGAGTGAGACCGACGCCAAAGAGCTGGGTATTGCCGATAACGACTGGATTGAAGCGTTCAACGCCAACGGCGCGCTCACCGCCCGTGCGGTAGTCAGCCAGCGCGTGCCGCCGGGCATGACCATGATGTACCACGCCCAGGAACGCCTGATGAATATTCCAGGCTCGGAGATAACCGGACGGCGCGGCGGGATCCACAACTCCGTCACCCGCATCTGCCCAAAACCGACCCATATGATCGGCGGCTATGCGCAACTTGCCTACAGCTTCAACTACTACGGCACGGTCGGTTCCAACCGTGACGAGTTCATTATGATCCGCAAAATGAAAAATATTAATTGGCTGGATGGTGAAGGCAACGATCAGGTTCAGGAGGCGTCAAAATGAAGATACGCTCACAGGTTGGGATGGTTTTAAACCTCGATAAATGCATCGGCTGCCACACCTGTTCCGTGACCTGTAAAAACGTCTGGAGCAGCCGCGAAGGGATGGAATACGCGTGGTTCAACAACGTGGAAACCAAGCCCGGCATCGGTTTCCCGAAAGATTGGGAAAACCAGGAGAAATGGCAAGGCGGCTGGGTACGTGGGATCAGCGGTAAACTGACACCACGTATGGGCGGTCGCCTTGGGGTACTGTCGAAAATCTTCGCCAACCCGCTGATCCCAGGCATTGATGACTACTACGAACCGTTCACCTACGACTACCAGAATCTGCACAACGCGCCGGAGGGCAAACACTTGCCCACCGCCCGCCCGCGCTCGCTGATAAGCGGCCAGCGCATGAACAAAATTGAATGGGGTCCGAACTGGGAGGAACTGCTCGGCGGCGAGTTTGAAAAGCGCGCCCACGACCATAACTTCAATGAGATGCAAAAGGAGATGTACGGTCAGTTCGAAAACACCTTCATGATGTACCTGCCGCGTTTGTGCGAACACTGCTTGAACCCAAGCTGCGTGGCCACCTGCCCAAGCGGTGCGATTTACAAGCGTGAAGAGGATGGCATCGTCCTTATCGACCAGGATAAATGCCGCGGCTGGCGTATGTGCATTACCGGTTGCCCGTACAAAAAAATCTACTTCAACTGGAAGAGCGGCAAGTCAGAAAAATGCATTTTCTGTTATCCGCGCATCGAGTCTGGCCAGCCCACCGTCTGTTCTGAAACCTGCGTGGGTCGTATTCGCTACCTTGGCGTGCTGCTTTATGATGCCGACCGCATTGAAGAAGCTGCCAGCACCGAGAAAGAGACCGATCTCTACGAACGCCAGTGCGACGTCTTCCTCGACCCGCACGATCCGGCGGTGATTGAAGAAGCGTTGAAACAAGGCATCACCCAGAACACCCTCGACGCCGCCCAGCGTTCCCCGGTGTACAAAATGGCAATGGACTGGAAGCTGGCGCTGCCGCTGCACCCGGAATACCGCACCCTGCCAATGGTTTGGTACGTGCCGCCGTTGTCTCCGATTCAGTCAGTCGCCGATGCGGGTGGCCTGCCGAAATCCGACAGCGTCCTGCCGGCCGTCGAAAGCCTGCGCATTCCGGTGCAGTATCTGGCGAACATGCTCAGCGCTGGCGATACCGGCCCGGTACTGCGCGCGCTGAAACGCATGATGGCGATGCGTCACTACAAACGTTCGCAAACCGTGGAAGGCATCACCGATACTCGCGCGCTTGAAGAAGTGGGCTTAAGCGAAGCGCAGGTCGAAGAGATGTACCGCTATCTGGCGATTGCCAACTATGAAGATCGTTTTGTGATTCCGACTAGCCATCGTGAAATGGCGGAAGATGCCTTCCCGGAAAGCAAAGGCTGCGGCTTCACCTTCGGTGACGGCTGTCACGGGTCGGACACCAAGTTCAACCTGTTTAATAGCCAGCGTATCGACGCCATCAACATTGGGGGGAAAGACTAATGCGAGTCCTGAAAATCATCGGGCTGCTGCTGGAATACCCCGACGAACTAAGCTGGGAGAACAAAGAGGAGCTGTTCTCCCTTATCGACAGCGATGCCCCGGCGCTGCGTCCTTTCCTTGATCAGCACCTCGGTGTTTCACTGCTGGATAAACAGGCCGAATGGTGTGAAATCTTCGAACGCGGTCGCGCCACTTCGCTGCTGCTGTTTGAGCACGTCCACGCGGAGTCTCGCGATCGCGGCCAGGCGATGGTTGAGCTGATGAACCAGTATGAACAGGCGGGTTTACAGCTCGACTGCCGCGAACTTCCTGACCATCTGCCGCTGTATCTGGAGTATCTGAGCATTCTGCCCGACGCTCAGGCTCGCGAAGGTTTACAGAACGTCGCGCCGATTCTGGCGCTAATTGGCGGTCGCTTAAAACAGCGCCAAGCGCCGTGGTATCAGCTGTTTGATACCCTGCTGACGTTGGCAAATACCAAACTATCAAGTGACAGTGTCACTAAACAGGTGGCGGGTGAAGCACGCGATGACACCCGCCAGGCGCTGGATGCGGTCTGGGAAGAGGAACAGGTGAAGTTTATCGAAGATAACGCCACCGCCTGCGACAGTTCTCCGCTGCAAAGCTATCAACGACGCTTTAGCCAGGACGTGGCGCCACAGTACGTGGACGTCCGTGCGGGAGGCCCGAAATGATACAGTATCTCAACGTCTTCTTTTACGATATCTACCCTTACCTGTGCGGCACGGTGTTTCTGCTCGGCAGTTGGCTGCGCTATGACTATGGCCAATACACGTGGCGCGCCTCGTCAAGCCAAATGCTCGACAAGCGCGGGATGGTGTTATGGTCGAACCTGTTCCACGTCGGCATTCTCGGGATCTTCTTCGGTCACTTTTTCGGTATGTTGACGCCACACTGGGTCTATGAGTCGTGGCTGCCGCTATCGCAAAAGCAGCTGATGGCAATGATTCTGGGTGGAGCCTGCGGCGTGCTGACGCTGGTCGGTGGTGCCGGTCTGTTGATCCGTCGCCTCTTTAACCCGCGCATACGGGCGACGTCCAGCACGGCCGATATTCTGATCCTCAGCATTTTGCTGATTCAGTGCTGCCTTGGCCTGTCCACCATTCCGTTCTCCGCCCAGCATCCGGACGGTAGCGAAATGTTGAAACTGGTGGATTGGGCACAAGCGGTCGTCACCTTCCATGGCGGCGCATCCGCCCACTTGGACGGCGTGGCGTGGGTCTATCGCGTGCATCTGGTGTTGGGCATGACGATATTTCTGTTGTTCCCATTCACCCGCTTGGTTCACGTCTGGAGCGCGCCAATCGAATATCTGACCCGACGCTATCAGGTGGTACGTTCCCGTCGGTAATCCCTGTGCGCCATCTGCCCGATGGCGCTTCGCTTATCGGGCCTACGAGGGAGTGTAGGCCGGATAAGGCAACGCCGCCATCCGGCAACAACCCGCGCTATCTGCCCAATAAGGTCACGCCGCAATCGTTCTTTTTTATAAACAATATCTCAACGACTGATATATTCCCCAAGCGCTATTGATTTCCCCCTGTATATTACGCAACGTTGATGGCCAAGCTATCAACTTAATAATCTTGTTATGGCGAGGCTCCTGAATAAACATAAGTTATCGCCCTGGTGGTATCGAGAGAGACCATCACAGGGAAATACAGGCATCCATCGAATCAAGGTGTTGCCAAGATAACTTCTGACGGTACAAACCGTACAGATACGTTGTTCAGTGCTAAAACCGGGACGTAGGGATTCTTCTCAGCTCTTCCAGTTTTGTTCGCCCTATAAGTATCTATTCTATAGGGAAAATTCAATGTCACACATTAGCGTACCGTACTACCCAACCGAGCAACATGCAGGCGATATTATTTCAGGTTACATGACCCGTGATTATATTTCGCTGCCTGAACATCTCAACGTAAAAGAAGCGCGGGAGCGTTTTTTACAGATATTAAATGATGATCATTTCCCGTGTGCGATATTTGTCGTCGCCGGTGATAGCCTGCGCGGAATATTATCGACGCGCAAATTGCTGCAGGCGTCCGATGACAATCAGCCATTGACGCAGTTAATCTCAACGACCCTCTATCACGTCGGCCCGCAGGATGACCGAACCATTGCCGCCGAGTTAATAGAAAAACACCACCTGACTCTGCTGCCGGTTATTGAAAATGGCAAATTGATAGGCTGTCTGAACGAAAAAGAGATCGCCCGCCTGCTGGCCGATGAAGTCACCGAAGATGCGCAGCTCCAGGGCGCTACCTTGCCGCTGGACAAACCGTATCTGGAGATAAGCCCGGTGGTGCTGTGGAAGAAGCGCGCGGTCTGGCTTCTGCTGCTGTTTATCGCGGAAGCCTACACCAGCAGCGTTATCCAGCATTTTGAAGAGGCGTTGGAATCCGCCATTGCGCTGGCGTTCTTCATCCCCCTGCTCATCGGCACCGGAGGCAACAGCGGCACCCAGATAACCTCAACGCTGGTGCGCGCAATGGCGCTGGGCGAAGTAGGTATGCGCGACCTTGGCCGCATTTTGCGTAAAGAGATGTCGACCGCCGTACTGGTCGCCATCACCCTCGGAACGGCAGGATGCATCCGAGCATGGATGATGGGCATCGGCCCTGAAATCACCTTGATTGTCAGCATCACGCTGGTGTGTGTCACGCTGTGGAGCGCAGTGGTATCGTCGGTTATTCCACTGGTCATTAAGCGGCTGGGGATTGACCCAGCGGTGGTTTCCGCACCGTTTATCGCCACCCTGATTGATGGCACCGGGCTGATTATCTACTTCAAAATCGCCCAGCATTTCTTAGGCTTAAACTAACGCATTGGCACCGCTGTAGGCCAGATAAGGCATTTATACCGCCATCCGGCAATCAGCTCCGAATCGCCTGATAACGCTACGCTTATCAGGCCTACTCAAGCACAATTGTATCGCCGGTTGCCGGGGAGATAACCTCCGGCAGCCACAGTTTTCCCCACGAGCCGGTGCAGTGGCAGCCCATGATGTTATCGGGCTTGACCGCCTGCAGAAACCGTCTGACCTGCCACAACTTCCAAGGCGACGCGCAGCGCAAATGGAAGCCGCCGATAAGCGCATGAATATGCTCAATTCCGGTAATACGCTGACAGTGGCGCACGATATCAACGATCCCGCGATGACCACAGCCGGTGATAATTACCAACCCGCGGTCGGATTGATGAATCAGCACGCCTTCATCAATCACATAATCCGTCGCCGCCGCATCGTCACCGAGCACACCATAGGCTCGGGGAGTAGACAGCGGAATTTCCCCCGACCACATAAAGTTGTCGCTAATTTTTACGGGAGCACGGGTGTATTCCATTTGATGGCGGGTGTAATCGATATCCAGCGACAGCTTTTTAATTTTGTAGGTATATCCGGGCAATTTGACCGCGGCGTAGCGCGAGCGAGCGATGTCCGGGTGGCAAATAATCCGACTGCTATCCGGCAGCCACGGCACGCCGCCACAATGGTCGTAATGACCGTGAGAAAGCACCGTTGCGGTCAGCTTGCTAAGGTCAACGTCCATCAGCGCGGCATTGTGCAAAAAGCTATCGTCCGGACCGGTATCAAACAAAATGGTGGTGGTCTCGTCGTGAACCAACAGGCTAAGACCCGCTTTTGCGCGCATCCCGCCACGCGCTCGACCGCTACGATGATTTTCCAAAAGTACGCGTATCGTCAGTGACATGATGTTTCTTCCCTGATAGTGGCTCGTAGGCCGGATAAGGCATTTATGCCGCCATCCGGCAACAGCTCCGAATCGCCCGATAGCGCGACGCTTATCGGGCCTACAAAACTACTTGCCGCCTTCTGGGTGGGTATCAAACGCCGCCATCACAGCCGCCAGTTCGCTTTCGCTAAAGCCGTGTTTCGGGTCGCCAACGCCCAGTCCAAAACGGCTTTGCAGCGCTTCGTACAGCGCGGGAACGTCCGGGAAATCCACCTTCTCCACCACGTGGTTTTTATCCCAGTGGGTAAAGTGGAAATTGGTGAGGGTCATTTTGCCGCCGTCCGGCAGGTGGCGACACATCAACAGATGATGGCGGAAATGTGACTGCGGCCAGTGTGCCGACCAGAAGTTGCCCATCACGTAATCAGACGCGTACTGACGCCCGAGGTCGAAGTGGTACATCGACTGCCAATGATCGTGATGGCTAAACTGCAGGATCCACTCCTGATTTTCATACAGCAGGCGGTAGTTGCCGTGCGGCGTCGTCTGCACAATATCAGCCAACAGCTTGATTGGCGCGGTCAGCGTCTGGCCGCCAAACCCCACGTCGGCAATCCAGCGCTCCCCGTCCACTTCCACCAGCAGCAGACGGTGCGTGCGTGGCGGCATCTGCGGCGGGTGCGCAAGCACCACGCGCCCTAACAGGCTGCGAACGGTGAAACCCATTTCCCGCAGCACGCGTTCAAACAGGCCATTTTGTTCAAAGCAGTAGCCGCCGCGACGGGCATTGACCAGCTTATCTTCCAGCGCTTGATCGTCGAGATGCATCTCGCGCGGCAGCAGGACATCGAGATTTTCAAACGGGATCGCCGCGTTGTGATGAATATGCAAACTGCGCAGCGTCTCGATAGAAACATCGGGGGTGCCCGTCCAGTCCAGACGAGCAAAATAGGCGTTTAAAAAGGGGGTCATCAATGCCTCCAGCATTCTGTGTCCGTACTTTATAGCCTATTTTAATCCCCACATTGACTGTTTTGTGCGATCGGTTGAGCTAGCGTGTATTACGCTGCATCAGCGCTAACGCACTGAGCATTAACGCCAGCCCAACGAACAGCGTTAGGCTCGCCATCGCCATCCCCTGACCCACCGAACCTTGCTCAAACTGCCGCCAGATAAACACCGCCACCGTCTGCGTGCCGGCCGGAGCCAGCAGCAGCGACGTCACCAGTTCACGAGAAGCGACGGCAAACACCATCAGCATCGCCGCCAGCAGCGCAGGAAATACCAGCGGCAGAACAATCAATCTTAACGCCTGCCAAGGCGACGCGCCGTGTACCCGCGCGGCGGGCTCCAGATTGGTGCCAAGCTGGCGCAGAGCGCTGCCGACATAGCGCACCGGCCACGGTAGCAGCAGGCAACAATAGGAGAGCAGCAGCATAAACCACGTGTTGTAAGGCGAAACCGGCCAGAACGGCTGGTTCCACAGCAAAATCAGCCCCACGCCCACCACCACCCCGGGGAGCGCTGCGGGCATCAGCGACAGCGCATCGATAAACGCGCTACCTTTGATCTTCTGCACCAGTACCAGCCAAGCCGCCACCAACCCAAGCAGGCCGACAATCAACGCTGACGCCAGCGCCAGTGATAAACTGGTGCCCAACGCCGACAGCGCATCGCCCTGCTGGGCAAACAGCGCAGTAAAGTGCTTCAACGTAAAGTTGCCGAGATTTAGTCCGCCAGAGAGCGTCCCCATCAGGCTTGTCGCCACCATCGATGCCCCCGGCAGGACCACTGCCAGCCCGCCAACGCAGCCCATTAGCAGCAGCGCGGGTAACGTCATAACGCCGAGCGATACCCCGCTGTTCTCCCCCGGTTTTCCGGTGACACTGGTGACTTCAGTGGTTCCAGTCAGCCGCTTTTGCAGCCACCAAGCCAGCAGCGCCACGGTAATCAGCAGTACTGAAAGCAGCGATGCGCCGGTAAGATCGATAGGCCAGTCTGCCAGCTTTTTCTCAATCCCAACGGTCAACATCACGATGCCCGCTCTAGATCCGAGCGCCGCAGGCACGCCGTACTCTTCTATCGCCAGCGTAAAAGCCAGCAGCATCCCGGCGGCCAGCGCGGGAGAAAGCATCGGCAGCGTCACGTGCCAAAAAGCCTGCCAGCCGTTCGCACCGTGTACTCGCGCAACGGTAGCCAGCCGCTGACCGCTCGCCAGCAGGCTGCGCGACACCGCAAAGTAAACCACCGGAAAGATATTCAGGGTCATCACCAGCACAATCCCTAGGCGGCTAAACAGCAGATCGTTGAGATCCCAGCCGCTCAGTTGCTGCAGATAGCCATTATGCTGGAGCACCAGCATCCACGACAGTGCGGCAATATAGGGCGGCGTCAAAAAAGGGATCAGAAACAGCAAATCCCACAGTTTTGGCAGCGGCAGGTTAAACAAACCGCGCAAAACGCCGAGCGGCAGACCGATCAACACGCTCATCAATGCCACGCCGCAGGCTATCCATAGCGTTCCTCCTAACATTGGCATCAATTGCGGGTCGTTAAGCAATGCCGACACACCGCTAAACGGCGCGCGGAGCGAACCGGCGCTAAACTGCGGGAAAATGCCCTGCAGGAGAATAAACACCAGCGGCAGCGCCACCAGCACAACCAGAGCGGCCAGCGTGGTGCCGGAGATCAGTTTTTGTTTCACCCAACAATCCTTTAATGCGAGAAGCCCGGCGGCGTAGTGCCAAACCGGGCGACAAAGGGGGGAGTTATTGCCCAAATAAGGTGTTGAAACGAGAGAGTACCGCGCTACGTTCGCTGCTGCCGTCGCTGGTGGTTGGCAGGATTTTCAGCTCGCCCAGCAGCGGGCGTTTAGCTTTCACATCGCTTCGCGCTGGCATCAGCCAGGCATCGGCCACCATCGCCTGACCTTCTGGCGACAGAACGTAATCCACAAACGCTTTAGCATCATCCGCATGCTGGGTGGTTTTGAGGATCATCATCGGACGCGGCGCAATTACCGTACCGCTCGCTGGGAAAATCACCTTCAGCGACTCGCCCTGGGCGATATTGCCATAAGAGACATAGTCCACCGCGCCAAATACGGCAGCTTTCGCCCCCTGCATCACCGGCGTCACCGCCTGCGCATTCGGGCCGCTGACCACCATGCCGTTGTTTTTCAACGCCTCAAACAGCGCCCAAGCCTTGTCTCCTAAACCATTTTGCAACCCGATCAGCAAATCCAGTGACGCGCCGGAAAGCGCTGGGTCAGGAGTCGTGACCTGGTTTTTAAACGCGGCTTCGGTCAGATCCCGCCACTCTTTCGGCTCCGGCGTGCCGCTTTTGCTGTTCCAGACGATCCCCAGCGCGGAAATCCCCTGCGCCACGTAATCCGTCGACTTCAGCGACGACGGAACGAGACCCGCATTACCGCTTTGATACGGCATCAGCCAGCCACGGTTGTGCAGGTCTTCTGCCGTATCCCACGACGCGGAGATCAGCACATCCGCCTGCGGATTGGCCTGTTCAGCTTCCAATCGCGCCATGACCTTGCCGGTAGTGGCCTGGAAAATATTCACCTTCACGCCGGTTTTCTTCTCATAGCCGCTGGCAAGACTCTTCGCCAGCGAACCTGGACCTGCGGTATATACGGTCAGCGCGTGGGCACTGGAAATCATGGTGGCAGATAACATCATGGCAAGCGCAACGCCCTGTTTAATGGATTTCATACAAGTTCCCCTGAGGATGAAGCAACGGCGCGAACAGCAGCAATGCTGCCCGCAGAAAGGTGCACAATTCGGTCGGCCAGTAGTTCAGCTTCGCGGCGGTCGTGGGTGACGTAAACGGCGGTGATGCCCAGTTGCCGCAGCAGTCGGCTCATCTCCAGACATAACGATTCACGCAGTTCGCTATCGAGGTTGGAAAGCGGTTCGTCAAACAGCAGCACCCGCGGTTCGGCGACAATCGCCCTTGCCAGCGCCACGCGCTGCTGCTGTCCGCCGGAAAGCCCGGAAGGCTTACGTTCAGCGAAACCGGTGAGTCCAACCATTGCCAGTGCGTCATTGACTCGACGCGCCCGTTCAGCGCGCGCCACACCGCGCATCCGCAGCGGAAAGGCGACGTTTTCAGCAGCGGTCATATGCGGCCACAGCGCGTAGTCTTGGAAAACCATGCCGATATCTCGCTGCTCGGGCGGCAGCCCCCAGCCGGGTTTGGCAATCAGACGGTCGCCGAAATGAATTTCACCTTCAGCGGGAACGGTGAGCCCTGCCAGCAGGCGCAGTAACGTGCTTTTGCCGCAGCCGGAAGGCCCAAGCAATGCCACGATGCTGCCCGCATCGATCTGCAGGTTGATGTGATTGAGAACCGTTGTGGCGCCGAAAGCGAAGGAAACGCCATCGAGCCGGATACCAGTCAGCGCGCGCATCATTGCCCTCCTCGAATGGAAAGCGATGCTTCACCCGTAGTCGAAATCCGACGGGCCGCGCTCACCTGCATTAACATCAGGGGAGCTAACATATTGTTATCCTCTTTGGGACTTAGTGCTGGCGACTATAGGCAGGTAAGATGACGTATTGATTACGTTTTTATTGCGATTTAATGTGTTATCCGGCGTCCCCCCATTTAAACAAAGGAAACCCCATGAGCCGTTTTCGCCCCGTTGCTCTTCAGCACGCCAGCCGTCTGCTCAATCACGGCCCAACCATTCTGATAACCAGCTATGACGCGCAGAGCCAACGCCGCAACGTGATGGCTGCCGCTTGGTCGATGCCGGTGGAGTTCTCACCACCGCGTATGGCCATCGTGGTCGATAAAAGCGCGTGGTCACGGGAGATTATTGAGCGTAACGGCAGCTTTGGCATCGTGGTGCCGGGCGTAGCGGCAGCAAGTTGGACCTATGCGGTCGGCAGCGTCAGCGGGCGCGAAGAGGATAAATTTAATGCCTACGGTATTCCGGTGGTGAAAGGCCCAGTGCTGGGGCTACCGGTGATTGAAGAGAAATGTTTGGCGTGGATGGAGTGCCGCTTGTTACCTGCGACATCGGCGGCAGCCCAGTATGATACGTTGTTTGGTGAAGTCGTCTCTGCTGCGGCAGACGAGCAGGCGTTCGTCGATGGTCGCTGGCAGTTCGACGCCGATAAGCGCAATACGCTGCATCATCTCGGTGCCGGAACTTTTGTTGCCAGCGGCCCGTTGATTCGGGCGAACACCCCGGAAAATGATTGATACGGTTAGGTAGGCCTGATAAGCGCAGCGCCATCAGGCCCCCCCGCAAAAATCACATACTATACCCGGGCTTCTTAATCAGCGTGTCCATCTGTGGAGCAATTTCGGTGTCCCACACCTGCTGCCAGTCGTTCTGCTGCACCTGATTCAGCGCAACGCTCACCGCGCCCTCTTTACTATTCAGATGACGAACCAGCACTGCGGTAATATCCGCGGCCAGCGCGGTTTTTTGTTCATCGTTCAGCTCGCGTGGGAAACATTTAATATCAACGTGCGGCATTGGCAGGACTCCTTTATGGTTAGGGCATTAACGCTATCATAGCGCGGCAAAAACGACGGGCATTATGTGCGTTAATATCACGAATTATTTCACTTTTTTGCCATCAACTCCGTCATCAACGCCTCGGTATCACGGCGGTTTTGTAGGCGGACAAAGCGGATGTGCTGCCAGCGCGGATCGACCATATCTTGCAGATAGCGCTGGCGGTTAGCGCGCCAGGTTTTCAGCGTCCAGAGAATAATTGACTCACGGCTGGCAAACGATCGGCGAAAGCTTTCGCGATTGCCGGTGCCAGGCCACAGCTCCTGGTGTCGCCAAGCGCGTGAAGCCGCCCGGAATACCGCCTGCCGCAGCGTGCGGCAAAACCCGTAATCGACCCACACGACCATATCCACTTCCCGCCACTTCACCTGACGACTGCGATTATAGTTACCATCTAATACCCAACCCGGCGCATTGGTTGCCTCAGCCAACGCCGCAAACAGTTCATCGTCGGGCGTCCCCTGCCAGTTTGGTCGCCAGTAAAGCCGGTCCATTTCGATATAAGGCAGTGAAAGCCCGTGCGCCAAACGACGAGCAAGCGTCGACTTGCCGACGCCACTGGTTCCTACCACGTTGATTTTCATCATTGCCTCGTCAATATCCGCAGGGTTGCATATAAACCTATGAACATTACACTCAATGAATTCAGTAAGAAATATGAACCAAACTCATTAATGGCCTGCTGCAATGCTAAAAGACAATATTAACGACCTGATCTCCTTTATGGTTGTCGCCCGCGAACGCAGTTTTACACGCGCCGCCGCGCAGCTTGGCGTGTCACAATCCGCCTTGAGCCACGCCATGCGAAACCTCGAAAGCCGGCTGGACGTGCGGCTGCTGACCCGCACCACTCGCAACGTCGCCCCGACCGAAGCCGGTGAAAAACTCTATCAGCGCTTAAGCCCCCATCTTTTGGAAATGGAGCAAGAGCTTTCCGCCCTGCGCGACTCACGCGAACGTCCGGCGGGCAATATTCGCCTGAACGTCGGCGAACATGCAATGAATACGGTGATTTGGCCGCGTATTAAGCCCTTTATGCAAGCCTACCCGGATATCAATATCGAAGTCACCGTGGATAACGGCCTGACCGATATCGTCGACGAACGGTTTGACGCCGGTGTGCGTCTGGGTGAACAGGTTGCCCGCGACATGATCGCGGTGCGTATTACGCCGGATATGCGCATGGCGGTGGTCGCCTCTGCCGATTATTTGGCAAAACACGGTACGCCTGAAGTTCCCTATGATCTTCAGCAGCACCGTTGCATCAACATGCGGTTGCCGACACGCGGCGGGCTGTATGCGTGGGAATTTGAGAAAAATGGCGAGCCGTTGCGCGTGCGGGTTGAGGGGCAACTTATCCTCAACTGTCTTCCGCAGCGTATTGACGCAGCGCTTGCCGGACTGGGCCTAGCTTACGTGCCGGAAGATTCGGTCAGCGAAGCTATTGCCACGGGCCGATTGCAGCATGTCCTCGCGGACTGGTGCGTGCCGTTTGCCGGCTACTATCTCTACTACCCAAGTCGCCGCCAGCACACGACCGCATTTGCACTCTTGGTTGACGCGCTGCGCTACACCTAGAAACGACTTTGTAGGCCGGATAAGGCGAAGCCGCCATCCGGCAATCTGTTCCGGGTGCCTGATGGCGCTTTGCTTATCAGGCCTACACCGCCGATTTCGGCTTCAGATCTTCATCAAATTCCAGCCGCTTTCTATCAGGCTCAGCTTCGGTCAGCGGTTGCACCTCAAACAGCGTCTTCTGGCAGCGTTCAACCAGCACCTGATACTCACGGGTGCCCTGCTTTTTCCAAGCCAGCTCCTGCTCGGTTAAGGTGCGGATCGCTTTCGCCGGGCTGCCGACGATAAGATGATTGGCAGGCATGGATGCGCGGGCTTTAATAAACGCTGACGCGCCAACGATGCTGTTCTCGCCGATGGTCGCGCCGTCGATTATCACTGCGCTCATGCCGACTAGCGCATTACGGCCTATCACGCAGCCGTGGAGGATAGCGCCATGACCAATATGACCGTCCTCTTCCACCACCGTGTCCTGCCCCGGGAAACCGTGCATTACGCAGTTATCTTGAATATTGGCGCCATCTTTCACCACGATACGACCAAAATCGCCGCGCAGACTGGCATTTGGCCCCACATAGACGCCTTTGCCGAGGATCACATCACCAATCAACACGGCGGTTGGGTGAACGTAGCTTTCAGCGGGCACCACCGGGGTCATCCCGTCCATCTGGTAAATCGGCATGGCTTCTCCTGTTACGCCTCGGGTAATCCACCGAAGCGTTGATAATAAAGCGGCCCCGGCGCGGGCAACTCGCCCACTGAACTTTCGCCTTTTTCACTGACAAAAACCTGAGCTCCGGGTGCAACGCGTTGATAAATATTGATACACAGCTGGCGCGCTGTCTGTCCCAGCCAGTGGGCGGGCAGCAGTTCTTCCGGCAACAGCGGATCTTTTAGCACCACGCGGCGGTAGAAATGGATCAGCAGCAAACGGATCTGGAAGCAGCGCTCCGGCGTGAGTTCGTCCGGCGTGGCATCGCGCAGCAGCGGTAACAGCGGGCGGAATAAAGTGATAAACGCTTCATACATGGCGTTCTGTTCAGTCAGATGCCAGCACTCTTCGACCCGTTCACGCAGCGCGGCGCGGGAAATCGCCAGCGGGGAATGGGCTTCGAAGAAGATAACATTCTCCGCCACGCCCGCCTCATGCAGCAGCGATTGCACGTCGGCCAACTTCTGCGATGGTGACGCCAGCAGACTTGGGGCCAGCGCGCCAAAGCCCTGCCAGAGAAGCTGCTTTTTCACTTCCGCCAACATCGTTTTGTCTAAGCCTTCCGACAGTAGCAGCAGCCAAGTTCCATCCCACTCCGGCGCGCTGGCACGGTAGATTTTGCTCTCCGCGCGGCGGGTTAAGCGCAGCCCTTTATCGCTAAGACGGTAAAAGCTGCGGCGGCCGATGCGTATGACGTCCAGCCACTCTTCTTTATTGAGGCGAAACAGTGCGGTGCGCACAAAGCGCTCGCCAAACCCCAGTCCTTCTAATAACGCAGCCACGCTCCCCAGCCAGACTTCACCGCCGCGCTGGGATAAGCAGTCACCGTATAACGAGGCGATAAGCGAGGTGCCGCTGATGGGCATCGTGGTCACCGCCTGCTGAATAAAGCTATCGAGTTTATCCATATGATTCATTCTGTTGTTATTTATATCCTTTTTGAATCATAGCACAGGAAAATCACCCTAACAGGGCAAGTTCTGGTAGCCGGATGGCGGCGTTGCCTTATCCGACCCACAGGAACAAAACCGTAGGCCCGGTAAGCGCAGCGCCATCGGGCAGTAAAGTGCACATTGCCGGATGGCGGCGTTGCCTTATCCGGCCTACAGGACCAAAACCGTAGGCCCGATAAGCACAGCGCCATCGGGCAGTAAAGTGCACATTGCCGGATGGCGGCGTTGCCTTATCCGGCCTACAGGAACGAAACCGTAGGCCTATCGGGCACAACAGCTTAACCGTTCGCCGCCGCTTTACGCAGGTCAAACACGCGACATGCCTTGCCCTCAGAGCGCGGGATGCTGCCGCAGTTAACGATGCTGACGTCGATTGAAATCCCCACCATCGACTTAATGCGGTGACGCAGGTGATGACAAACCTGACAGCGCTGCTCGTGGCTAAGCGTTAAGCTGCTCTCTTTTAACTCGACGCGAACAGAAAGCGAATCAAGATGCCCGCGCTTATCGACTTCCAGCTGGTAGTGCGGTGCCAGATGCTCAATCTTTAAGATCTCTTCTTCCAACTGCGACGGGAAGACGTTAACGCCGCGAATAATCAGCATGTCATCGCTACGGCCACTGATGCGGTCCATACGGCGCATAGTGCGGGCGGTGCCCGGCAGCAGACGCGTCAGGTCGCGGGTGCGATAGCGAATCACCGGCAGCGCTTCTTTGGTCAACGTGGTGAACAACAGTTCGCCATGCTGGCCGTCCGCCAGCGGTGTACCGTCATCCGGATTCACCACTTCCGGGAAGAAATGATCTTCCCAGATAGTCGGGCCATCGTTGGTTTCAATACATTCCATCGCCACGCCTGGCCCCATGACTTCAGACAGACCGTAAATATCCAGCGCAGTAATGCCTAGGCGACGCTCAATTTCGGCCTTCATACCTGCGGTCCACGGCTCGGCGCCAAACACGCCGGTGCGCAGCGAACAACCGCGCGCGTCGCCGCCCATTTGCCGCTCCAGCTCTTCAATCAGGTTCAGACAGTAAGACGGCGTCACCATGATCATGTCAGGTTTAAAGTCGCGAATAAGCTGCGCTTGTTTTTCGGTCTGGCCGCCGGACATCGGGATCACCGTTGCCCCAAGACGTTCCGCACCGTAATGTGCGCCCAAGCCGCCGGTGAACAGGCCATAGCCGTAGGCAACATGGATTTTATCCTTCGCTGAACCGCCTGCGGCGCGCAGCGAACGGGCGACGATATTCGCCCAGGTATCGATATCGTTTTGTGTATAGCCGACAACGGTCGGTTTGCCGGTGGTTCCGGACGACGCATGGATACGCACCACCTGCTCCATTGGCACCGCAAAGGTGTCGAACGGATAGTTGTCACGCAGATCCTGCTTGGTGGTGCAGGGAAACTTGCCGAGGTCGCTCAGCTCACGGAAATCATCCGGGTGAACCCCCGCCGCATCAAACTTACGGCGGTACATCGGCACATTTTCATAGGCGTGTTTTAACGTCCATTTCAGACGTTCGGTTTGCAGAGCCTGTAATTCATCACGCGATGCGGTTTCAATCGGATCTAATTTTGTTGTAGTTGTCATTTTGTAGGGTACTCGCAGGTCAATCAGCTCACACTCGTTCGAGGATCAGGGCAATGCCCTGGCCCACGCCAATACACATCGTACACAGCGCATAGCGTCCATTGCGTCGTTCCAGTTCCAAGCTTGCTGCCAGCGCCAGACGCACTCCGCTCATTCCCAGCGGGTGACCTAAAGCGATGGCGCCACCGTTGGGATTCACGTGTGCGGCATCATCCGCCAGCCCAAGCTGCCTCATAACGCCCAAAGCTTGAGCGGCAAAGGCTTCGTTGAGTTCAATCACGTCCATATCGTTAATGTTAAGCCCTGCGCGCTCCAGCACTTTACGTACCGCCGGAACCGGCCCTAGGCCCATATATTTTGGCTCGACGCCCGCAGTCGCCATGGCGACAATGCGCGCACGCGGCGTCAAACCCTGGGTAAGCGCCTGCTGCTCGCTGGCAATAATCATTGCCGCCGCACCATCGTTAACGCCGGAGGCATTACCTGCCGTCACCACACCGCCCTTGCGGAACGGGGTTTTCAGCGACGCCAGCATTTCCAGCGTGGTTTCGGCGCGCGGATGCTCATCATCACGTACCGCGCTCACCGCGCCCTTTTTGCCAATAATCTGCACCGGCACAATTTCCTGCGCCAGAATGCCGTCGCGCTGGGCTTGCGCCGTACGCTGCTGGCTACGATACGCAAAGGCGTCCTGATCTTCGCGACTAATATTTAACAATTCGGCTACATTCTCCGCCGTTTCCGGCATGCTGTCAGTACCAAATTGCTGCTGCATGAGCGGGTTCACAAAACGCCAGCCGATAGTGGTATCAAACATCTCGGCCTGCCGCTGGAACGCGGAAGTGGCTTTGCCCATCACGAACGGGGCGCGGGACATCGACTCCACGCCGCCGGCGATCATCAAGTCCGCATCGCCCGCTTTAATGGCGCGGGCAGCAAAACCGATAGCGTCAAGACCGGAGCCGCACAGACGGTTAATGGTGGTGCCCGCCACGCTGTGCGGATAGCCCGCCAGCAACGTTGCCATATGCGCTACGTTACGGTTATCTTCACCGGCCTGGTTGGCACAGCCAAAAATCACATCGTCGATGCAGCTGGCGTCCAAGCGCGGGTTACGGCTTAACAGTTCGCGCAGCGGGATAGCCGCTAGGTCATCGGCACGCACGCCCGATAGCGCCCCGCCGTAGCGGCCAATCGGTGTCCGAATTCCGTCACAAATAAAAGCGTCACGCATTAAACTTCCCCCGTGATAGTGCCGCCGATGCGGTGCGATTTGCCGCGGAATAGTGCGACGGTTTTTTGCTGCTGATTAACAATCTCAATGTCATAAACGCCGGTCAGCTTGCCCTGCTGCTTGACCCGCGCGGTGGCGGTCAGCAGATCGCCGGTAAACGCCGGACGCAGAAAATCAATGCTCGCCGCCGAAGCCACCGCCGCCAGCCCCTGGCTGTTGCAGGCGTAAGCAAAGGCGGTATCGGCCAATGAAAACAGTTGCCCGCCGTGGCAGGTCTGGTGGCCATTGAGCATGTTGGGGGAAACCGCCATGGTCATCTGCGCATAGCCCTCGTCCATCTCAATAATCTCAATGCCCAACGCGCGAGCGCAGGTATCTTTTTCATACATGGCGCGCGCATTGCGCCAGGCTTCATTACTCATGACGCATCTCCATTAGCGCCTTTTGGCGCAGCAGCGCACTCGGGCGATAGCGTTCTTCGCCATAGTGCTGTTGCAGATTTTCTAACAGGCGCAGCACACGCCCCCAGCCGAGCGACTGCCCCCAGGCCAGCGGGCCTTGCGGGTAGTTCACGCCCAGACGCATCGCGGTATCGATATCTTCAGCGCTGGCAACGCCTTTTTGCACCGCATCAAGCGCTTCATTCGCCAGCATCGCCACCGTCCGCCACACCAGCAGCCCCGGATAATCGGCGATTTGCAGCACTTTCTTGCCCTGCTGTTGGAAGTGATAAACGGCTTTATCCGTCGCTTCCGGTGAGTTGGTTTGCGCACTCGCCAGCACCACCGTGTCACCTGCGGCATGGTCATACACCACCACCGGGCGACCGTGCTGCACGCTTAAGGCCAGCGCGGTTTCACCGGTGGTTTCCAAAAGCAGAACGTCATCCAGCTCAGTGACAATGTCACTTTTAGCCACTTTCGCTGCGCGCTCTGCCGCTACTGTGTTAAGCGCCAGTTCGGGTTGATTCTCGACCGGCCAGCGATAAACGCCCTGGCCGCTTTTCTTGCCCAAACGCCCAGCCAGCGCCAGCTCCTGTTGCAGCAGCGACGGCAGAAAACGACGGTCTTGCCAGAAGGCGTTAAAGACGGAGCAAGTCACCGCGAAGTTCACGTCTTGCCCTATCAAATCGGTTAATGCCAGCGGCCCCATCAGGAAGCCGCCGCCATCACGTAGCGCGGCGTCGATGACTTCAGGCGTCGCCACTTGCTCCTCCAGCGCACGCCAAGCTTCGGCGTAATAAGGACGCGCCACGCGGTTGACGATAAAGCCCGGCGTTGAACGGCAGCGCACCGCTTGCTTACCCCAGCGGGTGACGCACTGGCAGAGCTGTTCCACGACTTCCGCCGAGGTCGCCAGTCCGCTTACCACTTCCACCAGTTTCATCACCGGCGCGGGGTTAAAGAAGTGCAGCCCGGCAACGCGCTCCGGATGCTTGATACCCGCCGCAATAGCGGTAATTGAAATTGACGAGGTATTGCTGGTCAGCAGCGTGGACGACGAGCAGATCTCCGCCAGTTGGCTAAACAGCGCCTGTTTAATCTCCAGACGTTCGGACGCCGCCTCAATCACCAACTGCGCGTCGGCAAGCTGGCTCAGTTCGGTGGCAGGCTGAATGCGCGACAGCAGCGCCTGCGCCTGTTCGTCGCTGAGTTTTCCCCGGCTCACGCGGTTAAGCAAACGCTGCCGAATGCCATCGATGGCGCGACTAATCGCCTCAGCGGAAATGTCATACAGGCGAACCTGATGCCCGGCGCTGGCCGCCACTTCGACGATCCCGGCGCCCATCGTGCCGCCGCCAATCACGGCGACGGTGTGAAGAGTCTGACTCATGGCTTATTTCCCCCTGAACTGGGGCGCACGTTTAGCGAGGAAGGCGCTAACGCCTTCGCGATAGTCGTCGCTGCGACCGGCCAAGCGCTGGAAATCACGCTCAACGTCGAGCTGCTCATCCAAACTGTGGGTTTCCGATAGTTGCAACGCTTTCTTAATCAGTCCCAGACCGTAGGTCGGCTGCGAGGCAAAATGGCGGGCCATCGTCAGGCTGGTGTCTTTTAGCTCAGCGTCGTCCACCACCTGCCAGATCAAGCCCCACTGCGCAGCTTGCTCTGCGCTTAGGGTGTCGCCCAGTAGCGCCAGCCCCATTGCACGGGCACGCCCAGCAACGCGCGGCAGCACCCAGCTACCGCCACAGTCGGGCACTAGGCCTAGCTTGCTAAACGCCATCACAAATTTGGCGGAGCGCGCGGCAATCACGATATCGCAGCCGAGCGCCAGCGTAGCACCCGCCCCCGCAGCCACGCCGTTCACCGCGCAGATAACCGGTTTTGGCAGCGCCGCAAGACGGCGCACCAGCGGGTTATAAAAACGTTCAACCGACATGCCCAAATCAGGCGCTGGACCGCTGGGATCGACGTTACGGTCGTTAAGATCTTGTCCTGCGCAAAAGCCACGCCCCGCACCGGTAATCAGCAGGCAGCGAATGGTGTCATCGCGCTCAGCCTGCTTTAAGCAATCGGCCAACTGCTGGTGCATCAC
Source organism: Kluyvera sp. STS39-E (assembly GCF_040932435.1). NCBI lineage: Bacteria > Pseudomonadati > Pseudomonadota > Gammaproteobacteria > Enterobacterales > Enterobacteriaceae > Kluyvera > Kluyvera sp. STS39-E. The sequence continues at coordinate 468,192 of NZ_JBFQGA010000003.1, read as the reverse complement.
GTCATTAAAGCTGTTGAGTCGGTCTGGGCGATTGAGCGTCAGCGTCATCACGCCCTGTTCAATTTCACATTGAATGAAAGCTTCCATGGTTAGCGTCCTTTAAATTCCGGTGTGCGTTTTTCTAAGAAAGCCGCAATACCTTCACGACGATCGTCTGTCCCGCTCAGCAGGGTAAACAGCTGACGTTCCTGGGTAAGCCCTGCCTGTAGGCCGACTTCCTGAGACAAACGCAGCGACTGTTTAGCCGCACGCAGTGCCAGCGGCGAGTGACGAGCGATAGTCGCCGCCAGCTTCAGCGCATATTCGTCGGACAGATTGGCCGGATGAATGTCGCTGACCAGCCCTGCCTGCTGCGCCTGCTTAGCGTCAATGCTTTCGCCGCTCAGCACCATGCGGCTTGCCAGCGCTTTGCCAACGCTTCTGATCAAACGCTGGGTACCACCTGCACCCGGCATGGTGCCGAGGGTAATTTCTGGCAGACCAAAACGGGCGTTATCCCCGGCGATAACCAGATCGCACAGCAACGCCAGCTCGCAGCCCGCGCCCAGCGCGTAACCGTTGACCACTGCCAGCAGCGGTTTGTTAAAGGCGTCGATCCGCGCCCACAGACGTGGACGAAGATCGTCAAAGGTGGCAGGCAGATCTTTTTGCGCCATTTCGTTGAGGTCAGCACCGGCGGCAAAATAACGGACGTTGCCGGTGATAACGCACACGCTGATGGAGGCATCAGCCGCCGCACTTTCCAGCGCATCAGCAATTTCGCCGAGCAGCGCATTGTTTAACGCATTACGTGCCTGTGGGCGGTTCAGGGTGAGCTGAAGTACGCGGTCATGGCGGGTAATCAGCAGTTCGCTCATGCCATCCCCCGCGCATCAAAGTCGACAATTACGTCACCGCTGGTTGGCAGCGCCTGACAGCTCAGGACATATCCCGCCGCCAGTTCGTCGGCTTCGAGGCTGTAGTTCGCCGCCATGGCGACTTCACCCTGTACCACTTTGCATTTACAGGTTGCGCAGACGCCGCCTTTACAGGCGAACGGCAGATCTGCACCTTGGCGCAGCGCAGCGTCAAGAATGCTGTCATCTTCTGCTGAGAGCGAAATCAGGCGCTCGCGTCCATCCTGGCGCAGGGTCACGGTACGCCCTTCCGCCTGCACACCCGTCGCACGCTTGACGCTGGTGCCTGGGGTGTTGAAGCGCTCAAGATGAATGGATTTTTCCGGCACGCCCAGCTCGCGCAGAGCCACTTCCGCTTCATCCATCATCACCGACGGGCCGCAAATAAAGGCATCGTCAAAGCCGCTGAAGTCGAGCAGGTGTTCAGATAGCGCACGCAGTTTGTCGCCATCGATACGCCCTTGCAGCAGGTCGCTGTCCATCGACTCTTGGCTGAACAGATGCACCACCTGCAAACGCTGCGGGTAGCTGCCTTTCAAGTCGGCCAGCGCTTGGCGGAACATCATGCTGTGGCTGCTGCGGTTGCCGTAAATCAGCGTGAAGCGACTGGTGGATTCGGTGGCCAGCGTGGCTTCGATAATCGCCATCATCGGCGTAATGCCGGAACCGGCGGCAATCGCCAAATAGTTTGCGCAGCGCGTAGCCGTTGGCTGATAGCCAAAGTGTCCCTGTGGCACCATCACCTCAAACTCCATGCCCTGCTGAATATCACTTTGGGCATAGCGCGAGAAGCGGCCGCCATCGATAGCTTTCACCGCCACGCTGATTTCAGACGGCGAGCGGCTGCGGCAAATGGAATAGCAGCGGCGCAGTTCCTCGCCGCCGAGGCGGGTTTTCAGCGTCAAATGCTGGCCTGGGCGGAAGGCGTAGTCATTACGCAGCGCGTCGGGAATGGCAAAAGTGATGGTCACCGCATCGCGGGTTTCCGGCTCGACGTTTGCCACGGTAAGCGAATGAAATATTGTCATCGCAACCTCAAATACATTTAAAGTAATCAAAGGGTTCACGGCAGCTGTCACAGCGGTAAAGCGCTTTGCAGGCCGTTGAACCGAATTCGCTAATCAGCGAGGTGTGGGTGCTTCCACAGCGTGGGCATAGCACTTCGCTGGGCATGGATGCATGGCAGGCATGGGCCTGCGGCGGGCTAATGCCGTACTGGCGCAGACGCTCGCGGGCATCCGGGCTCATCCAGTCGGTAGTCCATGCCGGATCAAGCTGCAGCACTATGTGCACCGGCGTGTAGCCGTGCTCGGTCATTACCGCGCGGATCTCACCCAGCAGGTGCTCGGTCGCCGGGCAACCGGAGTAGGTTGGCGTGAAGCCAATCACCCAACCGTCGCCGTGACGTTCAACCCGGCGAACCATGCCGAGATCGGTTATCGTCAGCACCGGCACTTCTGGGTCCGTAATGGCGCTTAACAAGCTCCAAACGGTGCGCACCTCGGCGGGTGCGATCGCAGCAAGACGTTGCATAGCTACCTCCATTACCACTGCTGACCGGGATTCGAGCGCTGTAAATACTGCATTTCTGCCAGCATCGGCCCGAGATATTCACTGTGCAGCCCCTGCTTGCCACCGCGACGGAATGCGGCTTCCTGTGGGATTTGCAACCCGGAATCAAGCAGTGCGGTATGTACCGTCGACTGCCATTCGGCCTCAAACTCACGCGGATCGACGGCAATCCCCTGCTCAATCAGCGCGGCGTCCACCTCATCGACCATGAATAGCTCGCCGGTGAAACGCCACAGGCTGTCGACCGCCTGCTGCATACGGCTGGCAGAAAGCTCAGTACCGTTGCCAAGACGTTCCAACCAGCCGCGGCTAAAGCGTTGGTGGTAACGCACTTCTTTGAGGCTTTTGGCAGCAATAGCGGCAATTTGCGCATCACGGCTGTTGACCAAACGGCTGAACAGCGCCACATGCCAGACGTCGATAAAGAACTGACGGGCGATGGTATCGGCGAAGTTACCGTTAGGCTGTTCAACCAGCAGCAGGTTGCAGAACTGGCGCTCATCGCGACCAAAGGCCAGCGTGTCTTCATCGCCGCTACCTTGAACTTCAGCGGCATAGCTGAGGAAATTGCGCGCCTGACCCAGCAGGTCAAGGCCGATATTGGCCAGCGCCAGATCGATTTCCAGCTCCGGTGCGTGACCGCACCACGCGCCTAAACGCTGGGCCAGCACCAGGCCGTTATCGCCAAGACGCAGAGCATAGGTTGCAACGGGATTCAGGTTATTCATCGTTGCCTCACATATGTTCCATGCCGTCCGGCACGGTGTAGAACGTCGGGTGACGGTAGACTTTGCTTTCTGCCGGGTCGAACAGCTCTTCGCGGTCGGCAGGCTGCGAGGCGACAATGCTGTTGGCCTTCACCACCCAAATAGAGCAGCCTTCGCTGCGGCGAGTGTAGGCGTCGCGGGCATTTTCCAGCGCCATCTGGTCATCGGCAGCGTGCAGGCTGCCGACATGACGATGGGACAGCCCCTGTTTGCTGCGGACAAAAACTTCGTATAACGGCCAGTAAGTGTTGCTCATCATTTTTCTCCTTAGGCGGCATCGCGGGCGCGTTGTTTTTCGGCATGCGCTAGCGCGGCTTCGCGCACCCATGCCCCCTCTTCCCAGGCTTTGCGTTTTGCGCCCAGACGTTCGTGGTTACAGATGCCACGGCCGTTGATCACTTCATTAAGTTCCTGCCAGTCAATTTCGCCATAGCGATAGTGACCGGTGGCTTCGTCCAAGCTGAGGTCGGCATCCGGCACTTTCATACCGAGAATCTCGACCTGCGGGACGGTGTTATCGACAAAGCGCTGGCGCAGTTCGTCGTTGGAATGCAGTTTGATTTTCCACGCCATGCTGCGGGCGCTGTTTGGTGAGTTGTCGTCGCTTGGGCCAAACATCATCAGTGCTGGCCACCAGAAGCGGTTGATAGCGTCTTGCAGCATCTGACGTTGCTCTTCATTGCCCGCCGCCAGCGCCATGCAGGCTTCAAACCCCTGACGCTGATGGAAGCTCTCTTCTTTGCAAATTTTGACCATCGCCCTGGCATACGGGCCGTATGAGGTACGGCACAGGGCAACCTGGTTAACGATAGCTGCGCCATCAACCAGCCAGCCGATCACGCCGATATCAGCCCACGTAAGCGTGGGGTAGTTAAAGATGGAGGAGTACTTCATCTGCCCGTCGAGCATCTTCTGATACAGATCTTCACGGGCGCAGCCGAGGGTTTCTGCCGCGCTGTAGAGGTACAGACCGTGTCCGGCTTCATCCTGCACTTTCGCCAGCAGAATCGCTTTACGGCGCAGGGTCGGTGCGCGGGTTATCCAATTGCCTTCCGGCAGCATGCCGACAATCTCCGAATGCGCGTGCTGACCAATCTGGCGGATCAGCGTTTTACGGTAGGCGTCCGGCATCCAGTCCTGCGGTTCGATGGCTGTTTCCTGCGCGATGCGCTGGTCAAAGCGTTGTTCTTCTGTCACGTCATCACCTTATGATTCCGATAAATTCAACAAATCAATTTTTGTGAATCACTTTGTTTTATAGAAGTTACATCTTAGTTAAATAAAACCACAAATTTTGTTTGTGCATTTTGTGATGAATACCGCAAAGGCTTTTCCATAATCCTTTAAAAACAGATAGATGATGCTTTATCGCTTCGTGTCCGCGATCGCATTGTTAATAAATTATTAAAATCAGGCTTGCATTTTGTGATTCAGAAAAGAACTATTTAAGGCGAGATTACGTAACATATCTGGAGATTGACGATGCAGAAGTTAGCCAGCTTTTTATCCGGCACCTGGCAGACCGGACAGGGCCGCACCCGTGCCATTCATCATGCGATAAGCGGCGAAGCGCTGTGGGAAGTGACAAGCGAAGGTCTGGATATGGCGCAGGCGCGTCGTTTCGCGATTGAGCATGGCGGCAAAGCGTTACAGGCCATGACCTTTATTGAACGCAGCGCGATGCTCAAAGCGGTGGCGAAGCATCTGCTGGAGCTGAAAGCGGATTTCTACGCCATTTCCGCTGAAACCGGCGCGACCCGCGCCGATAGTTGGGTGGATATTGAAGGCGGTATTGGCACCCTCTTCACCTACGCAGGCCTCGGCGGTCGCGAGCTGCCGGACGATGTCCTGTGGCCGGAAGACGAGCTGATCCCGCTGTCCAAACAGGGCGGTTTCGCCGCGCGCCACGTGCTGACGTCAAAATCTGGCGTGGCGGTGCATATCAACGCGTTCAACTTCCCTTGCTGGGGAATGCTCGAAAAACTGGCCCCCACCTGGCTTGCCGGGATGCCTGCAATCATCAAACCGGCAACCGCCACCGCGCAGTTGACCCAAGCGATGGTGAAAGCCATTGTCGAAAGCGGCCTCGTGCCAAACGGCGCAATTAGCGTGATTTGCGGCGGCGCGGGTGATTTACTCAACCACCTTGACCACCAAGACGTGGTGACCTTCACCGGTTCGGCACAAACTGGTCAACAGCTGCGCGTACACCCGAATCTGGTGGCAAAATCGATTCCGTTTACCATGGAAGCCGATTCGCTGAACTGCTGCGTGCTGGGTGAGGACGTGACGCCAGAGCAGCCGGAGTTTGCGTTGTTTATCCGTGAAGTGGTGCGTGAGATGACCGCCAAAGCCGGTCAAAAATGTACCGCTATTCGCCGTATTATCGTGCCACAGGCGCAAATCAGCGCGGTGAGCGAAGCGCTGATCGCCCGTCTGCAAAAAGTGGTAGTCGGCGACCCGGCGCAGGAAGGCGTGAAGATGGGCGCGCTGGTCAACGCCGAACAGCGCCAAGACGTACAGGACAACGTTAACCGTCTGGTGCTGGCCGGTTGTGACGTGCTATTAGGCGGTAAAGCCGATCTCAACGCCGCCGGGGCGTTCTTCCCGCCGACGCTGCTGCTGTGCCCGCAGCCGGATGAAATTGCCGCCGTGCACGCCATCGAAGCCTTTGGCCCAGTAGCCACGCTGATGCCATATCACAATAGCGAACATGCGATGCAGCTGGCGCGCGCCGGTGAAGGGAGCCTTGCCGGGACGCTGGTCACTGCCAGCACCGCTTTGGCCCGGGAATTTATTCTTGGCGCGGCCCGCGCGCACGGTCGTATTCAGGTGCTCAATGAAGAGTCTTCCGTCGAGTCCACCGGTCACGGCTCCCCGCTGCCGCAGTTGGTACACGGCGGCCCGGGTCGTGCGGGTGGCGGCGAAGAGCTGGGCGGCCTGCGTTCGGTGAAACACTATATGCAGCGCACTGCCGTTCAGGGCAGCCCGACGATGCTCGCCGCAATCGGTCAGCAATGGGTACGCGGCGCACAGGTCGCAGAAGATCGCGTTCACCCGTTCCGCAAACATTTTGAAGAGATCCAACCGGGCGATAGCCTGCTGACCCCACGCCGGACCTTGACCGAAGCGGATATCGTCAATTTTGCCTGTCTCAGCGGCGATCACTTCTACGCCCACATGGACAAAATTGCCGCCGCCGAGTCGATTTTTGGTGAGCGCGTGGTGCACGGTTATTTCCTGATTTCCGCGGCGGCTGGGCTGTTTGTTGACGCGGGCGTCGGCCCGGTTATCGCCAACTACGGTATGGAAAACCTGCGTTTTATCGAGCCGGTAAAACCGGGAGACACCATCCAGGTACGCCTGACCTGCAAGCGTAAAACGGTCAAACGCCAGCGCAATGCCGAGGAGAAAGCCACCGGCGTGGTGGAATGGTCCGTGGAGATTTTCAACCAGCACCAGCAGGCGGTGGCGCTGTACTCGATTCTGACACTGGTTGCGCGTCAGCAGGGAGATTTCCCGGCGTAAGTCGTCGTTGATTGCCCGGTGACGCTGCGCTTACCGGGCCTACGGGATCGTGACGGTCGCAGGCCTGAAAAGCGCAGCGCCATCATGCAACCCACCCTAATGCCTCTACGGAGGCATTTTTTATAACTGGCAAAACTGACAAATAACCTGGCAAGCGTAAGCAAACGCTTAATGACGTTCGGCTGTTAGGTTAAGAGACTGAAACAAGAAAAGCCTGGCACGGCACAACATAACGATAAGCTGAGGTCACAATGTCTAAATCTTTGAAACTGTCTAAAGGCAAAACAGCGCTCGCACTGGCTATCGCACTGTGCTGCCTCGGGCCTGCCCAGGTTTACGCCCACGGCGGCGAAGCGCATATGGTGCCGATGGATAAAACCTTGCAGGAATTTGGCGCGGACGTGCAGTGGGATGATTACGCGCAGATGTTTACGCTGATGAAAGACGGCGCCTATGTGAAGGTAAAACCGGGGGCTAAAACAGCGGTCGTCAACGGCAAGACCTTGAACCTGCAGGTGCCGGTGGTGATGAAAAAAGGCAAAGCCTGGATTTCTGAAACCTTCATTAACGATGTTTTCCAGTCCGGCCTCGACCAGACTTTCCAAGTGGAAAAAGTGCCTCATCCGTTAAACTCGCTCTCCTCCGCCGAGATTGGCGAAGCGGTGACGATTGTCAAAGCGGCCCCGGAATTCCAGGCCAATACCCGCTTTACCGAGATTTCGCTGCACGAGCCGGATAAAAAAGCGGTGTGGGATTTTGCCCTCAACGGCACGCCGGTTAACGCCCCACGCACCGCCGATGTGATTATGCTGGATGGCAAACACGTCATCGAAGCCGTTGTCGATTTGCAAAACAAAAAGATCCTCTCATGGACGCCTATCAAAGACGCGCACGGGATGGTGCTGATTGACGATTTCGTCAGCGTGCAGAATATTATCAACGCCAGCACCGAGTTCGCTGACGTGTTGAAAAAACATGGTATTAAAGACACGACCAAAGTTATCACCACGCCGCTGACCGTCGGTTACTTCGACGGCAAAGACGGACTCAAGCAGGATTCGCGTCTGCTGAAAGTGGTCAGCTATTTAGACACCGGTGACGGCAACTACTGGGCGCACCCGATTGAGAACCTGGTCGCTGTTGTCGATCTTGAGCAGAAAAAAATCATCAAAATCGAAGAAGGCCCGGTGATCCCAGTGCCTATGGAATCCCGTCCGTTTGATGGTCGCGACCGCGTGGCAAAATCGGTGAAACCGCTGGATATCATCGAACCTGAAGGTAAAAACTACACCATCACCGGCGATATGGTTCATTGGCAGAACTGGGATTTCCACCTGCGTCTGAACTCCCGCGTGGGGCCAATCCTGTCTACCGTGACCTATAACGACAACGGCAAAAAACGCCAGGTGATGTATGAAGGGTCGCTGGGCGGGATGATTGTGCCTTACGGCGATCCGGATGTCGGCTGGTACTTTAAGGCTTACTTGGATTCCGGCGATTACGGCATGGGCACCCTGACCTCTCCTATCGCCCGTGGCAAAGATGCGCCAAACAATGCCGTGCTGCTGGACGAAACCATCGCCGACTACACCGGCACGCCGACCACCATTCCACGCGCGGTTGCTATTTTTGAACGTTATGCGGGACCGGAATATAAGCACCAAGAGATGGGCCAGCCAAACGTCAGCACCGAACGCCGTGAGCTGGTAGTGCGCTGGATCAGCACCGTCGGTAACTACGACTATATCTTCGACTGGGTATTCCACGAAAACGGCACCATCGGCATTGACGCCGGGGCAACCGGGATTGAGGCAGTGAAAGGCGTGTTGGCGAAAACGATGCACGATCCAAGCGCCAAGGACGACACCCGCTACGGAACGCTGATCGACCATAATATCGTCGGCACCACCCACCAGCATATTTATAACTTCCGCCTCGATCTCGACGTGGACGGCGAAAATAACAGCTTGGTAGCCATGGACCCAGAAGTTAAGCCAAACACCGCTGGCGGCCCGCGTACCAGTACCATGCAGGTGAACCAGTATGATATTGAAACCGAACAGAAAGCCGCGCAGAAGTTTGACCCAGGCACCATTCGCCTGCTGAGCAATACCACCAAAGAAAACCGTATGGGTAACCCGGTGTCCTACCAGATTATCCCTTACGCTGGCGGTACCCACCCGGCGGCCACCGGCGCGAAATTTGCGCCAGACGAGTGGATTTATCATCGCCTGAGCTTTATGGATAAGCAGCTATGGGTGACCCGCTACCATCAAGACGAGCGTTATCCGGAAGGTAAATATCCAAACCGTTCGGTGCACGATACCGGCTTGGGGCAGTATGCGAAGGATGATGAGTCGTTGAAAAATAACGATGACGTCGTGTGGCTCACCACCGGGACAACCCACGTGGCGCGAGCCGAAGAGTGGCCGATCATGCCAACCGAATGGGCGCATGCGCTGTTAAAACCGTGGAACTTCTTTGATGAGACACCGACGTTGGGTGAGAAGAAGAAGTAAAAGATTTTAGAGGGAAAGACGGCGGTAGACCTGGGAGGGTTTATCGCCGTTTTTGTTTGGTCGGTTGGGGTTGGGTAAAGCCAACCGGGGCTTGATAGGGGCTGCTTTTTTACCTTACTTGTTCTAGCTTTATGCTTTATTGCGTAGTGGAGAAGCTGGGCTGGGGGGACTGGCGGATTTGTGCCAGGAGGGGACTTTTGGTAGTTGTTAGTAGGAAGGTATTTCAGCAAAATGAGACTGCCTTTAAGCATGACCATTTTTTATGCAGTCACGAACTATTGAATCTAGCTCCGGCAGGGGTTACTGACTCACAGAATAAAGGATGCACGAGATCGATCTATGCGTACTCATCAACTGAATAAGTCCCGTAAACTGTATCGCAGCGTCAACACAACTACGCGGCACCATTCTAATAATCCAGGAGCAGAGTATCGCTGGGAACGCAATCGTAAAAAATTCGGAGATGAGCTACTGGTAAAGCGCGAGACAATGCATGGCAGACAGAAGCGTGGCCGAGACTACACACCATTGTTTTATTATCTGATCAAGCAGATTGGCAAACCGTGGGATGAAATATTCAGCGAAGTATGTGGACGTCTTGATACCACCGAGCCTGTTTTCTGGTTGGTCGCGCTACATGAGCATCAGCGAAGGGATTTAGTCTGCATTGGCGAAAGCAGTTTTTATCCGGGTCTGTTTGTTGATGAGAATGGAATTCTGCAACAGGTGAACCCTTCAATTACTAGAAAGGACGTTAAGGTGACTTGCCGCTGCTGCACACACACTTATATTGGTGAACCTGTACCATGGATAGATTGAGTGACACCACCTATCTTATCTTGGTTGCGATCATTGTCAGCAGTCAACATCCGTTACTCACTTACTACGGGCCGTTAGCCCTTCCGCAATGTGCCAAGTGCGGACCTTCCTCTTTAGTTAAACAAAGATATTGAAACGAAACCGTTTCATGATAAATCTATAAATATAATAAGACGAAAAGGAAGAACAGATGAAAATCAGACTTGCAGTACCTGAAGAGGCAGCGGAATGCTGGAATATAAGGAATCTTTCTATCCGGGAAGGATGTAAGCCAAGTTATTGTGCCAGGGTGCTTGAGGCTTGGACGCCTGAAGCTATGTCTGAACATTACAGGGAGGTTATTACGGAAAATCCTTTCTTTGTTGTCGAGCTGCCTGATGTAGGATTGGTGGCAACGGGATATCTGGATCTTACCGAGGGTAGCGTGGAAGCTATTTTTACATTGCCGGATTATTTTGGTAAAGGTTTTGCTAGCCTGATTATTGAAACGATTAAAGATGAGGCGATTAAAAGAGGGCTGAAACAGTTAACCTTGACCTCAACACCAAACGCGCAAACTTTCTACGAAAAGCATGGTTTTATGTTTATCAAGGAAACTACATCCCCATCAAGACTTGCCCAAACAGATTTACGTTGTATGGATATGTCCATCGCATTATCAGCCTGAGTTTTTTGCTCTTGGTAGGAGAGCTCAACAATGGAAATCTAATCGCTACGAGTTCAGTACGGCAGCTTCGAGACCTCGGGCTGACTATAACTTATGTGTTCAAGGTCCGCTCCTCGCTCAAAGCGGTCGCATGCCCTACCCATCCCCAACTAGTACCATAGTCAGTAACTCAATGACCTCCATACCAAACATCTCCTACTCGTTGTCCTTTTCCCCCGGCCTTACAAACATGTGCCATCTCGCGAACAAACGATGGAAAACGTGATTCTTGCAGCGAGGGAGATTTGAGAACCGGTGAAGACAATTCCTGCTGCCGGGTGATATCAGTGCACTCACCCTCACCCCAGCCCTCTCCCTTTTTAAGGGAGAGGGGGCGTAGTGTACTTGGTTTTCAGTTCTGCGAGCGTGCTTCCAGTTAGCGGTATTGCCCGATAGGAGGATGCGTTGTATCGTATTGTTGTACCTGCAAAATCAGGTGCCGGGATTGGAACCCTGCTTAACTTCATCGACGACATATGCGCGTTAGCGCTTTTTTTATGTCGTGCGCACGCTCACATCTCAATGGTGGGCCAGGCGGGGGCATCGCAAGATGCGCCGGTGTCGATGAGGCCGGTAGTTCCAACCCCGTCTGGTTCCGCCACCAATGAGATTGGAACCTCCGGTGGCGGTCATAGCCATCACTCATCGGAGGCTGCCCCATGGCAACACCCCTCACCCCAACCGTCCCGGACTTTACCCACTGCGAATTCTATTCATTAGTCGAAGCCCGCTCTCTCCACTTACACGGAGAATGGCTGTCTAATGCCGGATTCGTTAACGGTATGCCGGTTAAAATTCGCGTGATGAAAGATTGCATTGTCATTACCCCACAGAATACCCGCGAGCTTTGGGGATGTATCGAAGGCATGAGCGTGACGCATATCAACCAGCGCAAAGTCAAAGCTTGGCTGAAAACCTTTCCCGGTGCATTGAATGATACCGGGGATATTCCGGCGATTAAGCGCAAATAAATAACGAGCGCTATCCGGACGACAAATACGCAAACCGTGCAGTACACGACAGTGGAATGCGTATTTTCTCGCCGAACAACGTCGCGCGCCCCGCAAACCTATTTCTGCCGTCTACAGTTAATCCATCGTCCCTTTGTTAAGTCACGCATCTCATGACTCTTTCTTTCAAAACGTATCTTCACGCACGTCTGCGTTTGCTGATCTCTATGCTGGCCGGGACAGTCTGCTTTTTCGCGCTTCCCGCTGAACTGGGCTATCTGCAACGGTTGCTGATCGGCTGGAATGTACTGGCATGGTTGTATTTGTTCTTTATGTGGTTTCTCATGTTACGCACCAAGGTGGAGGATATCCCGCATATTGCCAGAATGCAGGATGAGAGCGCGGGGTTGGTACTGGGGATGGTGATCTTAGGCTGCCTGGTCAGCATCTTGGCGATCCTACTTGAACTGACCTCACTGAAGCACCTCTCCGGTACTGCGCGTGCGCTACATCTCCTGCTAACCGTTTCTACACTGGCGGTTTCATGGACCTTGCTGCCCACCGCCTTTGCCATGCACTACGCTCACCACCATTACCTGCACCGCAGTAAGAACGTCGCACCGATGATCTTTCCGGAAAAGCCGCAGGAACCCGGTTATTGGGACTTCCTCTATTTTTCCTTCACCATCGCCGTCGCGTCACAAACTGCTGACGTGGCGACCGGCACCACCGACATGCGACAAATTGCATTACTTCAGTCGGTTATTTCCTTTGCTTTCAATCTGGCGATTCTGGGCCTGTCGGTTAACGTCGGAGCGGGGTTACTGAGCTAAACCCAGTCGATTTTTGGCGAACCTGTGCCGCGTTCGGTTTGAACAGAGGATCACGCTTTCATAATGGTGATGCCTTTTTCTTCGATGCCCTTTAGCCAATTATCATCGGTGTCGCTATCAACCACGATGGTGTTGATGAGCCCAACCTCACCGATAACAAACGATGACGCCGCGTTGACCTTTTCCGGAGACACCAACACTACCGTTTCCGCCGCTCTGCCGGAAAATGCACGTTTGATGCACGCTTCTTCATAATCACCCGTGGTTAATCCGGCTTCAGGATGAATACCCGTCACCCCCATGAAGAAAATATCCGCATGAATATTGCTGATGCCCTCAATTGTCGCCGCCCCGACGCTGACAATGGAGTGTTTGTACAGTCGGCCACCAATCAAAATAACGTCAATAGCGGGTTTATCGACCAGTCCCAGCGCAATGCTCGGACTGTGTGTCACCACGGTGATGCGCAGGTCGTCCGGCAGGCAGGCAATAAGCTCTGATGTGGTGGTTCCCCCATCCACAATGACCACCTGGCCTTCAGAAATGAGCTCTGCGCCTTTTCTGGCGACCTTCATTTTAACGTCGGTTTTTAATGACTTACGCTCAGAAAACGTCGCCACAGCAGAAGATGCTGGCAACGCGCCGCCGTGAACCCGTTGCAAATGCCCTTCTGCGGCAAGTTCACGTAAATCCCTGCGAATAGTGTCCTCTGAGACGTCAAAGCGATCGCTCAGATTTTTCGACATCACCTGCCCTTCAAGCTGGAGCTGTTCAAGAATAAGTTGTTTACGTTGATGCGCGAGCATGTGACAGTCCTTTTCTATGCGTGTTTTTTCTTGAATATGCACGTTAATGCTGATTATGATGTCGACTCTACGTATCTAGGAGCCATCATGCAACATAAACGTGCAGAAATACGGATCGTCGATAACAGGACATTATCCGATGATTGGTATTCTTTAAAAAAATACACTTTTGATCTTCAGCGAAGCAACGGTGATTGGCAGCGCCAAAGCCGTGAAGTGTACGATCGCGGCAACGGGGCGACGATCCTGCTCTATAACCGCGATAAGAAAACCGTGATCTTAACTCGTCAATTTCGCTTCCCGGTCTTTATGAATGGCCATGATGGCTATCTCATTGAAACGGCGGCCGGTCTTCTTGACAACATGGCCCCTGAAAAACGGATTAAAGCCGAAGCTGAAGAAGAGACAGGCTTTCGTGTTTCCAGCGTCCAGAAGGTCTTCGAGGCATATATGAGCCCGGGTTCGGTCACCGAGAAGCTCTATTTTTACATCGCCGAATATGATGCTGGCGACAAGGCCGGTTCCGGTGGCGGAATAGAGGCGGAAGGAGAAGATATCGAAGTGCTTGAGTGGCCGCTTGATGCAGCTCTTGCCGCCATTGAAAGTGGTCTTATCGTCGATGGTAAAACCATTATGTTGCTCTATCACGTCGCCCTTAAAGGCATTCTCTGAGGTATCCATTGTGAAACAACTTATTCTCATCGCAGGCCCCTACCGCAGCGGTACGGATGGATTACAAGAACTTATCGACGCGAATCTCGCCCGCTTAGAAAAAGCCGCGTTAGCGGTTTACCAAAGAGGACACATTCCGGTTATTGGCGAATGGCTGGCGCTGCCGCTGGCAAAAGCCGCCGGTTCTGTCGCTATCGACGATGAAATAGGGGAATCGATGATCTACCCCGTCGCCCATCGGCTTATCACAAAATGTGACGCCATTTATCGTGTTGAGGGCGCTTCGAAGGGTGCGGATATGGATATCAAGGTGGCACATGAGCATGGACTCGCCGTTTATTTCCGTCTTGAAGACATCCCATTGGCATGATTTTATTGTGAAATTGCCTGCAAAATTGCAGGCAATTCAAATGTACCTATCATTTCCCATCTGGCGGGGCTGCGGGGACGGCATACCAGTTCTCTTTCGCCACCATCACGCTGCCTTCCGGCTGCATGACGAAGTTTGGCGACATGATCTGAACGTTAAATTCGTTGAAGACATCCTGAATATTGCTGTGCAGTTCGTTGCGCGCCACGGCCAGTGATTGTTCGGGTAACAGCCTGACCTGAAGCTCATAGGCGATATACCAATCCATTAATTGCAGCTGGCGCACAATGGGCGGCTGCGTCAAGTCCACACATCTCGATCGTTTGGCCGCCAGTTCAAGCATGGCATGAACTTGCCGCCAAGGGGTGTCATAGCCGATGGTGACACTGACGGTTAAATTGACGCTGCCATCATTATTTTGTGCGCTGAGATTGGTTATCTTGCCGCTGACCACCACCGCGTTAGGCACGGTGACTACATAGTTTTCGCGGGTGATAATTTTGGTGGCGAGCATGCCAATTTCGGTGACTTTGCCTTCATTGTCCGCCACGCGAATGACATCCCCTTTGCGCAGCGCGCGCGAATAGATAAGCACGAGGCCGCTCATCGCATGGTTCATGACCCCCGCCGAACCCAGCGTTAACATTAAGCCAAAGAAGACGCTGATGCCTTTAAAAGCCAGCGAATTTGCCCCCGGTAAAAACGGGTAAGCGGCGGACAAGGCAAATAACCACACCATCACGGAAATCAATTTGCGAGTAGCGCCGACCGTTTCAGGGTGCAGACCCGGAAACTGCAAGCGCCCCGCTTCAACCTGATTCAGCACCATCTTAAGCAGCTTAAGGATGAAAGCGGTGATCAGGAAAATAATCAATACAATCAGCAAGCCGGGCAACGACGAAACGATCGATAAGGTAATTTCACGAACCACACGCAGCGTCCAGTCACCCAGCGACGTGGCCCAAACTCGCGTCCAAGGAAACAGGCCAAACGCCCAGCTCAGCCATAGGTAAAATGCAAAAATACTGAGAATGATCATCAGCAGAGCGAACAGACGGGCTTCAACGACGCCGACATATCGACGCCAGCTTTGTGGGATGATGCCGCGATGTTCTACTACGCGACGGCGGAAATAACGCCTGACCCACCGCCAGGAACGCCAGGCACCGTAGAAAAAGAGGAATACCACCAGCAAGCCCGCCAGCGTTTTAACACCAGAGAGCACAAGCCAGCCGGTGTTGTACTGATCGCGCAGGGCTGTGCGTTGGGTTTCAAAGCGGGCCAGCACGCGCTGCGCTGCCTGGTCTAGGGTCAGATCATCGCCCTCATCCAGATCCGCCTGTGTGAGCAGCATAACCGGTTTGCCATTCATCACAATAAGTCTGCCCTGTTGGTTATAGCGCGTTACAGGGACTATTTTTAGCGGTTCACTCACATCCGCCTTGGTGAAATTACGTAAGGTATTTCGAATTCGTAAAACCCGTTCTTCCGGCGTCGTGAGACCAAATTTCGCCTGCAGCATAACAATCGGCTGATGGAAAATATAAACCGTGCGCGCTCGTTCTGCGTCAGTGGGTTCTTGGCGGGGTTCTGCGGAGAAAGAATTAAACGAGATAATCGATAACGTCATCATGAAAAGTACGAGCGCAATCCTATTCATACCCACCACCGCGTAATGTGAAATTATCATTATTATTCAAGCAACCCGCGCGTCGACAGCCCTCCGCATTTTCTGAGCATAGACCAGCTGTTCACTTCTGCAATGGAAAGTATGACCATGACGGTTTAATGGATTAGCTAGGCAGGAATTTAATGGTTAATTAAAAACTAAGTTCCGCATGCTGCTCGCCCCGGGTTCTCTCCGCAAAAACTGGTCCGGTTTCTGCTAAACGTAGACATAAACATTTCACATACAGACAAGGTCGGCCCGTCTGGGTCGGGTGTCTACCAGCGCAGGATTCTGTCTATGTTCGTTTCCCTAATTTATTAATAAACAATTCTAAAGGTTACATGTTTGTATCTTTAACTATCCTTAAAAGGCATTCGACATACTCAGTGCCAGCCGAGGATATGCTTCAGGCTTAAGACATATATCGCTGGTCTTTCCGCTTACTCATTCAGGAAAGCCTTATGAAAGATCACGTCATAACATCTGCAGTCTTGCTGGCATTAACTTTCTCCCAGCACGTTTACGCTGCCGATGCCCCCCTTTCACCATTGATGAAACAAATTAATAATGGCAACTGGCTGGCTCAGGATGAAGCTCAGTCGCTCAGCGACGATCTGTATTATCAGGATGCTATCCAAGCGTATATTCAAACGTTACCTCTTTTGAACACCATCGGTCTGCGCGACGGTTCCGAGTCTGCGTTCGGTAAAGGTTATAACGTCCTGCCCATCTGGAAAGAGCGTATGGACAGCCGGGCTGTTGTGCCTACACCAAATGGTGATGTGATTTATTCCATGAGTTATCTGGATCTAAAAGAGACAGGCCCGCTGGTGATTAAAGCCCCGGCGAATGTGATCGGGATGTTTACAGACTTCTTCCAGAAAACAATCACTGACGTGGGCGCCATTGGCCCAGACCGTGCCCGTGGCGGATTATACCTCCTGCTACCACCTGATTATGAAGGTCCGGTTCCACAAGGTTATTATGTTTTTAAATCATCAACCTACAACGTATTTCTTTTCTTCCGAACCATTATGGGTAAAGGGGACGGCAAACCTGATCCAGTTCCGGCGGTAAAAAATGCCGAAACGACACGTATTTATCCGCTCTGGGACGTTGAGAAAGAAGTCAAACCAATGCAGTTCCCGGACGCCAGCGGTAAGCGCGTCAATATGATGTATCCAACGGACGCCAGCTACTGGCAGAAGCTGAAAACCTTTGTGGACTATGAGCCCTTAACAGCAATTCCAGATGAAACGCGCAGTGCACTGTTAAGCATCGGGATCGTAAAAGGCAAGCCGTTCACCCCAACGGCGAAGCAACAGGAGATGCTCAACAAAGCGGTAGCAACGGCGCCGCGGATGATTCTGGCGCGTCGACAGGTTGGGCGCGACGACCAACGTCAGCTGTATTACAAAGACAGACAGTGGGAGACGTCATGGGCAGGCGCAACAGCCGAGTGGATGCAGTACGGCACATTGGATGCTAACCAGCGCGCGGCCTTCTTCCAGATTGCCTACTCCAGCGCGGCAGCGATGGTGATGCACACCACGGGGGCGGGATCGAAATATCCTTTCGCGACTAAAGACAACACCGGGAAATTCCTCGACGGCAGCAACACCTACAAGCTGCACCTGCCGCCGAACCCGCCTGCTGCGCTGTTCTGGGCGGTGACGGCCTATAACATCACCGATGGGACTATGCCGGAAACTGACCAGCTTCTGCCATCGACCAACGGCTACTACAACATTCCTAAAAATGATGACGGCTCTATCGATTTGTGGTTTGGCCCGAGCAAACCGGATGGCGTAGCGGACAGCGCATTTATTAAAACGGTACCCGATCGTAACTTCCTAGTTGCGCTGCGCCTCTACGGCACCGAAGACGGATTCTACGATCAGACCTGGGTTCCAGACGATCTGGTTCAGACCAATAAATAAGAGAGATAAGCGATGGAAAAAAGATACCTTGCGCTGCTGACTGCGCTGACACTTAACGCTGGCGCGTATGCGCAGACGGCACCGCTGACTATCCCGCATCCGACCCAGTTTGACCAGTTAACACAGCCGTCGCCGGATGTGACCATGCCTGAATCTTACGTGAAGGCCATTGCACAGCAGGCCTACATCTGGGGCTGGCCAATGGTGAACCAGTTCAATCGTCGTGAAACCATTACTAAGGCGCCTTATCCCGCGCTGAACGGCGGGATGGTGCCTGTTGCGCCTATGGGCCAACTCAGCATGCTGACGGACTACATCAAACCTGAGGAAACTTTTGTCACCTGTCCAAACCAGGATGTGGCTTATGGTCTGGGCTTCTTTGAGCTGGATAAAGAGCCGATTGTTATACAGGTCCCCGATTTTGGCGAGCGATTCTGGGTCTATGCCATCTATGATGCTCGTACCAATCAGATTGGTAATGTGGGCAAACCCTACGCAACGAAGCCCGGTTTTTATTTACTCGTCGGCCCCCATTGGAAAGGCGAAACACCAAAAGGCTTTAACGGCGTGATTCAGTCTTCAACTGAAATGGCTAACATCATTCCTCGCATTCAGATGAATGATACCCCTGAAGACAGGGTCGCAATTCAGGGCCCTATCAAAGAGGTTATGACTTACCCGCTAAGTCAGTTTGACGGGAAAATGAAATCCTTTGAATACTCGAAAATTCCGGCAATTGGGGATAAGCCGGATGCAAGTGCAGGTGAAACACGTTGGGTAGTGCCGGAGAAATTCTTCGATCAATTCGCGAACGTGCTGGATAAAGTGCCCCCACTCCCTGGTGAAGAAGCCATGTATGCTCAGTATCGTCATCTGGTTGAAGCTGGGAAGAAGAGCCCGGAAATCCGGAAATGGATGGATGAAGCTGCCGTCAATACGGACAAGACCGTTATTGCGGATTTCTTTAAGTGGAAGAATAACGGTGTGCCCGCGGGAAATGGATGGAATCGGTCCAAAAACAACGCCGAATTTGGCGTAGATTATTACAACCGTACCGGCACCTCTAAATCGAACATGTTCGACAACAAACCGGACGAAACCCAGTATTTCTACACCGACAACGATGCCGCCGGAGGACAACTTTCTGGTGATCATGATTACACGGTGACCTTCGCGAAAGGCGAACTTCCTCCTGTTAAAGGCTTTTGGTCACTTACGCTATACAACAGCAAGCATCTTTTTAGCCCAAATGAACTGAACCGTTTTTCATTGGGAACTAAAAATAAAAATCTGAAGTACAACGAGGACGGCTCACTGACTCTTTACGTAAGTAAAACTCGCCCATCAGTTGATAAAGTGAATAACTGGCTCCCGGCACCCGACGGAAACCTGTCACTCTACATCCGTGCCTACTGGGGAGAACAGCCGATTCTGGATGGTACCTGGCAACCACCGAAAATTGAAACGGTCAAATAAACCAACCAAAAGCCCCTTGTTTAAGCATTCACAATGGCTGATTTTCGCTCATGAGGGACAACCATACTCAAATCTCCCACATTGCAGGAGATTTGAGTATAAATACGCCGCCGTGAAACAAAGACCGTATCATCGGCCAAAAAAGACCACTTCAGATATCTCATATCTGGGGGCTCCGGATCAGATTTTATTCTTCCAGTGCGCGCATTTCTTCAGAAAGCCATTCCCTCAATGCCCGGACTTTAGGGGTATCCTGAGAGCCAGTACGATAAACCAAATCGTACCCTCGCTCGGCTTTCAGCTTGTACTGCGGAAACGGAACAACTAGCCTGCCCGCAGCGATATCATCTGCAATCAGAACACTACGCCCCAGCGCCACACCTTCGCCACGGATAGCGGCCTCTGCCACCATGCTGCCGTGACTCCAAGATGGGCCCTGATGGCAGCGAATATTTTTTTCTCCGACCATCGCAAACCAGGCTTCCCAGTTCGCCAGCATCCTGTCTTCATGGAGAAGGACGCAGCCCGAAAGTGCCTTGATGTCTGCCAGACCACTATGTGCACTGAGGTAACCCGGACTACAGACCGGAGTCACTGTTTCTTCGAGGATGCGTTCAGCTGAAGCATTCCGGTAGCGACCGTTGCCGTAGCGAATGGCTGCATCGACCTGGCCGTTGTTGAGGTCGGCATTGATGTCAGTCACGTCCAGATGCACATCAAATTCCGGATAGCGCGCCTTAAGTCGGCTAAGGCGTGGCGCCAACCACTTACTGGCAAATGAAACGCCCGTACTTATTCGCAGACTCATGGCGGGATTTCTGCCGCGTAGCCGCTCAGATTCGCCCGTCAACTCACCTAGGATTCGAGTTATCGCATGGTGAAATTCAGCCCCTTCTTCTGTCAGGATAATCTGACGCGTCAGTCTGAGAAAAAGCCGAACCCCCAGATGCTCTTCGAGCATCTGGATTTGACGGCTTATCGCGCCATGTGTGACGTGCAGTTCTGCTGCCGCTAGCGTCATGCTGGAGAGGCGGCCTGCCGCTTCGAAAGCACGCAGCGTCTGCAAGGGAGGAAGTCGGTCAAATATCATATGCGTGAGAATAATTCACACGTGATGTGAAAACAAATGATTTGTCAGGCCCTCGCATGAAAATCACTATCTAAGCCAATAACTTTCCCTTGTCGCTTCGGAGCACCTCATGCTGTTCACTACCTGGCTTTTGTTTCTTGTCACCTCTGCTAGCATGTCACTGGTCCCCGGGCCTAACTGTCTTTTGGTGCTGACTCATGGCGCGATGCACGGAACTCGTAAGGCTTTGGTGACAATCACCGGCGGTCTGATAGGTTTTGTGCTTCTAATTGGGCTTTGTATGTTTGGTATCGGCGCGCTTTTGCAGGCGTCTGAGAAATGGCTGACTGTGCTCCGCGTGGTTGGCGGCCTGTATCTCGCCTTTCTGGGGTATAAGCTCTGGCGCTCGCCGCCGATGACTAATGACGCTGGCCCACATATCACCAAGGCAAACCCGCAGCAGATGTTCCGCCAGGGATTTTTCTCTGCGGCTACCAACCCGAAGGCGTTACTCTTTTTCACCGCGGTCATTCCGCAGTTCATCGCCCCGGATCGGAGTCTCGTTCTTCAGTTTGTTGCTATTGCGCTGACCTATGCTTTTACCGAGTTCTGGGCAGAGTACGCTTGCGCAATTGCCGCTAACAGAATCCGCCCGTGGCTTGTACGCGCCGGACGACGCTTTAACCGGGTCTGTGGTGGTGTGTTCATGGCGGTCGGCGCGGCGATGCAGATCCGGGGCTAATATGACGCTACTTTTCTTTAAGCTGGTTTTCACGCCGGTTCTGATGCTCCTTTCGACGCTGGCCAGCAGAAAATGGGGGGAGACAGTGGGCGGATTACTTGTCGGCCTGCCGCTGACATCAGGGCCGATCTCCTTATTCCTGGCGCTTGAGCATGGGAAAGAGTTTGCAGCCAGCGCCACCACTGGTTCACTGGCTGCAACCATTGCTCAGGCTTCTTTTGCGGTCGCATACTGTCGACTTGCACGACGTGGCTGGTTGCCAGCGCTATTCGCTGCAACGTCCACCTTTATCTTGGCTGCTGCTCTTCTTCAACTGAGCGGGATTAAGCAGACAGGATTGTTTGTGCTTGCACTTCCGGTGATGATGGCAGCGCTAAAGCTTATGCCTCGTTCACTGGTCATTAAATCATCCCTAGCGCACCCGCGCGGAGATATTCCTTTCAGGATTCTGTTAATCGTCCTGCTGGTTATGGGGGTGACGATGGCAGCGCCCTATCTGGGAGCCGAGGTCAGCGGTGTTATCGCTTCTTTTCCGTTTATGGCCGTCATTCTGGCCGTATTTGCTCACGTGCTGGCAGGCTTTGAAGCCGCTCAGCGGGTTATGCGAGGACTGGTCGGCGGGCTGTTTAGCTTTGCCATCTTCTTCTGGGTGCTCAGTCAGTTTCTCGTCTCATTTAACCTGACCGTAACCTATGCTACCGCTATTTTCGCCGCACTGGTTGTGCAGTTCATCTTGCTACGGAGGATTCGGAGACAGCGTGTGACCATGACTGCCAACACTTAATCCGAACGCCCGCTGTTCGCCCACTGCTAACCTTTAACTCAGTTAGCTCGTCCGCTCCGTGCTAAGAACAGAACCCCCTGTTTAGGCTTGAAATCTAAAAGCTAAGGGTTCATTTAGGGAATGCTGACAGAAGTTTTGCTTTCAGATTATTTTTTTTATTTTGAGCCATTGCCAGCTGTGACGCGCTACTCGTGTCTTTTTTGCAGGAAAAATGCATTGTTGATTTTATGTTAATAGCCTGAGATTCATGCTATTTATCATAATAAATCAGGCAATGTAACTTGATGATTGCAGAGGTAATGATGATTTTGCAGCAGGCACCACAGTTAGAGACAGATCGCTTAATTCTAAAACATTTCACGCTGGAAGATTTCCCGGCACTTCAGGCATGCTGGACCGAGCCAGAAATGGTTAAGATAAATGGTGGAGAAGTGCCCACATCAGAAGCAGTTTGGGCCCGATTGTTGCGTTACATCGGCCACTGGCAAGCGTTAGGCTATGGTTACTGGGCTGTTTTTGAAAAAGCCACCCATCGGTACATTGGCGCGTTTGGATTTCAGGATGCGCATCGCGATACCGTGCCAGCCTTAACATACCCCGAGGCCGGATGGACAATCATCAAGGAAATGCGCGGAAAGGGTTATGCTAATGAAGCATTGGCCGCGATTTTAGGTTGGGCTGACCAGTCATTTCTCTCACCGGTGTGCTGTATTATTGCGGAAGATAACCAGCGCTCAAATTATTTGGCTGAGAGATTTGGTTTTCGGTTCCAGACCCACGTTGAATACCGCAGTAAAAATGTACGCTTGTTAGTCCGTCTAAAACCCACTATTCAGTCGCTTTAAATTGCTAATTTTACTGTTGTCAAAACAGTGAAAACCAAGAATATTCGTGTGTCCTCATTCCAACCAAAGTGTCCGTTTCTCGCAATACAGACCGCGCGGCATTTCAGACGGTCCGCTCCGCGCCAGATGCGGGTATGTTGAAATCCTGAAAGGTCTTAACTGGATGCCCATCGGAATTGTTTACTTTACAATGCCAGCTTAAAACAGCCTAAATAAAGATTGGTGATCACGTGCATTCCAACATGATTGAATACCTTAATATTTTCATACAGGTTGTTGAACAGGGCAGCTTCACTAGAGCCGCTGACATTCTGCAGATTCATCGCCCCACCGTGAGCAAAGCGATACTGCAGATAGAAGATGACCTCGGCGTGAAGCTCATCCATCGTACAACCCGCAAACTGAGTGTTACTGCTGAAGGGGAAGCGTTTTATCATCGAGCCAAGCTCGTACTGGCTGAAGTTAATGACATGATCGCCAGTTTTTCACCGACCCTTCCACCCAAGGGGCGGCTCAGGCTTGATGTTCCGCTGTCGCTGGCACATGCCATACTTATTCCTCATCTCAAACATTTCCAGTCACTGTATCCCGACATTGAAGTCGTGCTGGTTTCATCCGATAAAAAAACCGATTTGATCACAGAAGGCGTGGACTGTCTCGTCCGGCTGGGTGTGCTTCAGGATTCAAGTTTCATCTCCAGACGTCTTGGGGAAATCCGGATGGTCACCTGTGCAGCGCCCTCTTATCTGCAGCAACACGGACGTCCGGAAACACTTGCGGAACTGGAGCACCATCGCGCAATTAACTTCTTTAGCGACCACAGTCGTGACGTGATGGAATGGAAATTTATTGAGGACGGTAATGTCGTTTCACTGCGTCCTGCGGGGAGCATGCTGGTTGATAATTCAGATATTCTGCTTTCCTGTGGCTTGGCTGGTCTGGGCATTATTCAGGCTACCTTTGATGCCCTAGCGCCCCATATCGCGTCCGGGACTCTTGAAGAGATTCTGACGCAGTATCCTCCGGTGTCTAAGCCTGTCTCGGTGATGTATCCGGACCGGCGCTACCTTCCGCCAAAAGTACGGGTCTTTATCGACTGGTTCAGTGAGGTTCTAACCGCTCAGATCCGCTGAAACCGATAGATTGGTAACGGATAATTAATTCTGAAGTTCCCTGTCAGCTATTTTTGGTGCGTTTATAGCAGCGTAGATTGTTCGTAAATGAACCGGGCATGTCTTCGACACTATTCTGAAGACCTGCCGCTAACTGACGAGAGCTGAATATGTCTAAAGTTGTTACCTTCAACCGCACCGGTGGTCCAGAAGTGCTGGAAGTTGTAGATGTCCAGGTGCCTGCGCCGGCAGCCGGTGAAGTTCAAATTCGCGTACATGCGATTGGAATTAACCGTGCCGAAATTATGTACCGCAACGGTCAGTACGTCATTGAACCAGAATTCCCAGCACGCCTGGGTTACGAGGCCTCTGGCGTAGTGCAGGCCGTTGGTGAGAATGTTGAAGGGATTGTCAGAGGCGATCGGGTCAGTGTTATCCCTTCCTTTATGTTTAATGAATACGGCATGTACGGCGAATTGGTCAATGCCCCAGTACACGCTGTGGTAAAGCATCCTGAAAATCTTTCCTTCGAGGAGGCAGCTGCGAGCTGGATGATGTATGTCACCGCATATGGCGCGTTGGTTGAATATGGCAACCTTCAGGCTGGTCAGAATGTTGTGATCCGCGCGGCATCAAGTAGTGTGGGCCTAGCTGCCATTCAGATAGCTAACATGCTAGGCGCTAATCCCATCGCGCTTACGCGTACCGCCGAAAAAAGTGAACTGCTTCTGAAAGCCGGTGCCGCCGCAGTTATCGCTACCGCTGAGCAGGATATGGTGGCGGAAATTAATCATGTGACTGCTGGCAGGGGCGCTCATATTGTTTTTGATCCTGTCGGCGGTCCGGACGTGGCAAAACTGACCCAGGTGATGGCACCGCAAGGCATGTTCTTCCAATATGGTGCGCTCGACAGCCGCGATATGCTTGTACCTGTCTTTGATATTCTCGGCAAGCATCTCACGCTGCGTGGTTATGAGTTGTTTGAAATCACGACGGACCCAGAAAAAATGGCACGCGCAAAATCCTTCGTCACCGAAGGTTTACGTTCCGGCAAACTGAAACCGGTGATTGATAAAACATTCCCGCTTGAAGAGATTGCGGATGCACAGCGCTATATGGAAGCAAATGGCCAGGTTGGCAAAATCGTCGTAGTCATTGAGTAAACCTTAAATCCACTATGGATAAGTTGCATTCACCGAACGTTCTATTTCCCATAATCACTTCATCAAAACGGAGTAACGCATGATTTCACAATGCAACTGGCAGGCACCGGCCATTAATCGCAAAAAAGTGGGTGACATGATGGTGACTATGCTGAGTGATGGTTACCTAGACGTATCATTTGAGCTGCTGTCAGGCATTGATGGCTCCCGGGCCGAGGCATTGCTTCAGAAGCGTGGCGTATCGACATTGCCTCGTATTAATATCAACGTTTACGTGATCCAGACACCTGAGCGAACTATCTTGGTGGACAGCGGTGCTGGTGGCATCAAGGGCTGGGGCGGTCGGCTTCAGGTTGCTCTGGCCGCTGCCGGTATTGACCCTCTAGCTATCGACACCATTTTGCTGACTCACGCTCACCCGGATCATATTGGTGGTCTTGCCGGTCCTCTGCAAACGCCGGTGTTCCGCAATGTTCAACAGCTTTTTGTGCATGAAAAAGAACTCGCTTTCTGGCGTGACGAAACGATTTCAGCCGGCGCGCCTGATGCGTTCAGGCCGTCATTTGAGGTAGCTAAAAACGCTTTTAACGCGTACGACGATAAACTGGTGCCTTTCCGTGAGGAGGCGATCCTGCCGGGGATTCAGGCCATTGAACTATTTGGCCATACGCCGGGTCACAGCGGATATCTGCTGGGCGATGAAAAAGAGTCTTTACTCATCTGGGGCGATATCGTTCATTTTCCGCATATCCAGATTGCCCAACCTGATGTAACCATCGCATTTGACAGCGATCCTACGGCCGCAGCTGCCGTTCGTGGCAGACTGCTTGATCGTGCCGTAAGCGATAACCTGGCTGTTAGCGGAATGCATTTTAACCTGCCAACCGCCGGTAAGGTTGTACGAGATGGAAGCAGCTTTGCATTGAACTATGATCCTTGGTCACCAACTGTATGATCCTGTGCCTTTCTGGTCCGGCGTGGCTACCGGGAAGGCATTTCTTAATTTCCCGCTATTATCTATGATCTTATTAACATTACGCCCTTACAAAAAAATGACTATTGCCGAAAGCGGGCATTGTTTAGAAACATTATTTGGCTAGGGCCTCTAAAAATATCGCTTTCAGTCGTTCAAGCCCTTGATGACGCCTTTCTGGTGGGCAGGCAAAGTTAAACGTCCCCTTCTCTTTTCTTACCGTAGAAAGGGACGTCTTCGTAAACAAAATTTAAAACACCACCGTCGTTATTACATATAAATACGCAGTCATCTTCGGCAGAGAATTAAATCTGAGCCAAGCCGCCGTCTACATAGATTTCCGCAGCGTTAATAAAGCTCGCATCATCAGACGCCAAAAATGCAACAGTCTTACCGATTTCTTCCGGTTCACCCAAACGCCCCAAAGGCACACCTTCAGCCAGCGCATCAAACAGCCCTTGGCGGTGCTCTTCCGGTACAAGTCCTCCCAAACCAGGTGTGCGGACCGGGCCCGGACTCACCACATTGACACGAATGCCACGTTCCTTCAGGTCAAGCGCCCAGGAGCGGGCCAGGCTACGCACGGCGGCTTTACTTGCGCTGTAAACGCTAAAGCTGGCGGTGCCTTTCACCGCAGCGGTGGAGCCCGTGAGAATGACCGAAGCGCCGTTAATCAGTAGCGGAAGCGCCTTCTGAACGGTGAACAGCACGCCGCGCACGTTAGTGCCAAAAATACGGTCAAAATGCTCTTCGGTAATGTCGCCAAGCGGCATCAAGTCACCGCCACCCGCATTTGCGAAAAGTACATCAAGCTTCCCGGATTCGCTCGCGATAGTGGAGAACACCGTATCGAGATCGCTCAGCACGGAGGCATCTGCTCTGATGCCTGTGGCTGAGGGGCCGATCAAGGCCACCGCAGCATCAAGTTCTTCCTGACGGCGACCGGTGATATACACTTTCGCGCCCTGCTCAGCGAGTTCCTGCGCGGAAGCTAGGCCGATACCCGTACTGCCGCCCGTGACTAATGCGATTTTGCCTGCAAGTTTTTTACTCATGGTGAACTCCTTAAAGATACGGTTTGTCTTTTGGGCCATAAATGCCGTGATGGAATTCGGCAGCGGTCGTTGCCGGGTTGAGATAAGCATATCGACGTGCGACAGATTTCAAAATAGAATGATTTGAAACTCATCATTGCAGATTTGAAATGAACAAATTCCCCGATTTCGAAGGGCTCGCGATGTTTGCAAAAGTGGCGGAGGAAGGCTCTTTTGCGGCCGCAGCCAGAGTCATGGGCGTATCCGTCCCCACCGTGTCGCGTGCGGTTGCGCGCCTAGAGCAGCGTTTGGGTGGCCGACTGTTTAACCGGACGTCACGTCAGTTAGCGCTGACGGAATTCGGTCAAAGCATGGCGGCAAAAGCATCAGAGATGTATCGCCAAGCCGAAGAAGTGGAGAGCGAGGCGCAGGAACTCTCGGTGCAACCGCGTGGGCAAGTGCGCTTAGCGGTTCCCATGTCGTTTGGCTTACGTTGGGTAGCGCCCCTGATGCCAGAGATTATCCGACAGTTCCCGGAGCTGAGCGTGGATCTGCATTTGTCAGATGCTTCCGTTGACCTGATTGCCGAAGGTTTTGACGCCGCGTTACGCATAGCTGCGCTGCCGGATTCCTCTCTTGTGGCTCGCAAGCTGTGTGCAGTGACGCAATTTCTGGTGGCCTCACCGGCCTATCTCGCGGAGCACGGTGTGCCACAACATCCGCGCGATCTCAGCTCTCGACGGTGCTTCAGCTATGCCTATCGTGCCCGAAGCCAGGTATGGCGCTTTACTCACGATTCCGGTACGCAGGAAGATATTGTCCCCAGCGGACCACTGCGGGTCACTAACTCTGAGGCGTTACTGCCGCCCTTGCTGGCGGGCCTTGGGATTGCCGAGTTGCCGGAATTTATGGCAGCTGAATATCTGAAAGATGGCCGCTTGGTACATCTGCTGGAGGAGTGGTCGATGACCCAGGGGGGACTCTATTTTGTTACCCCCACCTCGCGCAGCCGTCCGTTGAAGGTCAAAGTGCTGTCGGATTTCTTTGCTAAGCATCTCAGCCAACCGGAATGGCGTTGGCCATAGCTTGGCGGTTTCGCTACATAGGTTGTCATCTTTGCGTCGGTAATCCCTATCCTGATTGAGCAGGATAAAGGCAGACCAACGCAAAGGAGAGACAACATGTTACAACAACCATCGCAAAAATATTCCCCGCATATCCCCATTAATCTGCCTGACCGCCAGTGGCCGAATAAACAGCTGACCCACGCCCCCCGTTGGCTTTCAACCGACCTGCGCGACGGCAATCAGGCGCTGGCAGAGCCGATGGATTCGGCGCGTAAATTACGCTTCTGGGAACTGTTGCTCAAATGCGGCTTTAAGGAGATTGAAGTGGCGTTTCCGGCGGCTTCAGAGACGGATTTTCAGTTTGTTCGTCAACTGATTGAAGACAAGCTGATACCCAAAGATGTCACGATTCAAGTGTTAACGCAGGCGCGTTCTGACCTGATTGAACGGACCTTCGCCTCACTTGATGGGGCGGATAGCGCAACCGTGCACCTGTATAACGCAACCGCCCCGCTGTTTCGGCAACTGGTCTTTCGTCAAAGCAAAGAAGAGATCATCCAACTGGCGGTCAATGCAACGCAAAAGATCCGTGCTCTGTGTGAAGCCAACCCACAGACCCGGTGGAGTTATGAATATTCCCCGGAGACATTTTGTTTTACTGAGCCTGACTTTGCCCTGCAAATTTGTGAGGCGGTAGCTAATGTCTGGGAGCCGTCCCCTGAACGGCCGATGATCATTAATCTGCCAGCGACCGTTGAAGTCAATACGCCGAATGTCTACGCCGATCAGATTGAGTATTTCTGCCGCCATTTTTCACGCCGCAATGCTGTGTGTATCAGCGTGCACCCGCATAACGATCGCGGATGCGGCGTCGCGAGTGCGGAACTGGCGATGCTGGCAGGCGCCGACCGCGTAGAGGGATGTCTGTTTGGTAACGGTGAACGGACCGGGAATGTGTGTCTAGTCACGTTAGCAATGAATCTCTACAGCCAAGGGATTTCCCCAAACCTTGATTTTAGTGATATGAAGCACGTCGTTGAACGGGTCGAACAATGCAACCAATTGCCCGTTCATCCCCGTCATCCTTATGCAGGTAAGCTCGCTTTCACCGCTTTTTCTGGCTCTCACCAGGACGCTATCAAAAAGGGATTCACGGCCCGGCAGCAAGCCACGGACGAGCGTTGGGAAATGCCGTATCTTCCGGTCGATCCAAACGATATTGGCTGTAGCTATGAAGCGGTTATTCGCGTCAACAGCCAGTCAGGGAAAAGTGGAGCCGCATGGATTTTGGAACAAAACCATGGTCTTAAATTGCCGCGTCGCCTGCAGCAGGACTTTAGCCAGCACGTTCAGACTCAGACCGACAGCGGGGGCCACGAAATGACGCTGGCTGATATCTGGCAGTTGTTCCGCACCTTGTACATTCGCCATCAAACTGCCGGATGGCAATTGCTGGAGTATCGCAGCGAAAGCTTGGAAGACGGCAGAAATTCGTTTCGTGCGCGGATTCAGACGCCAGAAGGCATTATTCAGTTAAATGGCACAGGGAACGGGTTGTTGTCTGCTGCTGCCGATGCGCTCAAATCGCACTTCAAACTCACATTCGCGATTGAGGACTATCATGAGCATACCCTTGGCAGACACAACGAGAGCCGTTCTGCGGCCTATATTCTCTGTACATTTGCCGACGGCAAAAGTCGCTGGGGAGTGTGTATCGACAATGATGTTGCGCGGGCATCACTGCAGGCGTTGCTTAATGCATTGCCACTTTAATCGCGTGACTGAAAGTAATCACTGGGGGAAGCCCCGAGGATACGACGGAACATGGCGCTAAATGCGCTGTGGCTTTCATATCCAAGATCCAGTGCCACACGTAAAACCGATTGCCCCTGAGCAAGATAAGTCAGCGCAATCATCAGTTTCGCACGCCGCACCCATTCGCTGAATGAAAGTCCCGTTTGTTTACGGAATTGTCGTAACAACGTTCTCTCACTCATGTTGAGTTGGGCTGCGGCCACTGCGGCAGACCAAGACTTGCCGGGTTCATCCTGAATATGGCGACACAAAGTCTGTAATGCTGGGGTTTGTGGCTCCGGGAGATTAAACGGCAGCACGTTCATCACTCTAATTTCGTCAAGAATGAGCTCGTAGATCCTTTCTTCCCGGGTGCCGGCATGGTAATGCTCAGGCAACGAAAGCGAACTGACGATCAATTCTCGCAGCAAATCCGAAATCTGCACGACCTGACAAACTGCTGGCAAATCCGCCCGGGCAAAAGGGTCGATAAACAACGTTCTGGCAGCCACCTGCCCTATGACTTTCAGGCGATGACGCGTCCCGGCAGGCAACCATACGCCCCGGCTCGGTGGGACAATCCAATATCCCTGCTCTGTTTCTACTCTGACCACGCCGCTGAGCGTATGCAGAAGCTGTGCGCAATCGTGGCTGTGCCAAGGTTCAGTTGCGCCGTGAGAATAATCATGGGCAAATGGAATCAATGGGCGCGTAGAGAAGTTAAACTGAATGCTCGTCGTCATCGTTATCTTTCTGAAAAAAAATGAAAGTAGCATAGAAAACGTCGCGTGCGGAAGTATGGCGACGACCGGGTTTTACGATAATGAAATAGGATTGTGTCAGGGGTTGATATGCTGGCTGTTTCCTAGAAATAAGGTGGCCTAGTTCGTTAACAACAGGGAGTCAGTAAAAGCGTAATAGCGACCTCATCACTACCAGTATAAGCAGTTGAAAATTCACCAGTAATGGCGAAATAATATCTTCGTATTTATGATGAATTTAAAGGAATGAGGTGGCAAGGCGTGACAGCGAATAAAATGGGAATGAAGATTTTTATGCTGGCATTTGTGGCCAGTCTGGCAACGGGGTGCGCACCATTACACCCTTCCGGATGCCATAAAACTACGGCAACGGGGAATTGCGGTTCTGGCAAGTGGGATGATCAAGATGAATGGGGTGCGCAAGCGCGAGCGATCAAATCGGCGATAGAGGCAAAAATTGTCGATCCTCAAAACTGGAAAGGGAAGAAATGTAGGCTGCATATCGAGTTTGCGCAGAATGGCACGGTTTTAAACGTATCAACTAGCGACGGTAATAAAGCCTATTGCGCAGCGGTGAAATCAGCGGCCCAGCAAGCCACATTCCCAGCCTTCACCAATCCGGAGGTATACCGCGATTTTCAAAAATCTCGTTTTGATTTAAGCGGTTAGCCATACCGTGAACATGAGTATGCCCGATTTTCGTTCATAGCAGGCTCTCCTCACAAAGCTCGCCACCGCCTTATGAGGCATTTGGTATGGGCCTCCTGCCCGTTGTCCTTTGCGCCTGAGTTTGCAAATATGTGCCACACTCGGTTTTATCCCGCGAACAAACAACAGAGGCCAAACATGCCCCCGTTTTATCAGCTTACCGCCACCAGCCTGCAAGGCCAGCCTATCGCTATGTCCGATTACTCCGGCAAGCTAGTTCTGGTGGTCAATACCGCCAGCCACTGTGGGTTCACGCCGCAATATGCGGGCCTTGAGGCGCTCTACACGAAATACGCCGCGCAGGGGCTCGTCATTCTGGGTTTCCCCTGTAATCAATTTGGTAAGCAGGAGCCCGGCGATGCGGATGCCATCGCGCAGACCTGTCATATCAACTACGGCGTGAGTTTCCCGATGTTTGCAAAAGTCGAGGTTAACGGCGGCGCCGCGCATCCTCTGTTTCGTTTCCTAAAAGCCGAATTACCCGGCGTGCTGGGTGGGAGAATTAAGTGGAACTTCACTAAGTTCTTGGTGGGGCGTGACGGTAAGCCGTTAAAACGTTTTTCGCCGATGACTACGCCGGAGAAGATGGAAAGCGCCATTATTGCGGCACTGGGTATTTGAGAACCGGTCTGATGGTTTGCGCTGATTGGTAAAATCGATGCCTTAACCCTCACCCCAGCCCTCTTCCTTAAAAAGGGCGAGGGGGCGCAGTGTGCCTCGTTTTAATTTCTGTGAACGAACTTCAAGTAAACAGCATTACCCAATGGGCGATGCGTCGAATGAAACATTTGTTTATCTATCTGTTCGCAGAATATTAGCCCGATTCACAGAACCTCAATCACTTCAAATTCCTCTGCAACCAGCTCCATCTCATCAGAAAAATACCCTTCGCGAAGAAAGAATTTCTGATGTTCTCTGCGCCAATAGCCAAGACTCAAGTCGCCTTCACCCTCCTTTCGCGCAAGCTCAGCGGTCACATCGCAAAAACGCAGCAGCCGCATCGAAATCAACCTAATAACGCAGACCGGTACATCCTGGCCATCAAGGATGATGTTATAGCTGCCAATTAAGGGAGCACCATCTTCTTGCTGGTAAGAGGCTAAAGAGCCACATGAGGCGGTTTTAATTCCTTTAACAACCAAAGCGGCAAGCTCGTTTGCCAGTTCTGGACTGTCACCAAATTGCCAAGCATTGGCTGCAGGATACTTAATTTTTAATTCATCGACTAAGGACATCGAAAAACCTTTTTGAGCGCGTTAAAAGAATAAATTTTATACCTGATTTGCGTGGACATTGCTCTCGCATTGATGAGCGTATCTGCGCCTGATGGCGCTTCGCTTATCAGGCCTACGGGTCTGTGTATGGTGGGATCGGTAGGCCGGGTCAGGCGTAGCCGCCGCCCGGCACTCTCGCGGAACGTTAGTAGCGCACGCACACCGACTTGGTTTCGCACCAATCGTTGAGCCAGTCCGGACCAAAATCACGCCCCGTTCCCGACTGTTTCATGCCACCAAACGGCAGGTTAGCGTCAATTAGCGTATGGCTGTTGACCCACACTGTCCCGGCCTGCAGGCGGTCGGTGTAGTTCAGCGCCTGAGTCAGGTCGCGGGTCCAGACGCTGGCGGTCAGGCCAAAATCGCTGTCGTTTGCCAGCCGCAGCGCTTCTTCACCGTCGGCGACGCGCACCAAGTTCACCACCGGGCCGAAGACCTCTTCACGGGTCAAACGCAGATTTGCGTCAGGGTTAATCACAAGCGTTGGGGGAATATAAAAACCCTGCGCATCCGGGCCAACGTTGCCGCTGATCAGTTCGGCCTTTTGTTGACGCGCTTCGTCAAGATAAGCCGCAACCTTCGCGCAGTGGGCCTTGGAAACCACCGGGTTAATCTGCGTGGTTTCCAGCATACCTGGCCCCACCGACATCGACTTCACCGCCTGCTCAAAACCGCTCACCAGCGTATCAAAAATGGGCGCTTCAATATAAATACGTGAGCTGGCGGCGCACACCTGCCCCTGGTTCAGAAAGCTGCCGGTCATCAGCCCTTCGATAACCCACTGCGGATCGGCATCTTTTAACACGATAGCCGGGTTTTTGCCGCCCAACTCCAGCGTCACGCGGGTCAGGCGGTCGGCAGCAACGCGGGCAATCTGCTTGCCGGTAGCGGTGGAGCCGGTAAAGCTCACCTTGGCTACGTGCGGGTGAGAGGTTAACGCCGCGCCGCACTCAGCGCCGCTGCCGGTGACCACGTTAAAGATGCCTTCCGGAATCCCCGCTTCACTCGCCAACTCCGCCACGCGCAGCAACGTCAGCGGCGTAGTTTCTGATGGTTTAATCACGATAGAACAGCCCGCCGCCAGCGCCGGCATCACTTTCCACATGCCAATCATCAGCGGGAAGTTCCACGGCACAATGCCAGCAACCACGCCCACCGGCTCTTTTTTGGTCCACGCCTGATAGCGTGCGCCCTGCGGGAAAGGGATCGACACATCCAGCGTACGGCCGCTGATTTTGGTGGTCAGCCCGGCGGTGTAACGCATCCAGTTCAGGGTGCAACCCACTTCAAAGGCGCGGGAAATATTGATTGATTTGCCCTGCTCCAGCGTTTCCAGTTGCGCCAGTTCTTCGCCGTGTTGTTCAACCAGATCGGCAAAACGCAGCAGTACACGTTCGCGGTCAGCAGGCGTGCGTCCGGCCCAACTGCGCGAGACAAACGCGCGCCAAGCGGACATCACTGCGCGGTCAACATCACCGGCATTAGCATCGGCGGTGGTGGCAATCGCCTGCCCGGTCGCCGGGTTCCAGACGGTGAGACGTTTTTCACTTTGGGCCGCCTGCTGCGCGCCATCAATATAGAGTCCATGCTGACGGTCTAAAAATTGCTGTACGCTGGCGAGCAGCGCTACCTGTTGTGCGGACATAGCGTCTCCTTATTCTTCACGGATAGTCATTTCAGTCTACGGTGGGATAGGAAAAGCCGCTTTTGTCTCTGTGACAATCGCTGTTGCGGCTGTGACAGACGCCGCAATTCAACAGATTGCGACGGCAGAAATGTGTGGCAGGTAATAGTTCTTTCATATATTCCCCCTTTCGCCCTTGTTTACGGCAACATTAATGCAACAATAACCACACATTTTCATTGCAGAGATGGCATATGGCAGCGGGAGACAGTGGCGAGACGTACCAAAACTGGCTGGCAAAGATTAACCAAGTCTGCGGGCATTTTGCTGCCCGTCCGCTGGAGGGGGATTTTCATGGCGAAATTGATACCAGCTATGCTGGGAGCTTAAAGCTCAGCACCGTCACCTCGCGCAACGTCAATCTCTACCGCACTCGCCAAGAGATTCGCGGTGGCAACGACGCTTGGTTTTACACCGTGTTCCAACTTTCTGGACAGGCTCATATCGAGCAAGAAGAGAGCCAGGTTCGTCTTGAAACCGGTGACATGACGCTGATTGACGCCTCCCGCCCCTGTTCGATTATCTGGCAGCAAACTTCGCGTCAGGTCTCTTTGTTACTGCCGCGCCAGATGCTGGAAAACCAACTGCGCGGCAGCGGTATTCGCGTCGCGACCCGCCTCGACAAATCCTTGCCGATGGTGCAACTCAGCCAGCGACTGTTGCATGAAAGCATGAGCAGCCCAACGCTTTCGGCCAGCGAAAGCGAAGCGGCGCTCGACGCCATCGTTTGTCTGCTGCGCCCGATGCTGCATCAGCAGGAAGTCCAGCCATCGCGTCGAGAGAAGCAATTTTCGCGCATTATGGCGCTGGTTGACGAGGCGATTCAGGAAGAACACCTGCGCCCTGAGTGGTTGGCCGATGAAACGGGGATGTCAGTGAGGAGTTTGTATCGTCTGTTTGCCGATAAGGGCTTAGTTGTGGCGCAGTACATTAAAAACCGGCGTCTGGATCTGTGCGCTCAGGCGTTACAAAGCGCGCGCGATGATGAAAAACTGGCGGGAATTGGTTATCGCTGGGGCTTCAGCGACCACAGCCACTTCTCCACCGCCTTCAAACAGCGGTTCGGCATGTCGCCGGGAGAGTATCGTAAGCGCGGTCGCTGAAACTTAACGAAATCAGTTATCTTTAATCAGTTGCGCGACGTCGCTGCTGTTGATTTCACGAGTGTTACCGTCTTGATCGACGTAGCTTGTCATTCCTGTTTCTTTATCCAACTGCGGTTTGCCTTCGGTGACAATCGTC
Source organism: Kluyvera sp. STS39-E (assembly GCF_040932435.1). Taxonomy (NCBI): domain Bacteria; kingdom Pseudomonadati; phylum Pseudomonadota; class Gammaproteobacteria; order Enterobacterales; family Enterobacteriaceae; genus Kluyvera; species Kluyvera sp. STS39-E. The sequence goes on along the minus strand of NZ_JBFQGA010000003.1, from coordinate 432,417 downwards.
TGCCCGCTTTTGGTGGTCATCACGTAGTTGCTGGTGCAACCTGCCAGCGCCAGCAGCAGTAAACCCATACCAGAAATATAAAACGACTTTTTCATGTTCTCTCCCATTTCCGTCCACACATCGAGTGTGGTTTACGTGTGTATTGTATGCATGATAGCGGCGGACCGGATAGAGATGGGATGTAACAGAAGATAAATTCAGGCAGTTACGGTGAATAGCCCGGTGGCGCTCCGCTTACCGGGCTTACATCACGCGTAGGCCTGATAAGCGAAGCGCCATCAGGCCAGACGTAAATTACAGCGCGATACGAATCACATCGTCAGGCGCGGTGGCCTCTTTTTGACGGGTAGACTCTTGTTTCACGCTGACATAGAGCGTTTTACCGTCAGCAGACAGCGCCAGGCTGTTCGGGAAGGTTGGCGTCTGGATGGTTTTCGTCACTTTATAGGTTTTCGCGTCGATAACCGTCACGGTGCCGGCTTTACGCTGGGTCACGTAGACTTCATTGCGCGCCGGGTTAAACAGCACCGCCAGCCCTTCTTTGGTGTCGACTTTCGCCAGCACTTTGCCGTCTTTCAGATTGACCGCCAGCACTTCCGGCTGTTTGGCATCGGTAATGAACGCGCGCTGGCCATCTTTATCCAGGCTGATGTTCATGTAGAAATGCTCTTTACCGTCGTCCATCAGTTTCTGGCGGCTAACGATTTTGTTGCTTGCCGTATCGATGGTGATCAGTTCGCCGTCGGCGTTGGTCACATACAGACGCTGTTTATCCGCATCAACGGCCAGGCCTGTACCGAAGCTGCCGGTCCCTTCAATAGTGGTTTTCAGCGCAATTTTGTCACCATCTACCACCCATACGGCGCTATTTTCTTTGCCGATGCCGGTGATATAAACGGTGTTGGTTTTCTCATCAACCGCCAGCTGACGCGGCTGCAGCGGCTTCACGGTTTCGCTACGCTTACGGTTATCCAGCACCAAGCGCCCTTTTACGTCGCCACTTTTCGCATCGATAGCGGTGACAGAGCCGTTGGTGGTGTTGCCAAACCACAGGGTTTGCGTCTGCGCATTGATGGTCGCGCCAAACGGCTTGAGATCATTGTGGATAGCCTGGGTAACTTCCAGCGTCACAGGGTCGAGGCGATAAACCACGCCGCCTTTATCGGTTTTACGGCTCTGTGAGGTGGCCAGCCACAGCGCATTTTCCTGCTGGCTGTAGGCCATTTCATATGCCCCTTTACCGACCGCTTTGCGCAGCATTTCGTCTGCGGCATGCGCGCTAAAGCTCCCCGCAAGCAGTAAAGCACTCAACAGCAGAGAACGGCGCAGGCGCGGTGCGGACAATTGACGTAATGACATGACGACTCCCTTTGATGAACTATTTTTTACGCTTCACATCGCTTCAGGCTTCGCGGCGTCGTTGCACCGCGTTTTATAGATGCGAATAGTAATCATTAATTCATGCAAAGTGGAGCATTTGTTTGTCCACGCAACCAAATAGTTGCTGTTTCATTACCTGCACTTAACGATTTATGCTGCTAAAGTTTTCAATATATTTACAAAAGTATTACCCTATTCAGGTTGTTCCATTTGGTTCATTTTTGCGAGTTTTCCATGAAAATCATTACTGTTCGCACAGCTACGCTGCCCGCGCTGCTGCTGCCGCTTATTTTTACGCCACTGTCCTGGGCCAATGACGAACAAACCTTAATTGTCACCGCCGCGCCGCAGACGCTATCCGAGCTGGATACCCCCGCCGCCGTGAGCGTGGTTGATGGCGAAGAGATGCGCCATGCCACCCCGCGGGTCAACCTTTCAGAATCTCTGGGTGCGGTGCCGGGGTTGCAGATCCAAAACCGGCAGAACTACGCCCAGGATCTCCAGCTCTCCATTCGCGGATTTGGTTCGCGTTCCACTTATGGCGTGCGCGGTATTCGCATGTATGTCGACGGCATTCCGGCAACGATGCCCGATGGTCAGGGGCAAACCTCGAATATTGATATCGGCAGCGTCGACCATATTGATGTGTTGCGCGGCCCCTTCTCCGCGCTTTACGGAAACTCATCCGGCGGCGTGGTGAACGTCACCACCCAGACAGGCCAGCAGCCGACAACGTTAGAAGCCAGTAGTTACTACGGTAGTTTTGGCACTTGGCACTACGGCATGAAGGCCAGCGGTGCAGTGGGCGACGGTACGCATTCTGGCGATGTTGACTATACGGTGTCGACAAATCGATTCATCACCCACGGCTATCGCGACCACAGCGCCGCACGCAAAAATCTGGCAAACGCCAAACTGGGCGTGCGCATTAACGATGCCAGCAAGCTGACCCTGTTGTTCAACAGCGTGGATATTAAAGCCAACGATCCCGGTGGCCTGAGCTACGGCGAAATGCATCAGAACCCGCAGCAGTCACCGCGCGGCGAGCAGTACAACACCCGCAAAAGCGTCAAGCAGACCCAGGCGGGGCTGCGCTATGAGCGTCAGCTTAGCGAGCGCGACGAGCTTAGCGTGATGATGTACGCAGGCGAGCGTCAAACCACGCAGTACCAGTCGATTCCACGCGCGCCGCAGCTTAAACCGACCCATGCAGGCGGTGTTATCGATCTCGACCGTCATTATCAGGGCATCGATACCCGCTGGACCCACAGCGGCGAGCTGCTGGTCCCTGTGACCTTCACCACCGGCCTCGATTACGAGAACATGAGCGAGAAGCGCCGGGGCTACGAAAACTTCGTGATGGACGGCAGCACCCCGGTCTACGGCGAGAAAGGCAATCTGCGCCGCAATGAACGCAATCTCATGTGGAACCTTGATCCGTATCTGCAAACCCAGTGGCAGTTGACCGATAAGCTCAGCCTCGATGCGGGCGTGCGTTACAGTTCAGTATGGTTTGATTCCAACGATCGCTACGTCACCGCGAAGAATGGCGATGACAGCGGCGATGCTAGCTATCACAAGTGGCTACCTGCGGGATCGTTAAAGTATGCGATGACCGAAGCTTGGAACGTCTATCTCTCCGCTGGGCGCGGCTTTGAGACGCCGACGATTAACGAGCTTTCCTATCGCTCCGGCGATCAGAGCGGGTTGAACTTTGGCCTACAGCCTTCAACCAACGAAACGGTGGAAGTCGGCAGTAAAACGCGTATCGGCAATGGGTTGCTTACCGCCGCGCTGTTCCAGACCGACACCGATAATGAGATTGTCGTCGACAGCAGCAGCGGCGGACGCACCAGCTACAAAAACGCCGGCAAAACCCGTCGTCAGGGTATGGAACTGTCGCTCGATCAGCAATTCGCCGAGAACTGGCGCGCGAAGGCGGCTTGGACATGGCTTGACGCCACCTACCGCACGAACGTCTGCGACGACGCCAGCTGTAACGGCAATCGTATCCCCGGCATCGCGCGCAATATGGGCTTCGCGTCATTGGGTTATGCGCCAGAAAGCGGCTGGTACGCGGGGGCCGATGTGCGTTATTTGAGCGATATTATGGCTAACGATGAGAACACCGCACGCGCGCCATCGTGGACGGTCGTGGGCCTAAATACCGGCTATAAGTTCGATATTGGCAACTGGAGTCTGGATCTGTTTGGTCGTGTCGATAACCTGTTTGACCGGGAGTATGTTGGCTCGGTTATCGTCAACGAGTCCAACGGCCGATACTACGAGCCGGCTCCAGGGCGTAACTACGGGGTAGGATTGAACGTCGCTTGGCGGTTTGAATAACGTTGATACATTGCCCGGTGGCGCTGCGCTTACCGGGCCGACATAATCATGCAACCGTGTAGGCCTGATAAGCGCAGCGCCATCAGGCACAAATATTAGTGCTGATACTGCTGCTGCAAGAAGCTCGCGGATTCATCAATTACCTGGCATATCGCCATATGACTGGCCGAAGGTTCCTTTTTTTCCAGCGCGGTCAGTAAAGGTTGGTAAAGGTTTATATGCTGAAACGGTTCGATAGAGTGATTATATAAATAATGGAAGCTAGGCCCGGCGCGAACCCATAATTGTTCAATCATGGTCATTAACGTCGGCATTTCCGCATAAGCGTAAATTTTAAAGCGAAATTGATAATTAGCTTGCAGCATTTTAGTGATATCGCCAGCAGTTTTGGCCTCGTGAAATAACGACGAGAGGTCATTCAACTCACCAATCTTGTCGGCAGTGATTTTACCCGATGCCGTCGCTGTCGCCATTCCTTCGAGATTTTTGCGGATCTGGCTAATTTCACGATATCCTGATTTCGTTAACACCGTAACCATGAAGGCCTGAGCTGGCGCGGCTCGCAGCGCGCCGGAGGAAACCAGCCGAAGCAATGCTTCTCGAACAGGTGTAATACTGATCCCCTGATTAACCGCTATTTCTCGCGTCACCAATCGTTCGCCTGGTTTCAAAGCACCGATGATCAGTGCATTCTTGATATTATTCTCTACTTGTTGCGTCAGACTGATACGTTGCGCTTTTGCAAAATCCAGCATTTTTATTTTAACTCCACATATTATAGGTCCAGAGCCCTATTATAATTAATAGCTGGCGTTTCCTATTTTGCTCAGAAAATACAATATATATTTTAAAATTGCTCCCTGAGTGAAATTATCCAACCATTATTTCTACAGCCACCCTAAAGTGAGGCAGACAAACTGTCGACCTCATGGGGGAATATAAGAGAAATAGTCTAGGCATTACAGCTGTGCATTCAGCCGCACCACCAGATAAACGCAGGTTCTGTCGCTATCGTTGATAAATCGGCAATCGTTCGGCGGCCCAAGCTCCAAGCAATCCCCCGTCTGCATACGATGCGCTATCTCCCCTTCCATAAACAGCAACTCCCCATCCTGAACCCAGAGAAGCTGGCGTGCCAGCGCATATGCTGACGCCGGCATAGGAATATCACTGCCAGCAGGCAGCTCTATTTGCACCAAATCAATCGGCAGTTCGCCGCGCGGGGAAACATGGCGGCGCAGGTAATGGCTTTGCGGATCGTGCCAGACCGGTTGATCGGCAAAACGTAGCAGCTTGCCCTCTTGAATCTCGGCCCGGGCAATCAGCGTCGACATGCTGATGGCAAACGCGCCGGACAGTTTCGCCAGCAGTGCCGCCGTGGGGCTGCTCTCCCCACGTTCGATTTTGTGGATCATCGCCCGCGAAACGCTGGCACGGTCAGCCAAATCGCTCAGCGACCAGCCGCGTGACTCACGCTCAATGCGAATTCTTGCACCGATTCGCTGATTTAGGTTGTCTTCAATAGTATTCATGGCGTAATAATATAGTGAACAAGCTACAGGGTGCAACTATGTCTATTCGTTTTGCTGCAAAAGAAGACTGCGCCGCAATTGCGGCCATTTATAACCATGCGGTGGTTCACACTGCCGCTATCTGGAACGATAAAACCGTTGATACCGATAACCGCATTGCCTGGTTTGAAGCGCGGCAGTATGGTCACTTTCCGGTGCTGGTGAGTGAAGAAAACGGCGTCATCACCGGCTATGCCTCCTACGGTGACTGGCGCAACTTCGACGGTTTTCGCCACACGGTCGAACACTCCGTTTACGTCCATCCTGACCATCAGGGCAAAGGTCTGGGCGGCCTCCTGCTCGGCGCATTGATTAGCGAGGCGAAACGTCGCGGCAAGCACGTGATGGTCGCCGGGATCGAATCGCAAAACCACGCTTCATTGCACCTGCACCAAAAGCACGGTTTTGTGACCACCGGGCAGATGCCGCAGGTGGGCACGAAATTCGGGCGCTGGCTGGATTTGACGTTTATGCAGCTGCAGCTTGACGATCGTCAAGAACCGGATGCCAAAGCATGAACCAATCCCTCACGCTGACGTTCCTGATAGCCGCCGGGATCGGACTGGTTATCCAGAACACGTTGATGGTGCGCATAACTCAGTCCGCCTCCACCATTTTGGTGGCGATGTTGCTTAACTCGCTGGTGGGGATCGTGCTGTTTGTCACCATTTTGCTGATTAAATACGGTCTTTCCGGCGTGAACGAGCTGGTCGCAACGATTAAGTGGTGGACGCTGATCCCCGGCCTTTTGGGATCATTTTTTGTGTTTGCCAGCATCAGCGGTTATCAGTACGTGGGGGCCGCAACGACCATTGCGGTGCTGGTCGCAAGCCAGCTTATCGGCGGTTTGGTGATGGATATTGTCAAAAGCCACGGTATTCCCTGGCGCGCATTAGTCGGCCCCGTTTGCGGTGCAGTGATGTTGATTGTTGGGGCGTGGCTGGTTGCCAGACGGCAGTTCTAGTTGCGAAGAATATGTAAGCCTGATAAGCGCAGCGCCATCAGGCACCGCGCGCAACATTGCCGGATGGCGGCGTTGCCTTATCCGGCCTACCAAGTTTAAAGGATAGTCCCACCTTGGCTGAGCAATTCGCGACGCGCTTCTTCCAGCTCCTGCTGGTTCTTGCCGTGATGGGCAATTGCCACACGCAAACGCTGTTGCTGGGTAAAGCGGTCTTCGCGGCTAAGCTCCGCGTCGTCACTCAACACCGTCAGCAATTCGTTCATATGCGTAATCACGCTTTCGGCAATCGCGGCATCAACGCGTGCGGTAATCTCTTCCAGATGTGACATAGTCGCTCCTTAATTAATTTTCACTTTCGAGAAATCACTGCCCATCAGGCTCACGCTGTAGCCGGTAATATTGCTGCGCGTGGCGTAGAAAGTTTTGCCATTTGCCAAAGCAATCCACGGAGCCTGCTGATAGTAAATTTCCTGCGCTTGGCCATACAGCGCGGCACGTTTCGCCGGATCGCTGACCACCAGCGCTTTTTTGACAAGGCCATCATACTCTTTATTACACCAGCGCGCGGCGTTAGAGCCGGATTTAATGCTGTCGCAGCCGAGCAGCGTGTTGGCAAAGTTATCCGGATCACCGTTATCTGACATCCAGCCGTACAGCGCGCTGTCGTGCTCGCCTTTGCGAATGCCGGTAAGATATTCGCCCCACTCGTAGCTGACGATTTTGGCCTTCACGCCCACTTTTGCCCAATCATTCTGGATCATTTCGGCAATACGCCGCGAATTCGGGTTGTACGGACGTTGCACCGGCATCGACCACAGCGTCACATCCACGCCCTTCTCAAGCCCGGCCTGTTTCAGCAGCGCCTTCGCTTTTTCCGGGTCGTAACCGTAATCCTGCAGATCTTTTTTGTAGCCCATCATATTCGGCGGGATCGGCGATTTCGCCACCGTACCAGAGCCCATAAACACCGCATTGACGATAGCCTGTTTATCGGTGGCATAGTTCAGCGCCTGACGCACCAGCACATTATCAAACGGCTTTTTCGCGGTGTTAAATGCCAGATAGCCGACGTTCAGCGCATCAACCGAATGCAGCGTCAGGTCATGGTTTTTCTTAATCACATCGAACTGCACCGGAGACGGCGCCGGGATAATCTGGCATTCGTTAGTTTGCAGCTTCGCCAGACGCGTTTCAACGTTCGGCGTAATGGAGAAGATCAGATGTTTGGTCGGCACTGCGCCATCCCAGTAGTTCGGGTTAGCTAGGTAGCGAATTTGCGAATCGACCTTGTACTGCTGCAACACATAAGGACCGGTACCGATTGGCCAGTTGTCGACATTTTCCGGCGTGCCTTGTTTGAGCATCGCATCGGCATATTCAGCAGACAGAATCGAGGCGAAGTCCATTCCCCAGTCGGCCAGGAAAGCGGCGTTCGGCTTGTTTAAAACGAACTGCACGTGATAGTCATCGACCTTCTTCACCTCTTTAATCAGCTTATCGAGGCCAACGTCGCTAAAGTACTCATAGTTACCCTGCGAGACGTTGTGGTACGGATGGTCTTTATCCTTTTGTCTCAGGACGGAAAAAATCACGTCATCAGCGTTAAAATCACGAGTCGGTTTGAAGAATTTGTTGCTGTTGAACTTCACGCCCTGACGCAGGGTAAAGGTATAAGTCAGGCCGTCAGGCGAAATCTTCCACTCGGTAGCCAGCGATGGAACCGGGGTATTTTTAACCGGATCAAAGTTGATTAAGCGGTTGTACAGCACCTGCGAACTGGCGACAAAGCTGGGGCCGGAGCTGGCGATTTGCGGGTTAAAGGATTCCGGTGAGGCTTCGGAACAGTAGATGAGCGTGTCGTTGTTTGCCGCGAAGGCGCTTGCCGGTAACAGTGCGCTGAGCGCCAGCGCGAGGAGCGTTTTCCCTGTGGTCATGGTTATATGCCTTTCAATTTTATTATAAGCGAGGACGCCCTAATAACAGCACAGCGCCAGATAACTGGCAAATAACCAATTTGTCTCAGGTTATGCTGAATGACGGCAAATTGGTGGTTTCTTCATCGGCCAACCACAAGATTTAACTTAAGTAAAAACATTCAATGCCGCGAGAATTACCCTATTTACCCCTCTCTTTCACCGTTTGTTGCTTTGTGCATTGCGTAAAGTAATGACGTGAAGAAGTCTATGGGACAGGAACGTGGCAAAAACACTTTTACGCAGTGGAAGTCTTGATGATTTTCAGGCCGTAGGCGGCGGCGGGCAAACCGTATTCCATTCCGCATTGCAAGTGCGGGAAACGCTGCGTTTACGCAAACAATACGCGCTGGCAGATTGCCTAGCCGTACCTCAGCTTAACGACGAAGGCGACCGGGTCGACTGGTATTCCCCTATTGCGGGCGAAGTTATCGGCTGGAAAGCGGCGGATGAAACGCAGCGTAATCGCGCTCTGCACTATTTAGAAGGATTGCAGGAGAGCGCACGCGCGCTCAGCAAGAAGTGCCTGCAATCGGAAAAAACCGCCCAGCAGCTGTTTGGTGCGCTGCTGGAAAAATCTCTTCAGTTTCCCGGCGAGAACCATCTGTTCTTAGTCGATGGCAAACCGGTAATTAGCTTCTGGGGCTTTGTTAACCTTAACGAAGGCGCGCGCGAAGATGCTCTCGACTGCTTGCGCTATGTCGAACCAGAACTGCCGGAAGAGCCGGTGATTACTGAAATCCCCGAAGTTGAAGCGCCGGAAGTCCCGGCGGTGACCTTTAGCGAAGCCGATGCGCCGCTGCTGAGCGCTAACGAGCCACTTCTCGATGCTTACACGCTGCCGGAAGAAGAACCGCTGGCAACGCCGACGCCAGTTGAAACCGTCGTGACACCAGCCGCTACCCCGAAAACACGGCGTTCGCGCTGGGTATGGGGCGTTCCGCTGGCCGCAGCGGTGGCGGCGGTAGCAATTGCCGTACCGCTGATGATCCCCACGACCCAGGCCGAGTCCGAACCGATTACCGAAACCGCAGCGATGTCCGAATCTGCGGTGGTTAAAGCACCCGATATGCCAGTATTGTTGAGCGCCCTGCCGCTGCATCAGGCCATCGTCAAAGCTGAACCGGTGGTCAAGCCGGAAGAGAAACCGCTGACCATCGCCGTTATCCCCAAAGATGCGATGGTGATGGATGCTGACCAAATGCGCATCGGCACCACCCGTTTTCTGAACGGCAACTGGCGGGTACAGATGGATATCAGCGATGCCCACAGCGGCAAAGCGCCAAGCCTGCGCTACCAGATCCAGAATAATAAAGGCACCGCCCGCGTCGTTCGCGAAGGCAATATTGTCTGCAAAGCCGCCATTTTCTCCGGGCTGCATCAAAACGGTGAGCTGATGATAAAGAGCCGGGGCAACGCCCAGTGCAGCGACGGTGCGCGCTATCCGCTGCCGGAGATCAGCTGTAAGCCAGGCAACAGCAACGTTGCCGTCTGTACTGCTCGCTTTGACGCCAAAACGGTTGTGCCGTTGACCTTTAAAAAGACGGGAGCCTAAACCATGCTGGTGACTCTTTGCGATTACAAACAGAGCGTGACGCTGATTGCCAACAGCGGCGTCCAATTCCTCGATTTCGGTCTTAGCCCACAGGAGTCGCTGCAAAACGGCCGCTTCGTACGTAAAACCGCCAACGGCCCGCTGTTGCGTCTGGACTATGACGTGGTGAACCAGCGCCACACGCTCCCGGGGGAACCCGGGCGACCGCCGGAGGTGGTGAAACCGGAATCCACCCTGCCTTTACATCACTCGCTGGCACTGCTCGACGGCGTTTGGCTACCGCTGCCATTTTTACGCTTTAACCCGCCGCGCACCTTCGTGGAAGGCCCGGATAACTGGGCCCGTGTACAGATCCGCAAACTAGCCGAGCCGGATACCGCCGGTCATACCCATCGCGTGACGCTGGCCTTCGACAGTCAGATAAGTGAAGACGCGGTCACCGCGCTGTCGCCGGTCGCCAATGACATTCTTAACGGCACCCGCTTTGCGCTGGCCTGGCGCGACGATGAGCTGGCGGATTTTCTTGACCAGACGTGGATTGACGGCTGGCTGCGTGAAGTCTTCCAGCAGAACGTTGCCGCGCAGGAAACGCGCAGCGAACGCGACCTAACGCAGGCGCTGCGTAGCTTTGAATACCAAGGCCACTGGCTCAACATTCTGGCGCTGCTAGGCGAGCAGTTGACAGTGCCGGAAATCAAATTCGTGACCGCCACCCTCAGCACCCCGGCCATTCCGGTGGATCTGATTTTGGATGTCGGCAATACCCACACCTGCGGCGTGATTATTGAAGATCACGGCGATGCCAACGACGGCCTGCGCCAAACTGCCGAGCTGCAGGTCCGTTCCCTGAGCGAGCCGCAATACCTTAACGAGCCGCTGTTTACCAGCCGGGTCGAGTTCTCGGAATCGCGCTTTGGTAAGCAGCATTTTTCCGTCGAGAGCGGCCGTGAAGATGCCTTTATCTGGCCATCACTGGTGCGCGTCGGCGATGAAGCCCGCAAACTGGCGATGCAACGTTTAGGCACCGAAGGCTATAGCGGCATTTCCAGCCCGCGCCGTTATCTGTGGGATGAAACGCCGACCGTACAGGACTGGCGTTTTAGCCAGATGAACGGTAAAACCCAGCGCGAACCGCTAGCGACCGCCTTCCCGCTGATGAATCTGATGAATGACGAAGGCCAGCCGCTGTTTACCCTGCCCGCCGACGAACGTATGCCGGTGTTTTCTCCGCAGTACAGCCGCAGCACCTTAATGACCCATATGCTCTGCGAACTGCTCTCGCAGGCGCTGGGGCAGATTAACAGCGTCGCCACCCGCCTGCGTTTAGGCTTCCCGGCGTCGCCGCGCCAGTTGCGTACCTTGATCCTCACGCTCCCCTCAGCGATGCCTAAACAGGAGCGCGAAATATTCCGCCGCCGCATGTTTGAAGCCATCGCGCTGGTATGGAAAGCGATGGGCTGGCACCCGCAGGACGATGATTTTGCCAGCGTTCGCCTGCAGGAAAAAAGCATTGTACCCATCCCGAAAATCCATATGGAGTGGGACGAAGCCAGCTGTGGTCAGCTGGTGTGGCTGTATAACGAAGCGATCTCCCACTTCTCGGGCCAAACAGAAGCGCTGTTTGCTTCAATGGCGCGCCCAGATCGCCTGCCGGAAGCGGGCGTAGCCCCAGGACGCGCGCTGCGTATCGCCTCACTGGATTTGGGTGGCGGGACCACCGATATGGCTATCGCCCAGTATCAGTTGGACGACGGTATTGGCGGCAACGTCAAAATCACCCCGCAGTTGCTGTTCCGCGAAGGGTTTAAAATCGCCGGAGACGACGTACTGCTGGATATTATTCAGCGCTGCGTGCTGCCGGCTTTGCAAACACAGCTGCAAAAATCTGGCGTTTCCGATGCTCAGGCGTTAATGGCCACGTTGTTTGGCGATTCTGGACGTTTGGATACGCAGGCGGTGCTGCGCCAGCAAACCACGCTGCAGCTGTTTATGCCGATTGGCCACGCGATCCTCGCCGCCTGGGAACAAAGCGACGTGCAGGACCCGCTGGCCGGACTTCATGCCACCTTTGGCGAACTGCTGACGCAAACGCCGACTCGCAACGTCATGAATTATGTCGGCCAGGCGATTGAGCATGCCCTGCCTGCGGGCAGTGCGGCCTTTGATTTACTCTCGGTGCCGCTGGAGGTCAATTTTGCCCAGTTGCAGCAGGCCATGTTGGCGGGCGAATTTACCCTCGCCGGGCCGCTGCATGCGCTGTGCGAAGCGATTTCCCACTATGCCTGCGATGTGCTGCTGGTGACCGGGCGTCCGGGCTGCTTGCCGGGGGTACAGGCGTTGATCCGCTATCTCCAGCCTGTGCCGGTTAACCGCATGGTCTGGCTGGATAAATATCACGTTCATGAATGGTATCCGTTCAGCCAACAGGGACGTATCGGTAATCCAAAATCCACCGCTGCCGTGGGCGCGATGCTGTGCAGCTTGGCGTTGGATTTACGTTTGCCGCACTTTAACTTTAAGGCCGCCGATATCGGGGCTTACTCCACCGTGCGCTATCTGGGGGTACTGGATAAAACCGTCAACACCCTGCGTGACGAGAATATTTGGTATCACGATCTCGACCTCGATAAGCCCGGCGCTAAGCTTGACGCCCGTCTGCACTTCCCGCTGCGCGGCAACGTGACGCTGGGATTCCGTCAGCTTGCCAATACCCGCTGGCCCGCGACGCCGTTGTATACGCTGTCTATTAATTCGCCGGAGCTGGCGAAAGCCATAGCCGGTGATGGCGTATTGCAAGTGCGCTTGAAGCTGCAAGGCGGCAGCAAACACGAAGCGCCGCAGGCTTTCGTTCTTAGCGATGCTTGGCTACAAGACGGCACGCCGGTTTCGCCAGATGCGCTGACGCTGAAACTGAACACCTTGGCCGACCGCCGTCACAGCGGCAGCCACTACTGGATTGATAGCGGGAGTGTATTCCTCAAATGACCACCTTACAGACCGTGATGGACTGGGTCGCCGTCACCCGACAGACTCACCCCGCGCTGGATGAAGACGCTGACGCGCTGCTGACGCGGTTACTGAGCCTTGATGCCCAACAGCAAACTCATCAGCAGGCCAGCCGCAACCGGGCGAGCATCGCACTGTTCGGCCATTCGCAGGCATCAAAAGCCCACTTGCTGCGCACGCTGTGCGGCAGCGGCGACGGACGCTTGTCGGTACAAACCGGGAGCAAAACTCTCGACTATTTCAGCCATATCAATCCCGGCCACAGCCTGACGCAAATGGCCGTGCGCTTTAGCCGTGATCCATCGACCGCTGACGACGCGTTTCCGCTGCGTCTGATGTTGATGAGTGAGGCCGAGCTGGTGCAGCTGTTTATCACGCATGCTTGCCAGCGCGGCGACGCACGTGTGCCGGACAGCAGCGTTATTGCCGAGCGGCTGCGCGGCTGGCAAAGCCTGCGCCAACCGCAGCCGGTGCCGGGCGTGACGTCGGCGGAAATTGCCGCTATTGCCCGCTTCTGGCGCGAGACCTTGCCCACGGCCTATCAGCAAATTGATGATGGGTTATGGTATCAGTTTGCCCGCCTGCTGCCGTCGCTCGATCTGACCGCCCGCGCCCGTGCCTGGTCTTTGCTGTGGGGTGAACAGCAGGAGCTCACGCAGCAGTGGCTGAAGCTTGCCCATACGCTGCACCAGTTGGGCAATCGCCGGGAAGTCATGGCGCCGCTAAGCCTTCTGGTCGATGCCTTTACCCTGCCAATGGATGCATTTTTAACGCCGGGCGGCGAAAGTGAAGATGCGGTATTGGTGCATCCGCTAAGCGCAGAGGGATATCAAAATGCGGTCAGTATTCCCGCCACCACGCTGGCGCTTCTGACCGTCGAACTGGTGCTAAGTACCGAACACGGCGTGCTGGACAATGTTGATATTATTGACATTCCCGTCCCGGCGGCTCTTCCAGATTCGCCGCTGTGGGCATGCAAATGCCGCTGGTTACTGGATCATTATCGCCAGCACCGCCAGCCGGATATTCTGCTGGTGTGTAACGCCACGGCCCAGCGCTCCACCATTCCTGCGACCGCACGCGCGCTGCTGCGCTGGGTAAGTGAAACGCAGCCTGCACAGGAGAATAAACTGCCGGGGTTGGTGTGGGCCATTACCCCAGAGGATGACCGCTTTGTTCACCAGCGTCATTTCGACGAAGCCGTTCAGCAATTAGTCGGCAAGCCGGGACAGCATTGGGGAACCTTACAGGCGCTGGATCACAGCAGCTTGCAGCGTTTGATTGAGTGGTTATCGCAAGCGACGTTGCCTGAACTGCGCCAGCGCCGCTTTGCTGCCATTCAGAACGGCTATCAACAACAGCTAAATGCGCTGTGCCAGCCGCTGCTTTCTGCCACCCAAGACCACGCAGCCCTCGCACAATCGGCCATTCGCGAGTTGCAAACACATGCCTCGCGGCACGGTGAGCTGCTCGAAAGTTTACTGCCCGATCTGGCGACCTTCGACGCTCTGTGTCAGGTACAACAACAGCGCGAAGAAAAAGTCAGCGGCCTGTTTAACGACGCCGTTGATTTGTTCGCCGCCCCCGAAGCGCCGCAGCAGAGCGCGCTGTCGCATCAGGATCATGGTTCGCAGGCCTACACCCTGTGGTGTCGACATTTGCGCCAGTGGAGCCGCACGCCGCATGCCGTTCTCACCCCCGCCACGCAACGGCAGCTCACGCTGACGCTGATTGGCACAAGTCTGCGCATGAACCTTGCCCAGCGGCTGCGCCAAGTAAGCGCCGAGCAACAGGCCGGTGCCGCCCAACTGCGCGCCACCTTGGGCGATTTTATTAACTGGCTCGGTTACGCCGAGTTACCCGTAGACCAGCGCCCAGCAAGCCGCGTCGCCAAAGACAGCGCGATTTTCACGCAGGTTTGCGCAGACAGCAGCACACGTTTAACCCAGCTTGGCGAGCAACCGGTCCATGCGGCGACCCGTTATGTTTATGACTGGCTGGTGGCGCTTTACGCCCGTAGCACCGAGTCGGGTGAAGCGTTCAACCTGCTGCAACTGAGTCCAGATGCGCAGCGTCAATTGCGCTCCCTGCTCCCGTAACCCTCGGCGGCACAAGGATGTGAACCGCTTTTAGAAATGAAAAAAAAGGGTGCGAAATCCGCATCATGGATGTTTTTACCCTGTGCACCTCTTTACACTCGATTCATTACCCGAGTCGATAAGAGGTTTCCATGACATTCACCTGTACCCTATTTATCAATGGCGAAGCCTGCGCCGCTGCAAACGCGGCGAGCTTCTCGCGCCTGAATCCCGCCAGCGGCGATATTGCCTCGATTTCCCCTGCTGCGACCGTAGCCGACGCCATGCGTACCGCAGATGCCGCCGCTACCGCTTTCCCACTGTGGCGTGATACGCCGCCGGGTGAACGTCGCCGTTTGCTGCTAGCCGCCGCAGAACAGCTCGAAAAGCGCAGCGATCAATTCACAGAAATCATGAATGCCGAAACCGGTGCAACGCCCCACTGGGCCGGATTTAACGTCCATTTGGGTGCCGACATTTTGCGTGAAGCCGCCGCGCTCACCACGCAAATCGACGGTCAGGTGATCCCGTCAAATATTCCCGGTAACCTTGCGTTGGCGACGCGCCAAGGGGCCGGTGTGGTATTGGGCATGGCACCGTGGAACGCACCGGTTATTCTGGCGGTGCGCGCCATTGCCACACCGCTTGCCTGCGGCAATACGGTGATCCTCAAAGGCTCTGAGCTATCTCCGGCAACACAAGGGTTGATTATCGACGCCCTCGCCGCCGCCGGTTTTCCGCAAGGTGTGGTGAATTACCTGACCTGCGCGCCGCAGGATGCGCCGGAACTGGTTGAGGCGCTGATTGCCCATCCGGGCTTGCGGCGCATTAATTTCACCGGTTCAACGCCGGTCGGACGCATTATTGCTCAGACCTGCGCGAAGCATCTCAAACCGGTGGTGCTCGAACTCGGAGGCAAAGCGCCGCTGCTGGTACTGGACGACGCCGATATTGAGCAGGCCGCAGCGGGCGCGACCTTTGGTGCTTTTGCCAATGCGGGGCAAATTTGCATGTCGACCGAGCGAATCATCGTGGATAAGCAAGTTGCCGAGCCGTTTATTGCAGCCTTGGTGAAAAGGGTCAATGCGCTGCCGACTGGGCTGCTAGGGTCGGTGGTTGATGACAAGACCGTGACGCGCTGTAACGCGCTGATTGACGATGCGCTGGCAAAAGGCGCCACGCTGCTCACCGGCGGCAAGACCGATTCTACTTTTATGGCGGCCACCCTACTGGCTGACGTGACACCACAGATGCGGATCTGGAGCGAGGAGTCGTTTGGCCCCGTAAAAGCGGTGATTTTTGCGAACGACGAACAAGATGCGCTACGCATCGCCAACGACAGCGCCTACGGTTTGTCTTCTGCGGTCTACAGCCGGGATACGGCGAGGGCGTGGAATGTGGCGCAAAACCTACAAACGGGAATCTGCCACATTAACGGCCCAACGGTACATGACGAAGCGCAGATGCCGTTTGGCGGCACCGGCGATTCAGGCTATGGTCGATTTGGCGGCCGAGCGGGTATTCATGAGTTTACCGAGCTACGCTGGGTGACCATGCAAACCACGCCACGGACGCTACCGTTTTAAATCGTAGACGGGTTATCGTTCCCACAGGCGGTTGAACTGCACATCGTTCAACTGCCGTGTGCTGCTGATGTTGCCCTTAAACAGTCGGCTGGTTGTAGCGGCCGCGCCCCACGGTGACAAGCTGTCGTAGCCGCTATCGATAGTGCTATTTACAATCAGCACCTGACCATTGGCGGTTTTCCCCGGCAGATAACCCGTTTTCCCCGCCCCCTGATCCCAAGCGCGTCCCAGTTTGGCTTTGAAGCTCCCCTTATAGCCGTCGTCGGTGGTGAAGCGACTGTTTTTGACCAAGAATCCGTAAGGGTTGTCCGGTAAGGTATTGGGGGCAAGTACGTAGGCTTCCGGCGATTGACGGCTGGAAACGGTATGGAAATGTACGCCATCAAACACGACATTCGCCCGCCCGAAGACATAATCAACATCGCCCTCAATGTAGCTATCCTGAACGTAAACGCGGTGAATACGGTCGGTCAGCGCTTCGTTTTTGCGGTTGCTGATGTTGAGATACAGTGTGTCCTGACGCCCCAACAGTCGCACATTTTGCAACTGTATCCGGTCGCCGTCGGTGCGCAACGCGACGCCCTGATGAGTGCCGCCATCAACGGTATCGAGCAGGCTGTTAGCAATGGTTAAATTGACCAGTTGGAGATCGTTACTCTGCGACCAGAAAACGGCGGCGCAATTGGTGCCGATAAGCGCGCTGGTTTTCCCGGCGCACAGCGCGTACTGGTAATAGGCCGGCGAATTTGGTGGATAGTGGTCGGCATAGACGGTCTGGCGATATTGCGCGGGGCTAAACTGCGAGTCCAACGCCAGCTCGATTCGCACTGCCTCCGGCTGTGTTCCCGCACCGAAAAGGGTTATCGGCGGCGCGTCATCAGGAATGTACACCGTGCCCGTGTAAACACCCGGCTCAAGACGAATATAGACTCTTTCGTTGCCATTATGTCGCGAAAGCGCGGCATCAATCGCCTGTTGTACGTGGGTAAACGGTGCCCCCTTTGCTGCGACCCGCCACGGCGTTTCAATATCGGTGAGATTAATCGTTGGCGGCTGCCATGGACCGGTCGGGTGACTGATTAAACCACCCTGCGCGAAGTAATTTTCTGCGGTGTAAGGTGCGGCTTCTTGTGCCGTCAACAGCGGTCTGCTTGCCGTTCCTGTTGGCAAAGGCGAGGCGCAGCCCTGCAGTACCAATGGCATACACAGCAGCGTGGACATTCCTAGGTAAGGTATTTTTGGCATCGGTTCTCCATCACTTTAAAAGATAGAAATAGAGAACCGATAATAATGGAACGGCTTTTTATTTTATAACTTAGCGATCACGCTTCTCAGCGTCCAGCTCATCAAAAACCTGCTGCGCTAGATGCATTGTGGCGTTGGCAGCGGGCAAACCGCAGTACAGCGCCGCGTGCATAATCAGCTCTTTGAGTTCATCGCGGGTGACACCGTTATTAAATGACGCACGCAAATGCATTTTCAGCTCGGCTTCACGGTTTAACGCAATCAGCATCGCAATGGTTATCATACTGCGAGTGTGATGATCGAGCCCCGGACGGGTCCAGGTTTCACCCCATGCATAGCGGGTAATAAAGTCTTGGAACTCCTCGTTCAACGGCGACAGATTTTGCAACGACCGGTCAACGTGAGTATCCCCCAGCACTTTACGGCGAACCGCCATTCCTTGCTGATAGCGGGAATTATCGCTCATGCTCTCTCTCCAAAAACGCCACCAGCGCGGCGGTAAATTCTTCACTGGCTTCCACGTTCGATAAATGTGAAGCCGCCAGTTCCACCTGCAGCGAGCCGTCGATTTGCTGATGCAAATAATCCGCATCGGCGACCGTGGTAACCGGGTCGAATTCACCGGCGATAATCAACATAGGCAGGCGAATGGCCGCCACTTCAGCGCGCAAATCGGCGGCGGCTAACGCGTCACAGCATTCGGCGTAGCCTTCTGCATGGGTGTTCGCCAACTGATGGCATAACTGTTCAACCTCTGCCGGATGATGCTGGCGGAATTCATGGCTAAACCAACGATCTGCCGCACCTGCAGCCACGACGCCCATGCCTTCGTTACGTACGGTGCGAGCCCGGGAGAGCCAGCCCGCCTGTTCACCAATTTTTGCCGCCGTATTCGCGACGGCGATGGCGTGAAAACGTTCTGGAGCAAATCGCGCCAGCCAAAGACCGGTCAAACCGCCCATGGAGATACCGCAGAAAAAGGCCTTCTGGATAGAAAGGTGGTCGAGGAGTTCAATCACGTCACCGGCTAATTGTGACAACGTCACTTTGCCGTGTTTTGTGGTTTGCCCATGCCCATGGATGTCGTACCGCAGAACCCGAAATCGTTGAGACAATTCGGCAACCTGTGCGTCCCACAGCGACAGCGTGGTGCCAAGCGAATTAGAAAGCACCAACACCGGTGCTGATTCAGGCCCATCAAGACGATAATGGATGTTCATTTCCCTGCTCCTGATAGCGCGCCAGAACTTGGCGCACAAAGTGTTCCGAACTGCCGATGGCGTTTGCCGGGTCCAGCAGCGGCGTGAGTTGTGCTGAAGAAAGATGCTGGCTGACCAGCGGATCGTTTTCCAGCAACGGTAGTAACGGGCAATCTAGCGCAATAGCCCGGTGGCAAATGTTCTCAACCACATGGTGTGCATCGGCTTTACCGATAAACGATGCCAGCGCTTGAGTTACTGATTCAGCCATAATCAAACCATGGGTTATATCCAAATTTTCACGCATTTTCTGCGTGTTAACCTGCATACCACGCAGCAGATTCTCACTATTTTCGACAACGCCCCCGGCGAGCATAATCAACTGCGGCAACGTTTCCCATTCCGCCTGCCAGCCGCCGAGCGCGCGTTCGTGTTGCTGAATTTGTCCGGCGTACAGCGTTGCCATCAGGCCCGGCATACGCTCTACCGCAGCCAGAATAGCCGCGCAGCTCACCGGATTACGTTTATGCGGCATCGCTGACGATCCACCGCGGCCTTCGGCAATCGGTTCACTGACCTCTGCGACTTCGGTTTGCATCAATAGCGAGAAATCATTGGCAAACTTACCTAGCGTGGCGCTAAGCCCCGCGTACCAACTCGCCACCTCAATAATGCGGTCACGCTGGCTGTGCCAAGGGGTGTCTGGGAGCTGAAGCTCTAAGATCCCAGCTAGGCGTTGCGCCACTTCCGGGCCCTGCGTTTTAAGAGACGCCAAGGTTCCCGCCGCGCCACCAAACTGCAGCGCCAGCACCCGTGGGCGCATTTCCGTTAATCGTTGCTGCCAGCGCAGCAGTGCGTCCAGCGTTCCGGCGAGCTTTAAGCCAAAGGTAATCGGCAGCGCGTGCTGCATCCACGTGCGCCCAGGCATCAGGGTATGGCGATGTCGCGCCACCTGTTCTGCCAACACCTGCATCACGCGCTGAAGACGGGTTTGGGTTTCATCAAGCGCCCGCCTCAGCTGTAACACCCTGCCCGTGTCGATGGCATCTTGGCTGGTCGCTCCCCAGTGAACGTAGCGAGCAGCCTCTGCGTCTTCACTCTTCACGAGCGATGTAAGCTGTTTGACTAGAGGGATCGCCAGATTACCGGCGTTGGCGGCATCATTGGCTAATGCTGAGAAATCCAGACTTTCGGCCCGACAAGCGGCGACAATCGGGTTCATCGCTGAGCCGGGAATGACCCCGCACCGCGACTGTGCCATCGCCAGCGCAGCTTCAAAATCCAGCATGCCCTGCACGGTTTGTTCATCGCTGAAAAAATCCGTCAGGGCGCGGGTACGCAACAGCGGGGTCAACAAACTCATTCCGGCTCCTTAAACACGTTCAATGACCAGTGCAATCCCCTGGCCTACGCCGATACACATTGTGCATAACGCATAACGTCCACCGGTGCGGCGCAATTGATAGGCGGCTGTCATTGCCAGTCTCCCACCGGATGCGCCGAGCGGATGACCGAGCGCA
This sequence comes from Kluyvera sp. STS39-E, assembly GCF_040932435.1. Taxonomy (NCBI): domain Bacteria; kingdom Pseudomonadati; phylum Pseudomonadota; class Gammaproteobacteria; order Enterobacterales; family Enterobacteriaceae; genus Kluyvera; species Kluyvera sp. STS39-E. The sequence goes on along the minus strand of NZ_JBFQGA010000003.1, from coordinate 411,994 downwards.
ATGGCCCCGCCGTTGGGGTTCACCTGTGCGGCGTCATCCGGCAGACCTAAATCGCGTAGCACCGCCAGCGCCTGCGCGGCGAAAGCTTCATTCAGTTCAATCACGTCCATTTGCGCCAATGTCAGCCCGGTTTGCGCCAGCACTTTGCGCACCGCCGGTGCCGGGCCAAACCCCATAATGCGCGGTGCGACACCGGCGGTAGCAACGCCCACCACGCGGGCCAGCGGCTGTAAATCATTCTGCCTCATGGCCAGTTCACTCGCCAACAGCAACGCACAGGCCCCGTCATTCACTCCTGACGCATTGCCGGCGGTAACGGTAGCATCCGGGCGAACCACGCCTTTAAGCTTTGCCAGCGCCTCAAGCGAGGAGCTGCGCGGGTGTTCATCTTGGCTAAAACACAGCGCTTCACCTTTGCGCTGCGGAATCCAAACTGGGACGATTTCATCATTAAATAGGCCGTTCTCCTGCGCTTGGGCGGTACGCTGCTGACTACGGAGCGCAAATTCGTCCTGGCATGCTCGCGCAATGGCAAAATCGGTGGCCACGTTTTCAGCCGTTTCGGGCATGGAATCAACGCCATATAACGCTTTCATTTGCGCATTAATAAAGCGCCAACCGATGGTGGTGTCTTCTATCTTCATGTTGCGGCTGAAGGCGCTTTCCGCCTTGCCCATCACAAACGGCGCCCGCGACATGCTTTCGACACCGCCGGCAATCATCAGTTGCGTTTCACCGCTTTTAATTGCCCGCGCCGCAATGCCGATGGCGTCTAAGCTGGAGCCGCACAAACGGTTTACCGTGCTACCCGGCACCGTGTCCGGCAGGCCCGCCAACAGCAGCGCCATACGCGCCACATTACGGTTATCTTCACCCGCCTGGTTTGCGCAGCCATAGATGACATCGTCGATAAGCGCAGGGTCTAAGCCGCGGTTGCGCTCCAGCAGGGCTTTTAGCGGTAATGCGGCCAGATCGTCGGCGCGAATACCGCAGAGCGTACCACCAAAACGACCAAACGGTGTGCGCACTGCGTCGCAGATAAATGCTTGATTCATCATCATTCCTTATGCGGTTTCCGCGACGGTATTATCGGTTAAGGTAACAGGCGTGATGCGCTGCAATTCATCAAAAGAGAGCCCGTTGAATATTTCGCGCACCACCGGGCCTTGGTCGGTGATATCAATAACCGCAAGGTCGGTGTAAATACGACTCACACAGCCAACACCGGTTAACGGGTAAGTACAGCGTTCGACCAATTTGCATTCACCCTCGCGAGTCAGATGATCCATCATGACGAAGACTTGGCGTGCGCCAACCGCTAAATCCATCGCCCCACCCACCGCGGGGATAGAATCTGGCGCGCCGGTACTCCAGTTGGCTAGATCGCCCTGAGCCGAAACCTGATAGGCCCCGAGAACACAAATATCCAAGTGGCCGCCGCGCATCATGGCGAAGGAGTCGCCATGATGAAAATAGCAACCGCCCTGAAGCAGCGTGACGTACTCTTTGCCCGCATTAATGAGCTCCGGATCTTCTTCCCCTTCTGCCGGTTTGGGCCCCATGCCCAGCAAACCGTTTTCGCTGTGCAAGAAGACCTCTTTATCGGCAGGCAGGTAGTTGGCAATGCGGGTTGGCAGGCCAATTCCCAGATTGACATAAGCACCTTCTGGGATATCTTTCGCTACGCGGCGCGCCATATCATCACGTGAGAGTTTTTGCATATCCGGTTCCTTAGGCGCGCAGCGCGTGGTTAGAGAGCGATTCCAGCGAGAAAACGCGCTGTACGAAAATCCCTGGCGTGACGATATTTTCCGGGTCTAGGTCACCTAAGGTGACCAGTTGGCTGACTTCAGCAATTGTCGTTTTTGCCGCTGTCGCCATGATCGGCCCAAAATTGCGCGCCGCTTTGCGGTAGACCAAATTGCCCCAACGGTCGCCTTGATGCGCTTTTATCAGCGCAAAATCCGCTTTAATCGGATATTCCAGTACATAGTGACGACCATCAATTTCCCGGGTCTCTTTGCCATCTGCCAACGGCGTGCCGTAGCCGGTCGGGGTAAAAATCGCACCCAGCCCGGCACCGGCGGCTTGAATGCGTGCGGCAAGGTTTCCCTGTGGGACTAGCTCCAACTCCACCTCACCGCGGCGGTACAGTGAATCAAAAATCTGTGAGTCAACCTGACGCGGGAACGAGCAGATCATTTTGCGCACACGCCCGGCTTTCAGCAGCGCCGCCAGACCAATTTCACCGTTACCGGCGTTGTTATTGATAATGGTCAGGTCGCGAGCGCCCTGCTCAATCAAAGCGTCAATCAACTGCGTCGGCTGCCCGGCGGGCCCAAAACCGCCAATCATTATTGTCGCGCCATCGGTAATACCAGCGACGGCATCCACCAGCGTCGACACACTTTTATCAATCATCAGGTTGCTCCTTGATGTGCGGTTATCGCACTTATATTCGTTGTTCGCACAAAATGTGACCCGCTTAACGATACGGGTCAAGGGCGATAATCGAAATATGGTGCGATAATCGAACATCATGTATGTTTAGTCGCATAATGTGATCGACGGCATAATTGTGGAGAAAGAAATGGAGAAACATCCAGACGATAAATTGACGGGAGATAGCGATCCGTTTAAAGGCGACCCCAACTTTATGGCTTCGCTGGCGCGTGGTTTGGAAGTTATTCAGGCCTTTACGCCGCAGCGGCGAGTGCTGTCGATTTCGCAGATAAGCCAGAAAACCGGGATCCCTCGCGCGGCGGTGCGCCGTTGCCTGTATACGCTCGGTAAACTGGGTTTTGTGTATGCCGAAGACGGCAAGAATTTTCAGCTGCGCCCGCGAATTTTGTCGTTAGGCCACGCATGGCTGGCTTCAACGCCGCTGGCGCGCTCCGCACAGCCGGTGCTGAAGCATTTAAGTGAGATGCTTAATGAGTCGTGTTCCATTGCGACCCTCGATGGTGACGACATTCTGTATATCGCCCGCGCCTCTAGCTCGCGCATTATGACAATCGATCTGGATATCGGCAGCCGTCTTCCGGCTTGGTCAACGTCAATGGGACGCGTACTGCTAAGCCATCTGCCGGAAGAAAAGCTTAACGATATGCTGGCTCGGGTGACCATGATCCGCTACACCCCGCAGACGATTTCGTCAGTCAGCAAGCTGAAAAGCGAGCTAAAAGCGGTACGCCAGCAGGGTTATGCGTTAAACGATCAGGAATTGGAGATGGGGTTACGCTCCCTCGCGGTGCCGCTTTACAACGCACAGGGACAGGTTGAAGCCGCGCTAAACGTTGGCGTTCATGCAGGCCAAGTGTCCGCCACCGAACTGCTTGAGCGCGTACTGCCGGAGCTGCAAAAAGCAGCATCCGAACTGACTTTACTGATGCGCTAACGACTTCGCTTCGCGTGCCGCTCCCAGTTGTCTTGCTTGGCGGCCTCTGATTTGCGCAGTGCCACATAGCAAGCACCGCTGCCGCCATGATGCGGCAGCGCAACGCTGAAAGCCTGTACATCCTCAAATTCAGTGAGCCAGCGTGCTAGATAGCTGCGGATGATATTGGCGTGCGACTCATCTTCTTTAGCTTTGCCGTGGATAATCAGGACATTGCGTAGGCCTTCAAGCTGAGCCTGACGGATAAACGCAAACAGTTGCTGGCGGCAGTTTTCTACCGTTTGATGCATTAGATTCAGGCTCGCCTGTTGACCGTACTTCCCTAAACGGAGCTTATCCAGAACGCCTGTCTGCAGCCCTTCGCGCTTAAATTCAAGCGGCGTATCGCGGGGCACAATATCTAAAAAACCGGTGGTGAGGAAATTGTCCAACTGCAACGTATCTATCTGCTGCCGAGTTCGGGAGTTACGGACGGGTTGCCAGTGAACGTCGTGGCATTTTTTGAGTGGCTGAACATCATCCATGGCGTCCAGAAACAGCGATTTTTCTTCAGGATTCATGTGCACTCCCCCTTGCGACAACTGGCAGATACTATAGCCGCGCGGCGATGCAGGCTCAATCCGTTTATCTTTATCGCTTAAAAAGCCATCACATGAAATGTTTGCATGCGTAATACATTCCTTTTTTGAATATATTAATTGCTGCTTAAATAAAATAAACACCTAATTAAAACTTTCCACTCATTGTGAATACGTGAAATAAATCACCAAGAATTATCTGGAAAATACACCAAGACCCGTTATAAATAGTAATACCCGCTGTGCGGAGCAAAATGTGGGGCTCGTTACGGAATTAACTGTGTGGTTGCTGCGGGGTCTGGCGATGTCGACAGACCCCGATTTTTATTCTACGTGCGTAAAATCTCATTTCTTCCCCATATCATTCATGATGTTACAATTTCACCCATTCTTTTTTATATTTAAAAACATTCTGTATCTTTATTTGTTTTCGGTAATTTCATTGTTGCTGTTTTAATGCAACTATATTCTAACCACTCTTTTAGTGTGGTTATACATTCGAGGTATAGAGCATTAGCCTATTCACATGGTATGGTGTCAAACAAGAATATTTCGCATAAACGGAACACCTCAGTATGCTGATTTTGCTTGAAGATAAAATTGCCACGCCGCTTGGACCTTTGTGGATCCTGTGTGATGAAAATTTTCACCTGCGAGCCGTAGAATGGGAGGAGCATAGCGATCGAATGGAACAACTGCTGGATATCCATTATCGCAGCGAAGGCTATCAGCGCGTGGCGTCAAGTAACCCAGGCGGGTTGAGTCAGCTAATGAACCGCTACTTTGAGGGCGATTTGGCTATTATTGAATCCGTTCCTACCGCCACGGCTGGGACGCCGTTTCAGCGTGAAGTGTGGCAAGCATTACGCTCCATTCCGTGTGGCCAAGTGATGCATTATGGGCAACTGGCTGAGCAGCTTGGCCGTCCAGGTGCCGCCCGCGCAGTCGGGGCCGCTAATGGTTCGAATCCCGTTAGCGTGGTGGTGCCCTGCCACCGCGTGATTGGCCGTAATGGCACCATGACCGGATATGCCGGCGGCGTGCAGCGCAAAGAGTGGCTTTTACGTCATGAAGGCTACCTGCTGCTTTGATTTTCTGTGCCCTTTAGCCCTTTATCGGAAACTTACCATCGCGATCTTATCTAAAATTTTTTGATGTATATCAATTGGATATATTTAGAAAGATGGTATCCCTTTTTAATCTTGGGTGAATAGCGCCGCCGAGACTTACTTGCTCACCAAAAAGATGTTAAAATTGACTAATATCAATTACGGCTTGAGCAAACCTATGATCCCGGAAAAGAGAATTATACGACGCATTCAGTCTGGCGGTTGCGCTATCCATTGTCAGGATTGCAGCATCAGCCAGCTTTGCATCCCGTTCACTCTTAATGAACATGAGCTTGATCAGTTGGATAATATTATCGAGCGTAAAAAGCCCATCCAGAAAGGGCAAACCTTGTTCAAAGCCGGTGATGAGCTGAAGTCTCTGTATGCTATTCGTTCCGGCACCATTAAGAGCTATACCATCACCGAACAAGGTGATGAGCAGATTACCGGCTTCCATCTGGCGGGTGATTTAGTCGGTTTTGATGCCATCGGTACCGGGCATCACCCGAGCTTTGCTCAGGCGCTGGAAACGTCGATGGTCTGTGAGATCCCATTCGAAACGCTGGATGATTTATCCGGGAAGATGCCAAATCTGCGTCAGCAGATGATGCGTCTGATGAGCGGCGAGATCAAAGGCGACCAGGACATGATCCTGCTGCTGTCGAAGAAAAATGCGGAAGAGCGCCTTGCGGCATTCATCTATAACCTGTCTCGTCGCTTTGCCCAACGTGGCTTTTCTCCGCGCGAGTTTCGTCTGACCATGACGCGTGGTGATATCGGTAACTACCTCGGATTGACGGTTGAAACCATCAGTCGTCTGTTAGGCCGCTTCCAGAAAAGCGGTATGCTGGCAGTTAAAGGTAAATATATCACCATTGAAAACAGCGATGCTTTGGCCGTATTGGCGGGTCATTCTCGCAATGTGGCTTAATCGCCTCTCCTGATGCCCAAAAGCCCCGATAACTCGGGGCTTTTTCTTTTCCCCCGTTAAAAAGAAGTTCTTCTCAACGCGCGTTGAGGAAATCCTTCCCCTTTTTATTTCACAGCGATTATTCCGTTTGTTTGCAAATAGATTGCAGGTTAATGGCTTTAGAATTTTAATTTCCCACGCTATAGATCTCAGATATAGTCTTTCCTATAGATAAAACTGATTGATTCCACGGGGACGTTCATGCGCACGGCCATACTGCCAGCGAGTTTTGCGGTCCTGATATTCATTGTCGGCGTTACTATTTTGAATACCCAACTGTGGTATTCGGCGCAAATAAACAGCGAGAATGGCGCGCGCCTGACGATGAAAAATATTGAGGCGATTCTTGACGAAGCCAGTACGGCCACCCACACGGCAATAAACATTGCACTTCAGTCCTGCTCCGCAGAGAACCAATATCGATTAGGCACCGAGGCGGCGTTAAAACCACATCTTAGAACCATCGCAATTGTAAAAGAGGGCAAGGTATGGTGCTCCTCGCTGCCGGGTAATCGGGTGCTGCTGCAACTGGACACCCTACCCGAAACCCCATTACTGCTCTTGACCGCCAACCAAACCACTAATCATCTGCCCGTGCTGATATACCAAGCGGATTCAACGGAGGGCAAAGTTTTCGTTAGCATCAGTGACGCGCACATTCGCGACGCCCTAAACGGCTATACCTTTGATGCACACTATGCTCTGGTGATTGACGACAATATGCTTGGCGTGACGGGAGACATCACTCCGCGCCCGCAAAGTCGCGTGAATATGAGCCTCCTGAGTTCAAACCTCTATCCCTTTAGTATCACCTACCATTTACCTGTTTTTTTCAGTCCGCTGCGGGTTATGCAACAAGGCTCCGGCCTGTTATTTTTCATCTTTATTATCTCCTGCACGGTGGCCTATACGCTGTATAAATATGCCAACAAGTACACCACGCCAGAGGAGAGTCTACGCAAAGCGATTGAGCATGGTGACATCGTTCCTTTTTATCAGCCCATTGTGAATGGGGTAACCGGCAAAATACACGGTGTGGAAATATTGGCACGCTGGAAGCATGAACACATTGGGATCATCTCACCCACCTATTTCATTCCCGTGGCAGAGAAAGTCGGATTAATTATCCCGCTTACAACGTTGTTATTAGACCAGGTGGTGCGACAGATCAACCAGATCGCCAGCAAATTACCTGTCGGTTTCCATATTGGGATTAACATCAGCGCCTCACATGTTAACGCCCCTTCCTTTGTGGCTGATTGCCTGCATTTTCGTGAGCGTGTCCAGCATAATCACCTAAAACTGGTTTTGGAGTTAACCGAACGCGAGCGGCTGCAAATTGATGAACAGCTGATCGATAATCTTAATACCCTGCGCCGCCATGGCTTCTTCATCGCCCTAGATGATTTTGGTACCGGTTATTCTGGCCTGTCCTATCTTCACGAACTGAATATTGATTTTATTAAGATTGACCAAAGTTTTGTTAGCCGCATTGATAGCCATAAAGATTCCACCATGCTGCTGGACTGTGTTTTAGAAATGGTCCAAAAGTTGTCGCTACAGATTGTTGCCGAAGGCGTGGAAACCGCCGGGCAGCGCGAGTATCTCAACCGTAAAAACATCGCCCTTATGCAGGGCTACTATTTCTATAAACCGCTTACTTTTATTGAGCTGGTGATTGCGTTGCTGGCGCAAAACCATAAAGAAATCATCGTGGACTGAGGCGCTGATGCCACAGCTTATCAACGTTTATCTGCGCATTATGACACTTACTGGAATATTGCTCAGGGCTAGGTATTTATCCTGATTTATTGATCTAGCAAAGGTTCCCCCCTGTTTCAATCACCGTATATGAGTTATCTTTTACTTACAAACTGTGGTTACAGCTGTAAGGAGACCCTGTATGGCCAAGTATCAGAACATGCTCGTTGCTATCGATCCTAATCAGGACGATCAGCCCGCGCTGCGACGCGCTGTTTACCTACATCAACGGATTGGTGGTCGCATTAAGGCGTTCTTGCCGATCTATGACTTTTCCTATGAAATGACGACCCTTTTGTCTCCTGACGAGCGCACCGCTATGCGTCAGGGTGTTATTAGCCAGCGTACCGCATGGATCCGCGAGCAGGCGAAATACTATCTGGATGCCGGTGTGCCGCTGGAGATTAAGGTGGTCTGGCATAACCGTCCATTTGAAGCGATTATTCAGGAAGTCATTAGCGGCGGTCATGATTTGCTGCTGAAGATGGCTCACCAGCACGATAAGCTCGAATCCGTTATCTTTACCCCAACGGATTGGCACCTGCTGCGTAAATGCCCGTGTCCGGTGTGGATGGTGAAAGATCAGCCGTGGCCGGATGGCGGTAAAGCGCTGGTTGCCGTGAACCTTGCCAGCGAAGAGACCTACCACAATGCGCTCAACGAAAAGCTGGTCAAAGAGACTCTTGAGCTAGCAGAACAGATTAACCACACCGAAGTCCACCTGATTGGTGCCTATCCGGTTACGCCAATTAACATCGCCATCGAGTTGCCTGATTTTGATCCAAGCGTATACAACGACGCTATTCGTGGCCAGCACCTGTTGGCAATGAAGTCACTGCGCCAAAAATTCAGTATTGATGAGAAATTCACCCACGTTGAAAAAGGATTACCTGAAGAGGTGATTCCGGATTTAGCCGCTCATCTTGACGCCGGTATTGTGGTGTTGGGTACCGTGGGGCGTACTGGGATTTCTGCCGCGTTCCTCGGCAATACCGCAGAACAGGTTATCGATCACCTGCGCTGCGACCTGTTAGCGATTAAGCCAAACGATTATCAAACGCCCGTTGAAATGGACGATGAAGAAGACGATTAGTCCCGAAATTGGCTATCAATGAGGCGAGATTTGAAAAGGCCGGGAAATATTTCCCGGCCTTTATTCATTGCGTGGTGCTTGTATGTTGCCGGATGACGCTACGCGTATCCGCCCTGAGGGTGGGCAGGAAGGATAAGCACAGCGCCGTCGCCAATCTTCTCAAAGAGAGGATTAATGGAGCCCTAGTCGCCAAGCAAAGTCGATTTCTTCTTTCAGTTCAATGGCGGAAAGCGCCATCAGGTCAGCAAACTCCAGTTCAAGTTGCTTAACACGTTTCAGATATTGTGCGGGCGTTAAAGGCGTGGTGTCACGGCGGAGAAATTCGATTGCGAGCTGTGCTGGCGTTAACAAGGTATCCATAGTTTCCTCATAGGTGTGGATGACTTGGCACAGTATAACACCTTTGGCTGCGCATTTTTTGACCAAAAACAATCGCCGGACAAATAAAAAGCCGCCAGCCCCTACGGGCTGGCGGCCTCACGTTCTATAAAAAAATCAGAGCGCTTTTAGAATTGCATCCACGCTTGCCTTCGCATCACCGAACAGCATTTGCGTGTTCTCTTTAAAGAACAGCGGGTTTTGCACCCCGGCGTAACCGGTATTCATTGAGCGTTTGAAGACGATAACGTTCTGCGCCTTCCACACTTCGAGAACCGGCATGCCCGCAATTGGGCTCTTAGGATCGTCCAGCGCCGCCGGGTTAACGGTATCGTTCGCCCCGATAACCAGTACCGTGTCGGTGTCGGAGAAGTCATCGTTGATTTCATCCATCTCCAGCACGATATCGTAAGGCACCTTCGCTTCCGCCAGCAGCACGTTCATGTGGCCCGGCAGACGCCCGGCAACCGGGTGGATACCAAAGCGTACTTTAATACCACGCGCACGCAGCTTCTCGGTAATTTCTGCCACCGGATACTGCGCCTGTGCTACCGCCATCCCATAACCTGGGGTGATGATAACGGAGTGGGAATCCTTCAGCATTTCTGCCGTCTCTTCCGCACTAATTTCGCGGTGTTCGCCCTGCTCTTCATCGCTACCAGCAGAAGAACCATCGGTACCGAAACCACCGGCAATCACGCTAAAGAATGAGCGGTTCATTGCTTTGCACATGATATACGACAGGATGGCACCCGAAGAACCCACCAGCGCACCGGTGACGATCAGCAGGTCGTTGCTCAGCATGAAACCCGCCGCTGCCGCCGCCCAACCGGAGTAGGAGTTCAGCATAGACACCACCACCGGCATATCCGCGCCGCCAATGGAAGCCACCAGATGCCAACCAAACGCCAGCGCGATAACGGTCATGATAAGCAGGCACAGCACCTGAGTACCAACGCTATCGGTACGCACGAACGCGACTAGCAGCAGGAAAGAAACCACCAGCGCCGCCAGGTTCAGCTTATGGCGATTTGGCAGCATCAGCGGCTTGGAAGACATCTTGCCGCACAGCTTGCCGAACGCCACGATAGAACCGGTAAAGGTTACCGCACCAATGAAGATGCCGATGAACACTTCGGTCAGATGAATATTGACCAGAATTTGATCCATGCCGGTTTCGTGCTGCAGGTAGCTGTTAAAGCCTACCAGCACAGCGGCAAGACCCACGAAGCTATGCAGCACAGCAACCAGCTCCGGCATTTCGGTCATTTCAACTTTCTTCGCCAGACGAATACCGATAGCGCCGCCGATAACCATCGCCAGCAGGATCCACGCCATGTTGTGGCTGTCAGGCCCCAGAATGGTCGCGACCAGCGCAATCGCCATCCCAGCAATACCGAAGTAGTTGCCGCGCTGTGAGGTTTCGTGTTTTGACAGCCCCGCGAGGCTACAAATAAACAGAATTGCGGCAACAATGTATGCAGCTGTCACTAATCCACCAGACATTTGTTACCCCTTATCCTTTGCGGAACATTTTCAGCATGCGCTGAGTAACGGTGAAACCACCAAAAATATTAATACTGGCGATCAGTACCGCGATAAAACTCAGGAAGCTCACCCAACCGCCGTGCCCAATTTGCAGTAACGCCCCCACCACGATAATGCCGGAAATGGCATTGGTGACCGACATCAGCGGCGTATGCAGCGCATGTGACACGTTCCATACCACGTAATAACCCACCACGCAGGAGAGCGCAAAGACGGTGAAGTGGCCGAGGAACTCTTTCGGCGCGACGTTTGCCAGCCAGCCGAACAGAATAATCGCCAACGCCATCAGCGCATACTTGCGCCACGGTGAAGCCGGTTTTTCTGCTTCTTTCGGCGCTTCGACCGTTTTAGCCGCCGCCTGCGGTTGTGCAGAAACCTGAATTGGCGGAGCCGGCCAAGTCACTTCACCTTCACGAATGACCGTTACGCCGCGAACCACCACGTCGTCGAAATCAATCGTGACATTGCCGTCTTTTTCTTTGCACAACAATTTGAGCAGGTTAACGAGGTTCGTACCGTACAGCTGGGATGACTGAGTTGGCAGACGCCCGGCAAGATCGGTGTAGCCAATAACCTTCACGCCGTTTGGCGTCACGAAGATCTCATTGGCGACAGTGTATTCGCAGTTGCCACCGTTCTGCGCGGCCAGATCGACAATCACGCTGCCCGGAGTCATGGAGTCAACCATTTCGCGAGTGATAAGTTTCGGCGCAGGTTTCCCCGGAATCAGCGCGGTGGTCACGATGATATCGACCTCTTTCGCTTGGGCGGCGAACAGGGCCATTTCCGCCGCGATAAACGCTTCGGACATCACTTTGGCGTAGCCATCTCCGCTACCAGCTTCTTCTTTGAAGTCGAGTTCGAGGAATTCAGCGCCCATACTTTGTACCTGCTCTTTTACTTCAGGGCGGGTATCAAATGCGCGCACGATCGCGCCAAGGCTGTTTGCCGCACCGATGGCGGCAAGACCGGCAACACCGGCACCGATGACCATCACTTTAGCGGGAGGGACTTTACCTGCGGCGGTGATCTGCCCGGTAAAGAAGCGGCCAAATTCATGGGCAGCTTCAACAATCGCACGGTAACCGGCGATGTTAGCCATTGAGCTGAGCGCATCCAGCGACTGAGCGCGGGAGATACGCGGTACGGAGTCCATCGCCATCACGTTAATATTACGCTCGGCCAGTTTCGCCATCAGGTCGGCATTTTGCGCCGGCCAGATAAAGCTGATGAGCGTGGTGCCCGGGTTGAGATTCGGGATCTCTTCTGCCGTTGGCGCGTTAACCTTGAGGATAACGTCCGATTGCCACACCGCTTCACCGGAGACGATTTCCGCGCCAGCCTGCACAAATGCGCTATCATCAAAACTTGCGAGTTTTCCTGCGCCACTTTCAATGGCCACGCTGAAACCGAGCTTAAGCAGCTGTTCGACCGTCTTCGGCGTCGCTGCTACCCGCGTTTCCTGGGCCCACCTCTCTTTTGGTACACCAATACGCATATCTATTCCCTTCCATCGGTTCTTATATGATGGTTTGCCGTTTTGCCAGTTTGTTGCGGGTAACCCGTGACGAGCTAACAGGCGAACAACCTGAATAAATAAAACAGTAACAAACTGACTATAACCTACTGAAAATACCGATTGTGATCTAGCGCCAAAAATTACTATTTTGCATTAAATGCCAAATAATGAGTTCAGAGGGTTACAAACAGCGATATTTACCCCGATTTGATTAGCGAGCCTCATAATTCGCTTAATCCGCACGGGAAAACATGATTATTCTCGGACGTAATGGAGCGATTAACATTCCATTAACTTAAAAAAGTTATATGGTTGACCGCTTTTTCTGGTCAAGCGCCCGTTTTTTCAACATATCAGGAAAAGTTATCCAAAACCGTCACCGGGTTCGCATCTGAAGTTAAAAATGACGCAGACAATGGAGTCATTTCAATGCCATAATCAGACGTTTTCCGATAACAACATTCCCCGAATTTGGTTTGCGCAAGGCGAAGGATTATTTTTATGAAGCTTAAGAACACCCTCCTCGTGTCCGCCCTGTTGTCTGCCGCGGCGCTGTCCGCCCACGCAGCCACCGAGCTGACTCCGGAGCAAGCGTCCGCACTGAAACCTTATGACCGCGTCGTGATCACCGGTCGTTTTACCGCCATTGGCGACGCGGTGCAGGCCATGTCCCGCAAAGCGGACAAAGAAGGCGCAGCCTCTTTTTACGTTGTCGACACATCTGATTATGGCAACAGCGGCAACTGGCGCGTCACAGCCGATTTCTATAAAGAAAACGCGGCAAAAGCTGACGAGCCGAAAAACCGCGTGATTAACGGTGTGACCGAACTGCCAAAAGACCAAGCGGTTGAACTGGTTCCGTTTGATACCGTGACCGTACAGGGCTTCTATCGCAGCCAGCCGGAAGTGAATGCCGCGATTACCAAAGCCGCAAAAGCAAAAGGCGCAGCCTCTTTCTTCATCGTCCGTCAGGTTGATGCTAACGACGGCGGCAACCAGCGTATTACGGCTTATGTCTACAAAGCCGACGCACAAAAACGCGTCCTGCAAAGCCCAGATGCTATTCCTGCTGATTCCGATGCGGGTCGTAAAGCGCTGGCTGAAGGCGGCGTCGCCGCGAAACAGGTTGAAATTCCAGGGGTGGCAACGACTGCCGCCGTGGGTTCTGGCACCGGCGTAGGTCGTTTCTTCGAAACGCAATCCTCTAAGGGCGGGCGTTACAGTGTCACGCTTCCGGATGGCACTAAAGTTGAAGAGTTGAACAAAATTGCCGCTGCACAGATGGTTCCTTTCGACAGCATTAAGTTCACCGGTAACTACGGCAACATGACCGAAGTGTCCTACCAGGTGGCAAAACGTGCCGCGAAGAAAGATGCGAAGTACTACCACATTACGCGTCAGTGGCAGGAGCGTGGCGGCAACGTCACCATCAGCGCCGACCTGTATAAATAAGTGATATTCACCGCCCTTCGCGCAGATTGCCGGATGGCGGGAAAGCTCCTTATCGGGCCTACACCATAAAGTAGGCTCGATAAGCAAAACGCCATCGAGCAATCCAGACTACACCCCCGTCGTTTTTTTATCGCTTTGCGTCATACCTTATTGCATGTCTGCACCTCTCTACGTAGAATCGCCGCCTCAGCGCAATCCTCCATGTTTATGCGATTTCGCCAAATAAATATTCTCCTTCTTCTCTTTCCACGACAGGATTCACATGGAAAAGAAATTAGGGCTTAGCGCCCTGACCGCTCTGGTTCTCAGCTCAATGCTGGGTGCTGGCGTTTTTAGTCTGCCGCAAAACATGGCACAGGTTGCCAGCCCGGCAGCACTGCTGATTGGCTGGGCCATTACCGGCATCGGGATCTTATTCTTGGCCATTGCTATGCTGGTGCTGACCCGCATTCGCCCTGATTTAGACGGCGGCATCTTTACCTATGCACGTGAAGGTTTTGGCGAGCTAGTCGGTTTCTGCTCGGCCTGGGGCTACTGGCTGTGTGCGGTGATCGCCAACGTTTCCTATCTGGTTATCGTTTTTTCAGCCCTCAGCTTCTTTACCGATACGCCAGAACTGCGGCTGTTCGGTGATGGCAACACCTGGCAGTCGATTGTTGGCGCCTCCATCCTGCTGTGGGTCGTGCATTTCCTCGTCCTGCGCGGCGTTCAGACCGCCGCCAGTATCAACCTAGCCGCGACGCTGGCTAAGCTGGTGCCGTTGGGTCTGTTTATCGTCTTAGCCGCTATGGCCTTTAACAGCGACGTGTTCACACTGGATTTCCACGGTATCGATTTAGGTGTGCCGGTATGGGAACAGGTAAAAAACACTATGCTGATTACCCTGTGGGTATTTATCGGTGTGGAAGGCGCGGTGGTGGTTTCTGCCCGCGCGCGCAACAAGAAAGACGTTGGTCGCGCTACATTGCTGGCGGTGGTTTCCGCACTGAGCGTTTATCTGCTGGTCACGCTGCTGTCGATGGGCGTGGTGGCACGCCCGGAACTGGCGGAAATGCGCAACCCATCGATGGCCGGACTGATGGTTCGCATGATGGGGTCTTGGGGTGAAATCGTCATTGCCGCTGGATTAATTATTTCCGTCTGCGGAGCCTATCTGAGCTGGACCATTATGGCCGCGGAAGTCCCGCTGCTGGCAGCGACGCACAAGGCCTTCCCACGGATTTTTGCCCGCCAGAACGCCAATAATGCGCCTTCAGCTTCACTGTGGTTGACCAACCTCAGCGTACAGGCAAGCCTAGTGCTGATCTGGCTGACGGGTTCCGACTATAATACGCTGCTCACCATTGCGTCAGAGATGATCTTGGTGCCGTATTTCCTCGTCGGGGCATTCTTATTGAAGGTGGCCCGTCGCCCATTACATAAGGTGATTGGTGTCGGAGCCTGTGTTTATGGCTTATGGTTATTGTATGCTTCCGGCCCGATGCATTTGCTGTTGTCGGTGGTGCTGTATGCGCCGGGGCTATTGGTCTTTATTTATGCACGACGCACGCATGACGATAACGTCCTGTTGAAGCGTCGTGAATTGGCCTTAATTGGTCTGCTTCTGGTTGTCGCGGTTCCGGCAACGTGGGTGTTGATGAGGTAACGTGCGCGGCCTCATCGTCAATTTGATAAGGAAAAAACGATGGGAAATATGCAGTCACGTCCAATCCTGATAACCGGTGGAGGTCGTCGTATCGGCCTCGCCCTTGCCCACCATTTTCTCACCCAACTGCAGCCGGTTATCCTGAGCTATCGCACCCACTATCCGGCCATCGATGTCCTGCAAAAAGCCGGCGCAGTCTGCATCCAAGCTGATTTTGCCAGCGATGAAGGGATTTATACCTTCGCGGATAAAGTCAGAGCACAGTGCACCAGTCTGCGCGGTATCATCCACAATGCCAGCGGCTGGCTGGCGGAAAGCCCAACCGCCTCCTTAAGCCATGTGCTCAACGCCATGCTGCAAATCCATGTTCATGCCCCCTATCTGCTTAACCATGCGCTGGAAGACCTCTTACGCGGTCACGGGCATGCGGAGGGCGATATTATTCACTTTACCGATTATGTGGTGGAACGCGGCAGCGATAAGCATATCGCCTACGCTGCCAGCAAAGCCGCGCTGGATAATATGACGCGTTCGTTCGCTCGCAAGCTGGCGCCGGAGGTAAAGGTTAACGCCATCGCACCGGCGCTGGTGCTGTTTAACGAAGATGATGATGAGGAATATCGCCAGAAGGCGTTAAAGAAGTCATTGATGCAAATCGCCGCCGGGGAAAAAGAGATTATCGATCTGGTGGAATACATCCTCGGCAGCTGCTTCGTCACTGGCCGTACCTTCGCGGTTGACGGCGGTCGCCCGCTGGTTTAGTGAAGACGCCCCCACAAGAAGATCAACAGCCAGGCGCTTAGCCCCCAGCAGGCTACAGCGCCCGCCAGCGCCAGCGGAAGGCGCATCATTGCGGTAAAATACCAAAGCGAAAGCAGATAGATAAAGTACGGAATAATCGACCACATGCCGAAGACGATGGTGGCGCGCAGCGCCTCCGTTCCCCGCTCACTGGCAACGATATAGTGCGCAATCAGCGCAAAGGTCGGAAACAGCGGAATCAGCCCCGCAATTGCGTAATTCTTGGTTTTCGCCAGCACGCCAATCAATACCACCACCAGCGCCCCAAGCAGCGCCTTAATTAACAACCCCATTTCATTTTTCACCGCTCAACAACATGTGCAGCCAGCATAGCGGAGAATATTTTGTTTATGAATAAAAAGAATATTTACATCACCACTCCCTATCCATCGTTAAATTGATCCAGCGCAGCCAAAATGTATGACAAATTCTTACAATCGTCATACTCCTTTCGTTGTATATCTCCATCATTAAGGCCAACGTTTTGTCCACTCTTCGCCGCTCGCTCTTCGCGCTGCTTTTTTGCGCCCCTCTTCTTGCTCACGCCGCCACGCCCAATGAAATCAGTCTCGCTTGGCCGGTTAACGTGGGGCCGCTTAACCCCCATCTCTATACGCCAAATCAGATGTTCGCCCAAAGTATGGTTTACGAACCGCTGGTGAAATACCAGGCAGATGGTTCGGTAAAACCTTGGCTTGCGAAAAGCTGGACGCATTCAGAAGATGGCAAGACTTGGGTCTTTACCCTGCGTGATGATGTGACGTTTTCCAATGGTGAAACGTTCGACGCCCCTGCAGCGGCAGAGAACTTCCGCGCGGTACTGGATAACCGCCAACGTCATGCTTGGCTTGAGCTGGTGAATCAGATTGTCGATGTTAAAGCACTCAATCATACTCAGTTGCAAATCACCTTAAAGAGCGCCTACTACCCCTTCTTACAAGAATTAGCCCTACCGCGGCCTTTCCGCTTTATCGCCCCATCGCAGTTTAAAGATAACGAGACCCTGCACGGCATTAAGGCCCCAATCGGCACCGGGCCGTGGGTGCTTAAAGAGTCGAAGCTCAATCAGTACGACGTGCTGGTGCGTAACGCGCATTATTGGGGAGAAAAACCGGCGCTTGAAAAGATAACCGTCAAGGTGATCCCAGACCCGACCACCCGCGCCGTCGCTTTCGAAACCGGTGATATTGACCTTCTGTACGGCAATGAAGGCCTGCTGCCGCTCGATACCTTTGCCCGTTTTAGCCATATTCCGGCCTACCGTACCCAGCTTTCCCAACCGATTGAAACGGTGATGCTGGCGCTGAACTCGGCAAAAGCACCGACCAACGAACAACTGGTGCGTGAAGCCTTAAACCACGCAGTGAATAAAAAATCGCTTATCGACAACGTGCTGTACGGCACTCAGCAGATTGCCGATACGCTGTTTGCGCGCACCGTGCCTTATGCAGATATTCCCCTCAAACCGCGTCAATACAATCCGCAGCAGGCGATAACGCTGCTGGAGAAAGCAGGATGGACCCAGCCCGCTGGCAAAACAATCCGTGAGAAAAACGGTCAGCCGCTGCGCATTGAGCTCGCCTTTATCGGCACCGACGCGCTGAGCAAATCAATGGCCGAAATTATCCAAGCCGATATGCGGCAGATTGGCGTCGACGTCGCGCTGGTCGGCGAGGAAGAAAGCAGTATTTATGCGCGTCAACGCGACGGTCGCTTCGGCATGATTTTCAACCGCACCTGGGGCGCTCCGTACGATCCGCACGCCTTTATGAGTTCGATGCGCGTGCCGTCGCACGCCGATTTCCAAGCGCAGCAAGGTTTAGCCGACAAACCGATAATTGACAAAGAGATAGGCCAGGTGCTGGAAACCCGTGACCTCACCGAGCGTCAGGCGTTGTATCGCGACATTTTGACCCGCTTGCATAACGATGCGGTCTATTTACCTATCAGCTATATCTCGATGATGGTGGTCGCCAAGCCGGAACTGGGGCCGATTCCCTATGCCCCAATAGCCTCTGATATTCCGTTTGAACAAATTACGCCGGTGAAACCCTGATGCTGCGCTACGCACTACGGCGCATTGCGCTGCTTTTCCCGATGGTGTTTGCCGCCTCGGTCATTATTTTCCTGATGCTGCGTTTAGGGACTGGCGATCCGGCGCTCGACTACCTGCGTCTGTCTAACCTGCCGCCAACACCGGAAATGGTGGCCTCGACGCGCATCATGTTGGGGCTGGATCAACCGTTGGCTGTGCAATACGGCACCTGGCTATGGCGGGCACTGCACCTGGATTTCGGTATCTCATTCGCCAGCCAGCGCCCGGTACTCGACGACATGCTGAATTTCCTGCCTGCCACGCTTCTGTTGGCGGGCAGCGCGCTTGTCCTGATCCTGCTGACCTCGGTGCCATTGGGGATATGGGCTGCGCGTCATCGCGACCGCCTGCCTGATTTTGTGGTGCGGGTTATCGCCTTTCTTGGCGTGTCGATGCCCAACTTCTGGCTGGCGTTCCTCTTGGTGATGGTGTTCTCGGTCTATTTGCAGTGGCTTCCCGCGCTGGGTTACGGCGGCTGGCAGCACCTGATTTTGCCTGCGGTGTCGATAGCCTTTATGTCGCTGGCGATTAACGCCCGCCTGCTGCGCGCCAGTATGCTGGAAGTCGCCGGTCAACGTCATGTGACTTGGGCGAGACTGCGCGGCCTGAACGACAAGCAAACCGAACGCCGGCATATCCTACGCAACGCCTCGCTTCCGGTGATCACCGCTATCGGTATGCATATTGGCGAGCTAATCGGCGGAACGATGATCATCGAAAATATCTTTGCCTGGCCGGGCGTCGGGCGCTACGCCGTGTCGGCGATTTTTAACCGCGACTATCCGGTGATTCAGTGCTTTACGCTGATGATGGTGATTGTGTTCGTGGTCTGCAATTTGCTGGTTGACCTGCTAAACGCCGCGCTGGATCCGCGCATTCGTCATCATGAAGGAGCGCACGCATGAATTTTTTCCTCTCCTCGCGCGGGTCGGTTCGCCTGGCTCTGGTCATCATCGCCCTGCTGGCAGTCGTCGCACTTACCGGGCAGTGGTGGCTGCCTTTCGATCCGCAGGCAATTGATTTGCCTTCACGTTTGCAGGCCGCAGACAGTCAACACTGGCTGGGTACCGACCACCTAGGACGCGATATTTTCTCGCGCCTGCTGGCGGCGACCCGCGTATCGCTAGGATCGGTGATTCTCTGCCTGCTGCTGGTGCTGGCTCTGGGCCTTATCATCGGCGGCAGCGCCGGGCTTATCGGCGGTCGCACCGACCAAGTAACAATGCGCATTGCCGATATGTTTATGACCTTTCCAACGTCAATTCTGTCGTTCTTTATGGTCGGCGTTTTGGGGACCGGCCTCACCAACGTCATCATCGCCATCGCCCTGTCGCACTGGGCGTGGTATGCGCGGATGGTGCGCAGCCTAACGATTGCCTTGCGCCAGCGTGAATTTGTCCTCGCCGCGAAGCTTTCCGGTGCCGGAAACCTGCGCGTGTTCGTCGATCATCTGGCCGGTGCGGTTATCCCTTCACTGCTGGTGCTGGCGACGCTGGATATCGGCCACATGATGCTGCACGTAGCCGGAATGTCATTCTTAGGCCTTGGCGTCACCGCGCCGACTGCCGAATGGGGGGTGATGATTAATGACGCGCGCCAGTATATTTGGACTCAGCCGCTGCAAATGTTCTGGCCGGGGCTGGCGCTGTTTATCTGCGTGATGGCCTTTAACCTCGTGGGCGATGCACTGCGCGATCGTCTGGATCCTCATCTGGTCACGGAGGTCGCCCACTGATGCCCCAACATATTGAATTACAAAACATCGAATTACAGGCGGAACGCCCTTTGGTCCACGGCGTCTCGCTGACGATAAAGCGTGGGCGCGTGCTGGCGCTGGTGGGCGGCAGCGGTAGCGGTAAATCGCTGACCTGCGCGGCGGCGCTGGGGATTTTGCCTCCAGGCGTTCGCCAGACGGCCGGAACCGTTCTCGCCGATGGCAGCCCCGTCGCTCCCGCTGACTTACGCGGCCGGAAAATAGCGACCATTATGCAAAACCCGCGCAGCGCCTTTAACCCGTTGCACACCATGGCGACCCATGCGCGGGAAACCTGTCGGGCGCTGGGCAAAGCCGCTGATGATGCCACCCTTATCGACGCACTCCACGCCGTAGGGCTTACAGACGCCGAGCGAGTGCTCAAACTCTATCCATTCGAAATGAGCGGCGGCATGTTGCAGCGCATGATGATTGCGATGGCTTTTCTGTCTGACGCACCGTTTATTGTCGCCGATGAACCGACCACCGATTTGGACGTGGTCGCCCAAGCGCGCATTCTCGATCTGTTGGCTGAAATAATGCAAAAACGCGGGCCGGGGCTGCTGCTGGTCACTCATGATATGGGCGTCGTGGCGCGATTGGCTGACGATGTCGCAGTCATGGACAAGGGTATAATTGTGGAGCAAGGCGATGTCGAGAGCCTATTTCACGCACCAACGCACCGCGTTACCCGCAATCTTGTAGCGGCGCATCTTGCTCTGTACGGCCTGGAGTTGGCGTCATGACATTACTGAACGTATCCGCCCTTTCACATCATTACCGCGCAACTAAGGTGCTCAATGAGGTCTCATTGGCCCTGCAAACCGGCGAAACCGTTGCGCTATTGGGACGCAGCGGTTGTGGCAAAAGTACCCTCGCGCGGCTGCTGGTTGGCCTAGAACGCCCCGCAGAAGGCAGCGTTTGCTGGCGCGGCCAGCCGCTAGAAAAGCTCAATCGAGCACAACAAAAAGCGTTTCGCCGCGATATTCAGATGGTGTTTCAGGATTCCATCAGCGCGGTAAATCCGCGTAAAACCGTCCGTGAAATTTTGCGTGAGCCGATGCGCCATCTGCTGAAGCTCAACAAAGCCGAGCAACTCGCTCGCGCCTCCGCCATGCTTAACGCCGTGGATCTCGACGATAGCGTGCTAGACAAGCGGCCAGCGCAGTTGAGCGGCGGCCAGCTGCAGCGCGTCTGTTTGGCGCGAGCGTTAATGGTAGAGCCGAAACTGCTGATCCTCGACGAAGCCGTTTCGAATCTCGATCTGGTGCTGCAAGCCGGTGTTATCAGCCTGCTCAAAAAGCTACAGCTGCAGTTTGGCACCGCCTGCTTGTTTATCACCCACGACCTACGCTTAGTGGAGCGATTCTGCCAGCGGGTACTGGTGATGGAAGCGGGACAAATCGTTGAAACGCAAAGCGTGGGTGACACGCTCACCTTTACTTCTATTGCCGGGCGCGAGCTGCAAAATGCGGTGCTCCCTGCTTTTCCCCTTCGCCGAAATAGGGCCTAACCCGATGCAACGCGTGACCATAACCCTTGATGATGATTTGCTAACAACGCTTGATAATCTGAGCCAACGCCGCGGTTACCATAATCGTTCTGAGGCAATTCGCGATATCCTGCGTGATACGCTAGCGCAGGAAACCACCCAGCAGCACGGTACGCAAGGCTTTGCGGTACTGTCCTACGTTTACGAACATGAGAAACGCGATCTTGCCAGCCGACTGGTCGCCACGCAGCATCATCATCACGACCTTAGTGTTTCGACGTTGCACGTGCATATCAGCCATGATGATTGCTTGGAAATTAGCGTGTTAAAAGGTGATATGGGCGATATTCAGCATTTCTCCGATGACGTTATCGCCCAGCGCGGCGTGCGTCATGGTCATTTACAGTGTTTGCCGGACGGTGAATGATTTGTACCTGTGATATTTCGGCTTTTTTCTGTATCGTAGCGTTTTCGCCAGCCAATACGTAAAGCAATGAATAAGATCGTTTATGTTGAAGATGATCCCGAAGTCGGGGCATTGATCGCCGCGTACCTCGGCAAGCATGATATGGATGTCATCGTCGAGCCGCGCGGTGATAACGCCGAAGCGACAATTGCTCGGGAAAAGCCCGATCTGGTGCTGCTGGATATCATGCTGCCCGGTAAAGACGGCATGACGCTGTGCCGCGACCTGCGCGGACAGTGGCAGGGTCCAATCGTGCTGCTCACATCGCTGGACAGCGACATGAACCATATCCTGTCACTCGAAATGGGCGCAAATGACTACATTCTCAAAACCACGCCGCCTGCTGTTTTGCTGGCCCGCCTGCGTTTGCATCTGCGTCAAAATACTGCCACCAGCGGCAATATTCCAGCAGCAACCTCAACGCTTACCCCGCACAAGGCGCAGCGTTTTGGCACGCTTTTTATTGACCCGGTCAATCGTCAGGTGCTGCTGAGCGGCGAAAACATTGCGCTGTCTACCGCTGATTTTGAGCTGCTGTGGGAGTTGGCAACCCACGCGGGGCAGATTATGGACCGCGATGCGCTGCTGAAAAACCTGCGTGGCGTAACCTATGACGGGATGGATCGTAGTGTAGATGTCGCTATCTCGCGTTTACGTAAGAAACTGCAAGATAGCGCCACCGAGCCGTACCGTATTAAAACAGTGCGCAATAAAGGCTATCTGTTTGCTCCGCACGCCTGGGAATAATCAAAACCATAACAGCATATTATGCTAGTTATGAAAATATAACCCTCGGAAGACGGCGCACCACGCTTCGTAAAAACAGCGTGATTATGCTGCCAAGGGGCGAACATTTCGCCAACTGGCAGCATTTTCTGTAATTTCTTAAAGGGTTAAATCCGCAGTGTCTATTCCACGCGCAAAGTCAGCTTCCAGTAGGCCTATTGTGGCGGTATAAAGCGCCTTGGCGCCCAAATCGTCGGCGGGCAGCGGGAAGCTCAAAACCGCATCACGAACCACGGTCATCGCCAATCCCAGATCCGAACCTGCGCGAATCGTGGAGTTCACACAAAATCCCGCCACCGCCCCTATCACCACGACCTCGGTGATATTTTCACGTTGTAGCCAGCCGTGAAGATCGGTTGAGCTAAACGCTGACGAGGTGTGTTTCACGAACACCGCTTCTTGCGGCTGTTCGCCAAAGCCTTCAACCGGCAAGAAATTCGCTGATGATATGTGCAGCGGAGAATCCGGCTCAAGGGTTTGATGACGAACATGGAGCACCGGTTTTCCTGCTGCCCGAAACGCATGAAGCACCGAACGCATATTGTCGATGCTATTTGGCGGATAAAAATCCATTCCGTGCGCAATTCTGTCCGTCACAAACCCCTGCATATCGATAACCAATAATGCCTGCATAACGCCCTCGCCTGTACGGTAAAAACTCAATTTACGTGGAGATTGGGGGGGATAACAAGCTGCGAATTTTAATATCTGAATCGGATAAACCGACCCAGTTATCAATGCCGTAAGCTGGGGGTTAAGAATGAGCGCAACCCCAGCTAGGCAATAGGCGTGATTAATGGTGAACGCCTCAGCGACCTAGACGCTGAGGCGTTATAAATCTAATGGCTATGTTGATAACGGACCGGATACATTATTTCCGCTTTTTTATCTGCTTTCATGAAATAGAGCGTCACGCCGAAGAGCCCAACCATAAACGGAATTTCGTACAGTTCTTCCATCAGGTCCGCATAAAGATGGTCACGCACAAACAGCGGCGCCAAAAGACGATGATGTTCTATCGTATCTGAAATTAAAAACGTGCAGACCGTTACCGCCATTAACCCCAACGGCAGCGTATTTTCCCGCAACCGGCGGGCTATTTCTTTGCGTAACGGCTTAGACAGCAGGCTTAACAGCAGCCCACCGATGAGAATAACTGAGACGGCTTTAAAGATGATATGCGGCGCTTCCGGGAAATAGACCCGTCCCCAGCTCGTGCTGCGACCTAGCAACACTAACCACCACATCACTGCCCACAGCCAGAACTGTTTTTCACCCTCAGGCCTTGAGTGCGGTCGGATATACCACAGGGTAAATACCGCGCCGAAGAACAGCCACAGTGCCTGCATATTTTCCACCTGCTCTACCAGCGCCCCATTAAATAGTGGGATATGCCAATCAGCAGCGAATGGAAATAGCACCGACACCGCAATCAGAGCCATCACCGGAAGCGTAACGCGCGTATCTAGTTTCATAACATAATAGCCACATTGAGAATCTGCCTATCATCATAAATTCCCAAGGTGATTAGCCATTAGCTTTGCATGCGATCTTCTTAAGGTTATCTTAATGTTAGCATTAAATGTAAAACACCCGTGTTGTTAACAGATTGATAGATAGGCTTTATGCTGTTTTGCGAAAGTACCAAGGTGACCCAAGGCGATGCGCTTTCAGATGAGCACTGAATCGTCGAAGATGGCTGCCCTACACAACTATCGTTTTGAAACAGTGCTCATTTGAAATGGTCCGCCATCGAGGACTCGAACCCCGTACTCTGACTTTGCAATTTCAAAAGTCATACGCTCTTCCTGATGAGCTAATGGCGGATTGGTAGCCCTTGCTGAACTTAAAGTCTCGCGCTCTAACCAACTGAGCTAAAAGGTAATGATGTGCCGTGATGCCGGGTGCCTCCCGGTGAACAGCGCATTAATCAAACGCCGAACGCTCATAAAAATGAAACACAACTCCTTGAGGGAGGAGCTAATTAATAAACCCCTCCGCATAGGGGGATTCACCACAGCGAGTGAAAGGTTAATGCAGTGCACCTTAACAGAAACTAAACGGGTCGCACCCTCCACAATTGATTAGAATCCGACCAAAACCACCTGTATATGTAAAGATATTCGATGGCAAACAACCGTATATACTCAATACGCAGGGTGGTCAGTTAAGGATGCTGAGGAACAGTAGGCTGGATAAGGCGTTTACGCCGCCATCCGGCAATCGACGCCGGATGGTGCTTCGCTTATCCGGCCTACCATGTGCTAAGACGCCACCGACCGCATCTGACACGCCAAACTTACGCATGTTGGATGTTGTCAGCCGGAGCAAACCCTGCTTTCATAGCAACGCAAATGAACCATGAAAATACGGAAATGGTTTTTACCGTCTATGTGGCCTGGATACACGCGCTCGATGGTTTTCAGATTGAGTTTCTCAATCAGTGGCTTGGCGGTGACACAACCGCCCCCATTTCGCCCCTACGCCACAAAGAAGCGTAGCTAACAAATTGATTTTTAATGGTATTTTATGAAAAAGCTGTTTGTACAGTTTTACCTGCTGCTGTTTGTCTGTTTCCTAGTCATGACCATGCTGGTTGGGTTAGTCTACAAATTCACCGCCGAACGTGCGGGACGTCAGTCTCTGGACGATTTGATGAAAAGCTCGCTGTCCTTGATGCGCAGCGAGCTGCGTGAAATTCCGCCGCGTAACTGGAGTAAAACCCTTAACGAGCTGGACTTAAACCTCTCGTTCGATCTGCGTATTGAGCCACTGAGTAAGTTCAAACTCGCTGAAAGCTCGATGCAGCATCTGCGCGCGGGCGATATTGTCGCCCTCGACGATCAGTACACTTTTATCCAACGTATTCCACGCAGCCATTATGTGTTGGCTGTCGGGCCCATCCCCTACCTCTACTTTATGCATGAGATGCGACTGCTGGACATTGCTCTCATGGCATTCATAGCCATTTCACTGGCCTTCCCGGTATTTATCTGGATGCGCCCCCACTGGCAGGATATGTTGCGGCTAGAAAGCGCGGCGCAGCGCTTTGGCGATGGGCACTTGGGGGAACGTATTCATTTCGACAGCATGTCGAGCTTCGAGCGCCTAGGCGTCGCCTTTAACCAGATGGCCGATAATATCAACGCGCTGATTGCCAGCAAAAAACAGTTAATCGACGGCATCGCCCATGAGCTCCGCACGCCGCTAGTGCGCTTACGCTATCGTCTGGAGATGAGCGAAAATCTGACCGAGGCCGAATCACAGGCGCTAAACCGCGATATCGGCCAATTGGAAGCGCTGATTGAAGAACTGCTGACCTACGCTCGCCTCGACCGTCCGCAAACTGAACTGTCGCTGACCACGCCTGACCTGCCGGGTTGGATTGCGGCGCACGTCGAAGATGTACAGTCGATAAACCCGCAGCGGCAGGTGATTATCGGTGAAATCACCCACGGCGATTTTGGCGCGCTGGATATGCGCCTGATGGAGCGTGTGTTAGACAACCTGATTAATAACGCCATGCGCTATAGCCAATCCACAATCCAGGTCAGCCTTACGCTCAGCGGTAGCCAAGCCTGCCTGCGCGTTGAAGATGATGGCCCAGGCATTGCCGCAAGCGAACGCGAGCGGGTCTTCGAGCCTTTTGTCCGTCTCGATCCCAGCCGCGATCGCGCCACTGGCGGCTGTGGACTGGGCTTGGCCATCGTGCATTCTATTGCCGTGGCGATGGGTGGACACGCCAGCTGCGAGAGCAGTCCACTGGGTGGTGCAAGTTTTAGCCTGCATTGGCCTATTTATCATCACATTTCCCTGCCCGCGGCTAGCTGACCGCGGTTTGCACGGTGCCGCATTCCTGCGTATAGTGAAAACCACAAACAGTATGTTGTAACTAATGGCATTCTCAAAGGATAACTATGGCCAGCTACGACCTCGTTGAACGACTAACCGATACGTTTCGCCAGATTGAACGCAATATTGCCGCGCTGCGCGATGAACTGGCCGATTGTCGCCTACTCACCGCGAGAGTCTTTGAGCTACCTGAGGTGCATAAAACCGCCGAACACGCGCCGATGTCACAGGTGAAGGTGGTACAACATATTGGACAGACGGCGTTTACCCGCGCATTGCAGCACTTCGGCCATCTGTTTATTCAGCAACAGTCGGAAAACCGCAGCAGCAAAGCCGCGGTGCGTTTGCCCGGCGCTATCTGTTTGCAGGCAAGCACTGAACAGCACGAGGCGCTGGATGCCCGCGTGACGTTGATAAATGCACTTAAAGCAGAGCTTGAGAATATTATCACCGTCGATTCAAAGCTGTCGCCGGTCGCTCGTTTTGAGTGGGTGCATCGCTATATCCCAGGGCTCATCACGCTCAACGCCTACCGCTCGCTGACCCTGCTTTCCGATCCGAGCACCATCCGCTTCGGCTGGGCCAACAAACATATTATCAAAAACCTAACCCGTGATGACGTCTTGGCGCAGCTGGAAAAAAGCCTCAAGTCGCCACGCGCCGTGCCGCCCTGGACTCGGGAGCAGTGGCAGCAGAAACTGGAAAGAGAATATCAGGATATTGCGGCCCTACCGCAGGATGCCCGGTTGAAGATTAAACGTCCGGTGAAGGTTCAGCCTATCGCGCGCGTTTGGTATGCGGGGGAACAAAAACAGATCCAGTACGCCTGCCCCGCGCCTCTGATTGCGGTGATATCCGGCAGATGTGGGGTGAGCGTGCCAGATCTCGGCGAACTGCTGAATTATGATGCCGATAACGTTCAGCATCGGCATAAGCCACTGGCACAGCCGCTGCAGTTAATTATCCCGCGGCTGCACCTGTGGTTAGCGACGGATTAGTTACCGCCTATTTGGCTGCCCACCATGTCCTGCGGACGCACCCAGCGGTCAAACTCATCGGCGCTGAGATACCCCAGCGCCAGCGCTGCGTTTTTCAGCGTTAATCCTTCTTTGTGCGCCTTTTTGGCAATTTCTGCCGCTTTATCGTAGCCAATATGCGTATTGAGCGCGGTGACCAGCATCAGCGACTCATTCAGCAGTTTGTCGATACGCTCAAGGTTAGGCTCAATCCCCACCGCACAATGCTCGTTAAAACTCTCCATTCCGTCTGCCAGCAGGCGAATCGATTGCAGCACGTTGTGAATGACCATCGGCCGGAAGACGTTCAGCTCGAAGTTGCCGGAAGCGCCGCCCATGTTCACCGCCACGTCATTGCCCAGCACCTGACAGCACAGCATGGTCATGGCCTCACACTGAGTCGGGTTCACTTTCCCCGGCATGATGGATGAGCCGGGTTCATTTTCCGGAATAGACAGCTCGCCAATACCGCAGCGTGGGCCGGAAGCCAGCCAGCGGACATCGTTAGCGATTTTCATCAGCGATGCCGCGAGCCCTTTTAGCGCGCCGTGGGTATGCACGAGGGCATCGCAGGTCGCCAGCGCTTCAAATTTATTGGGCGCCGTGACAAACGGCTGTTGGGTGATCGTTGCCAGTTCCTGCGCTACACGAACCGCATATTCCGGATGCGTATTCAAACCGGTGCCCACCGCCGTACCGCCCAGCGCCAGCTCGCTTAAGTGCGGCAGGCTCTGTTCTATATGCCGGCGACTGTGCGCTAACATCGCCACCCAGCCGGAGAACTCCTGGCCCAGCGTTAGCGGCGTAGCGTCTTGGAGATGAGTGCGTCCAATTTTGACGATATCGCGAAAGCGCTCCGCCTTTTGCGCAAGCGTGTCTTGCAGCACCGTCAATTGGGGCAATAGATGCTCGCGCACGGCAATCACCGCCGCAACATGCATGGCGGTTGGGAACACATCGTTGGAACTTTGGCTTTTGTTGACGTCATCATTCGGGTGCACTAGCCGCGACATGCCGCGCTCGCCGCCCAGAAGTTCACTGGCGCGGTTGGCCAGCACCTCGTTCATGTTCATGTTGCTCTGTGTGCCCGACCCGGTTTGCCAGATAGCGAGCGGAAATTCATGCGGATGCTGATTGTTTAAAACCTCATCGGCTGCGACGATAATCGCCCCCGCTTTGTCAGCCTGTAATAACGCTAAATCCTGGTTGACCTTAGCCGCCGCCCGCTTGGTGAGTGCGAGGGCGTGAATCAGCGAAAGCGGCATTTTTTCGGTGGAGATCCGAAAATGCTCCAGTGAGCGCTGAGTTTGCGCGCCCCACAGTTTATCGGCTGGCACCTCAATCGGCCCCATAGAATCGCTTTCACGGCGTGACGTTGTCATTACCTTCTCCTTGAATTCAAAGTGATTGTGAAGTGACACTGCTCAAGCAAACCAAGAATATTATGCTACAAATAAAAACCGCCCCGGAGGGCGGTTAAACATTACTTCACGCAGCGGTCGCACTGTGACGACTGAATCTGCTGGAAGAAGTCGTTACCTTTGTCATCCACGAGGATAAACGCCGGGAAGTCTTCCACTTCAATTTTCCAGATGGCTTCCATCCCCAGTTCCGGGTATTCCACGCATTCCAGACTCTTAATGCTGCTTTGCGCCAGCACGGCTGCTGGGCCACCGATGCTGCCAAGATAGAAACCGCCGTGCTTGTGACACGCGTCGGTCACCTGCTGGCTGCGGTTGCCCTTGGCGAGCATGATCATGCTGCCGCCTTCAGACTGCAGCTGATCGACATAGGAGTCCATACGTCCTGCAGTGGTTGGGCCAAGCGATCCGGAGGCATAACCTTCTGGGGTTTTCGCCGGACCAGCGTAATAGATTGGGTGATCTTTAATGTACTGCGGCAACCCTTCACCTTTATCCATGCGCTCTTTGAGCTTCGCGTGAGCAATATCACGGCCCACGATAATGGTGCCGCTCAGAGACAGACGCGTAGAAACTGGGTACTGAGAAAGCTGCTTGAGGATGTCGTTCATTGGGCGGTTCAGGTCAACTTTCACCGCTTCGCCCTCGCCGGCTTTACGCAGCGACTCAGGGATGTATTTACCCGGATTATTTTCCAGCTTCTCAATCCAGATCCCGTGGCGGTTGATCTTGGCCTTGATATTACGGTCAGCGGAGCAGGAAACGCCCATCCCAACCGGGCAAGATGCACCGTGGCGCGGCAGACGAACAACGCGGATATCGTGAGCAAAGTATTTGCCGCCGAACTGCGCGCCCAGCCCCAGGTTTTGCGCCTCTTCCAACAGCTCTTTTTCAAGCTGGACGTCGCGGAATGCCTGTCCGTGCTCGTTACCTTCGGTTGGCAGGCCGTCATAGTATTTGGTTGACGCCAGTTTGACCGTTTTCAAGGTTGCTTCTGCGGAAGTGCCGCCAATAACAAAGGCGATATGGTAAGGAGGGCAAGCCGCCGTACCGAGGGTCCGCATTTTCTCAACCAAATAGCCTTTCAGCTTCGCCGGGGTGATCAGCGCTTTGGTTTCCTGATACAGATAGGTCTTGTTCGCGGAGCCGCCGCCTTTGGCGATACAGAGGAACTTATATTCGTCGCCGTCAACGCTATAGAGGTCAATCTGCGCCGGCAGGTTGGTGCCGGTGTTCACCTCTTTGTACATGTCCAACGGGGCGTTTTGTGAATAACGCAGGTTGTCTTCGATAAATGTATCGTAAACGCCGCGTGCTAGGGCCGCTTCATCACCACCGCCGGTCCATACGCGCTGGCCCTTCTTGCCCATGATGATAGCTGTGCCGGTATCCTGACAGGTCGGCAGGATGCCCTTAGCAGCGATATCCGAGTTACGCAGAAACTGCAGCGCCACATACTTATCATTTTCGCTGGCTTCCGGATCGTTGAGAATATCGGCCACCTGCTGCTGATGCGCGGGACGGAGCATAAAGGAGGCGTCATGGAAGGCGTGTTTGGCGAGTAGCGTCAGCGCTTGCGGGGCAACTTTGAGGACTTCCTGCCCTTCAAACTCAGCGACGGATACGTAGTCGTTGCTCAACAGATAGTATTCGGTTTCGTCCTTTTTTAACGGAAAAGGATCCTGATAGTAAAAAGGTTTATTCGACATTGTGCTCTCACTTACTGCTTTGATGATGTTATGTAAGGGCGGACTTCCCATTTGCCCATGTAAAAGCGAGTTACCCTATCGTACACAATTTTTTAACAAAAACTGAGACTAGTACGACTTTTTATTTCTCCAGCATACGGCACCGCGTTTTTTTGCTTTAATACAGCCAAAAGAATCCACATTGAAACAGGGCTTGATAATGCAAAAACTCATCAACTCAGTGCAAAACTATGGCTGGGGCAGCAAAACTGCGTTAACGGAACTCTACGGAATGGCGAATCCCGACGGCCTGCCAATGGCAGAACTGTGGATGGGCGCGCATCCTAAAAGCAGCTCGCGCGTACTCAATGCCGAGGGCAAAGAACAATCGCTTCGCGACGTGATTGATGCCGATAAAACCGCACTGCTAAGCGCTGCCGTTGCCGAACGTTTCGGCGAACTGCCGTATCTGTTTAAAGTACTTTGCGCCGCACAACCGCTGTCAATTCAGGTGCATCCAAGCAAAAAAGCCGCTGAAGTTGGATTTGCCAAAGAAAACGCCGCCGGTATCCCGCTGGATGCGGCCGAGCGCAACTATAAAGATCCAAACCACAAGCCTGAACTGGTTTTTGCCCTGACTCCATTCTTGGCAATGAATGCTTTTCGTGAGTTTGCCGAAATCGCCACGCTGCTGTCTCCGGTAGCGAATGCCAATCCAGCTATCGGCCAGTTTATCGCTGAACCAACCAGCGAGCGTTTAAGCGCCCTGTTCGCCGGCCTGCTCAATATGCAGGGCGAGGAAAAAGCTCACGCCCTGCGCATCCTTCGCGCCGCGCTGGAAACCCAAACGGGTGCCGCCTGGGATGCCATTCGTCTGATTGCCGAATTTTACCCGGATGACAGCGGTTTGTTCTCTCCGCTGCTGTTAAATGTGGTACAGCTCAACCCAGGCGATGCGATGTTCCTGTTTGCCGAAACGCCACACGCCTACCTGCGCGGTACCGGTCTGGAAGTAATGGCGAATTCAGATAACGTTCTGCGTGCCGGATTAACGCCAAAATACATTGATATCCCGGAACTGGTCGCCAACGTCCAATTCATCGCCAAGCCAGCAAATACGCTGCTTACGCAACCCGTAAAAAGCGGCGATATGCTGGACTTCCCAATCCCGGTTGATGATTTCGCCTTCTCGCTGCACAGACTCAGTGCCGACGCGACGGAACTGGCGCAGGATGGCGCGGCAATTGTTTTCTGCCTAGAAGGCGAAGCGATTGTCCACAAAAATGGTCACACGCTGGCACTCAAGCCAGGTGAATCCGCCTTTGTCGCGGCGAACGAATCACCGGTAGAAGTCAGCGGTAGTGGTCGTTTAGCACGCGTTTATAATAAGTTGAAGTAATTACTGAAGTTTCAGGACAGGCTTGCTACTCTTTTGCATAGCCTTATGACTCAACCAGGCGGCCTCTCCGCCTGGTTTCATTTTTATGGACAAATACGATGAAAAAAACGCTGGTTGCCGCAGGTATCATTGTTGCTTTAGGGGTTGTCTGGACGGGTGGAGCCTGGTACACGGGCAAACAGCTGGAAACGCATCTGGCAGACATGGTCTCTCAGGCCAATACCCAACTTAAACTCACCGCCCCTGAAGCAGGACTCGAGGTGAGCTATCAGGATTATCAGCGCGGCGTATTCAGTAGCCAGCTGAAAATGGTGGTAAAACCGCTGGCTGGGGCCGAGAAGTCTTGGTTAAAAGCGGGCCAAACGATTGTGCTGGATGAAAACGTTAGCCACGGTCCTTTCCCATTAGCATCGCTGAAAAGTTTTAACCTCGCGCCAGCGATGGCGTCCGTCAACACCGTGTTGGTGAATAATGACGTCACTAAGCCTTTGTTTGATATCGCTAAAGGGCAGTCTCCGTTTGATATTAACACCCGTATCAGCTACAACGGCGACACCAAATCTGACATCTCCCTAAAACCGCTGGATTACGAAAAAGAGGCCGAAAAGGTCACCTTTAGCGGCGGCGAGTTTACGCTGTCAGCCGATAACCAGGGCAGCTTGGTATCGTTGACCGGCGAGGCCAAAAGCGGCCAGGTTAATGCGGTTAATGAATACGACCAAAAGGTTCAGTTCACCTTTAATAACCTGAAAACCGACGGTTCTAGCAGCCTGACCTCCTTTGACGAGCGCGTGGGCGACCAGACGCTGAGCCTGGAACGTCTGGCGATCGCCGTTGAAGGCAAAGACCTTGCCGAGATTAATGGCATGCGCATTGCCGGTAAGTCTGATCTGACCGCCGATAAAAAGAAAATCAACAGCCAACTCGACTACTCGCTGGACAGCCTGAAGCTGCAAAATCAGGACTTCGGTAGCGGCCAGCTGTCGTTTAAAGTCGAAGGTATTGACGGTACAGCGATGCATCAATTTAGCCAGCAATATCAAGCACAAACGCAGGCGCTGCTGGCCCAGCCGGATCTGGCGCAAAACCCAGAGCTTTACCAACAAAGAGCCGTTGACGCGCTGTTCAGCTCACTGCCGCTGTTGATGAAAGGTGACCCTGTGGTGACACTGTCACCTCTTAGCTGGAAAAATGCTAAAGGTGAGAGCACATTTAACCTGTCTCTGGCGCTGAAAGACCCGGCACAGGCCACGGGTGAAGCACAAACGCTGGCACAACAGGTTGATCGCGGCGTGAAATCTCTCGATGCCAAGTTGACCATCCCAATGGAGATGGCAACCGAACTGATGACTCAGGTCGCACGTCTGGAAGGATATAAGCAAGAAGATGCGGCTAAGCTGGCGCAACAGCAAATTCAGGGGCTGGCAGCAATGGGCCAAATGTTCCGTCTGACCACCACCCAGGACAACGCAATCAGCAGCAGCCTGCAGTATGCGAATGGTCAGGTCACGCTGAACGGTCAGAAAATGTCGCTGGAAGAACTGGTTGGTATGTTTGGTATGCCGGGTCTGAGCGAACCAGACGAACCGGCGGCGGTTCCGGCACCGTAAGCGGTGAAAATGCAAAGCGCCTCCCTGAGGCGCTTTTTTATTTCCGCGCCACCAGACGCGGCGGCATGATCAAATTCCGAATACTGCCCTGTACGTTATCAATACGCTGCAAGATACGCTCCGCTACGCTTTGCCCCATCTCACGGGCCGGATTCGTCACCCAGGTCAACGGCAGATCGTCCAGTGCGTTCTCCGCCACATCGGCAAACGCCGCCAATGAAACGACCCGCTGTTCAAAATAACTTTCGACGCTGTCTTCGCCACTTTGAATACCGGCACGCATCAGGCCAAACCACGCGCCCATCGCAATCACGCTGTTGTAACATACCACGGCGGTGATGGTCGGATTGTGGCGCAGCAGCCCGGCAATTTCCTCAGCCGCCTGCTTCTGGCTCGATTCACACTCCAACACCCATTCGCTGTGAAACGGCAGGCCATACTTTATCAAGGTGGCACAATAGCCGCCCACCCGCTCTGCGCGCGTCAGCGATGAACTTTTGCCGCCAATCCATGCAATACGCTGATGACCGCGACGAATCAGATGTTCGGTCACCAGTTGTGCTGCCTTCATGTTATCGGGACGAATAATATCGACCTCATCGAGGTAGCTGGCTCGAGAAGCAAAAACCAGCGGAGTCCCGGTTTCTGCCGCTTTTTCCCGTAGCTCCGTGGCCCTGTCGACCGAACCGGCAATCACCACGCCGTCAACGCCCTGCGACACCAGCGTTTCAAAACGCTGCAACATTTGCTCGCCGCGTTTGCCGCCCTGAGTCAGGAACACCATCTTACCCTGTGATTCGAGTGCCGCCGTGAGGCCTGCGGTCAGCTCAGCATAAAACGGTGATGAGAGATCGCCAACAATCAGACCAATAACCCCGGTCTGCCCGCCTCGCAGCGATACCGCTTGGCGGTTACGCACGAATCCCAATTGGTCAATAGCCTGATAGACGCGCTCGCCCGTCGCCGTTGAGATCCGCCCTTTCCCGCTCAACACCAGCGAGACAGTACTGACGGAAACCCCAGCCGCCGACGCGACATCATTTATGGTGACTTTCTTTGCAATCGCCATGGCTTTTGCGCGACTCCTTCTACTAATCGCTAAAACGTTTTATCAATAGGTGTACTTTATAAACTCTATTATCAATTGTTTTTGTGATTTGTTTCTCACTAAAAAATGGTAAAACGTTTTATCTTCCTGTCCCATCATTATCAACAACCCTTTTTCTGGATTAAGGAGTCGTTTTATGGCGACGAAAACCGCACCGAAAGTCACCCTCTGGGAATTTTTCCAGCAGCTTGGCAAAACCTTTATGTTGCCGGTTGCTCTGCTCTCCTTCTGCGGGATCATGCTCGGGATCGGCAGCTCACTCAGCAGCAACGATGTCACCACGCTGCTGCCGTGGCTGAACGCCCCGTTGCTACAGGCTATCTTCGTCTGGATGAGCAAAGTCGGCTCCTTCGCCTTCAGCTTCTTGCCTGTGATGTTCTGTATCGCTATCCCGCTAGGGCTTGCTCGTGATAACAAGGGCGTTGCCGCTTTTTCCGGATTCGTCGGCTACGCGGTGATGAACCTCGCGGTCAATTTCTGGCTGACCGCCAAAGGCATTCTGCCTACCACCGATGCGGCTATTCTCAAAGCGAACAATATTCAGAATATCTTGGGTATTCAGTCCATCGATACCGGGATCCTCGGCGCAGTCATCGCCGGTATCATCGTTTGGATGCTGCATGAGCGCTTTAACACAATCCGTCTTCCAGATGCGCTGGCGTTCTTCGGCGGTACCCGTTTTGTACCGATTGTTACCACCGTTGTACTGGGTCTTGTTGGTCTGGTTATCCCGCTGGTATGGCCTATCTTCGCGATGGGGATTAACGCGCTCGGCCACGTGATTAACAGCGCTGGGGACTTTGGGCCGATGATCTTCGGTACCGGCGAACGTCTGCTGCTGCCTTTCGGCCTGCATCATATCTTGGTGGCACTTATCCGCTTTACCGAAGCCGGCGGCACTATGGACGTCTGCGGTCACAGCGTCAGCGGTGCACTGACCATCTTCCAAGCGCAGTTGAGCTGCCCGACCACCCACGGTTTCTCTGAAAGCGCGACCCGTTTCCTGTCGCAGGGCAAAATGCCAGCATTCCTCGGCGGCCTGCCAGGTGCGGCACTGGCGATGTACCACTGCGCGCGTCCGGAAAACCGTCATAAAATTAAAGGCCTGCTGATTTCCGGCGTAGTGGCCTGCGTTATCGGCGGCACCACTGAACCACTGGAATTCCTGTTCCTGTTCGTGGCACCGGTGCTGTACGTTATCCACGCGCTGTTAACCGGTCTGGGCTTCACCGCGATGGCGGTGCTGGGCGTCACTATCGGCAACACCGACGGTAATATTATCGATTTCGTGGTATTCGGTATTCTGCATGGTCTGTCTACCAAGTGGTATCTGGTACCGGTTGTGGCGGCTATCTGGTTCGCGGTTTACTACGCTATTTTCCGCTTCGCTATCGTGCGCTTTAACATCAAAACGCCGGGTCGTGATATCGACGCCACACCGGCTGCGGACAGCGCGACCGTCGGCACGGTCGGTAAGTCCGGCTATAACGTACCGGCTATTCTGGCAGCCCTCGGCGGGACGGAGAATATTGTCTCCCTCGATAACTGCATCACCCGCCTGCGTCTGTCGGTTAACGACATGAGCAAAGTGGATGAAGCGGTACTAAAAGCCAATCGCGCCATTGGCGTTGTGAAACTCAACCAGCACAACCTGCAGGTGGTTATTGGTCCGCAGGTACAGTCAGTGAAAGATGAAATGTCGGTATTGATGAATACCGTCAGCGCCTAAAGCCTTTGCCCCTGTGATAAACAGGGGCAAAATAGCCCCAACTTCTCTTCGTTAGGATCCTCACATGTTTGACTTCGCAACGGTGATTGACCGACATGGCACCTGGTGCACGCAATGGGATTACGTCGCGGACCGCTTTGGCGATGCCGACCTGCTGCCATTTACTATTTCAGATATGGATTTTGCCACCGCGCCTTGTATTCTCGACGCGCTAAGTAAGCGACTTTCCCACGGCGTATTCGGCTACAGCCGCTGGAAAAACGACGAATTCTTACCCGCGATCGCCCACTGGTACGCCAACCGTTTTCACACGCCAATTGATACCAACAGCATTGTTTATGGGCCTTCCGTGATTTATATGGTTGCCGAAATGATTCGCCAATGGTCCTCGCCCGGTGATGGTATCGTTGTGCATACGCCAGCCTACGACGCGTTCTTTAAAACCATCGAGGGCAACCAGCGCAAAATTGTCGGTGTTCCGTTGGATAAGCAGGAAGGCCAATGGTTTTGCGATATGGCCAAGCTGGAAGCGGCCCTTTCGCAACCGCAAAACAGCGTACTGCTGCTGTGTAGCCCACAAAACCCGACCGGCAAAGTATGGACGCGTGAAGAATTGCAAACCATGGCGGCGCTGTGTGCGAAACACAACGTGCGGGTGATTAGCGATGAGATTCATATGGATATGACCTGGTCTGATCATGCGCATATTCCATGGTGCGACGTGGCGCAAGGGCCATGGGCGCTATTCACTTCCGGCTCAAAGAGTTTCAATATTCCGGCCTTCACCGGTGCCTATGGGCTGATTGCGGACGAACCCACTCGCAACGCCTACCTCAATGCGCTTAAGAGTCGCGATGGTCTTTCGTCGCCGTCTGTTCCCGCTCTGGTCGCGCACATTGCCGCCTACGAGCAGGGAGAAAGCTGGCTGGATGCACTGCGCGACTATTTGCAGGACAATATGCGCTATATCGAAGAGACGCTGAATGCGGCGTTTCCGGCGCTCAAGTGGCAGCGGCCACAGGCTACTTATCTGGCGTGGATAGATTTACGCCCGCTTAACATCGACGACAGGCAACTGCAGGATGTACTGATTAAGCAGCAAAAAGTCGCCATCATGCCGGGCTACACCTACGGTGAAGAAGGTAACGGTTTTATTCGACTCAACGCCGGCTGCCCACGCGTGAAGCTCGAAGAAGGCGTAAAACGGTTGATTGCCGCGATTCAAACTCTGCAATAATCCTCAGACTACGCAACGCCCGTAAGCGTTGCGTAGTCTGCATCACTCACCTATCGGCCATGCCTGATTCTGCAACACCACCCGATAACCGTCACCGTCGATAAACGTTCGCCCATGCACATCCCAGTAAGGGTTAAATGCAGTCACGACGGTGAAACCCGCTGACGTCATGCTCTCGCAAACCTGCTGCCATACGGCAGCGTCTGGGTAATAGAGCACCAACAGATCATCCTCCGTCGGTGACGGCGTCACCGGATGATGGTGACAGAAGGTAAATTCAAGGTGCCAAGACAAGCTTTCACTGCCCACCATCACGCCGCTAAAACCCTGGTGATCGGTGAAATCGGCAATTTTGTGCAAACCCAGCCCCTGGCAATACATCCGGCAGGTTTGTTCAAGATCGGTCACCGGTCTGGCAATACGCATATGGCTCAACAAAGCGTTACTCCTGTGAATTCAAAAGTGAAAACACTGTAGCGTAACGGCAGATTTAGATTTGTCGGATAGCGCCTTTCATCAGCGCCGCCGTCATTACTCGCAGTTGGTCGGTCACCGTCGCCAAATTTCCGCCCATCTGGGCGTGCATAATCGCACCATCCAGCGCCACCACCAGCGTAGATGCCAGCGCCGGTTCTTCAATGTCCCATATTTCCGCTATCACATCGGCGACAGAGACCTTATGTTCGCGTGTTAGACGCTCAACGTCCGCCAGTGCTTCGCCAATTTCAGCGGTGGCATTAAGAAACGCGCAGCCGCGAAATTCAGCGTCTTGCCACCAGCTATTCATGGTCTCTGCTAATGCATCGGCAAGCGGTAGTCCGTTGGACTGATGCTCACGTAACTGCTGACTAAACCAGCCTATCCACCGAGAATGGCGGTATTCCAGATAGGCCAGAATCAGGTCGTTTTTGCTGGGAAAGTGGCGATAGAAAGTCACTTTCGTCACGCAAGCTTTGGCAATGATTTTATCAATGCCCGTCGCCCGGATCCCATGGAGATAAAACAGGTCATGTGCGGTAAGTAGAATTTTATCTCGCGCGCTACCAGCAGCCTGCGGACTGGTTTGTACTTTTCCCATGTGCTTATTTTCACCGTTGACAACGCTCAAATGTAGGATTAGGTTAACGCAAGTAGACAGATCTGTCTACCTGCGTTAACAACGAGGATTTATTCATGAGCATTCGTCCACCGCTGCCCCCGTTTACCCGTGAAAGCGCTATCGAAAAAGTGCGTCTTGCCGAAGATGGCTGGAACAGTCGCAACCCGGAAAAGGTCGCCCTTGCCTATTCAACGGATACCCAATGGCGTAACCGCGCGGAGTTCGTCAACGGCCGCACAGAAGCGCAGAAATTTCTGCAAACCAAATGGCAAAAAGAGCATGAATATCGGCTAATCAAAGAACTGTGGGCTTTTGAAGGTCATCGCATCGCCGTTCGCTATGCCTATGAATGGCATGATGACGCCGGCAACTGGTACCGTTCATACGGCAACGAAAACTGGGAGTTTGCCGATGATGGGCTTATGCAGCGCCGCTATGCGTGTATCAACGATCTGCCCATTAGCGCCACCGAGCGCCTGTTCCACTGGCCACAAGGGCGACGTCCGGATGACCATCCGGGGTTAAGCGATTTAGGGCTGTAAGAGGATAACTGTGGCGGATGCTTCATTCATTGCGTATCCGCCACAGTTATCGTTATGAGCGAAGCCCCGAAGATATTTGCATTAGCGGGCATTTTTCAGCACTTTTAACTGCCATCTAGCCTGTTGTATAATGATTTGCACTTTAACTAAAAAATGAGTGCAATCATGATTGATACTAACCTGCCTTTAACCGACGTCCACCGCCACCTTGACGGCAATATTCGCGCCCAGACCATCCTTGACCTCGGCCGCCAGTTCAATCTCGCGCTCCCTGCAACCACGCTCGATACGCTTATCCCACACGTGCAGGTCACCAGTAATGAACCCGATCTAGTGAGTTTTCTAAGCAAACTGGACTGGGGCGTGAAGGTGCTGGCGTCGCTTGATGCTTGCCGTCGCGTTGCCTATGAAAATATTGAAGATGCGGCCCGCAATGGCCTGCATTACGTTGAACTGCGGTTCTCTCCGCGCTATATGGCCATGACTCACCAGTTACCGGTAGAAGGCGTGGTTGAAGCGGTTATTGCCGGGGTCAATGAAGGCTGCAAAGACTTTAACGTTGAAGCACGTCTGATTGGTATCATGAGTCGTACCTTTGGTGAAGCCGCCTGTGAACAGGAACTTAACGCTTTACTGGCGCACCGCAACGGCATTACTGCGTTGGATCTTGCCGGTGATGAGCTGGGCTTCCCAGGCCACCTGTTCAACAATCATTTTAGCCGCGCACGTGACGCAGGCTGGCGCATTACCGTCCACGCCGGTGAAGCGGCTGGCCCAGAAAGCATCTGGCAGGCGATTCGCGACCTGGGTGCCGAGCGTATCGGCCACGGCGTGAAGGCCGTGCAGGACCCAGCGCTGATGGATTATCTGGCCGAAAAACGGATTGGCATTGAATCTTGCCTGACCTCTAACATCCAAACCAGCACCGTGCCATCGCTGGCTGCGCATCCACTAAAAATCTTCCTAGAACACGGTGTGTTGGCGAGTCTCAACACCGATGACCCGGCGGTACAGGGTATCGATATTCAACATGAATACCGCGTCGCGGCGCCCGCCGCCGGGTTAAGCCCAGAGCAAATTCGTCAAGCGCAGATGAATGGGCTAGAAATGGCCTTCTTGTCAGATGCTGAGAAGCAAGCGCTGAAAGCCCGCGTTCTGCGCGGATAAAAAAAATCCCGGCAGCGCATGTCTGCCGGGATTATTACCTGTACTGTTCTCAGACCAAATTAAGCGCTGCGCGATGTTTCGCCGACTCAATCCCTAGCTCAATAAGTTCCATGATCTGAATCGCTTGGCTGGCCGGAACCGGATTTTCGCCAATGCCGTTTAGCGCATCGCGGATACCGGCGTAGTACGCCGGATAGTTTCCCGGCAGCGTCAGGAAGTTTTCTTCGACGCGAGTTTCACCGTCAACCGTCGTCAAAATACCGTCCCGCATATCATAACCCCAGTCAGCCTGCGGCGGGCGCTCACCGCTCTTCAGTCGGTCTTCCTGCGGATCAAGACCAAATTTGACGTAGCTTGCCTGCGTTCCGTGCACGATATAACGGGCCGTTTCCGCCGCTGCCAGCAGCGTACCGTGCAATACCACGCGTCGCTGCGGGTAGGTCAGCACAGCATGGAAGTAATCCGTGGCCTGTGCGCCTGGACGGATTTGTCCCAAATCGACGTTTAAGCTTTGCGGCAGACCGAACAGATTCACCGTCTGGTCCAAAAGGTGTGAACCTAAATCATACCAGATGCCGCTTCCCAGCCCTGGAAGCTCACGCCAGCGGGCACGAACCTGCGGACGATAGCGGTCAAAATGCGATTCAAAATAGGCTACATCGCCCAGTTTGCCTTCGTTGATGAGCGCTTTCACCGTCAGGAAGTCGCTGTCCCAGCGGCGGTTATGGAATACCG
The DNA here is from genome assembly GCF_040932435.1 of Kluyvera sp. STS39-E. Classification (NCBI taxonomy): domain Bacteria; kingdom Pseudomonadati; phylum Pseudomonadota; class Gammaproteobacteria; order Enterobacterales; family Enterobacteriaceae; genus Kluyvera; species Kluyvera sp. STS39-E. The sequence continues at coordinate 370,548 of NZ_JBFQGA010000003.1, read as the reverse complement.
ACAGCAGTTTACCCTGCTGTTTGGCCAGCGTATCCAGCTCACGAGCCTGTGACAGTGTCACGGTAAAAGGCTTGTCCACCACCACGTTCTTGCCAGCTTCCAGCGCCGCTTTCGCCAACGGGAAATGGGTGTCGTTCGGCGTTGGGATAACAATCAGGTCAATGTCGGGATCGGCAAATAGCGCATTTGGATCGGCAACGACGTTTACCGCAGGCCAGTCGGCATGAACCTTGCTGGCATCGCTGCTGGAGACAACCGCCAACTCCATACCCGGTGTACCGCTGATGAGCGGCGCGTGAAACGTCTTACTGGCAAAGCCATAACCCACTAGTCCAACACGGATTTGGTCACTCATATTGCAGCCTCATTCATTATTTTAAGCGGTTAAAACCATTTTGTAATCGATTTCTTATTTGACCTTATCTCACCATTCCATACAACAGTTTAATAACAATATCGGCTCACCGGGATGAAATTGGTGAAATAAACGCCACTTGTCGAATCGTTTCGGCTGAAAACTTGCGTTGTGGCAAAAGCTGACTAAGATCTTGCTCCTGCACTATTTTATCAATGGACTGTTAGCTAAATTTCATGACTTCCGTAATGAATCGCATTGTTGAACTTATTGGTTGGGTTATTTTGGGTTTCTCCGTACTTCTTTTGTTTATCGCGCATCACATCGATAACTATCAGTCGCCGGAGCCTGCCGCTACCGCATCGCTACAAAAAAAGTAATACCATTACGCTAAAAAAGTGATTCGGATCTCATCTGTGCAACCGGTTACTGAAACCGGTTGCACACCATCTCTGCGCTCTTTACACTCCCCTTATCACATAGATAAGGAGTGTTATATGTCTGCTTTTCCCCCGAATTTTTTATGGGGTGCTGCTACCGCAGCGTACCAAGTTGAAGGTGCATATAATGAAGACGGCAAAGGCCCGTCAATTTGGGATATCTTCTCTCACCAACCGGGAACAACCTATCAAGGGACCAACGGGGACGTTGCCGTTGATCACTATCATCGCGTAAAAGAAGATGTGCAGCTAATGGCTGAAATGGGCCTGCAGAGCTATCGTTTCTCGATTTCCTGGCCTCGCCTTTTGCCGAATGGACGTGGTGAAGTCAATGAAGCAGGGATTAAATTCTACAGCGATTTAATTGACGACCTGTTGGCGCATAACATTGAGCCAATGATTACGCTTTATCATTGGGACCTGCCTCAGGCACTGCAGGATGAAGGCGGTTGGGAATCTCGTTCCACGGCGGAAGCCTTCGAAGAGTATGCCCGCCTGTGTTACGCCCGCTTTGGTTCGCGGGTTAAAAAATGGTCTACGTTCAATGAAACCATCGTATTCATTGGCCATGGCTATATCACCGGCAGTCACCCGCCGTCGGTGCGCAATCCCGCTCGCGCCATCCAGGCCTGTCACCACGTGTTTGTTGCCAATGCGCTGGCTATCAAAGCCTTCCGTGGCATGCAAATTGACGGCGAGATTGGCTTCGTGAACGTGCTGCAGCCGCACACCCCGCTCACCAACAGCCCAGAAGACAAAGCCGCCAGCGATCTTGCCGATGCCACGCATACCCATTGGTTCTACGATCCGGTGTTAAAAGGCCACTATCCAGCCGAACTGCTGGCGCAAGCGCAGGCGCTGTGGGGCGTCCCTCGCTTTGCACCGGGCGATGATGAGCTACTGCGCAACAACATTTGCGACTTCATCGGCCTTAATTACTATCGCCGTGAAACCGTTTCGGCACAGCCACCGGCTGAAAAAGTCAGCGGCGAACAGGGTGTCGAAGGCCTTTATTACTTCGTACGTAACCCAGAGAGTACCTATACCGAATGGGGCTGGGAAATCTGGCCACAGGGCCTGACCGATGGCATCATGATGGTGAAAGAACGCTACGGCGATATTCCTATCTATATCACCGAAAACGGGCTGGGCGCAGTTGACCCTATCGTTGACGGCGAGGTAGTCGACGATCCGCGTATCGACTTCCTGCGGATGCACATTGATGCGCTTGAAAAGGCGATTGCGCTGGGCGCCGATGTTCGCGGTTATTATCCGTGGTCGTTTATCGATTTACTGAGCTGGCTGAACGGCTATAAAAAACAGTACGGTTTTGTCTACGTCGACCATCAGAAAAACCTCGCGCGTCAGCGTAAGAAAAGTTTCTTCTGGTATCAGGATGTCATCGCCAGCCGCGGTGAAAAGCGTTAATGCTCCCCTTTCGGCCAGAACGTTATCCGGCGTTCTGGTCGTCAAAAAGCCGCTAATTTCGGGGTGAAATCAATAAGCACAATTTCTGTTATTGAAATTCATTCGTATAAAACAAATAATCCACCCTATACCGTTGAGATTTGGCTTAAACGGCCAAACGCACGTTCAAACGGAACCCAATAGTCATATTGGCAATAAATTCTGAAATCCCCGCGTCCTTTTCCCGGCATTAATCCGGCTGAAAAGCGATTTCTGGTGGCATTAACATTATAAATGGATACCTACAAATGACCGTTTTGGATTATTTATTAAAATTCCGCAAAGTCAGTTCACTTGAAACCCTTGAAAAACTTTATGATCACCTTAACTATTCACTCACCAGCAATGAAGAATTGATCAACATGTACCGCGCCGCAGACCACCGTCGCGCCGAGCTGGTATCCGGTGGACGTTTGTACGATGTAGGACAAGTGCCTAAATCCGTTTGGCGTTTCGTGCAATAAGGGTTTTCTCCTCAGCGCCAGTTGCTTATACTCCACGGCCTATATTTTTTCCCACCACTGGCGCTGATTTTCAGGAGACACAATGTCAGATATTTCTGCACAACGTATTAGCGGATGGCTGCTTGGCCCATTGGCTTGGTTAATCATTCAGTTAATCAGCATCAGCGTTACCTTGGTTAAATTCACCTATGTCTTGTTCTCGCCGCAAACTCTGGCGCTGTTAAAAGACCTAGGCGCATCCAACGTCGCGCTGCTGGCGGTGTCATTTATCTCGTTCATTGCCATGTGGTGTTACACCCTATGGCTGACCGTTGCCTTCTTCAAACGCCGTAGCAAGGTGCCAAAGCACTACATTATCTGGTTGATGATCGGCGTAATTTTGGCCGTGAAAGCCTTTGCTTTCTCGCCGATAGCTGACGATCTGGCCGTGCGCCAGCTGTTGCTGCCTCTGCTGGCCGCTGCGCTTATCGTTCCTTATTTCAAGCGCTCGACGCGGGTAAAACGCACCTTTACACGCGCCTAATACCCCCACACTTACCCTGTTGTCGCCGGAGTCGCTTTGTCAGATAATAGGTCGCTTTTTTTGTTACAGGTCAAATGATGGCTGACTATTTATTGCTCTTTATCGGTACAGTTCTGGTAAACAACTTCGTCCTTGTGAAATTCTTAGGGCTGTGCCCTTTTATGGGGGTATCCAAGAAACTGGAAACCGCCATGGGAATGGGGCTTGCGACGACGTTCGTGATGACGCTCGCGTCCATCTGTGCTTGGCTTATCGATACTTGGATCCTTATCCCGCTGGATTTAGTCTACCTGCGTACGCTGGCCTTTATCTTGGTTATCGCCGTGGTGGTGCAGTTCACCGAGATGGTGGTGCGTAAAACCAGCCCAGCGTTGTATCGTCTACTTGGCATTTTCCTGCCACTTATCACCACAAACTGCGCCGTCCTCGGCGTTGCGCTATTGAACATCAATCTGGGGCATAACTTCCTGCAATCGGCGCTGTACGGTTTTTCCGCGGCGGTCGGCTTCTCGCTAGTGATGGTGCTGTTTGCCTCTATTCGCGAGCGCCTAGTCGTCTCCGATGTCCCAGCACCGTTTCGCGGCAACGCCATCGCGTTGATTACCGCAGGTTTAATGTCGTTGGCCTTTATGGGCTTTAGTGGGTTGGTGAAGTTGTAATGATGACCTTTTGGCTTGCTGTCGTCGCAATCAGCCTCTTAGGGCTGATTTTTGGCGTTATCCTCGGCTACGCTTCCCGCCGTTTTGCGGTACAAGACGACCCGGTGGTCGAAAAAATTGATGAATTGTTGCCACAAAGCCAGTGCGGCCAGTGTGGCTATCCCGGCTGCCGCCCGTACGCCGAAGCGGTAAGCAATGGTGAAAAAATCAACTGCTGCGCCCCCGGTGGCGAAGCGGTAATGCTGAAAATTGCCGAGCTGCTGAACGTAGATCCGCAGCCAATCGGCGCAGATGAAGCGGCGTCTGAACCCGCTCGCATGCTCGCCATTATTGATGAAGCCAATTGTATCGGCTGTACCAAATGCATTCAGGCCTGCCCGGTTGACGCTATTGTTGGCGCCACGCGAGCCATGCACACGGTCATGAGCGATCTCTGCACCGGCTGTAACCTGTGCGTGGCCCCGTGCCCGACGCAGTGTATTGAATTACGCCCGGTAGAGACGACCACCGAGAGTTGGAAATGGGATTTGCACACCATCCCGGTACGAAATATTCCTGTGGAACACCATGTTTAAGCTATTCTCCGCGTTTCGAAACGATAAGGTCTGGGACTTTAACGGCGGCATTCATCCGCCGGAAATGAAAACGCAGTCTAACGGGACGCCGCTGCGTCAGATCCCCCTCGCCCAGCGTTTTGTTATTCCGCTAAAACAGCATATTGGCGCCGAAGGTGAACTCAGCGTTCAGCCAGGTGACAGCGTGCTGCGCGGTCAGCCGCTAACGCGCGGCTGGGGAAAAATGCTGCCGGTTCATGCCCCGACCTCAGGTAAGGTCGTCGCTATCGAGCCACACGCCACCGCGCACCCCTCTGCATTGCCAGAAATGAGCGTGATTATTGAGGCCGATGGCGAGGACAAATGGGCGCCCCGTGATGGCTGGAGCGATTATAAAAATCGCAGCCGGGAAGAGCTTATCGAACGTATTCATCAATTTGGTGTTGCGGGTCTTGGCGGCGCAGGTTTTCCGACCGGAACCAAGCTTCGCGGCGGCGGCGACAAAATTGAGACTCTGATTATCAACGCCGCAGAGTGCGAGCCGTACATCACCGCCGATGATCGCCTGATGCAGGATTGCGCGGCGCAAATTGTCGACGGCATTCAAATCCTTGCGCACATTCTGCAACCGCAGCAGGTGCTTATCGGGATTGAAGATAACAAACCGCAGGCTATCTCGATGATGCGCGCGGTGCTGGCGGGCCAGCATAATATTCACCTGCGAGTTATCCCGACCAAATATCCGTCCGGCGGCGCGAAGCAGTTGACGCAGATTCTCACCGGCAAGCAGGTTCCACACGGTGGACGCTCATCGGATATTGGCGTTCTGATGCAAAACGTCGGCACCGCCTATGCGGTCAAACGCGCGATTATCGATGGCGAGCCGCTCACCGAGCGAGTGGTCACGCTGACGGGCGAATCTATCGGGCAACCCGGTAACGTGTGGGCGCGTTTGGGCACGCCGGTACAGCATTTATTGAAACACGCTGATTTTTGTCCCACCAGCGAACAGATGGTTATCATGGGGGGCCCGCTGATGGGCTTTACCCTGCCCTGGCTGGACGTTCCGGTAGTAAAAATCACCAACTGTCTGTTGGCACCATCGCCTGCTGAAATGGGCGAGCCGGAAGAAGAGAAAAGCTGCATTCGCTGTAGCGCCTGCGCTGACGCGTGTCCCGCCGATCTTCTGCCACAGCAGCTTTATTGGTTTAGCAAAGGCCAGCAGCACGACAAGGCCACCGCGCATAATCTTTCCGACTGCATCGAATGCGGCGCCTGCGCCTGGGTCTGCCCAAGCAGTATTCCGCTGGTGCAGTACTTCCGCCAGGAAAAGGCCGAGATCGCAGAGATTCGCCTTGAGGATCAACGCGCCGCCGAGGCGAAAGCTCGTTTTGAGGCCCGTCAACTGCGCCTTGAGCGTGAAAAAATCGCCCGTGAAGAGCGGCATAAAAAGGCCGCGGTGCAACCGGCGGCCAAAGATCAGGATGCTATTCACGCCGCGCTGGCGCGAGTGAAGGAAAAGCAGAAGCAGGCAACCCAGCCAATCGTGATTCAATCTGGTTCGCTGCCGGATAACAGCGCCGTTTCCGCCGCGCGTGAGGCGCGTAAAGCGCAGGCTCGTGCCGCTCAGGCTGAAAAACGGCAAGCCGCCGATGAAGCTATCGACCCGCGTAAAGCCGCTGTAGAAGCCGCCATCGCTCGCGCTAAAGCCCGTAAAGCCGAACCGTCAATGGCAGTGGAATCGCCGGCTGCGTCCGCCGATGAAGCTATCGATCCGCGCAAAGCCGCCGTGGAAGCCGCTATCGCCCGCGCTAAAGCGCGCAAGGCTGCACAGCAGACAGAAGTAGAAGCCGAGCCAGCCGTAAGTGTTGAAGCTATCGACCCGCGCAAAGCCGCCGTGGAAGCCGCGATCGCACGTGCTAAAGCGCGCAAGGCCGCACAGCAAAATATCGATGAACCGGCGGCTAACGACGACTCACGTAAAGCGGCCGTCGCCGCTGCGATTGCCCGTGTTCAAGCTAAGAAAGCCGCTCAGGCCGTTAACGAGGATTAAATGGTTTTCAAAATCGCAAGCTCCCCTTACACCCATAACCATCGCCAAACATCGCGCATTATGATGCTGGTGATCATTGCTACCCTGCCTGGGATTTTGGTGCAGAGCTGGTTTTTTGGTTGGGGAACCTTTATTCAGCTTATTCTGGCGATTTTGACCGCCTGGGCTGCGGAGTCCGCCGTTCTGCGCTTGCGTAAGCATAATATTACCCAGACGCTGGGCGATCACTCTGCGCTGCTGACCGGCCTACTGCTCGCTATCAGTATTCCGCCGTTTGCTCCATGGTGGATGGTGGTCCTCGGCACCGTGTTTGCCATTGTTATCGCCAAGCAACTGTACGGCGGTTTGGGACAAAACCCGTTCAACCCGGCAATGATAGGCTACGTGGTACTGCTTATCTCCTTCCCAGTACAGATGACTTCGTGGTTGCCGCCGCATGAAATTGCCGCCGCCACGCCAAGCTTCATCGATGCGGTGCAGATGATTTTCACCGGCCACACCGCCGCGGGCCAAGATATGTCTGCACTGCGCATGGGTGTCGATGGCATCAGCCAAGCGACTCCGCTGGATACCTTCAAAACGTCACTCCACGCTGGGCAATCCGTTTCGCAAGTGCTCAATAATGCTATCTATCATGGCGCATTAGCCGGCATTGGCTGGCAGTGGGTCAATATTGCCTACTTGGTCGGTGGACTTTTCCTGCTGTGGCAAAAAGCCATCCGCTGGCATATTCCGGTTAGTTTCCTGATAAGCCTCGCTGTCTGCTCCACTCTCGGCTGGCTGCTGCATCCGGAAAGCGTTGCCTCTCCGCAGATGCATCTGCTTTCCGGCGCAACGATGCTGGGGGCGTTCTTTATTTTGACCGATCCGGTCACCGCCTCCACCACCAACCGAGGGCGTCTGATCTTTGGCGCACTGGCAGGTCTTTTGGTGTGGCTTATCCGCAGTTTCGGCGGCTATCCCGATGGCGTGGCATTTGCCGTTCTGCTGGCCAATATCACCGTGCCGTTGATCGATTACTACACTCGCCCACGTACTTACGGACACCGCTGAGGATTCACCATGTTAAAAACCATGCGTAAACACGGTGTCACGCTGGCGCTGTTTGCAGCCGGCTCAACGGGGCTGACCGCGGCGATTAACCAGCTCACCAAGCACACCATCGACGAGCAGGCTGAAAAGCAACAAACCGTGCTGTTCCAGCAGGTCGTGCCGTCTGACAGCTATAATAATGCTTTGCTAAAAAGCTGCTTTGTCGTTGAGGCGCCGGAACTCGGAAAGGGTCATCATAAAGTCTATATCGCGAAAATGGATGATAAGCCCGTCGCAGCCGTGCTCGAAGCAACGGCCCCAGACGGCTATTCCGGCGCAATCCAACTGCTGGTAGGCGCAGATTTTAACGGCACCGTGCTCGGCACCCGCGTGACCGAACACCACGAAACGCCGGGCCTTGGCGATAAAATTGAGCTGCGTCTTTCGAACTGGATAACCTTTTTCTCCGGCAAAAAAATCAGCGGCGCTAGCGACAGCCAGTGGGCGGTGAAAAAAGACGGTGGGCAGTTTGACCAGTTTACCGGAGCGACCATTACGCCTCGGGCCGTCGTTAACGCCGTTAAGCGCGCTGGGCTGTATGCCGAAACGCTGCCAAACCAATTGTCACAACTGCAAGCCTGTGGAGAGTAAACGATGAGCGAGGTTAAAGAGGTTATTGTCCAGGGTCTTTGGAAAAATAACTCCGCGCTGGTTCAGCTATTGGGGATGTGTCCGCTACTGGCGGTGACCTCCACCGCGACCAATGCTCTGGGATTAGGTCTGGCGACAACGCTGGTGCTGACGTTGACCAACTTTGCCATCTCCTGCCTGCGTCGCTGGACGCCGGCAGAAATTCGTATTCCAATCTACGTGATGATTATCGCCTCGGTGGTGAGCGTCGTGCAGATGCTGATTAACGCCTATGCCTATGGCCTTTATCAATCGTTGGGGATCTTTATCCCACTTATCGTGACCAACTGCATCGTGGTGGGTCGTGCCGAAGCATTTGCCGCCAAAAAAGGCCCCGCGCTGTCGGCGCTTGATGGTTTTGCCATCGGTATGGGCGCAACCTGCACCATGTTTGTGCTGGGTTCTCTGCGTGAGCTTTTAGGCAACGGCACGCTGTTTGACGGTGCAGACAGCCTATTGGGCGGCTGGGCGAAATCGCTGCGTATCGAAGTGTTCCACACCGACACGCCGTTCCTGCTGGCAATGTTGCCGCCGGGGGCGTTTATCGGTCTTGGGATGCTGCTAGCCATTAAGTATTTAATCGACGAACGGACTAAACAGCGTCGCGCTCAGGCCATAGCGGCTGATAACGTGGCAGTTGATGCGGCAGAGAAAGCCTAATGAATAAAGCCAAACGCCTTGAGATATTGACCCGTCTGCGGGACAACAACCCGCACCCGACCACCGAACTGAACTTCAGCTCACCGTTTGAGCTGCTGATCGCGGTACTGCTTTCCGCGCAAGCCACCGATGTCAGCGTAAATAAGGCGACGGCAAAGCTGTACCCGGTCGCCAATACGCCCCAAGCAATGCTGGATTTAGGCGTCGATGGCGTGAAGAATTACATCAAGACGATTGGCCTTTTTAACAGTAAGGCCGAGAACGTCATCAAAACCTGCCGCATGCTCCTTGAACTGCACCACGGTGAGGTGCCGGAAGACCGCGCGGCGTTGGAAGCATTGCCTGGCGTAGGGCGTAAAACCGCTAACGTGGTACTGAACACGGCATTCGGTTGGCCGACAATTGCCGTTGATACACACATTTTCCGCGTCTGCAATCGCACAAACTTCGCACCCGGTAAGAACGTGGATCAGGTAGAAGAGAAGCTGCTAAAGGTCGTTCCTGCTGAATTTAAAGTCGATTGCCACCACTGGCTGATACTGCACGGACGTTACACCTGCGTTGCGCGTAAACCGCGTTGTGGCTCGTGCATCATTGAAGATCTGTGTGAATTTAAAGAGAAAATTGAGCTGTAGACCATTTTTAGCGGTGACGCAACCGGCTCACCGCGCCCCTTCCTCACGCTTAAGCCACGTTTAATCCCATATATTTATTCATTATTTGGCATTTATAACGCCTATATACCGTTTTTATGGGTTAAACATGTCATCGCTAACGAAAATTTCTATACAATCGCTGACAAGATCATGCGAGCAACATAATGTTGCATTTATGTTTCTTTACGTACAATGTGCCGCCATCATCACCTCGCATCATTTCAAATCAACAAGACGATCATCCAGCTTTTTTTCAGAATCTAGCCTATATCACTATACTCAAGCCCAATCAGCAGAAGATATGGTTATGATCCGGTTTTTAGCGGCCTTTACTAGAATAATAATCCGTCTATTTTTAATGCATGAAATTTAACGCTGAATAACATTTATAAAAATGGTTAATTATACCAGGCCTTTTATTTGTAACAGAGTATTGCAAAAGCCTTGTTTGAAAGCGCAGGATAGTGAACATTACTTCCCGTTTCCCTCCAGAATAACTATAAGGTGGATGCCAAATGAGCACTCCACCCAGTACACCCCCCAGTGATTGGGATGTAAATAAGAGGTATATGTGTCTACTGCAAACAATAAACCAACTGAAAGCGTGAGTTTGAACGCTTTCAAACAACCTAAAGCGTTTTATCTCATTTTCTCTATCGAGTTATGGGAGCGTTTTGGCTTCTACGGCCTGCAAGGCATTATGGCCGTTTACCTGGTTAAACAGCTGGGTATGTCTGAAGCAGACTCCATCACTCTGTTCTCTTCATTCAGCGCATTAGTTTACGGTCTGGTTGCTATTGGCGGCTGGCTGGGCGACAAAGTGCTGGGTACGAAACGCGTGATTATGCTGGGTGCCGTGGTGCTGGCGATTGGCTATGGGCTGGTTGCTTGGTCCGGTCACGATGCAGGCATCGTTTATATGGGTATGGCGACCATCGCCGTAGGTAATGGCCTGTTCAAAGCTAACCCATCTTCCCTGCTTTCTACCTGCTATTCCAAAGACGACCCGCGTCTGGACGGTGCATTCACCATGTACTATATGTCCGTTAACATCGGTTCGTTCTTCTCTATGCTGGCAACACCATGGCTCGCCGCGAAATACGGCTGGAGCACGGCGTTTGCGCTGAGCGTAGTGGGTATGCTGATTACCGTTGTGAACTTCGCGTTCTGCAAGCGTTGGGTTAAGCAGTACGGTTCTAAACCTGACTTTGAGCCAACTAACTACCGCAACCTGCTGCTGACTATCGTCGGTGTGGTTGTTCTGGTGACTATTGCTACTTGGCTGCTTCACCACCAAGAAATCGCACGTATGGTACTGGGCGTGATTGCACTGGGTATCGTCTTCATCTTCGGTAAAGAAGCCTTTGCAATGCAGGGTGCTGCGCGTCGTAAAATGATTGTTGCCTTCATTCTGATGCTGGAAGCGATTATCTTCTTCGTACTGTACAGCCAGATGCCAACATCTCTGAACTTCTTCGCGATTCGTAACGTTGAACACTCCATTCTGGGTATCGCGTTCGAACCAGAACAGTATCAGGCGCTGAACCCGTTCTGGATCATTATCGGTAGCCCGATTCTGGCCGCTATCTACAACAAAATGGGCGATACCCTGCCAATGCCTACCAAGTTTGCGATTGGTATGGTGCTGTGCTCCGGTGCGTTCCTGATTCTGCCGCTGGGTGCGAAATTCGCCTCTGACGCCGGTATTGTTTCCGTGAACTGGCTGATCATCAGCTATGGCCTGCAGAGCATCGGTGAGCTGATGATTTCTGGTCTGGGTCTGGCGATGGTTGCACAGCTCGTTCCACAGCGTCTGATGGGCTTCATTATGGGTAGCTGGTTCCTGACCACTGCTGGCGCAAATATCATTGGTGGTTACGTTGCTGGCATGATGGCTGTACCAGAAAACGTGACCGATCCGGTTATGTCCCTGGAAGTTTATGGCCGCGTATTCCTGCAAATTGGTGTCGCAACCGCCGTGGTTGCCGTGCTGATGCTGCTGACCGCACCAAAACTGAACCGCATGACGCAGGACGATCCTAAACCTGTTGCGGACGGTAAAGCCGCTTCCGCGTAATGTCATCGGGAAACGAATAATTTTGGGCCGCTAACTTCCGTTAGCGGCTTTTTTTTTATCGTCTCAGGCACTAACATACCTGCATACCCCGCAGCCGCCCTTTTGCTGATGGACCAAAAAAACAAGCAAAGTCTGAAGGAGTTACCCATGAAATTGTTTTACAAACCTGGCGCCTGTTCCCTCGCATCGCATATCACCCTACGGGAAAGTGGCAAGGATTTTTCGCTAATTGGCGTCGATCTGATGCAAAAACGTACGGAAAGTGGCGACGATTTCTGGCAGGTCAATCCGAAGGGCCAGGTTCCGGCGTTGTTGTTGGACGATAACACGCTGCTCACCGAAGGCGTGGCCATCATGCAGTATCTCGCGGATAGCGTCGCTGACCGCCAGTTGCTGGCTCCGGTTGGCAGCATCAACCGTTACAAGACGCTGGAGTGGCTTAACTTCATCGCCACCGAACTGCACAAGGGCTTTACGCCGCTGTTCCGTCCGGATACGCCGGAAGAGTACAAACCGACAGTACGCGCACTGTTAGACAAAAAGCTGGCATATATTGATGAGTCGCTGGCCAACGCGCAGTGGATAAGCGGTTCACGCTTTACCATTGCCGATGCTTATCTGTTTACCGTGCTGCGCTGGGCGTTTGCCGTGAAGCTGGAGATGGCGGGCTATAAGAACATTGCGGAATATATGGCGCGCGTGGCGGCACGTCCGGCAGTCGCTGCTGCTATCGCCGCTGAAGGTCTGAAATAATCCTGTCATTTTGTTTGCCCGGGAGCGTAACGTTTACCGGGCTTTCATGATGCATGATGATGAATCCGTAGGCCGGGTAAGCATAGCGCCTCCCGGCACATCTATTTAGGCTAAAGGCGCGTCGCGCTAAAGTCGTGTACAGGTTTAGCAATTTGGTCCTGTGCAGCAACAACCTGCAGTTCGTATTCACCCATCTCTTTCGTCATCAGCATGATTTCATAAACCGCCGCAGTGACATGTTCCAGCGCTTCTTGCAACGAGGCTCCCTGCAACAGTTTAACCAACAGCAGACCGCTGGTGACATCGCCAACGCCTACCGGATGACGAGAGCCGAAATCAATCAACGGACGGCTGATATGCCACGCCTCATCAGCCGTCACCAGCAGCATTTCGAAACGGTCCTGGCTGTATCCGGCGCGCGCTAAATGTTTCACCAGCACAATTTCCGGCCCCTGCGCAATCAGCTCACGGGCAGACGCTACCGCTTCGTCCACGTTTTTTACGTCATGACCGGAGAGAATTTCCAGTTCAATCAGATTCGGCGCGATGATATCACTGGCGGGCAATGCATAACGTTTATGGAATTCAGCAACGCCAGGGGCGACGATACAGCCCTTTTCCGGATGTCCCATCACCGGGTCGCAGAAATATTTCGCCTGCGGGTTCGCCGCCTTCACCTGACGCACGATCGCCAGAATGTGTTCACCCTGCTCCGCCGATCCCAAATATCCGCTCAGAACGGCGCTACAGCGCGATAGCTGGTTGATATCCGCAATACCTTGCACGATCTCGGTTAGATGCGCTGGCGGCATCACACAACCCGTCCATTTTCCATACTGCGTGTGGTTGGAGAATTGGACTGTGTTTAATGGCCAGACGTTCGCGCCAAGACGACGCATTGGAAACTCGGCTGCGCTGTTGCCCGCATGACCGAAAACAACGTGGGACTGAATGGCGAGGATGTTGTTCATTAGTTCTACTCAGACGACAAAAAAGAAGGGGGCGTAGTTTCCCACGCCCCCCTGTTTCAGAAGATTACTTCCAGCAGATTAAACAGTAGTTTTTCTTACCACGACGTAACAGCGTGTAGCGATTGAACAAAATGTCGCTGTCAGTGAAGAAATACTCTGGATCGGCCTGCTTTTCACCGTTGATGGTGACGGCGTTTGAGGCGATGGTTTTACGTGCCTGACCGCGTGACGGTTGCAGCTCGGAGTCCACAAGCGCCTGCATCAGGTCGGCACCTTTATCCATCTCAACCATCGGCACGCCATCTTGCGCCAGCTGTTCGAAATCAGCTTCGCTCAGTGCGCTGAGGGAGCCGCTAAACAGGCTGTCAGTAATACGCTTAGCGGCGACAAGACCTTCTTCACCATGCACCAAACGCGTTACCATCTCGGCCAGTACATACTGGGCGCGCGGCGCTTTGCCGCTGTTTTTATCTTCTTCTTCTAGCGCATTGATCTCTTCAATGTCCATGAAGGTGAAGAACTTCAGGAAGCGATAAACATCAGCATCCGCGGTGTTGATCCAGAACTGGTAGAATTTGTACGGGCTGGTTTTCTTCGGATCAAGCCATACTGCGCCGCCTTCAGTCTTACCGAATTTGGTACCGTCAGCTTTGGTAATCAGAGGAACGGTTAAACCGAATACCTGATTCTGATGCAGACGACGGGTCAGGTCGATACCAGAGGTGATGTTACCCCACTGGTCGGAACCGCCAATCTGCAGCGCAACGCCGTGCAGCTTATTCAGGCAGGCAAAGTCATAACCCTGCAGCAGGTTGTAGGAAAACTCAGTGAATGAGATGCCCTGATCGTCACGGTTCAGACGCTGCTTAACCGCTTCTTTGTTGATCATCTGATTAACAGAGAAGTGTTTACCAATATCGCGCAGGAAAGTCAGCACGTTCATGCCGCCAAACCAGTCGTAGTTGTTGGCAGCAATCGCCGAATTGTCACCGCAGTCGAAATCGAGGAACGGCGCAACCTGTTTGCGGATTTTAGCAACCCATTCCTGTACGGTATCTTCGGTGTTCAGTTTACGCTCAGCGGCTTTGAAGCTCGGGTCACCAATCAGACCGGTCGCGCCGCCCACCAGCGCAACAGGCTTATGCCCTGCCTGCTGGAAGCGTTTCAGGCATAACAAAGGAACAAGATGCCCCAAATGCAAGCTGTCAGCGGTAGGATCGAAGCCGCAATAGAGCGCGATCGGGCCTTGCGCCAGTCGCTCTGCTAACGCTACCTCGTCCGTTACCTGGGCAACTAGCCCCCGCTCTTGCAGTTGTTTAATCAAGTTACTGCTTGCCATCAAATTCTCCATCTATATCCGACTGCACCTTTGCCGGTACACGACTTTTCGCCAGACGCGAAAGCCATATAGAATAAAGCGCTGGCGCATTCAGCGCTAGCGCTTAAAACAACATTTTCAGGGTTTACGGCGCCAGACGGTCAATTTTCCAAGCGTCGGCCTCACGCTGGTACAAAAAACGATCGTGCAGACGGTGTTCACCGCCTTGCCAGAATTCCATTTGCTCAACGTTGACGCGAAAACCGCCCCAGAAGCTCGGCAACGGGATATCGCCCTGCTGGAATTTTTGTTTCAGTTCGAGAAACTTGCTTTCGAGGATCCCGCGGGCGGAGATACGACTGGACTGTTTCGATACCCACGCGCCAATCTGGCTGTCGCGCGGACGGCTATGGAAGTACTTCATCACTTCAAGAGTCGACAGGCGTTCAGCCTTGCCAATCACCATAACCTGGCGATCCAGCATGTGCCACGGGAACAGCAGGCTGATGCGCGGGTTTTGTTCAAGTTGGTGTGCTTTGCGGCTGCCGAGGTTGGTATAAAACACCAGCCCTTTTTCATCATAATGTTTCAGCAGAACAATACGTTGGTACGGTTGACCGTTCTCATCTACCGTCGCTACCACCATCGCCGTGGGGTCGGCAAGGCGCGCGTCACAAGCCTGTGCGAGCCAGCGTTCAAAAAGCGGAAGAGGTTCAGCGGGAAGATCATGGCGACGAAGGCCGCCACGGGTATACTCACGGCGCAGATGCGCGATTTGCTGCAGATCGTCGTTATCAGACATGGCGTTTGAAATCGTAGTCAGTAGGTGGCGTTATTGTGCGCCGCCCGCCTAAAAATCTCAACGCTTGGGGTTTTGTAACTGACAGTTATTTAACACAACATGATCGCGTTTATAGACCGTTGCCTCATTGCCTTTCGACCAGAACACATAGATACCGTCGGTATAACGTGCGCCAGAGCCAGAAATACCCTGAGTCAGGTTCAGCTGTTGATTATCATAAATAAAGTTAACCTGCTGACGCGGATTATTGAGATGAACGGTCAACGGCTTCTCGTCACACTGATATTCCAGCGTATCGGTCTGCATACGTTCCATAAACTGGTTGTAGGTGCTACAGCCGGCGAGCATTAAAGGGATTGCTGCAATAAGTAGTTTTTTCATTTTAATGGGCCTTACGACATTCCTAGTCAAGGAGTGATATTCTCACTCCCGTTTAAGGTCATTCTACAGGCCCATGGTAAAAGAATATTTCAGTTAACTCTTATTATTCTGAGGGTTTGCGGGGAAAATAGCCCCCAAAACGCTGGCTTCGCTTGCACCAGTCACCGACGGTAAGTTACCGGGCAATCCGGCCACGGTGCGCCAGGCAAGCCAAGCAAACGCCAGCGCTTCCATATCATCACCGCTGATGCCGTACTCGTCGGTGGTAGCCACTTCCGTACCCGCCAGTAAGCCAGCAAGGCGTGCCATCACCAGAGGATTTCGGCTTCCGCCCCCGCACACCAACAGACGATCGCAACCGCCGCTCAGCATCACTTGTTCACTGATTGTCACCGCAGTGAGCTCCGTCAGCGTCGCCTGCACGTCCTGAGGGCGCAGCCCCGGATAACGCGTCAGGAACTGCGTGAGCCAGCCGAAATTGAAATATTCTCGTCCAGTGCTCTTTGGTGCCGGTGCAGCGAAATATGGGTCGCTCAGCATATCCTGCAGTAAAGGAAGGACAACCTTACCTTCATTCGCCCATTCCGCATCTTTATCGTACGGCTTGCCAAGGCTGCGCCAGATCCACGCATCCATCAGCATATTGCCCGGCCCTGTATCAAACCCACGAACCGGCAGACCTGGAAGCAACAAAGAGAGATTGGCAATGCCGCCAATGTTGAGGATCATGCGCCGCTCGCTTTGGTGGGCAAGCAGCGCCTGATGAAACGCAGGCACTAACGGGGCGCCTTGCCCGCCAAGCGCCATATCCCGGCGGCGGAAATCGCCCACCACGCTGACGCCGGTACGCGCAGCAATGATATTATTGTCGCCAATTTGCATCGTGTGCGGCGCATCCCCTTTTGGCTCGTGCCAAACCGTTTGGCCGTGACAGCCAATGGCGACAACGTCCTGCGGGTTAAGACGCTCCTGAGACATCAGAGCGATGATGGCATCGGCAAACAGATTACCCAATCGATTATCCAATTGCCCAAGTTGTGACAGGGTCAACGGCTGGCCTTGGCAGATGGCTAGCACCGCTTCTTTTAACGCGATGGGAATAGGCCATGACAGGCTGGCGAGCTGCGCCACCCTGCTTTCATCAATGGCCGCGAGTACCACATCTACGCCATCAAGACTGGTTCCCGACATCACGCCAATATATCGCCCGGATTTCATACGCCGTCCTTAGTCACTTAAGCAGGATTAACACTCCAGCACAAAGTCACACGTAATGCTATTAACTAATAATTTTTTTTAACAACTTACGCCGCTCGCTATCGGTTATTCCCCGCAGAACCGGTGTTTTGCTTCACGTTTAGCGTTGGTTAAGCATCGGTCGATTATTCTCTTAATAATAAGTGCGGAGTGTATGACCGCTTGAACCAAATACCATATAATTGGTCAGTAGGGATGCTCATGAGAGCAATTCTGTTGAACTGGAGATTCATAATGATGTTACGCGTATTGGCTGTTTCAATGATTGGTTTGTCCTTGGCTGGCTGTGTCAGCAGCAGCGGCCTGTCTGGCGATGTCTATTCCGCCTCTGAAGCGAAACAGGTCCAGAACGTGACCTACGGTACGATTGTCCACACTCGCCCGGTTCAAATCCAGGGTGGTGACGATAGCAACGTTATCGGTGCTATTGGTGGCGCAGTGCTTGGCGGCTTCTTGGGTAATACTATCGGCGGCGGTACCGGACGTTCTTTGGCGACTGCGGCTGGTGCGGTAGCGGGTGGCGTTGCGGGCCAAGGCGTTCAGGGTGCGATGAACAAAACCCAGGGCGTAGAATTGGAAATTCGTAAAGATGATGGTAGTACCATTATGGTGGTGCAGAAACAGGGTGATACCCGCTTCTCTGCAGGCCAGCGCGTCGTGATGGCAAGCAATGGTAGCCAAGTGACTGTCTCCCCGCGTTAATTCTTTTCGGTGTACGTGGTGTTATCACCACGTACACTACTTTTGACAGCTTTTATTATCTTCATTTTTATATTCATCACATGAATATAAAAAAACATTTACCTACTCTATTATTTGAGCACGAACAATATTTCTTTACAGATAATCAAGTAAACTCTATGACATATAGGGCCAGGATGGCCGGGGCCAACAGCGCTTAGTGTAACTAGGATACATATATGCTCATAAAACTTCCTCTGCAGCGTTTTTTGATTTTCCTCACTATCACTCTAATTGGGGCGCTGGTCCTAAACCATTTTTCTAATTCCATGATTCGCCACGTTCCGGCAATGGCGCCCATTCTATTCCCGACGCTAACCATTTTCCTGATGGTTTTTCACACCATGATCGCCGTATTCATGGTGATGAAATATTCATGTGATCATCGCCGGCTTTACTTGATGCCCATAGCATTCGCTTTCGCATCCTCAGCATTGCTGATGTTTGGCACTCTCAAAAGCTATCCTGACTGGTTCTTATGCGGTGGTCTGACGAATATCACTAACTATAACGACGCCCTGATATTCTTCTCTTTTCGCAACATCCTGATGGGCGTTCTTTTCATTTCGGCCGTCATCTTGTATGCATTCAAAACGCATGAGATGCATACCAAAAAAAATCATTTTGTTATCTTAAGTATTATTATTATTTTTTGCGCCATGGCGATGTGGTTAGCTTGGTCATATTCCAGTAACAGTCCATTGTTCAACGTCATCTTCATCAATAATAGTACCTTTAAATATTCTGATGTTTGGAAGAATATTATCAGTTGGTCCTTAATTGGAATATGGTTCCTGACGCTGCTGATAATTGTACTGGTAACACACTTACGTAATATATTCTGGTATAGCGGTGCATTCTTTTGTTCATGCTATATATTTACGCTGTTTGTGCTGATGACAGGGCAGGATTCTGCTGGCTACAGCTGGTATCAGGCGCGACTGTTTGAAACCATATCGACACTGTTCCTTATCTTTGTGCTGTTCTGCGATGTCTTCACGCTGTATCGGCAATCCAATACCAAGTACCTCAATTCATACCAGAACTCTATCCGCGATCCGTTAACGCGGCTGTACAATCGCAGCTACTTCTACGATTCATTTACCGCGTTGCAGCCCACTATCGCCAACGGTCACCCGGTCTCGGTCATTGTTAGCGACCTCGACCACTTTAAGCGTATCAACGATAAGTACGGGCATTTGCAGGGAGACAAGGTGATTCAGTTTGTTTCTAAGGTTCTGCAAGATTCCGTTCGTCAAAACGATATTGCAGCACGTATCGGCGGCGAAGAGTTTGCTTTGCTGCTGGTGAATACGCCTCCTGAAGTCGCACAATCGGTTGCCGAGCGTATCCGCCTAGCAATAAGCGAGCACAATGCCGAGACGAGTAATAATCAATTGCCTGAATCGATAACCATCAGCATGGGCGTGTTTACCGCGACAGATCTCTCGGTGCCTATTGAAGAGTGCGTGCGTCGTGCAGATGAGGCAATGTACCGAGCGAAAGAGGCAGGCCGAAATCGAGTGGTCGTGTGGTAGGAAATCAAAGGTCTTAAATTGAAAAACCCGCGTAATACGCGGGTTTTTTGAGATCAGTCGCGTGACTGTAAATCGATGATGTTCTGCTCAAGCTTACGGATAAGCGCAGTCAGCATGCCTAGCTCCTCAGCTGAAATTCCAGCTAAGATGTCGCCGCGAGTATGACTAATCACCGCTTCCATTTCCTGAATCAGCGGTTCCGCTTTCTCAGTTAACTTAATACGTTTGGCACGACGGTCGCTGGCACAGGTCTGGCGAGAAATAAGTCCCTTCTCTTCCAACTGATCCAACGTCCTTACCAGTGACGGCTGCTCAATGCCGATCGCTTTAGCCAGTTGGATTTGCGACTGTTCTGGTGGCAGCTGATGAATATTATGCAGCGTAACCCAGTGTGTCTGCGTCAGTTCCAGAGGTTTGAGGCGATGGTCAATCAGAGCACGCCATATGCGCACCAACCGTGCCAGATCAGAACCTAATGGCGATTCCAATTTCATCTCCTTATAATTAGCTTGCTAAGTTATTATACTGATTTTAGAATAGTGTGCAGTATTTAAATTAGCAAAACAAATGAAATGCCACGTGCACATTATGTCTATACATGCATTACACTGTTACAAACAATGTATTTATATTTCAAAACAAGTCACTCCACATAGCCATAACACTCTAATTGCAAAGGATTTCTGCTTGTGATGTCGAATATCCATCTGCCGGGACTACCACTACAAGATCTTGTAGTCGGTGCTTCAATATATTTTCCACCATTATTCAAAGCCGTCCTGCTTGGCTTCTTCTTTTGGCTAGTCATCCACCGCATTTTGCGAGACTGGATGTACGCCGGTGATATCTGGCATCCGCTGCTGATGGATCTCTCTTTCTTCGCACTTTCCGTCTGCCTTGCGCTGATGATTTTGGTTTGGTGGTAATGTAATACAATGAAAAAAATAAAATATTTCTCAACCCTGCTCATTACTGCCCTCGCTGTCCTCGCCGCTTGGCTGGTCTGGAACTACTACATGCAGTCACCGTGGACACGAGACGGTAAAATTCGCGCCGAGCAGGTCGACATCACGCCGCAGGTTTCAGGCAGCATTTTGACCCTCAACGTCAAAGATAATCAGTATGTAAAAGCCGGCACCGTTCTGTTTCAGATTGATCCCACGCCGTGGCGAATTGCGGTGATGAACGCCGAGGCAAAGCTTGCAAAAGCACAATCAGAGCTTTCGCGTGCAGGCCATGAAGCGGCTCGTCGCCATGGGCTCTCGGCCAATGTCATCTCTGCGGAAGATTTGGATACTGCAAATATGGCGTTGAAAACTGCTCAAGCCAGTTTTGACGCGGCAAAAGCCGAGCGACAGCACGCGCAATGGCAGTTGAGTCAGACGGAAGTTAAAGCACCCGTTGACGGCTGGGTCACCAATCTGACGACGCGCGTGGGCAATTACGCGGCCATTGGCCATCCGGTTTTCGCGCTGATAGACAGCCATTCTTTCTACGTTGTGGGCTATTTTGAAGAGACCAAACTGCGCCATATCCGTGAAGGGGACCGCGCCGATATTGTTTTGTATAGCGATAACAAAAAGTTACAGGGTCACGTATCAAGCATTGGTCGAGCTATTCACGACCAAAGTATGTCCACCGACGGTACGCTGGTTGCCGATATCAAACCGACCATCCCGTGGGTGCGCCTAGCGCAGCGCGTTCCTGTACGCATTGAATTTAACACGCTTCCTGCCGACACTTTGCTGGTTGCCGGGACCACCTGCACGGTCTCTATCCTCGGTGACAAGCTATGATCCTACCGGCTTTGACATGGCGCTCATTGCCTTGGGTTAAAGCCACACCGCCGCAGTGGCGCTATGCATTACGCAATGCCATTGCGATGTGCCTTGCGCTAAGCGTAGCCTACGCAATTAATCTTGATGAACCCTACTGGGCGATGACGTCCGCCGCCGTCGTGAGTTTCCCTACCGTCGGCGGTGTTATCAGTAAAAGCCTTGGACGCATTGCCGGTAGCCTGCTCGGCGCCGCCGCCGCGCTTCTCATCGCCGGCCATACGCTTACCGACCCTTGGTTGTTTCTCTTTGCCATGTCTGGCTGGTTGGCCTTTTGCACTTGGGCCTGCGCGATGTATACCAATAACGTCGCCTATGCTTTCCAACTGGCAGGCTATACCTGCGCCATCATCGCCTTTCCGATAATTAATGTTGTCGATGCCACCAAACTGTGGGACATCGCGCAAGCGCGCGTTTGCGAGGTGATTGTCGGTATTCTCAGCGGCGGTCTGATGATGATGATCCTGCCCAGCACCTCCGATGGCAGTGCCTTGCTTACTGCACTTAAAAATATGCATACGCGCCTGCTGGAGCACGCCAGTCTGCTGTGGCAGCCGGTTACCACCGAAGCTATCCGTACCGCGCATCAGAACGTCATTAGCCAGATCCTGACCATGAACCTGCTGCGTATCCAAGCCTTCTGGAGCCACTATCGGCTGCGTCGGCAAAATACGCTACTGAACTATCTGCTTCACCAACAGCTGCGCCTAACCAGCGTCATTTCAAGCCTGCGCCGCCTGATGCTAAACTGGCCCGATGCGCCGGAGAATATTCGTCCGGTACTCGAACAATTGCTACAGGCTTTGGCAAAACCTAACTGTGACGCCTATACCGTGGCCCGCATCATCGCGCCACTGGCGCCAAAAGATCCGCAGAACTACCGTCATCACGCCTTTTGGGATCGGCTACGCTATTTTTGCCGACTGTATCTCTCCACCAGTCGCTGGCTGCAACGCTTGCAAAATGCCACCCCCGTTACCGTATTTTCAGTCCCGGCAGCACCGGCGCTGATGCGCCATACCGATCATATCGAGGCGGCGTGGAGCGGCATTCGTACCTTTTTCGCGCTGGTCAGCGTCGGGGCATTAAGCATCAGCACGCTTTGGGAGTCCGGCGCTGCCGCGCTCACGCTTGCCGCGATTTGCTGCGTGCTATATTCCAACGTGCCGTCACCGTTTAGCTCACTCACTCTATTGCTGCGCACGCTCGTGCTGCTGTCCATTTTTAGTTTTGTCGTCAAATTTGGCTTGATGGTGCAAATCAGCGACCTGTGGCAGTTCATGTTGTTCTTATTTCCCCTATTGCTGACTATGCAACTGTTTAAACTGCAGATCCCGAAACAAGCCAGGCTCTGGGGATCACTGATTGTTTTTATGGGCTCATTCATTTCCGTCACCAACCCGCCGGTGTACAACTTTGCCGACTTCCTCAACGACAATCTGGCGAAAATCATCGGTGTGGGCCTTGCCTGGTTGGCTTTTGCCGTATTGACTCCCGGTTCGGATGCGCGCAAGAGTCGTCGTCACATTCGTGCGTTACGGCGTCACTTTGTTGACCAGCTCAGTCACCATCCGGCCAACAGCGAACATACGTTTGAATCGTTGGTTTATCATCATGTTAGCCAGTTAAGCGCCAGCCAAGATGAACCTGCTAGGCGTTGGCTACTGCGCTGGGGAGTGGTGTTGCTCAACTGCTCTCATGTGGTGTGGCAGCTTCGCGCCTGGGAGGCACGTTCTGATCCGCTATCGAAGGTGCGGGACATGTGTATCAGACTACTACGCGATGTGATGAGTGAACGCGGAGTACAACAACGGCCGCTGGCAGTAACGCTCCAAGAGCTACAGCGAATTTGCGACACTCTCGCCCATCACCATCAACCGGCAGCGCGTGAGCTGGCCTCAATTCTGTGGCGACTTTACTGTTCACTTTCGCAGCTTGAAACCGCCCCTACGCCCGGCACGCTGACCGAACAAACGGCTTGAGAGAAGAGATGCAGGCGGGTAAACCGCCTGCATTAAAGCAATTACGGAACGTCGTAACCCAGTGCGGCTTTACGGATACGGAACCATTGTTGGCGGGTCATGTTAAGCGACTGGGCCACAATCGCCGAGCGGACACGTTCAATTTTGCCTGATCCGATAATCGGCAGCGGCTGCGACGGCAGACGCATCACCCACGCATACACCACCTGCTCAATGCTGCTGGCGTTTAGCTCAGTGGCGACCTTTGTCAGCTCATCACGCAGCGGCTGGAACTCATCATCATTAAACAAACGCCCCCCGCCCAAACAGGACCATGCCATCGGACGCACGCGCAGTTGCTGCAACTGATCCAGCGTACCGTCGAGGATGGTGGGTTGGTGGATCGGTGAAATTTCGACCTGGTTTGTCGACAACGTGAACGGCAGACGTGACTGCAACAGCGCAAACTGCGCCGGAGTAAAGTTGGAAACACCGAAGTGACGAACCTTACCGCTCTGATGCAACGCCAAAAATGCCTCGGCAACTTCATCGGCATCCATCAGCGGATCCGGGCGATGGATCAGCAACAGATCCAGCACATCGGTCGCTAGGTTGCGTAAAGACTGCTCGGCGCTATGAATAATATGGTTGCTGTCAGTAATGTAGTGACCCAGCGCGTGCTCCGGTTTAGCCGTCGTGGCGATACCGCATTTGGTCACAATCTCCATACGCTCACGCAGATGTGGGGCCAGCTTCATCGCTTCACCGAAAGCGGCTTCACATTGATACCCACCGTAGATATCCGCGTGGTCAACGGTTGTCACGCCAAGATCCAGATGCTCTTCGATAAAGCTCACCAGTTGGCGTGCGGACATGTTCCATTCCATCAAACGCCAGTAGCCCATAACGAAACGAGAGAATTCCGGGCCCTGCGGCGCCAGTGTAATGCGTTGAACCATAACCACTACCTCAATAAATAATTTGCATCGAGTATACGCACATTTGCGCTTAAAACAGTGAGGGCTGCTGAGGTTCTTCTGTGTCAGGCGTTTTGCCCGCGCGTAATTTGCGCAGCAATCGCTGACGGCACAGTCGCAGAACCTCCTGTTTTTGCGCATCGCTCATCGTTTGCCAGCTAAAACGCTCATCACGGCTACGAAAACAACCGCGACAAAATCCCCGTTCATCGGACTGGCAAATACCCCGGCACGGACTTTGAACCGGGAAAATCTCCAGTTGCTCCGCCACGTTAGCCCCCTTTTACCTCGTGATACTTTCATTGAAGACGTTTAATTGGCCGGGCGCAACTTTTCTCAGCTATCGTCGGCGTCGAGTCTCATTTTCAAAATTTTGGTTGCATTAGACCAATCGGTCTATTACAGTTCGCTCCATGAGCAAATCAATTGAACATGATACCCGTGAACACATTCTGGCTACCGGCGAGCGTCTTTGCATGCACCGTGGTTTTACCGGAATGGGTTTGAGCGAACTATTGAAAACGGCCGAAGTGCCGAAGGGATCGTTTTATCACTATTTCCGTTCAAAAGAGGCGTTTGGCGTAGCGATGCTGGAACGGCATTTTGCCGACTACCATCTGCGCCTAGTACAGCACTTTACCCAAGGTGCGGGTAACTACCGCGACCGGCTGCTGGATTACTACCAGCACACGCTCACTCAATTTTGTCAGCAGGGTTTAATTAGCGGCTGTTTAACCGTAAAGCTCTCCGCTGAAGTGTGCGATCTTTCCGAAGACATGCGCACAGAAATGAACAAAGGTGCCAACCAGATTATGGTTTTGCTGGCACAAGCGCTGGAAAACGGTCGCCGTGAGGGATGCCTGAATTTCATCGGTGAAGCGAATGCCACCGCTCAGGTCCTTTACTCGCTGTGGCTGGGTGCAAATTTGCAGGCCAAAATGGCCCGCAACGCCGCACCGCTTGAAAGCGCGCTGACGCATGTCAGAAATCTGATTTCTGCGCCGGATTAATCACCGGCGTTTTTATTTATCATACAACTAGACGACCGGTCTACTTAGGAGTCATCATGTCGCAAGAAAAACTGTTTACCCCACTGAAAGTGGGTGCGGTTACCGCCCCAAACCGCGTGTTTATGGCCCCGCTGACGCGCCTGCGTAGCATCGTTCCCGGTGATATTCCGACCCCGTTGATGGGCGAGTATTACCGTCAGCGCGCCAGCTCCGGTCTTATCATTTCCGAAGCAACCCAGGTCTCCGCACAGGCGAAAGGCTATCAGGGCGCACCAGGTCTGCACAGCCCAGAACAAGTTGCCGCATGGAAAAAAATCACCGCGGGCGTCCACGCTGAAAATGGCCGCATTGCCGTACAGCTGTGGCATACCGGGCGTATCTCCCATAACAGCCTGCAGCCAAACGGCGAAGCGCCGGTTGAGCCATCGGCCCTTAGTGCAAATACCCGAACTTCACTGCGCGATGAAAATGGTCACGCTATTCGCGTAGATACATCTATGCCTCGTGCGCTGGAAACGGCCGAAATCCCTGGGATCGTTAACGATTTCCGTCAGGCCATCGCCAATGCCCGTGAAGCCGGTTTTGACTTGGTTGAACTGCACTCCGCTCACGGTTATCTGTTGCATCAGTTCCTGTCCCCTTCTTCTAACCATCGTACCGACCAGTACGGCGGCAGCGTAGAAAATCGCGCGCGTCTGGTTCTGGAAGTGGTTGATGCCGGGATTAAAGAATGGGGCGCTGACCGTATCGGTATCCGTGTTTCACCGATTGGTAGCTTCCAAAACGTCGACAACGGCCCGAACGAAGAAGCCGATGCGCTGTATTTGATCGAGGAACTGGGCAAACGCGGTATTGCTTACCTGCATATGTCCGAGCCGGACTGGGCGGGCGGTGAACCGTACAGCGAAGCATTCCGTGCGAAAGTACGCGCACGTTTCCACGGTCCGATTATTGGTGCAGGCGCCTATACGCCAGAAAAAGCGGAAGATCTTATCGAGAAAGGGTTAATCGATGCGGTGGCCTTTGGCCGTGCCTACATTGCTAACCCGGATCTGGTGGCTCGTCTGCAGCACAAGTCCGAGCTGAACCCACAGCGCCCAGAAAGCTTCTATGGCGGCGACGCGGAAGGCTATACCGACTACCCTACGCTGTGATCCTTCATTGATAGCGGCGGCAATCCGCCGCTATACTAGGACATTATTCATAAGTTAGGACGAGGGATATCATGCGTTTACTGCATACCATGCTGCGTGTCGGCGACCTGCAACGCTCCATCGAGTTTTACACCAACGTGCTGGGCATGAAACTGCTACGCACCAGCGAAAACACCGAATACAAATACTCTCTGGCATTCGTCGGCTATGGCGATGAACGTGACGAAGCGGTGATTGAGCTGACCTACAACTGGGGCGTGGACAAATACGATCTCGGTAACGCATACGGTCACATTGCGCTGAGCGTAGACAATGCCGCTGAAGCCTGTGAGCGCATCCGTAACAATGGCGGCAACGTCACACGTGAAGCAGGCCCGGTTAAGGGCGGCACCACGGTTATCGCCTTCGTTGAAGACCCAGACGGCTACAAAATCGAACTCATCGAAGAGAAAGATGCCGGCAAAGGTCTTGGCAACTAACTCCCTCCGGGCACCGCGTGGTGCCCGTTTTTTTCTCCCACGTTTCCAAGCCGCGGCAAAATTTGCCATAATGCGCGCTACTTTTTCTAAGTTAAGAGATTCAGATGTCCGACAATGCACAGCTTAATGGTCTTTGCGACCGTTTTCGTGGGTTCTATCCCGTGGTTATTGATGTTGAAACCGCTGGATTCAATGCCAAAACGGATGCACTGCTCGAAGTAGCGGCAATCACGTTGAAAATGGATGAGCAAGGCTGGTTGATGCCGGACACGACATTACATTTCCACGTTGAGCCGTTCGAAGGTGCCAATCTTGAGCCTGAAGCACTGGCGTTTAACGGCATTGACCCGAACAACCCATTGCGCGGTGCGGTGAGTGAATATGGCGCCCTGCACGCTATTTTTAAGATGGTGCGCAAAGGCATTAAAGACAGCGATTGTAACCGCGCCATTATGGTGGCCCACAACGCCACGTTCGATCATAGCTTTATGATGGCCGCCGCCGAGCGTGCATCGCTAAAGCGCAACCCGTTCCACCCATTTGTCACCTTTGATACCGCAGCGCTCAGCGGACTCGCGCTGGGGCAAACGGTGCTATCAAAAGCCTGTACCGCCGCCGGAATGGATTTCGATGCAACTCAGGCCCACTCTGCCCTCTATGATACAGAGCAGACGGCAATTCTATTCTGCGAAATTGTGAACCGCTGGAAACGTCTGGGCGGCTGGCCGTTGCCAATAGCAGCACAAGAATAGCAGCATAAAAAAAGCGACCTTACGGTCGCTTTTTTTTTGTGTGTGTTCCCACACCTATACATACTAACCGATTATTCTGCTTTCGGTTCTTCAGCGTATTTCGCTGCGGTCTCTTTAATCAGAGGCTGCAGTTCACCGCGCTGGTACATTTCGATGATGATATCGCAGCCGCCTACCAGCTCGCCGTCAACCCACAGCTGTGGGAAGGTTGGCCAGTTTGCATATTTAGGCAGCTCAGCGCGGATGTCCGGGTTCTGCAGGATGTCGACATAAGCGAAGCGCTCGCCGCAGGCAGACAGCGCCTGAACCGCCTGAGCGGAAAAACCGCAGCTTGGCAGTTTCGGGGAACCTTTCATGTACAGCAGGATTGGGTTTTCAGCGATCTGGCGCTGAATTTTTTCAATTGTCTCGCTCATTATCTTGCTTCCTCAAACTTCTTTATACGACAGTAGTTGGCCATTGTAGCGTTTCAGGCCCTGAACAGAAAATAACATTTTGTTCACGCTTTACTATTTTATCGTCTGACGCGTTAAGTTGCTTTATAAATATGTCTTTATCGGCAGCCGCATGAAAAACTTGCTCATTTTTTAGCTTCAAATGTATCAATCGATGTTTTTTTTTGCAGTTGCTAACGAAACAACGTTTTAGACATAAAAACACTATTAACAATTCGTGTTTTTATGGATTAGAATCATTGGGTTTTGTAAATCATACCCAGGCAAGGATGTTTAGCCTGCATACTCAGAGGGTTGTTCAGTGGCGCAGATAAAAAAATGGTCGTTCACGCTCTGTGCATTGCTGTTTACATCGCTATCATTCACGCCGTTGGCGCATGCTTCAGGGCATGCCAAAACGCCCACGGCGCAGAAGTCGCTTCCGGTAAAAGGCAGTGAACGCAAGAAAAAAAGTACGGACAGTAAATCTAACGCGAAGAAAAAAACCACCGCTGTCGTTGCTAAGAAAAAATCCACACCTGTAGCGGCTAAAAAAACAGCCACTGCAACACGTAAAGCCTCCCCATCACGTACCGCCAAAATCAGTAAGAAAGGCAGCGCGCTCAAAACTGCCAGCATCGTGACCACCTGCAAGCCGGCGCGTAAAGGCCATAAAAAATCCTGTACCACCAGCCCGGTCGAGTCTAAACCGACGACGATTGCTCAGGCGCACAAAGTTCGTGTGCAGAAAGCGCAAAAAACGGCGATGAATAAACTGATGGGCCAGCTTGGCAAACCTTATCGCTGGGGCGGCAACTCGCCGCGTACCGGATTCGATTGCAGCGGCTTGGTTTATTACGCTTATAAAGATCTGGTGAACATTCGTATTCCCCGTACGGCAAACGAAATGTACCACCTGCGCGATGCACGTCCGGTAGAACGTCGCGAACTGGAAAGCGGCGATTTGGTCTTCTTCCGCACCCAGGGGCGTGGTACCGCTGACCACGTTGGCGTCTATGTCGGTAACGGCAAGTTTATCCAGTCCCCGCGCACCGGCCGCGATATTCAAATTACCTCACTTAGCGAAGATTACTGGGTACGCCATTACGTCGGTGCCCGCCGCGTTGTCACGCCTAAGACCATTCGTTAAACACTTCCCCCGTTTGTTAACAAACGGGGTAAGCTTATCTTTTATCTCACCTTTTAATTTGCTACTCTATCCACACTCAATACAAGGTTATTGGGTGAATAAACTATAATAAGGAGAGTAGCAATGTCGTTCGAATTACCTGCATTACCGTATGCCAAAGACGCTCTGGCGCCACATATTTCCGTGGAAACGCTCGAGTACCATTATGGTAAACACCACCAGACTTACGTCACCAACCTGAATAACATGATCAAAGGCACCGCGTTTGAAGGTAAAACGCTGGAAGAGATCGTGCGCACTTCTGAAGGCGGCGTTTTCAATAACGCGGCTCAGGTCTGGAACCACACCTTCTACTGGAACTGCTTGGCACCCAATGCCGGCGGCGAACCGACTGGCGCGGTGGCGGAAGCCATCAACAAAGCGTTTGGCAGCTTCGCTGAGTTCAAAGCCCAATTTACCGATGCGGCAGTGAAAAACTTTGGCGCAGGCTGGACTTGGCTTGTGAAAAAAGCGGACGGCTCTCTGGCAATCGTCTCTACGTCTAACGCGGGTACTCCGCTGACGACTGATGCAAAACCACTGCTGACCGTAGATGTGTGGGAACATGCTTACTACATCGACTACCGCAACGCGCGTCCAAACTATCTGGAGCACTTCTGGGCTCTGGTAAACTGGAAATTTGTTGCGGAAAATCTGGCGGCGTAAGCCACTATCGCCGGAGTAATCCGGGGAGACAAAAAAAGCAGAAGGTCACGCCTTCTGCTTTTTCGTTTTTACTCTTGCGCCAGCGCCTCTTCGCCCCGGCGACGTCCACTGAGAAAGACCACCAGCAACGCCAGTCCGGCGACAATCGCCCCCATAACCGGCACGAAGCTATAGCCCAGGCCACCTGAGATGACCGCACCGCCGGCCACAGCGCCCAAGGCATTGCCAAGGTTAAATGCCCCAATATTCACTGATGACGACAGCCCCGGCGCCTCATGCGCAACGCGCATCACCCGCATCTGCAACGGCGGCACCACGGCGAAGGTTGCCGCGCCCCATACCACCATGCTCACCGCCGCTCCCACTTGCGTTTGCGCAAGGAATGGGATCGCCAGCATGATAACCATCAGCAGCAGCAGAAAACCTTTTAACGTCCCGCTCACCGAGCGATCGGCAAATTTGCCGCCCAGATAGTTACCGATAGAGAAGCCGACGCCAATTAAAACCAGCATCAGGGTAATAAAGCCGGACGTGGCATGGGTAATGCTGTGCAGTACCGGTGAAATGTAGGTGTAGAGGGTAAACATCGCCCCTGCCCCCAGCACGGTAGTGAGCAGCGCAGAAAGCACCTGCGGACGAACCAACACCGACAGCTCGCGTTTAACGTCCGGCTTTTCCCCACTACCGCCCTTAGGCAGAGACAAGAACAGACTGACGATAGCCACCACCCCAAGTCCCGCCGTCGCCAAAAACGACATACGCCAACCAATCGTTTCCCCAAGCCAAGTAGCAGCCGGCACACCGCCGATGTTAGCAATCGTCAGCCCCATAAACATGGTCGCCACCGCGCTGGCCTGTTTGTGTTTCGGCACTACGCTTGCCGCAACCACCGACCCTAAGCCGAAAAATGCGCCGTGGTTAAGGCTGGTAATAATGCGCGAAAGCATCAGCGTGGTGTAGTCCGGCGAAATTGCGGACAGCACGTTGCCTAGGGTAAAAATCGTCATCAGGAAGATAAGCGCATTTCGGCGGCCACGATGAGATAACAGTAAGGTCATCAGTGGAGCTCCTACCATAACACCAACAGCGTAGGCGCTGATCAGCATGCCCGCAGCAGGGATGGAGACATCGACACCCTTGGCAATCACCGGCAACAGACCCATCGGCGAGAATTCAGTGGTACCAATACCAAATGCCCCGATAGCTAACGCCAATAAGGGAAAGTTAATTTTCATGCAATGACTCCGTTTTACCGCCGACTGCGCGCGATATGGCAATATAGGGCAAAAGCATGACATTAATCACAGAAAAACAGAAGTGTACAAAACTGCAAAAGATTATTGCGAAATGCGTAACAATCAGCAGGAGGGAGCAGACGCTCCCTCGCAGGGGAATTAATGCAATATAGCGGTGAAGCTTGCTGCCACGATCAGAGCCAGCGCAACAAAAGTCGTGCACAGAGACAGTTTAAGATCGGTACTCATCAATTTTTCTCCTTTTGATTACCACAGTAAAACTGCGTTTAATCATTTTTGCACAGTTAATCATAAAAATCTTCACAGATTTAGCAGGATGTTTGTTTTTGTTCTTCCACTTTGCGCCAGGATAAGTCAAAATTCGACGCTTATTTATAAGCGTACCGGCCATTGACCCCCTCCTGTCGTCCTGTATCGTTTTCCCGGCGAATCACAATCATTAAGATTGTGCCAGGGTGTGTAAAGGCAAACGTTTTCGTTACGATTATATCAGGGGCAGGCTTGGGTCTGGAGTGAGATGGAATGGCAACAATTAAAGATGTAGCGAAGCGCGCAAACGTTTCCACTACAACCGTATCACATGTAATTAACAAAACGCGTTTCGTCGCTGAAGATACGCGCGAAGCCGTGTGGGCGGCAATCAAAGAGCTGCATTACTCACCGAGCGCCGTTGCCCGTAGCCTCAAGGTCAATCACACCAAATCAATTGGTCTGTTGGCCACCAGCAGCGAGGCTGCATATTTTGCTGAAATCATCGAAGCCGTTGAGAAAAACTGCTTTGAGAAAGGCTATACCCTGATTTTGGGCAATGCGTGGAACAATCTGGAAAAGCAACGAGCCTATCTGTCAATGATGGCGCAAAAACGCGTCGATGGCCTATTGGTGATGTGCTCTGAATACCCAGACCCGCTGCTGACTATGCTCGAAGAGTACCGCAACATCCCGATGGTAGTGATGGACTGGGGTGAAGCGAAAGCCGACTTTACCGACTCCGTCATCGACAACGCTTTTGAAGGCGGCTACATGGCAGGTCGTTACCTGATCGAACGTGGCCACCGCGATATTGGCGTGATCCCAGGCCCACTGGAGCGCAACACCGGTGCTGGTCGTCTGGCAGGCTTTATGAAAGCGATGGAAGAAGCGCTGATCAATGTCCCAACCAACTGGATAGTTCAAGGTGACTTTGAGCCGGAATCCGGCTACCGCGCCATGCAGCAGATCTTATCCCAGCATCCGCGCCCTACTGCTATTTTCTGCGGCGGTGATGTGATGGCGATGGGCGCGCTGTGCGCCGCTGATGAAATGGGTCTGCGCGTGCCGCAGGATATTTCACTTATCGGTTACGACAACGTGCGCAACTCCCGCTTCTTTACGCCGTCACTGACGACTATTCACCAGCCTAAAGATTCGCTCGGTGAAACGGCTTTCAATATGTTGATGGACCGTATCGTCAGCAAGCGTGAAGAGTCGCAGTCGATTGAGGTTCATCCGCGCCTTATCGAACGCCGCTCGGTGGCGGACGGCCCATACCGCGACTACCGCCGTTAATGGTCCTTACGGACGCCTTACGCTGGCGTCCGTAACCACTC
This sequence comes from Kluyvera sp. STS39-E, assembly GCF_040932435.1. Lineage (NCBI taxonomy): Bacteria > Pseudomonadati > Pseudomonadota > Gammaproteobacteria > Enterobacterales > Enterobacteriaceae > Kluyvera > Kluyvera sp. STS39-E. Next base: position 337,855 of record NZ_JBFQGA010000003.1, on the reverse strand, counting down.
CTCATTTAGAGTCTCACTGTCCCCCAGGTAATCCAGAAGCCAGCTTAGCGCCGGTGAAGCGTCACTTTGCTGCCACGTCAGGCAACAAGCCGCTTTCGGGAATGGATTCTCCAGCGTCAACGCCACCCACTCTCCGCTATCTAACCATGGCTGTGCCCGATGACCGGGTACCATTGCCGCGCACAATCCGGCTGAAATACAGGTTTCCGATGATTCCCAGTCTGGCACCACCACCCTCTTTTGGTTGTCCAGAAGCCAAGTGGTGCGTTTTGGCAACGAGCGCGACGTATCTTCGCGTACCAACGATGGCCAGTTGCGCAACACATCGTCACTCAGCGGCCCGGCCATCTTTGCCAACGGATGTGAACTGGCAACAACACAGTGCCAGTTCAGCATGCCCATATCGCGGAATGCGAAACGTCCACCTACCGGTATCGCCTGCGTGGCGCCGATGGCTAACTCTACGCGTCCATCCGCCAGCGCATCCCACACGCCATTGAACACTTCTTGGGAAACAATCAGCTCGACATCGTTAAAGTGGCGGTAAAAATCGACAATTAATTGGCGAGTGCGTTCGGGTTTAACAATGTTGTCGACGGCAATCGCCAACTGTCCTCGCCAGCCATTGGCGATTTGCTGACACTGCTGGCGGGTGATCTGCATTTTTTTGATGACAGACCGGCCTTCCTTTAAAAACCAAGCACCAGCCGGTGTTAATTCAACATCCCGATGACGCCTTTCAAACAGCGGTACCGCCAGCCACTCTTCCAACTGGCGCACCGTATAACTGACCGCAGAAGGTACCCGATGCAGCTCCTGCGCCGCTGCGCTAAAGCTACCGTTACGTGCAACCGCATCAACCACTTCCAGAGAATATTCAGACCACATTTTCTGCCTACAAAAAATTTGAATGCATGAGACAAATATTAGCGTTTCACAAGTGCTATTGCACTCTCTACACTCTGCCCGACTGTTTACTAACGATAAAAAGGGCGATTTATGCAACCTGGAAAAGGGTTTTTAATCTGGCTCGCGGGGCTTAGCGTGCTCGGCTTTCTGGCAACCGACATGTACCTGCCAGCCTTTGCTGCCATTCAGGACGATCTGCAAACGCCAGCATCTGCCGTGAGTGCCAGCCTGAGTCTGTTTCTTGCCGGTTTCGCCGTAGCGCAGCTTCTCTGGGGCCCGCTGTCCGATCGGTATGGACGTAAACCCATTCTACTGACCGGGCTTACCATTTTTGCCATCGGCTGCCTGGGCATGCTGTGGGTGCGCGATGGAACCACGCTGCTGGTGCTGCGTTTTGTCCAAGCCGTCGGTGTTTGCGCCGCAGCCGTCACTTGGCAGGCGATGGTGACGGACTACTATCCGGCACATCGTACCAACCGCATTTTTGCCACCATCATGCCGCTGGTCGGCCTTTCTCCGGCTTTAGCACCGCTCTTGGGCAGCTGGTTGTTGGCACACTTTGACTGGCAGGCCATTTTTGCCGCCCTGTTCATCATCACTCTACTGCTGATGTTGCCGACGCTGCGCTTGAAGCCAGCGCATAAAAAGCCGGTTGCCAGCGATGACAAACTGACGTTTATGCGCCTACTGCGCAGTAAAGACTATCGCGGTAACGTGCTGATTTACGCCGCTTGTTCTGCCAGCTTTTTCGCTTGGTTGACCGGTTCACCGTTTATTCTGCATGAAATGGGCTATAGCCCAACCGTCATTGGTCTGAGCTACGTGCCTCAAACTATCGCCTTCTTGGTGGGCGGATACGGTTGCCGTGCGGCGCTGCAAAAATGGCAGGGCTCGCAGCTTCTACCTTGGCTGCTGGTGCTCTTTGGCGTAAGCGTGATTGCTACCTGGGCAGTGGGTTTGGTGCCGAACGCTTCGTTAACCGCGCTTTTGATCCCGTTCTGCGTGATGGCCATTGCTAACGGCGCTATCTACCCGATTGTCGTGGCTCAGGCATTAAAGCCTTTCCCTCAGGCAACCGGCCGCGCCGCGGCTTTGCAAAATACCTTGCAGTTGGGTCTGTGTTTCTTGGCAAGTCTTGCGGTTTCTACGCTGATTGCCACCCCGCTACTGACCACCACCTGCGTGATGCTGGCCACGGTCCTGCTGGCGGCTGTCGGTTACTTTATGCAGCGCTCGGCACGATGCGCAGAATGCTCGTCTAAGCACTCCACTTCCCACGCGTAATCATCACGCGCATCAATGTCACGCAAATCGTTAGGACGCTAAGATTTATTGTTGAATCAATAAACTTAGCGTCCTATACTGGATCGGCATCACATAATTAATATACATTGGACTAATTGATTGGCAGCAGGATGCTTCCCGTTAAACCACGGATAGGATTTCGGTAGGGAATTCTTCCCTTCCTCTGTGCTACGTCGGATAGCAGGTTCACGAACTTTTCGTGACATTTCTCACAAACCAGAAAAAAGCGTCTACGCTGTTTTAAGGTTCTGATCATCAGGTCGGGATGGAGAAGCTATGAGCTCATCGTGTATAGAAGAAGTAAGCGTACCGGATGATGACTGGTATCGTATCGTTAGCGAGCTGTTAAACCGCGCAGGCATTGAGATTAACGGTAATGCTCCTTGCGATATCCAAGTCAAAAATCCGCAACTATTCAAACGCATTTTACAAGAAGGTTCGCTGGGTCTTGGAGAAAGCTATATGGACGGCTGGTGGGAATGCGACCGTCTTGATATCTTTTTCGACCAAGTTCTGCGTGCCGGTTTAGAAAACCAACTCCCCCATCATTTCAAAGATACCCTGCGTATTGCCGGCGCCCGTCTGCTGAATTTACAAAGTCGAAAACGCGCTTGGCAGGTGGGTAAAGAACACTACGATCTCGGCAACGACCTCTTCAACCGCATGCTTGACCCGTATATGCAGTACTCCTGCGGGTACTGGAAAGATGCGCAGGATCTAGAAGAAGCACAGCTTGCCAAACTGGATCTCATTTGCCAAAAACTGCAGCTCAAACCGGGCATGCAGGTGCTGGACATTGGCTGCGGCTGGGGCGGGCTAGCAGCGTATATGGCGAAAAACTATGCCGTCAGCGTGAAAGGCGTCACCATTTCCGCCGAGCAGCAGAAGCTCGCGCAATCGCGCTGTGAAGGGCTGGATGTCGAAATTCTGCTGCAGGATTACCGCGACCTTCATGCTCAGTTTGACCGAATTGTTTCAGTTGGCATGTTTGAGCACGTTGGGCCGAAAAACTACGACACCTATTTCTCCGTTGTCGACCGTAATTTAAAACCTGACGGCCTATTTTTGCTGCACACCATCGGCTCAAAGGTCACGGACAATAATGTCGATCCTTGGATTAATAAATACATCTTTCCGAATGGCTGTTTACCCTCAGTACGCCAGATTGCCCACGCCAGTGAACCCCATTTTGTGATGGAAGACTGGCATAACTTTGGCGCTGATTACGATACGACGCTGATGGCTTGGTATGAACGTTTTATTGCCAGTTGGCCTGAGATCGCGGACAACTATTCTGAACGATTCAAACGCATGTTTAGCTACTATCTGAATGCCTGTGCGGGTGCGTTCCGTGCACGTGATATTCAGCTATGGCAGGTGATGTTCTCTCGCGGGGTTGAGCAGGGTTTACGTGTAGCTCGATAATGCCTTACGACCTGCGTCTCGCTGACGCAGGTCATCTCTTCTGGCGGTTATTCTGCCGCCTGCTGTGCCGCTTCTTTTGCCGCCATAACGCGTTCTACAGTATCTACAACCGCCTGCGTTTGCGGGTCAATTTCAATATTGACTCGGTCGCCCAACCGTTTTTTACCCAGCGTAGTACGCTCCAGCGTTTCCGGGATCAGGTGGACACAAAAACGGGTTGGTGTCACTTCGCCGACCGTCAGGCTGATACCATCAATACCGATAAAGCCTTTATACAGAACATACTTCATCAGCGCCGGGTCCTGAATTTTGAACCAGATTTGCCGATTGTTTTCAGACGTCAGGATTTTCGACACTTCCGCAGTGGTCATAATGTGACCGGACATCAAATGGCCGCCGATTTCATCGCTGAATTTCGCCGCCCGCTCAACGTTCACGAGATCGCCCTCTTTCACATCACCCAGATTGGTGATGCGCAACGTCTCTTTCATCAGGTCAAAGCTAATCTGGTCGCCGTTAATTTCCGTCACCGTGAGGCAACAGCCGTTATGCGCCACAGAAGCGCCGGTTTCGAGATCCGCCAGCATGTGTTTTGGCAGCGCCACCACGTGGGTGCGGAAGTTTGGTTTTTCATCAATGGACACGATTTTTGCCGTGCCCTGCACAATACCAGTGAACATGCAGTTAACTCCTATTAATCATTATCCCGGTATGTCTACCGATTCATCTGCTACGCACAATAGCAGTTGAGAAAACAGGTTGCTACCTTCCGCAAGCTGCCTCTCATTTTTTGACTAGATTAAAAGCAAATCCTCGCTACAATATCGGAGTCATGTTCTAAGGATTACGAGTCGCAGTCATCTCATCCGCGACTCGATAGGCGACGAGCATTTTCCTCTATTTTTTCTTCTTGCTGCCAGTATGGCGGCTTTTCTGTCTCCCGTACCCGCTGTACGGCGAGAATAAATAACAACAATACAGGTGTTAACGTGCAGAAGTACTTTGTCGAAGCGCGTCAGTTATTATCTCTGGCTATCCCGGTTATCCTTGCGCAGGTTGCCCAAACGGCAATGGGATTCGTCGATACCGTTATGGCAGGTGGTTACAGCGCCACTGACATGGCTGCGGTAGCGATCGGTACCTCTATTTGGCTGCCGGCCATTCTCTTTGGTCACGGGTTATTGCTGGCGTTGACGCCGGTTATCGCCCAACTAAACGGTTCAGGCCGTCGTGACCGCATCGCAATGCAGGTGCGTCAGGGATTCTGGCTGGCGGGATTTGTCTCCGTGCTTATCATGGTTGTGCTGTGGAATGCGGGTTACATTATTCGCTCGATGCACAATATTGACCCTGCTCTCGCGGATAAAGCCGTAGGCTATCTGCGCGCGCTGCTATGGGGCGCTCCGGGGTATCTCTTTTTCCAGGTTGCACGTAACCAATGCGAAGGGTTGGCGAAAACCAAGCCGGGCATGGTGATGGGCTTTATTGGCCTGCTGGTGAATATTCCGGTCAACTACATCTTTATTTACGGTCATTTTGGGATGCCTGAGCTGGGCGGCGTGGGCTGCGGCGTGGCAACTGCCGCAGTTTACTGGGTGATGTTCTTGAGCATGTCGTATTACCGACATCATGCAGGCTCAATGCGTGATATTCGCAACACAGAACGGTTTTCCCGCCCCGATCCCGTTATTCTCAAACGCCTGACGACTCTGGGGCTGCCTATTGCGCTGGCGTTGTTCTTTGAAGTGACGCTGTTTGCCGTCGTCGCTCTGTTAGTATCACCGCTGGGAATCGTCGATGTCGCCGGGCACCAGATCGCACTGAACTTTAGTTCACTGATGTTCGTTCTGCCGATGTCACTTGCCGGAGCGGTCACTATCCGAGTCGGTTTCCGCCTTGGTCAAGGTTCGACGGCCGACGCTCAGGTTTCCGCACGTACAGGTTTGTGCGTTGGCCTATGTATGGCGATGTGTACCGCCATTTTCACGACCTTGATGCGTACGCACATTGCCCTGCTGTATAACGACAATCCTGAAGTCGTCACGCTGGCCGCGCAGCTCATGCTGCTGGCGGCGCTGTATCAACTTTCTGATTCAGTGCAGGTTATCGGCAGCGGCATTCTGCGAGGTTATAAAGATACGCGTTCGATCTTCTTTATTACCTTTATCGCTTACTGGGTTCTGGGTTTACCATGCGGCTACGTGCTGGCGCTGACCGATCTGGTGGTGGAGAGAATGGGTCCTGCTGGGTTCTGGTGGGGCTTTATCATTGGCCTGACCGCGGCGGCGGTAATGATGATGCTACGTATGCGCTTCCTGCAACGCCAGCCGGATACGGTCATCCTCCAGCGCGCCTCGCGTTAATACCGGGCTAAGTTGCGTAAGCCCGGCGTCGGGCTTACGCGATAAAACCTTAGTGATGCAGCATCTCATCAACAACCTGCTGTTTGGTCAACTGGTACGGATAGTAGGTCGGCCAGTTGTCCATCTCCTCCAGCAGCGCTTCTTGTGATTGATTCCCCATAAAGATGTGGAAATGCGCGGATTTGCGCGGCGCAATAATATGGTCGCTAAACTGCACATACTTCGGCGCACCGGTGTTTGCCTGCTGGCACTCAAACAGATAGCGAACGCCCTGTTTACCTGAAGCGTAAGTGAGTACCTTATGCCCGCTGTAGCGATACTGACAGGTGCTCACCTTCTCACCCACGTGAAACTCCATCACGCCGTTTTCAATGCCTATCATCGTGACATCGGTCGCGTAGCCTTTCCGATAGTACTCTTTGATTTCCGCAAAGGTTTTACCCGACTGTTTCTCAGCTTTCTGTTTGAATACCGGATCCAGATCGCCGGATAACAGATAACCATTAACCGACTCCCAAATCCCTTCCCAATCGGTAAGCGAACGGTCCTTCACCTCTTTGAGGTCAAAAATCCCTTCTGCTGCTTTTTGTTCCACTTCCGTTAACGGCTTACCGTGGTCGTGGTGCCCATGCGCGAGGGCCTGAGTGCCGAATAACAGCCCCGCTAACGTTACGCCGATTTTAATTGTCTGCTTCACCCGTTTTATTTCCTTCTCCGCTGCAATAGGTGAAAATGTTATAACATAACATTTCATAGTGCAACAACGAGCGTCTGAATGTGTCGCAGATAAATTCCGCACACTAACCGTGAAAAATGTGACGTTAAAATACAAAGAGTTCGGCGCGATTCCCGCTATTGCGGGAAAATACGCCAGAGATGGGCAAAAGTTCTCCAGTCACGTGAAATCAAACATTTTCCGCTTGCCACAACCGATGTCTGCCGCTAATATTCGTCCCCGTTGCCGCAAGCAATAATGCGTTCGTAGCTCAGTTGGTTAGAGCACCACCTTGACATGGTGGGGGTCGTTGGTTCGAGTCCAATCGAACGCACCATTTTGCGTTTATAGCTCAGTTGGTTAGAGCACCACCTTGACATGGTGGGGGTCGTTGGTTCGAGTCCAATTAAACGCACCATTACGCGTTCGTAGCTCAGTTGGTTAGAGCACCACCTTGACATGGTGGGGGTCGTTGGTTCGAGTCCAATCGAACGCACCATATCTTCTCTGATATGGCGCATATTTTCCTATCTAATTTAAAATCCCGTGTTTACGCTAGAGTGCAGTCAAACGTTGAACGTTAAGACTTTGCAACTTGCCATCCAGAATTTCTAGAAAATCATCGTGATATGACATCGCAACATGCTTAACCAAGTCTTGCTCTGATTTCCAGCGCTCAATAAACACAAACGACACCGCCCCTTCATTCGCCAGATTCCGAACATCTGCAATCACACGGCTCTCATGCAAATCGTATTGCAGGCATCCAGCTTCCTGATGCGTGAGCGGCACCATGGTTTGCGCTGCTTTTCGGATGGTCGCGATATGTTCAGGGAAAGGCGTCAACGTGGCAACGATCTTAACTTCGCTCATTGGAAATCCTTGATTTATCGATGATGCCCTGAGACCAAACCCCAGAGCCTGAATCATTCAGGCTAGCAGCGCGCGGGCTTTTGCGCCAACCATAACACGCCCCGACAGAACGTCGGAGCGTGGCGGGAAGAGTGACGTATCCAGCGAGCCAAAAGGCTATTTCACCAGCGTCACTTTTTTCTCAACGTCTTTTAAACCGCCTTCATTCACTGCGTTTTTATAGCCCATGTTCTGCAGCAGTGTTTCGGCTTTGCCCGACTGGTTGCCAGTATTGCAGTACAGATAGAGCGTATCATTTTTATCCTGGGTGACTTCGCCAATCCGCTGAGCCAGTTGTTTTAGCGGAATATTCACCGCGCCCTGTACGTGGGTTTCCTGGTACTGATCCGGGGTACGAACATCGATCCAGTGTTCTGCCGCCCATACCGACGCGGTGGTCATCAGCATCGTGCTTGCAAGGATAGCGTTTTTCAGCAACCGAACGTTTACGAGCATCTTTTTCCTCTCCATTGATTTAGACGCCGCATTATAACCATGACTTTACTCAGGCTTAGTCGACATCGAGCACAAAAGCAGGATTACAAACGTCATCATCCGGTTATGGCAACCGTAGGTAATCTTCATCACTGACGGGTTCAAGCCACTCGTTCGACGCCCCTTGTGCTGGAACTTCTATCGCAATATGGGCAAACCAGCTATCGTGCGCCGCGCCGTGCCAATGCTTCGTTCCCGGAGGAATATTCACCACATCACCGGTTTTCAGCTCGCGAGCCGCCTCGCCCCAGGCCTGATACCAGCCGCGTCCGCCGGTTATCAGCAGGATTTGCCCGCCTTGGTGATGGATATGCCAAAAATTTCGGCAGCCCGGTTCAAATGCCACATTGCCAATCGTCACGCCTTCACGTGATAGCATGGTCAGATAGCTAGTGCCGGTGAAGTATTTAGCATAGGCTTCATTCTTTTCGCCGCGTGGGAACACGCTGTTGCCATCAAATATCTCGTCCATAGTTGCTCCATTAGCTCTGCTCATAGATTCGCGGGGGTTTCATTCGCGCTTTACCACAAAGTGGAAGAATGAAAATTATAGTGAGTTGACATAGGCTTGATTAGACGGGGAAATGAGAACTGACCTATGAACAAATTTCATGAATGAGGAACTGCGCGGTTTGTCCTTAAACGCGCCCTCATGGTGGTCTCACCTATCGTGGCGCCGTGGATATTCCCGAAAAAAGCCGCTCTTGAAAAATAAAAACGGGCACGTTTATGTGCCCGCTCTCAGCAAAATGGGCCGCCCGGCCCGTTGGTCATTAACACACTTCTAGCGCTTGCGCTTTCACTCGCGCAGCCTGCTTTCGATAATGTTCATAGCGTTCCTGAAACCACACGCTCTGCTGCTGGCTCATGTTTCCCGTGACCGCGTGGATATCAACAGGCTGGCCCAACGATTGCATTCGCGCAAAACTGCGGGCCAGAAAATCAAAATTCGCTAATTCCTGTGGAGTCTGTTTCTGCATGGCATATCCCTCCGAACTGGTTTTGTTTTCAAGGTTATATGCTTTCCTGTTTCCAGTATTCGCCTGTTGCCGACTATTTTTTGTACTCTACGTGCGCTTTTACCACGCGTTACTTCACACTTTGGATTTCTATTAGGCATCGACGCGCGCTTTGTGCTGCTATCGCGTCGGATGTGTTTCGCGGCTACATCAAACAACATTTTTGCAATATACTGTGACGAGTGTAGAACAATCTGAATACAGGTGACGAATGGAAATAGATATCGATAATCTGGTCTTTGATGGGCTGGAAGAGGCACAAGAGCGCAATGCAGAACGTCTGGACGAAGCAGACAAGAAGGCAGAAGCGATTATCGCCGACGATGACTGCGGCGACGCCTGCAAAATTTAATCATTAAAACCGGCATACGATGCCGGTTTTTTATTTGGTGAAATGTATTTCCATTTCGGTCACAAATTGGTTAACCCCGGCGAGCGTTATCAAGCCAGGCGAAAACCGCAGCCAAGTCCTGCTCTGCCAAACCGTTATCAGCCGCCTGCGCCCACAGATGGGTGATGTTGTCCATCATCGGCATGGTCCCTTGGGCAGCATTAGCCAGCGCCAGACGCGCATCTTTCAAAGCGTGTTGCAGCTGCATTTGCGGGGTGTAATCATCTTGGCGAATCATCTCTAGTTTCCCCTTCACGTACGGCGCCGCCAGCGGCCCGCCTTCTAGGGTTTCCCAGAGCTGATTTGGCGTAAAACCAAACTGCTTCGCCAACTGCATGCTTTCTGCCACGCCCTGCATCATGGCAATCAGCCACGCGTTTATCACCAGCTTCATTTTCTGACTGCTGCCCGCTTCGCCGTACCACTGCGTGCCGCGCGAGATGGCGTCGAATACCGTCTGCGCCGCCTGTGCGCGAGAGCTATCACCGCTGGCCATCACTAGGATCTGCGCGTTTTCTGCTGGCGCTTTGGTACCGGAAACCGGAGCGTCGAGATACAACATATCCGGACGCAGCGTTTCAAGTAGCGCGATGGCCGCTGCGGTTTCTTGGATTCCAATCGTCCCCATCTGACAGAAGGTCGCCCCCGGTGGGCAAGATGGCGTGATGGCGCGGATAATCGACTCCGTCGCTTCGCCATCGGTCAGCATGGCGATAACAACCTGCGCGTCAACAACCGCCTGCTTCGCATCGTTATGAAGCTGTAGGCCTTGTGCTTTTAGATCCTCACCGCGACCCGGCGTACGGTTCCAGCCATATACCGTAAAGCCTTTCTTCAGCAAATTAGCCGCAAATGCGTGCCCCATTGCGCCCAATCCCAGAACTGCTACCGCTGGCAATGCCTTCATCTCGCTACCTCATTGACTCGTTCGTTTTTGCTAGCCTGATGATTATCCAAACAAAATGCAAACGGATAATCGAGTCAGCTCACGTAAAATTTAAGCGAGATACGCTGCTAAGTTTACCCTTTTCGGCCGCCCGACTTGCCAATGGCCTTATGCAGGTCATTAATACGCTTCATCGAGCGAATTGTGCGTTGAGACGCAGTCGAGGCGACTGACAGGACCAGCATCTCAAGGCATACCATCACGGTGCCGTGCAGCGGTACGCGGCCATTCTCACCTCGCGGTACGTGGATAACGACCTGCGACATTTCGCTAAAACGCGAGTCTGTTGCCTGGGTCAGTAGAATGGTAGGGATCCCCAAACGCGCGGCTTCCCGCAGCGTCGTCAGCCCTTCCCGGTGCGGCGATTTCTGCGCCATCATGATAAGCACGTCGCCGCGCTGCAAGGAGGCAATTTGCTCCGCCAGACTAAAACCGGTGCGGTTTAACACATACGATGGCAGCCCAATACGGCTAAACAGCCGCGCGGTGTATTCGGTTAAGATGCCCGATGCACCAATGCCAAACAACGCCACCTGCCGGGCATCGCTAAGTAAAGCCACCGCCTGAGCAATCGCCGAACGGTTCTCGGCATTCGCCAGCATTTCGCAGGCGCGAAGATGGCCTTCTAGTACAAAATCGATGCTAGAGTTGACATCGCTGGTCAGCGCCCCTACCGTCGAGGCCATTTTTTCCGACGAGGTAATCACCGGTCCAAACCAATGCTGGAGCGTTTGTTTAAGATCGCGCAATCCGGCAAATCCTAGTGCCTGAATGGCCCGCACCACCGTAGCGTCCGAGGTCTGCGTCGCAGCAGCAATTTCCATTGCCGTATGATCCAGCACCGCCTCACGGTTATCGTCAATCCAGTTCACCACCGCCAGCAAGCGAGGCGAAAGTTGCGTTGTGCGGCTACGCAGACGCTCACCAAACAGGTCAACCCGACGTTTTTCTTTACGCGTTGAGACTGGGTTCATTGGCTCTCCTTAGGCATAGGACGACCGGCAATCTGTGATTGCACCTCAGCCACCAGCAGGCTAAGCGCCGCGTAGGAGTTGGAAATCACCTCTTCACGCGGCAGCAGGATATAGTGCCCGCTGTGGCAGGCCTGCACAAAATCACACCATCCAGGCATCACTTTCTCCATATCATTAAGTTCATCCTGCGGTTTGCCGCCGGTATCAGAACGCCAGGTGGCAAAGAGAAAGTCCGCATCGAGCTCGGGCAGTTGTTCGGCGCTGACGTCAATACGCTGACCGTCAGGAATACGCTCAATCAGCGGCGGGAAGCGGAAGCCGGCATCACGCAACACCCGTCCAAGCGAGTGGTAAGAGTGATGGACCGTAACTTTGCCATTATTGGCCTGAATCACCGAAACGCTGATTTTCGCGGTATCAATAGTCTGTTTGAGCTGCTGGATTTGCGCTTGATAACGTCTGTCGAGCACCGCCAGCCGCGCCTGCGTACCGGTCAACTGCGCCAGCTTGCTATAAATGCGCGGCGCGCTGCCAAGCAGATGGTCGATGCTCACCGTCGGGGCGATTTTCGCCAGTTGCTCAATGGGTACGTTGCGGTTGGGCTCGGTAATGATGAGGTCGGGCTTTGCCGCCGCGACCGCTTCGAGATCGATATCCGCGGTGCCGATAAATTTGATATCGCTGTTATCAAAATCAACGCCGGTCAGCTGCGCGCTGGAGCGCAGGAAGTGGCTGCCGTCGGGGCGTGTGCGGCCGTGGCTGGCAACCGGGGGCACACCGAGTTCAATCAGCGGAATGGTAATATCGAGATCGTGCATCGACACAATGCGCTGCGGCTTTATCGGCACCTGCACGACGCGCCCAAGATCGTCAGTGAACGCCTGAGTTTGCGCACTCGCCGCCGCGCTAACCAGCCAGATAAAAGACAACAGGCCACGCATAGTCATACCAACTCCTTACAAAGCGTCGCGCCGACGCCACAGCAATAAAATAAAAAACGGGCAGCCAATCAGCGAAATGATGATCCCTGCCGGGATTTGCAGCGGCGCAAAAGCCAACCGCCCAATGGTGTCGGTCAGCAGCACCAGCAATGCGCCAATTAACGCGCTGCCGCTGAGCAGCGCCACCTGACCGCCACGCAGTAAAAATCGCGCCATATGTGGCGCCATTAGCCCCACAAATCCGAGGCTGCCCACGCAGGAGACGCTAGCTGCTGTTAACAGCACCGGCGCAAAGAAACGCAGTAACGTCAGGCGAGACAAACGCACACCTAGCCCACAGGACATCTGATCACCCAGCATGGCAACGTCCGCTGCACGCGCGGTCAGGTACAGCACCAGTGCGGCGGGAAGCGCCCACATCACGGCCACGCCCAGTAGCGGCCAGGTTGCCGCGTGGAGACTGCCAGCAAGCCAGGTCATGGCCGTCTGAACATCGCGGATATCCGCAGTCGTGACAAACAGCCCCATCGCTGCCGACAGCGCCCAAGAGATGCCGATACCAATCAGAATAAAGCGTGGCCTTGAAAGATCCCGGGCCAGAACAATAACCAGTAGCGCCACCGTCAGACCACCGAGCATACCGACCACGGGACGCCAGGCCAGGCTGAGTGAAGGGAATGCCAGAATCAGCGTCAGCACCACGACGCTTGTGCCCTCTTTCACGCCAATCAGCCCGGGATCGGCAAGGCCATTACGGGTTATCGACTGCATTGCCGCTCCGGCAAGCCCCAACATGCCCCCGCAAAAGATAGCCATCAGCAGTCGTGGCAGTCGGATATCGCGGACGATATAGGTTTGCTGCGCGCTTAGCGCTTCCGGGTAGAAAAGCGCCCGAGCAATGGCACCAGTGGGAATGGGCAGCGTGCCACGCGTCATGCCATAAAGCAGCAACAGCGCTATCAACGCGGCCATCACCGCGGCAATTTTTAAAAGTTTGGGGCGCACTAGCATGCGTAACGGCCCAAACTTGAGCAGCGAGAATCCCGCTTTTGTCACGGCTCGCGTCATTTAAAGAACCTCACGGCAATAACGATAAAGACAGGTGCACCCACTAGGGCCGTCATCACGCCGGTTGCCAACTCCTGTGGAGCCAGCAGCCAACGGGCGAGAATATCCGCTAGCAGTAGCAGCAGCGCACCGGTAGGAATCGCCAGCAGCAGTCCGGTACGAATATCCTGTCCCGCCCAACGACGGATCGCGTGCGGGACCACCAGTCCGATAAAGCCCACGGGACCAGCCACTGACACCGCCGCCCCGCAAAGCAGTGCAATCGCGATAACGCCCAGCACACGGGTGCGTGCCACCGCCACGCCAAGCCCACTGGCCACGCTGTCACCAAAGGCAAGAATATTCAGCCGCGGTGCGATAAACGCCGCCAGCAGCAAGCCGCAAAGTGCCGGGAGACTTGCCATCTGCAGCGTGGTAACCGAGATTCCGGCTAAGTCACCGGCAAGCCAGGTGCGCATCGCCTGCAGCGTTTGTTCGTCGAGGATTAAGATGGAAGCGGTCACCGCCGAAGCAAACGCCGATAGAGCGACTCCGCAGAGGGTGATTTTCATCGCGGTTGCCCCGACGCGCCCGGCGCTCGCCAACAGCATCACGAGTCCAAACAGCAGCGCGGCCCCACATGCCGCCGTCAGCGGACGGTTAATTCCCCATTCGCCAAATGAGACTCCCGCCGCCGAACAGGCAACCACCGCCAGCGTCGCCCCAGCGTTCAGACCAAGAATATGCGGCTCACCCAGCGGATTACGCACCACGGTTTGCAGCAATAACCCGGCAGCCCCCAGCGCCGCGCCGGTCAGCAAAGCCGCAAGCAAGCGTGTTAAGCGCAGGCTGACAATAATGCGGTGCTCAAAATTACGCGGGTCATAATGCCAAAATGCCTCGACCACGACCTTTGGTGCGATAGGTCGCGCCCCAAGGCCAAGATGAATAATCGCCCCCACGCACAATAGGACGCTCACCAGCAACAGTGCCCATAGAGGACGCGCGGTTCTCCGTCGCGGCAACACGCTATGCGTGACCATCAGCAAGGTTCCCGGCGAGAGCAGAACGGCATAAACAGCGGTCTTCCGGTTTGCGGGTTGTCGAGCATCTGCACGTCAACCTCGAACACCTGTTTAATCATTTCAGGTGTGCACGATTGCCCTTCATCAACGATATGGGCAATGCGCCCTTGTTTCATAAAGACCAGCGTGTCGGCGTAATTGACGGCAAAGTTAAGGTCGTGCAGCACGGTAATCACGGTACGTCCGTGTTCGCGCGTTAGTTGCTGGAGGAGTTCAAGAATGTCCACCTGGTAGCGCAAGTCAAGCCAGGTGGTCGGTTCATCAAGCAAAATGGTGGCGGTTTGCTGGGCCAATGCCATCGCTATCCAGCACCGTTGCCGCTGACCACCGGAGAGACTGTCTACCGGCAGATGCGCAAATTCCAGCGTGTTGGTGAGACGTAGCGCCTCTTCCACGGCCTGCTCATCTTCCTCCGACCACTGGCGAATAAGCCCCTGCCACGGATAGCGTCCGCGGGATACCAGCTCAAATACCGTGAGTCCTTCCGGCGTTAACGGCGACTGCGGCAGCAACCCCAGCTGGCGGGCCACCTGCTTCGTTGGCTGCTGGTGAATGTCGCGGCCATCGAGTCGAACGCAACCGCCCAACGGTTTTAGCATCCGCGCCATAGTGTTAAGTAAAGTGGATTTGCCGGAACCGTTAGCACCCGCCAGCACCGTCATTTTGCCGACAGGAACGGTCAGGTTGATGTTATTAACGATGCACTGGTTGCCGTATCCAGCACTCAGGGACTCCAGCACAATCCCGCGTTCTAATGGGGCATCTTGCCGCTGTGGCATGTTTCTCTCTCTCCGGCCGCAACGACGTGGTATCGTTCTGCACTATAAATAAATCTCATTCTCTTTTGATCATGCAGCGTCGTAATGTAGTAGTCAAGCGCACTACATTACCGTTTCATTTCATAGGGTCTTTGCTATGACCTTCGCGTATTTTGGATGCCTTAAAAAAACAAACTCATTTAAATTCAATTAATAACAAAATAATTATTTTTGATGCCACCCCCGTCCTGGTGCGTTTTTGTTGTTGGATAAATTTATTGCCCCGCGCATTTACTACTACATTTGCGCATGATTGAATGATTCTCAATTACACATCCTGAACGTCAGTGGTTGACGTAAACGGATTTTGTTCGCGATTCAGGGCAATGACTTTTATCACTTTTCGCTGCTTCGATTAGGCAGTTTTTTCATGGGAAACAGACAGATGACACAGCTCTCCCCGACGTTCACGGGAAAAACCGGGCGCACACTTTTTTCACTGCTTTTTCTGGGAGCGGTCAGCTCCCCTTCGCTGATGGCGGCCGAAACCAACGCCCGCGGTGATGAGACTAAAAAAGAAGAAGCGATGACGGTTGTTGGCACGTCTCAGGCCGACCAGACCGTCACCGATGGCTATCAGCCAATAAGCAGTGCTACGGCAACGCTCACCAACATGCCATTGCTTGATATTCCGCAGGTAGTGAATACCGTTAGTGATAAAGTCCTTGAAGATCAGCATGCCACATCGCTTGATGAGGCGCTGTATAACGTGGCAAACGTAGTACAAACCAACACGCTTGGCGGCACTCAGGACGCGTTTACCCGCCGTGGTTTCGGTGCTAACCGCGATGGTTCAATCATGACCAACGGCCTGCGCACCGTGCTGCCGCGCAGCTTTAACGCCGCTACATCACGCGTTGAAGTGCTCAAAGGCCCGGCCTCTACCCTGTATGGGATCCTAGACCCAGGTGGGCTGATTAACGTGGTCACTAAACGCCCAGAGCGCACATTCTCGGGCGATATTTCAGCAACCTCAAGCAGCTTTGGCGGTGGTACGGGACAGGTTGATGTCACCGGCCCAATTGAAGGCACTCAATTGGCCTATCGCCTTGTTGGCGAATACCAGAATGAAGATTACTGGCGCAACTTTGGCAAAGAACGTAGCACCTTCATCGCGCCGTCGCTGACCTGGTTTGGCGACGATGCTACGGTCAACGTCTCTTGGTCGCACCGCAGCTATCATACGCCATTCGATCGCGGCACTATTTTTGATTTAGATACCGGACGCGCGGTCAACGTGCCACGTAACGAGCGTTTTGACGAACCGTTTAACATCACCAACGGCGACTCAGATCTGGCGCAGGTGAATGCCGAATACCGTCTCAACGACGAATGGACCGCCCGCTTTGATTACGGTTTTAGCCAAGACAAATACAGCGATAATCAGGCGCGAGTGATGGCCTACGATGCGAAAACCGGCGATCTGACACGCCGGGTCGACGCCACCCAGGGGTCAACGCAACGGATGCACTCCACCCGCGCAGATTTGCAGGGTAACGTGGTCATTGGCGGCTTCTACAACGAAATTCTTGGCGGCATCGCCTATGAGAATTACGATCTGCTGCGCACCGACATGATCCGCTGTAAGAACGTGAAAAAGAGCCTCAATATCTACAATCCGGTGTACGGCACGCTGGATAAATGCACCAGCGTTTCGGCCGCCGACAGCGACCAGCGTATTCAGCAGGAAACCTACGCGACCTATCTGCAAGACGCGCTGTATCTTACTGACAAATGGATTGCCGTCGCGGGTGTGCGCTACCAGTACTATACCCAGTATGCCGGTAAAGGCCGTCCATTTAACGTGAATACCGACAGCCAAGATGAGAAGCTGACGCCGAAGTTTGGCATGGTGTATAAACTGACGCCAAGCGTATCGCTGTTCGGCAACGTCGCGCAGTCGTTTATGCCGCAGTCATCGATCGCGAGCTACATTGGCAACCTACCGCCAGAAGAGTCTACCGCATATGAAGTGGGGGCAAAGTTCGACCTGTTTAGCGGCGTGACGTCGAACATTACCTTCTTCGACATCCATAAACGTAACGTGCTGTATACCGAAACCATTGGCGATGAGACCTATGCCAAAACGGCGGGTAAAGTCCGTTCACAGGGGATTGAAGTGGATGTCGCCGGTGCGCTTACCGATAACCTGAACGTGATTGCCAGCTACGGTTATACCAACGCGAAGGTGATTGACGATCCTGACTATGCAGGTAAACCGCTGCCCAACGTCCCGCGTCATACCGGTTCAGTGTTCCTGACCTATGACTTTAACAACGTCTACGACAGTAACACCCTGACTATCGGCGGCGGTGGACACGCTCTGAGCCGCCGTTCAGGCACCAACGGCGCGGATTACTATCTGCCGGGCTATGCGGTCGCTGACGTGTTCGCTGCGTATAAGATGAAGCTACAGTATCCGGTAACGCTGCAGGTTAACGTGAAAAACCTCTTCGATAAGACTTACTACACCTCGTCTATCGCCAGCAACAACTTGGGCAACCAGATTGGCGACCCACGTGAAGTTCAATTCACGGTAAAAATGGTCTTCTAACTGTCCTGCGGCCCCGTGATGGGGCCGCCTTTACATACTCTTTCAATCGCCCTTCACTTCCCTACAGTTCCCTTACCCATAATAGTCGCTTTAACTTTTAAGCAACACTTTTCGACCTTGAGGGATACGAGTGAAACGACAGACTCTGCATTTATCGCGCTGGTTAATGGGGTTCATCCTCGCCGCCAGCGTTGCGCTGCCTGCCAGCGCCAATACTTGGCCGTTACCGGCCGCGGGCAGTCGGCTAGTCGGCGAAAACCGTTTCCACGTGGTGGAGAACAACGGCGGTTCGCTGGAAGCTATCGCCAAGAAATACAATGTCGGTTTCCTGGCGCTGTTGCAGGCAAACCCCGGCGTTGACCCTTATGTTCCCCGCCCCGGCAGCGTGCTCACCATCCCGCTGCAAACCTTGCTGCCAGACACTCCGCGCGAAGGCATCGTCCTGAATCTGGCGGAGCTGCGTCTTTACTATTATCCGCCGGGTAGCAATACCGTTACCGTTTATCCTATCGGAATTGGTCAGCTTGGCGGCACTACGGTCACGCCGACCATGGTGACGACGGTATCCGATAAACGCGCCAATCCGACCTGGACACCGACGGCAAATATTCGTGCCCGTTATAAAGCGCAAGGCATTGATCTCCCAGCGGTCATGCCCGCCGGGCCGGACAACCCAATGGGCCACCATGCGATTCGTCTGGCGGCTTACGGCGGGGTCTATTTATTGCACGGTACCAACGCTGATTTCGGTATCGGAATGCGCGTAAGCTCTGGCTGTATTCGTCTGCGTGACGGTGATATCAAAGCGCTGTTTGACAAAGTCACGCCAGGAACCAAGGTCACTATCATTAATACGCCAATCAAAGCCTCGGTTGAGCCGAACGGCGTGCATCTGGTCGAAGTCCATCAGCCGCTCTCTGAGCATATTGATGACGATCCGCAGACGCTGCCTATTGTTCTCAATGCCAGCATGAATGCGTTTAGCCAGAAGGCGAATACCGATGGTGAAGTGATGAGGAAAGTGATGGATACCCGCTCCGGGATGCCGGTTGATGTAACCCGTCACCACGATGTCGCACAGCAGAATATGTAACGGAAACACGAAAAGAAAAGGCCCTGAGCGGGTTACGCCAGGGCCTTTTTTATTGCAGTGACATAATAAGCATTATGAGGGTTTTAACGCTTATTTATAGATTACAGCGGTACCGTGGAGGGAGTTCGGACCGCTTACAGAAGTGATGCGGTACGATTTCGCGCCCATTTCATCTGCTTTCTGTGACAGCTGTTGTTCCAGTGATTCAAGGTTCGGGCCAGCGGAAGCGGCGATGTTGCCTACTTTATGCTGGTCTGCTGGAGTGGATTGCACCTGCACTGCCGCGAAGCTAGCAAATGACAGTGAGCTCAGTACGGCTGCGATGGCCAGAGTTTTTACGTTTTTCATGATTATTACCTTTGCAGATGAATTTTGTAG
This sequence comes from Kluyvera sp. STS39-E, assembly GCF_040932435.1. Classification (NCBI taxonomy): domain Bacteria; kingdom Pseudomonadati; phylum Pseudomonadota; class Gammaproteobacteria; order Enterobacterales; family Enterobacteriaceae; genus Kluyvera; species Kluyvera sp. STS39-E. The sequence continues at coordinate 318,485 of NZ_JBFQGA010000003.1, read as the reverse complement.
GTCAGACGTTATTACTTAACGATCGATAAGATAATCATAATGAGATCTGCGTCACACGTCAATGCTATTTTTATAATGACCGTTCAATAAATAGGAATTCATATATTTTTCATATGAATATGACAAATTTATTTTTATCGCAGAAGCGCTAGCCCCTGTTGTAGAATATTTTTATAATGAACGTTCACTAAAACCACTAAGGTAAACGGCACGATGACAACTGACACGCAAAGTTGCGCGAAAAAAGGCCGTGGTCGACCTAAAGTATTCGACCGGGAAGCGGCGCTTGATAAAGCGATGACGCTATTCTGGCAGTATGGCTATGAGGCAACATCACTCTCCGATCTGGTGGAAGCGACCGGTGCGAAAGCGCCAACGCTGTACGCCGAGTTCGCTAATAAAGAGGGGTTGTTCCGCGCCGTCCTCGATCACTACATCACCCATTTTGCTTCCAAAAATGAGGCATGCCTGTTTTGTGAAGAGCAGACGGTCGTCGAGGCTTTAAGAAATTACTTCACTGCGGTTGCCACTTGCTTCACCAGCAAAGACACGCCCGCAGGTTGTTTTATGATCAACACCTCTGCGGCGCTGGCGGCTTCGTCGAAAGAGATCGCCAAGACCATTAAGTCCCGGCATGCGGTACAAGAGCAGACGCTCAGCCAGTTCCTGCAATTACGCCAAACTCGCGGAGAAATTCCCGCTGAGAAAAACGTCAAAGAGCTGTCGCTGTTTCTTGGCTGTATTTTACAAGGGATGTCGATAAGCGCCCGTGAAGGGGCCAGTTTTGAAACCTTGATGCAAATCACTGAAACCACCCTGCGTCTGTGGCCGCAGATGATTGCGGTGGAATAAAAAAACGCCCCTCAATCTGACTGATTGAGGGGCGAATAGCACTCTAACGCTTTTTTAGGCTTTATTCAGTACGAGCTGCCCATTGTTATCCAATGGGATCTGGCTTCCCGGGTTTTTATCCATGCGGATTTTCCCCTGCTGGTCGCCGATTTTGTAGGTAACATCAAACCCAAGCGTTTTCTCAGATTTGTCATACACTGTCTTACAACGTTGTTCGGTGGTGGTGTAGGTGTCGTTATTCTGCAATGCGCCCTGCGCCTGATTGCCGGCATAGCCGCCGCCTAAGGCCCCGACCACGGTGGCAACATCTTTGCCTCGCCCGCCGCCAAATTGATGGCCAATGACCCCGCCCGCGACAGCCCCTAACACGGAACCGGTAATACGGTGCTCATCCTGTACTGGACGACGGTGCGTGACCGTCACGTTCCGGCACTCCTGACGCGGATTCTTCACGGTTTCCTTGATGGGTGTAGCGGAAACAACCTGCGCGTACTGTGGACGGCTGTCGAACACATTCATACTCGCCACGGCGGCAACGCCCAGTGCGGCTGCCACACCAATACCAATACCCGCCAACATAGATTTATTCACGGGACTTCCTCCTTTGTTGCTATTGCTTACAATTGTGCAACCGTTCGTTAGCAGAGCCAATCGGACAAAAACTCAAAAGCAGGGTTTTATGTTGGAATATGGGGATTTGGGAGGATTCTGAGGGTAAGTTTGGGGACTGAGCATTGCCGGATGGCGGCGTAAACGCCTTATCCGGCCTACATACAAACGAGATGCGCTGTAGGCCTGATAAGCAAAGCGCCATCAGGCAACCCGGCCAGCATGCTGGCCGGGCATTGCTTAATAATCAGTGCAGTTTGAGACGCGGACGAATGACACGGTTGATACTGCCAACCAGCATCATCAGCCCGGTTTTGCAGTAACCGTGCAGCGCAATCTGGTGCATACGGTACAACGAGATGTAGACCATACGCGCAATGCGCCCTTCAATCATCATCGAACCACGCATCAGGTTACCCATCAGGCTGCCCACGGTGGAGTAATTAGACAGGGAAACCAGTGAGCCATGATCTTTATAGCTGTAAGCTTTAAGCTCTTTGCCTTTCATCTGCGCCAGAATGTTGTTCAGTGCGCAGGTGGCCATCTGGTGCGCAGCCTGAGCGCGCGGTGGCACGAAGCCCCCTTCAGGACGGGCGCAAGAAGCGCAATCGCCAATGGCGTAAATGTCGCTATCGCGGGTCGTTTGCAGCGTTGGCTCAACCACCAGTTGGTTAATACGGTTCGTTTCCAGGCCACCAATGTCTTTCATAAAATCAGGCGCTTTGATACCTGCCGCCCAAACCATCAGATCGGCTTCAATGTATTCACCGTCTTTAGTGTGCAGACCGCCCTGATCGGCGCTGGTTACCATGGTTTGCGTCAATACGCGCACGCCCATTTTGGTCAACTCATTGTGCGCAGCACCGGAAATACGCGGCGGCAGCGCAGGCAGAATACGTTCACCGGCTTCCACCAGAGTCACATTCAGCGCTTCATTGCTGAGCCCTTTGTAGCCGTAGCTGTGCAGTTGTTTCACCGCATTGTGCAGCTCGGCAGACAGCTCAACGCCGGTGGCCCCACCGCCAACGATGGCAATGTTAACCTTACCGTTAGCGCCCAAGTTTGCTGAGTATTTCAGGAACAGATTCAGCATTTCCTGATGGAAACGACGCGCCTGATGCGGGTTATCAAGGAAGATGCAGTGTTCTTTAACACCTGGCGTGTTGAAGTCGTTGGAGGTGCTGCCCAGCGCCATGACCAGCGTGTCATACGCCAGCTTGCGTTCAGGTACCAGCAGTTCGCCCTTCTCATCGCGCAGTTCGGCAATGGTCAGCGTTTTCGCTTCGCGGTTGATGTCCATCACCGAGCCCAGCTGGAACTGGAAATGGTGGTTACGCGCGTGGGCCAGGTAGCTCAGCGCATCGACGCCCTCATCGAGTGAACCGGTTGCCACTTCATGCAACAGCGGTTTCCATAGATGACTATGGTTGCGATCTACCAGCGTGATTTTCGCTTTCTTGCCCCGGCCAAGCTTTCTACCCAGTTGAGTAGCCAGTTCCAGGCCGCCTGCACCACCACCGACAATAACAATCTTCTTGATTGGCGTAGTCATGAGACTCCCCTTAAAATTTATTAACCAATTGTTAATTAAAAGTTATAAATATAGCCTTTAATTAACAACAAGTTACTAACAAGAAACCATTCAGCTGCAATGAGAATAACATGAATGGTGCATTGGTCATACCAAAATTGATATGAATCAAGTTTTATTGCGCGGAAGTTGAACGAATGGATCTTTATGTCTTAAAAAGTAAGGCCTCGAGGTTAAAAATTAACAAAAAAAAGCCCCGACTACGGAGCCGTAGTCGGGGCTTTTCAGGCACTTTCACCCGAGGGTTTTGAAGGCCTTGATCCGCTGCAGATGCGGAGAGATGTTTTTAAACTTGTGGCCCTGCTCTTCATCCCAGATGATTTCATAGAAGTGATGCAGTAGGCCTACCGAACGCTGACTATCCAGCGCATCATCATGACGAGAAAGGATAGCCAGACAACGATCGCGGTTTTTCTCGCGGAAGTTATTCACGCACTTGGTCGCAATGTCCATGTACTCTTCCGGGCGGTCAATTTTTCCGTCCATGTTCTCATCTGGGAACAGATTCGGGTTAAACACCACCTGACGAATATCGCACAGGAAACCAATACGTTCGGCCCAGAAACCGCCAAGGCCCACGCCACAAATAAGTGGACGCTCATCGGCGCAGAGCTGCAGCATCTTGTCGACTTCTTTGAGCAGATGCTGCATATCGTGTTTCGGATGCAGCGTGCTATAGCTAATCAACCGCACGTCCGGGTCGATAAACTGCAACTGAAGAACCTTTTCATGGTTACCAGGGCTATTTGAGTCAAAACCGTGCAAATAGATAATCATCGTATCCTCACCACACCATTACTCCCACACCGGGAGGGTTAATGACCAGCCTTCACTTCCTGCCAGCGTTCGTGGAGTTGCTCCAACTGAGCGCTAACCGTTTTCCAGCGGGCGGAGTCCATCAGTTCTTGACGGCTAAATGAACCTTTATGATACAACTTCGTAACACGCTCAGCGTTGATCGGCGACAGGTTATCCAACACGCTGACCGCCCCTTTACGATTATTGCAGACGAGGATCATATCGCAACCTGCGTCGAGCGAGGCCTGCCCGCGTTGTGCGTAGCTGCCCATAATGGCGGCGCCTTCCATCGACAAATCGTCAGAGAAGATAACCCCGTCAAAGCCCAGCTCACCGCGCAGCACGGTTTTCAGCCAGTACGGCGACCCACTCGCCGGACGCGGGTCTACCGCATCATAAATCACATGGGCTGGCATGATGGCATCTAGGGCATTTTCGGTAATCAACGTTTTGAATACCGCCATATCCTTGCTGCGAATGTCGGCATCGGTTCGCGGGTCGTGCGGCGTCTCTTTGTGGGAGTCTGCCGTTACCGCGCCGTGGCCTGGGAAGTGCTTCCCGGTGGTTTTCATCCCGGCGTCGTGCATGCCGTTAATAAAGTGGCGCGCCATCGCCAGCGCTTTATGTGGGTCCGCATGATACGAACGCTCACCAATCGCCGTACAGATATGGCCGACATCGAGCACCGGCGCGAAGCTAATGTCGATATCCATGGCAATCATTTCGCTGGCCATCAACCAACCGGCATCTGCGGCCATGCGACCGCCCGCCTCTTCACCTAGAACCGCAGCAAACGACTGTGCTGCCGGTAAGCGGGTGAAACCTTCGCGGAAACGCTGTACGCGCCCGCCTTCCTGGTCAACGGCTACCACTAGGTGATTGCGCGAGGCGGCGCGGATCTGGCGTACCAGTTCGCGCAGCTGCTCCGGGTCATGGTAGTTACGCGTAAAGAGAATTAAGCCCCCCACCAGCGGGTGCGCGAGGATCTCACGCTCCTCGGCATCTAACTCATAACCTTCAACATCTAGCATTACTGGGCCCACACGCCCTCCTTATTATTCTGTAGCCGTTGCCAAGCATCGTTGGCCAACGTATAAAATTTTTCGTCGCCGGTCTGATGCCCGCGACACTCAAACCAACCCGCCATCAGCATTAATACCCACGGCCGCCAGCGTCGAACCTGCCGCCAGAGGATTTCCGGCGCAATGTACGCGCGTTCGGCGTAGGCCAACGTAAGCTGATGGCGCTGTCTATTGTCCTCGGTCCACACCGCCGCCAGCTCCAGCGCAACGTCACCGTCACCTGCATATTCCCAGTCGATGAGCCTAAGTCCCTGTGCGGTATGCACGATATTGCCGGCATGAACGTCCATGTGCAGCGGCGAAAGCCGCAGTGCTCGCGGCTCGCCCTCTTTACGCAGACGTTGTAAACAGCGTAACCAGAATGGCGTACGTCGCACCGGGCTACACTGCTGCCAATATTTTTCCAGCAGCGGTAGCAAGGCCAGCTGCCAGCCGAAACGGGGCTGCCGATGCAAATCATACAGGAGAGCGGCGAGAGGACGATGGGCCGGGAGCACGCTTTTGATCTCACCGGCTAAATATTCAACCGCCATCCAGCCGGGTGTATAAAAAACCGGCTTCGGCGCAAGCGTATTGGGTAATCGATGCAGCGCACGAAACTGACGAAGAAAATCGCTTTCGGGCGCATCAGGCGCATGATGCTGGCGGAGAACCAGCCGCTTTTCACCCTGCTTGATGATACAGCTGCTGCCACTCAGCCCCGACGTTTCGGGGCTGGCGAAAATGTGATAGTGCGGGAAGTCGCGTGACAGAACCGCGTCACGCGTGAGCTTATTGTTGTGCAACCGCGCCCTTTCCTGACCAGACGATTTCGCCCGTCTGCACCTGCATCAACTGCATTTGCAGGGTTGGCGCATTGACGTTGCCGGTCGCATTCGAGTAGAGAACGTATTGCGCACTCACGTTACGGGCAATGCCCATCGCCTTGCTGCGGGAACCGAGGCTATCCTGCGGCGATAAACCCAGTTGCTGTTTGGCAACGGCCAACTGCTGTGGGGAAACGAGGGTGAATTTGGTGTTACCCGACAGCGCATTGCGCAATGCGGTGGTCGCTTCACCGGCGTTCAATGAACCGTTGGTACGGTTATTTACGCTATCCACCAGTAAAATGCTGCCCGCGTTTACGCCCGCGGCCTGCAACATTTTGCCCACCAGCGGCTGCGCGGCACCGTTCCAGTCGTAATGACGCACACGAGGCGCTGGCTGAGTTGACGTATCGCCGCCGTGCTCAATCGGACCCGGTTGCGTTGGAACGGTCGGTACGGTTGGCACCGTAGGCACCGGCTGCTGCGGCTCGGTTGGCTGCTGCGGTTGCTGTGGCTGCTGCGGATTGACCGTATCAACAGGCGCCGGTTGTTCACGCACCACACACCCGGCAAGCAACATCGCCAAGGAAGCAATTAATGCATAGCGACCCAATTTACTCATTCCAGTTTACCCCTTACAGATAAAGATAAAGCCGGGCTTTATGCGCCCCTAAACCGTTAGCGGTCCCGTATAACGTGACCGAACCCATTGGAGGAACCGTAATACTGCGCGGAGCCTCAAGCGGGTGCATTTCCAGTCCTCTGGCGTCATACCAGTAATAACGATAATGGACGGTGACTGGTTCTCGCCTTTCATTAAACAGCTTGGCGCTGGCGGTGGCCTGAATATCCGATGTGGTAATTTCAGGCGCTTGTGCGCTGATCCCCGCCGCCAGAACATTCGACTCCATCACCAGCGGCTGCTGTTCGCTAACGGCGATTTCCAGGCGCGAATGACACCCGGCCAGCAACGTGGCGCAAAGCGCAAGACCCAAGCATGCCGATTTCATAGATTAGCCTTTATGCGCCAGCATTGGCCCCAGCGGGCGACCGCCCACCAGATGCATGTGAATATGATAGACCTCCTGCCCACCGTGACGGTTGCAGTTCATAATCAGACGATAGCCGTCGTCAGCGATGCCTTCTTCTTTGGCGATTTTGGCCGCCACGGTAACCATACGACCCAGCGCCAGCTCGTGCTCGGCGCCAACATCGTTGGTGGTGGCAATCAGCGTATTGGGGATAATCAAAATATGGGTCGGTGCCTGCGGCGAGATATCGCGGAACGCGGTCACGAGATCGTCTTGATAAACGATATCCGACGGGATTTCACGACGAATGATTTTGCTGAAAATCGTTTCTTCTGCCATTGCAAATTCCTTTATTATTCTCATATATCGTCGGTAAAATCGTTACCGGCGAACAGGTTACATGCCGAGAGTATGAGCGAGTTGCAGCCCCTCTTTCAACCGGATTAGGTTTTTTCTTACATCGCTGCGATCTTTACTTACGTACCCACTGGCCATTAATGCCCTGAACATATTCGCCGGGCTGAGCTTTATCGATCAATTTCTTACCCGCAAGCCTTGCCACTTCTTGCTGCGGCAAGTTATTGCTTTGCGCAAGTTGTTGATAGCTTTCACCGCGCGCCTGATTGATTTTCTTCACTAACGCTAGCGTATCATTATCCTGTTTTAGCGCTGCCAGATATCCGCCCTGCGTCTCGCCGACGCGCCCCTGCTGGCGAGCATCGGTCAACGTTAATGCCAGCGCGGTGGTACTCAACAGGCTAAGCGCTAAAACGGCGACAATCCTTAATTTTCGCATGATCACCTCAGAACAAGTCACTACGTGATTTCAGCAAATCCTCAACGTCCTTATCGGCCTTGATACGGATTTCATGCTCAATCTTCACATTCATATTGATGGTAATCGGCTCTTTCGGCGCCGCCACTTCAATGCGCGGTACGCAACCCGATAACAGGCTGCTGGTCACCACGGCCACTACGGCGATGGATAATTTCATTGTTGCTCCTTACATTCCGTGCCGCTGCGACACGGCGCACCGGGTAGGGTCGCGTGTTGCTCAAGCCATGACTGAAGTTTGTCGCCAAAGCGCAGGCTTCGCCACAAATCAAAAACATTCTCTTGGTGCGTATAGTTCAACTGCACCGTACTGCGTTTTTCGTCCATGACGCCGGTGCCGGTCACTTCAGCCTGCAACGACAGCATGCCGAGGCTATCAAGATTGATGCGGGTCCATGAACGAGAGATTTCCAAATAGCGCAGCCAGTTGATAGCGGCACCGGCGGCGATGTTGTCATCGGCGACGGCATCAGCCGTGTCTTTATCAAGCCGCAGCGTCATCGGACCCGGGTTGTGCAGCCAACCATCTTTGATAATCCATTGACTGTCGTTCAGCCAAAGCGGCAGCGCACCATCTACCGGGCCGGACATGGCAAATTGCTTCGGGTTCACCGCACTAACCAACTCACTCATTGAGATATGATGAAGCCGCAGCAGCGCCGCGTCATGCTGAGGCATACGTAGCTGTTGCATGGTGACTTTGCCCCCCAGCACATCAACACTGACATTGCTGAGCTGTAACGGCGAATCTTCACTCCACGGCCAGGTCCCTTGGAGGTCAGCCGCCACATTACGGGCGGTAACCTGGTTGACGATTTCCGCAATGCGCAGCGACACCGGGCGACGCGTGCCCAACTGCCAAACGCCGGACTTCAAACGGAATGGCAGCACAAAATCTACGCCGTTGACTTCGTTATCCGGCATCCATGCGCTACCGCTGCGCAGCACGCCGTGACCACCGGCTTCAAAACCTTGATCCGCGGCGGCTGAAAACGCCACCTGAGCGTACAGCGTCCCGTCCCGGAGTTTCATTTTCCAATCCGGCGGCACCAGCGGCTGGAAGACCGTCAGCGACTGTTTTGGCCACCACGCATTGCCACGCAGACGTTCACCATCCCAGCGACCGTTAACCTGAATCGGACCAATCGCCTGGGCTTTAAGATTGCCTTTGAACTGGAAGAAGGTGGGATCGCGACCCTCAACGCTAAAACTGAGCGCAGAAGCCGGCAGCACGCTGCCGCCGGTAAAGCGGGTTTCGTTCGCCTCCAGTGCCAGCGCCCCGGTAAAGGAAGGATGCTGCGCGTTACGGATCCAATGGATAGGTTTTTCCAGCGTCAAGCGCGGCTTATCAATGGTCATGGTGCCGTAATTCAGCTTGTCAAAACCGGTCGATAGCGCGTTGAGAACTATCTCGCTGTCACGCCACTCGCCGGTTCCCGTTACATCCCAGCGGGCCTGCATCGGGGTAAAGTGTCCGTCTCCCCAATAGCGCCACTGCCAGGTGCCTTTATCCGGCATAAAGTTATCGGCCTTACCATCGAGATGCAGAACAAAATCGCCGGTCTGCTGTTCATGGGCGCGAAGGATAGCTTGCAGACGACCATCAATCCCCTGAGTGGAGATTTTCACCCCAGCCAGCGGCCAGCGAACATCATCAATATTTAAGGCATCAATCACCCGACCGCGAGAACGCAACAGCGCGCCGGGCTGGAACGCCAGTACCGGCGTCATCAGCGGGCCACTTAGATGAGCGGGCAGTCGGGCATAGAAAATTAAATCCCCCTGCTTGGCTTCTCCGGTGAGCTGTAGCGGCATGTCGCTGCCGTCCATGCCAAGCCGGCCTGGTCCAACGCTTAATACGGCGTTGCCCTTCCCGGCATCGCCCGCCGTCAACACGTTCATGCGCCCGGTGATAAGCGTTTTCTCAATGCCCTGCTGCCAGTCCTCGAACTTAACGCCCAGTCGACCGCTTAACGGTATCCCCGGCTGATAAGGCCAGCTCCACCGTCCGTCGCTGATAGTGAGCTGTTGTTCACTCAGTTGCCATGGAAAGTCCACCAGCGGCGTGTCCTCACCCCGGGCCATCATCACCAGTTGCCCCTGATTTCCGTCCCAGTTAAGCTCGGCATCCACCAAGGAAGGCACCTGCGGAACCTGGAGTGTCGATTCAAGATGCCCCTTCACAGGCAGACCATCAGGAACCAGCGGCATGGTGAACTCGCCCAACAGCCTCACAGGTTTTTCACCGTCGATTAAATTGGCGTGAAATTCACTGACCGTCAGCGACTGACCATGCAGACGGGCATGCAGCGTGACATGTTCCCCTTCATATTGCAGATCCTGACGCTTTGCGGTGAGCGAAGCGGTGAGCTTGCCCTGCCATTTTTCCCACGGCGAAATACGCAAAGAATCTATCGAAAGCCAAGTATTGGGCAGCATGGATTGCCACTCAGCCAGCGTGCGCGGCGCACCGGGAACCGCGTCGTTTGACGGCAGTTTGGCAAAACAGATGGAATTAAGGCTGACCGCAGCCGCGTGCAACTGCCAGCGGCTGGGATGCGATAGCGAGACATCTTTTAGCGCCGCCAGCTCGCAGTCCCCGGCAAGATAGCGTAGATCGGGAATATGTAACCCTTGGCGCGTGAAGCGTGGGCTGTCGTTAAGGGCGATACGTGTCCCCGCCGGAAGCCAGATGCCCACCAGCGTAGGAACCCAGTACCCTAGCGTCATCATCAACGTCAACGGTAGGAGTATGATTAGCAGGAGTAATGCAATTAAAGCTTTATATTTACCCTTCATGGGTGCAGTAATGTCCAGATTGAGCAGGCAGTCATGCCGGACCAAGTAACGTGCGGTCCAAAGGCGCATATTGTGTCATGTCAGACCAGAGAGTGAAAGCCGCAGTCATGTGATTAAGCGTAGCTGCTATAAAATAAAATGTGAGTAATTTCAGTTGATTCTGATTGATGACGTAGGTTTCACCCCACCGCCTAAAACGCGTATACTGGCAACAGTTTCCTTACGTAACTTTAGCATTCAAAAGATTTTTACATTTTGTATGATTATTTGAAATATGCTAACTTGACTCTAAAATCACTGGAGTAAAGCTTATGAAAATCGCCGTCTACAGCACCAAGCAGTACGACAAAAAGTACCTGCAAAATGTGAATCAGGCATATGGCTTTGAACTTGAGTTTTTCGATTTTTTGTTAACGGAAAAAACCGCCAAAACCGCACATGGCTGCGAGGCAGTGTGTATTTTCGTTAATGACGACGGTAGCCGTCCGGTACTGGAAGAGTTGAAAAAAAATGGCGTGAAATACATCGCGCTGCGCTGTGCAGGATTCAACAACGTCGATCTTGATGCGGCGAAAGAACTCGGCCTGCGCGTTGTACGTGTTCCCGCCTATTCACCGGAGGCGGTCGCCGAGCATGCTATCGGCATGATGATGACATTGAACCGCCGTATTCACCGCGCTTATCAACGTACCCGCGATGCCAACTTCTCGCTGGAGGGGCTGACCGGCTTTACCATGTACGGGAAAACCGCCGGGGTCATTGGTACGGGGAAAATCGGTATTGCCGCGCTGCGGATCCTCAAAGGTTTTGGTATGCGCCTGCTGGCATTTGATCCATACCCAAGTGCCGCAGCCCTGGAACTAGGTGTCGAGTATGTCGATCTGCCAACGCTTTTCGCTGAATCAGACGTTATCACACTGCACTGCCCGCTGACGGATGAGAACTACCATCTGCTGAACACCGGTGCCTTCGAGAAGATGAAAGATGGCGTGATGATTATTAACACCAGCCGTGGCGCACTGATCGATTCACAGGCTGCCATTGAAGCGCTGAAAACGCAGAAAATCGGCGCGCTAGGGATGGACGTGTATGAAAATGAACGCGATCTGTTCTTTGAAGATAAGTCCAACGACGTGATTCAAGATGACGTTTTCCGTCGTCTGTCAGCTTGCCACAACGTGCTGTTCACCGGCCACCAGGCCTTCCTGACCGCCGAGGCGCTGACCAGTATTTCGGAAACCACGCTGGAAAATCTGAGACTCATCGATACCGGCGCAGACTGCCCTAACTGCCTCGTCTAATACGCCCACTGCTCCCTAGTTAACGCTGGGGAGCATTTTCAGATAAGCCCTGCATACATCATTCACAGTACAGTTAAACTTCCAATCCATTCACCAAGTAAATAGATAAGAAGTTTGTGCAATGAAGAAAATCGTTTTTCTGCTGGCGGCAGCGACGCTGCTTGCCGGATGTGTCTATAACAGCAAAGTTTTTACCGGCGGCGATAACCTACAGCATCACCGCTTCGTCCTAGAAAGTGTCAACGGCAAAGCCGTTCAGAGCGAAAACGCACCGCTGGACCTGAGCTTTGGCGAAAAACAGCCGCTGCTGAATAAAATCTTCGTGTCCGGTACTTTGTGTAATCAATTTTCGGCGATGGCCACCCTCACCAATGGCGAACTGACCGCTCCCGACTTAACCATGACGCGCAAACTGTGCCGCAACGCGCAGCTTAATCAGCTCGACGCCACGCTTGCGAAAATGCTTCGCCAAGGCGCGCAGGTAGACTTAACAGAAACACAGCTAACGTTGGCTACCGCTGACCAAACGTTTATCTACAAGCTCGCCGATCTGGTGCACTAACCTTTAGTAGCTACCGCAGCTGCCTACCGCAAGAGACTGCTCACTGCATCGCTTGCCGTTCGGCAGCGCACACATCCCGATGTTTGAGCCATCAAGCTGGCGCGCGGCTGACAGCGTTCCGCCAATCATGGCGCAGTTGGCATCACCTGAGCTCGACATCGATGCTCTCATTCCCGGCGGTACGTGTGCCGCAGTGGCCTGCTGAACAGGTTCATTACTGCACGCGGACAACAACATCGTCGCACACCCGATTAAAAACGCAGCTCGCATCACTTCCCTCCCGAACGCAAAATTAAGAACAAACCTAAGCATCATAGGCATCAGCGCACGGTACGTCGAGAGACGAAACGCGCATTTATGCACCGTAGAAACATTTTCTACCAATTTTATTCAGCCAAAAGCCCCCACATTATTGATGTAGACCTCACCAAGGACACAAAAGCAAAAATGATTCAGCGTGGGGTTTGCTAGACTTTACGTTATGCATGGATGTTTTGTTTGCCTGATAAGGTGTCATCCGCCATCAGGTATAACAGCAACGCCAGACGGCTTAATAACTATAAAATTCCGGTTCCCGGCGTGTTCGTGAACCTAATTTCTGCGCAATGTAAGGTGTCATAATCAATGATCACAATTGACGGTAATGGTGCGGTCGCCTCTGTTGCGTTCCGAACCAGTGAAGTCATCGCCATTTACCCAATTACGCCCAGCTCCACCATGGCCGAACAGGCGGACGCGTGGGCAGGTAATGGCCTGAAAAATGTGTGGGGGGATGTCCCCCGCGTAGTTGAAATGCAGTCGGAAGCCGGCGCCATTGCCGCTGTGCACGGCGCATTACAGACCGGTGCACTATCCACCTCGTTCACCTCATCTCAGGGCCTCCTGTTGATGATCCCAACGCTCTACAAACTGGCCGGTCAATTAACGCCGTTTGTGCTGCATGTCGCCGCGCGTACCGTGGCGACTCACGCGCTGTCTATTTTTGGCGATCATTCCGACGTGATGGCCATTCGCCAGACCGGTTGCGCCATGCTCTGTGCCGCCAGCGTGCAGGAAGCGCAGGACTTTGCGCTGATTTCCCATATCGCCACGCTCAAAAGTCGCGTACCGTTTATTCATTTCTTCGATGGTTTCCGCACCTCGCACGAAATCAACAAAATTGTGCCGTTGGCCGATGACACTATCCGTGATCTGCTGCCGCATGAGGAAATTGCCGCCCACCGTGCCCGCGCGCTGAACCCAGAGCATCCGGTGATCCGTGGGACGTCCGCCAACCCGGACACCTACTTCCAGTCTCGCGAAGCCACCAACCCGTGGTACAACGCGGTTTACGACCACGTTGAACAGGCGATGAATGATTTCGCCGACGCCACCGGCCGTCACTACAAACCGTTTGAATATTACGGTCATCCCCAGGCCGAACGGGTGATTGTTATCATGGGTTCCGCGATTGGTACCTGCGAAGAAGTGGTGGATGAACTGCTGACTCGCGGCGAAAAAGTGGGCGTCCTTAAAGTTCGCCTGTATCGCCCCTTCTCCGCCCAGCATTTGTTACAGGCGTTACCGGATAGCGTACGTAGTGTCGCCGTGCTCGACCGAACCAAAGAGCCAGGCGCACAAGCAGAGCCACTGTATCTCGACGTTATGACCGCACTGGCTGAAGCCTTCAATCAGGGCGAGCGCGAAACGCTGCCCCGGGTCATCGGCGGTCGCTATGGCCTTTCCTCAAAAGAGTTTGGTCCGGACTGCGTACTGGCGATTTTCAACGAGCTTTCGGCCGTGAAACCAAAACCGCGCTTTACCGTTGGCATCTACGATGACGTCACCAACCTCTCCTTGCCGCTGGCGGAAAATACCCTGCCGTCAACCGCCCGGCTGGAAGCCCTGTTCTACGGCCTGGGCAGCGATGGCAGCGTTTCGGCCACCAAAAACAATATCAAGATTATTGGTAACTCCACGCCGTGGTTTGCGCAGGGCTATTTTGTCTACGACTCGAAAAAGGCCGGTGGCCTGACGGTGTCGCACCTGCGCGTAAGCGATAAGCCAATCCGTTCCGCCTATTTAGTGGCACAGGCTGATTTTGTTGGCTGCCACCAGTTGCAATTTATTGATAAATACCAGATGGCCGAGCGCCTGAAACCCGGCGGCATTTTCCTGCTTAACACGCCGTACAGCGCGGATGAGGTTTGGGCGCGTCTGCCGCAGGAAGTCCAGGCGGTGCTGAACCAGAAGCAGGCCCGTTTCTACGTAGTCAACGCGGCGAAAATCGCCCGTGAATGCGGTCTGGCGGCACGAATTAACACCGTGATGCAGATGGCGTTCTTCCATTTGACGCAGATCCTGCCGGGCGACAGCGCCCTGATGGAGCTGCAAAACGCCATTGCCAAAAGCTACAGCAGCAAGGGGCAGGATCTGGTTGAGCGTAACTGGCAGGCGCTGGCGCTGGCGCGTGAGTCGCTGGCGGAAGTACCGCTGCAGCCGGTGAATACCAACAGTCCGAACCGTCCGCCGGTGGTCTCTGATGAAGCCCCTGATTTCGTCAAAACCGTGACCGCCGCAATGCTGGCCGGGCTTGGCGATGCGCTGCCGGTTTCCGCGCTGCCGCCGGATGGCACTTGGCCGGTAGGCACCACCCGCTGGGAAAAACGCAACATTGCCGAAGAGATCCCTATCTGGAAAGAAGATCTCTGTACCCAGTGTAACCACTGCGTCGCCGCCTGCCCGCACTCGGCGATTCGCGCCAAAGTGGTCTCCCCGGAAGCCATGGAAAACGCCCCGGCGTCGCTGCACACGCTGGATGTCAAATCCCGTGATATGCGCGGCCAGAAATATGTGCTGCAGGTCGCCCCGGAAGACTGTACCGGCTGTAACCTGTGCGTTGAAGTATGTCCGGCTAAAGATCGCCAGAACCCGGAAATTAAAGCCATCAATATGATGTCGCGTCTTGAGCACGTTGAAGAAGAGAAAGTGAACTATGACTTCTTCCTCGACCTACCGGAAATTGACCGCAGCAAACTCGAACGCATCGATATTCGTACTTCACAGCTTATCACTCCGCTGTTTGAGTACTCTGGCGCATGCTCCGGCTGCGGTGAAACGCCGTATATCAAACTGCTCACACAACTGTATGGCGACCGTCTGTTGATTGCCAACGCCACCGGCTGTTCGTCTATTTACGGCGGCAACCTGCCTTCAACGCCCTATACCACCGACGCGAATGGTCGCGGCCCGGCGTGGGCTAACTCGCTGTTTGAAGATAATGCCGAATTTGGTTTGGGCTTCCGTTTAACGGTCGATCAGCATCGTCAGCGCGTGATGCGACTGCTGGACGGTTTTGCCGCGCAGATCCCGGCCGAACTTAACGCAGCCCTGCATGCTGAAGCGACACCGGAGGTCCGCCGCGAGCAGGTCAGTGCACTACGTCAGGCACTGGCGGGCATTGAGGGTACCGAAGAGCTGTTGACCGATGCTGATGCGCTGGTCGAGAAATCTATCTGGCTAATTGGCGGCGATGGCTGGGCTTACGATATTGGTTTTGGCGGTCTGGATCACGTGATGAGCCTGACCGAGAACGTCAATATTCTGGTGCTCGATACCCAGTGTTACTCCAATACCGGCGGCCAGGCCTCGAAGGCCACCCCGCTCGGCGCGGTGACCAAATTTGGTGAGCACGGCAAGCGTAAAGCGCGTAAAGATCTGGGCGTTAGCATGATGATGTACGGTCATGTCTACGTGGCACAGATTTCGCTCGGTGCGCAGCTTAACCAGACGGTGAAAGCCATTCAGGAAGCGGAGTCTTATCCGGGGCCGTCGCTCATCATCGCCTACAGCCCATGCGAAGAACACGGCTACGACTTGGCATTGAGTCACGATCAGATGCGCCAGCTTACCGCCACCGGTTTCTGGCCACTGTTCCGCTTCGATCCACGTCGCGCAGATGAAGGTAAAATTCCGCTGGCGCTGGACTCTCGTCCACCGTCTGATGCCTTAGCCGAAACGTTGATGAACGAGCAGCGCTTCCGCCGTCTGAATAGCCAACAACCGGAAGTGGCTGAGCAATTGTGGAAAGATGCTGCCGCCGATCTGCAAAAACGCTATGACTTCCTCGCTCAACTGGCAGGAAAAGCGGAGAAGACTACCTCAGCGGAATAAGTGTTAAATCTCATGCTGTAGGCAGAAAAAAAAGCCCGAATAATTATTCGGGCTTATCATTTACCAATGACAAATTAGATAAGACGACACACGGTAAAAGTAATTCGCTGTGTGGCAAAAAGGCATATAACCGGCGTAGATTACCGCTGAATTTCTTATTTGTATAATTTTTAATTTATATAAAAAGACATAATATATTCATGAAATCTATTGTTATTTCAATGGTATCATCTTCTTTAGATTTTACTTATTCCGTAACAAATGTTATTTATCCTCTAGCTTAATTCTCCTTTAGCATTAACTCACTACCTTCATCCGGTAGTGAGCGAATATAAAAAAATACTAAAGGAATAACTTCAATGAACAGAAAAGTACTGGCCCTCGTCATTCCTGCCCTGCTTGTAGCGGGCGCAACTCACGCTGCTGAAGTTTATAATAAAGATGGCAACAAATTAGACATCTACGGCAAGATAGATGGTCTGCATTATTTCTCCAGCGATTCTAAAAAAGACGGCGATCAAACTTATGCTCGTCTTGGATTCAAAGGCGAAACTCAAATTAACGATATGCTGACCGGTTACGGCCAGTGGGAATACAACATTCAGGCAAACTCCACTGAAGGTGATGGTGCGAATAGCTGGACTCGTTTAGCGTTTGCCGGTCTGAAATTCGGTGATTACGGTTCATTCGACTACGGTCGTAACTACGGCGTACTGTACGATGTAGAAGGTTGGACCGATATGCTGCCAGAATTCGGCGGCGATTCTTACACTAACGCTGACAACTTTATGACAGGCCGTGCTAACGGCGTGGCAACTTACCGTAATACCGACTTCTTCGGTCTGGTTGATGGCCTGAACTTTGCCATGCAGTTCCAGGGTAAAAACGAAGGCCGTAGCAACGAGAACAGCGATATTGGCACCAACAACCGCGGCACCGATAGCGATTCCCGTTTTGATAACGGCGACGGCTACGGTATTTCCACGACCTATAATATCGGTATGGGATTTAGCGCAGGCGCTGCATATACGACTTCCGATCGTACTAACGACCAGCAAGATGGCAGAACTCACGCCAATCATTTGCAATATGCTAGCGGCGATACCGCCGATGCATGGACTGCGGGTCTGAAATATGATGCTAACAACATCTATTTGGCAACGATGTATTCTGAAACCCGCAATATGACGCCATACGGTGATTCCGGGATTGCGAACAAAACGCAGAACTATGAAGTTACCGCGCAATATCAGTTTGATTTCGGTCTGCGTCCGGCAATTTCTTATTTGCAGTCTAAAGGCAAGGACTTGTACAACGTCAATGGCAGTGCTGCAGGCGACAAAGACTTGGTTAAATATATGGATATCGGTGCCACATATTACTTCAACAAAAACATGTCAGCCTACGTTGATTATAAAATCAACCTGCTTGACGGTAATGACAACTTCTACAGTAACAACGGAATTTCAACCGACAACATTACGGCTCTAGGCCTGGTTTACCAGTTCTAACGGCGTAAAAAACCGCAGCAGCGGTGAATATTGCCCGGCGGCGCAAGCTTACCGGGCCTACAATCCTTTTCGTTTGTAGGCCTGATAAGCGAAGCGCCATCAGGCAATGCACCACCGGTTACCGTACTGCACTTTCCCCGTGAATCTCGCCCTTAAACCCCGTTTGCGCGATCGCCGCCAGCAGGCGCTGATTATCAAAATCTTCCGGCACCACGACCTGCGCTTGCCGCGTTTTTAACGAAGCCTTGGCCTTAACCACGCCCTCAGTCGAACGCAGCGCCTTGTTAATCGAAATCACGCACAGCGGGCAGTTCATCTCGCCGACATCAATCGTCACCATTTTATCTGCCGCCCAGCTCAATGGCGTCACCATCAGCAACGCCAGTAACACTGCTTTTTTCATTCCATCCGCTCCAAAATCCACGGCAAAACGTAAGGATAGGTTATCAACACCAGCACCAGCGGCACCGCTATCCAGTACAGCCACACCAGCACCCGGCGGCTAACGACGCTGATACACACTGGTTTTGGCGACAGATAGAGCCGCCAGAAGCCCCGCGCCATTAATCCCACGGCCACCAGCACCATTGGAATTTGCAGCCAAGAAGCCCCCGGGATCCCCACAAGCCCTGCCGCTGAAATGCCAAACAGCAAATACAGCAGCGGTCCAATGCAACACAGAGTCGATGCGCCGGCAGCGATAATTGCCGCCAGCAGCGTCAGTATCCCGCCTTTAATGCTGTTCGATGCTGACATAGTCGTAGCTAAACAGTGCGGGATCGTAGAAATTCAGCGGGTCACCGTCCACTTCTGCGTACGGGTAGCCCAGGTTGTTGATATCTCCCTGCTCGGCTGCCGGAGACAGCGCGAAATCACGACCATGGTTAAAGCCAACCCAGTTCATTTCCCAATTGCCGAACAGGTAGTCATTCACCGCATTCACCGACGGATCGCCGTTCTCTTTTTTCTCGGTCAGCCGCATTTTAGTCACATCAGCCGGGTCCGCCGGCATCCAGCCGAAACCAGCAAGCCAGAACATTGCGCGGCAGTGCTGACCGCCGCTGACTTTGGCAACGCCCTGTGCATCGGCGCTGCCGAAAGCTTTGGTGGAGTACTGATTCAGCTTGCGGCTAGCCCCTAGACGAATGCCGAACATTTCACGGGCCGGAATACCCACCGCGCGACACAGTGCAACAAATACGGAATTGATATCGGTACATTTGCCGCCGAGTTTGCCGGTTTTTAGGATCTCACCCACATCTCCCGTGCCGCAGCCAATGACCGCATCATCACGATGCATATGGGTGCTGACCCAATCATGGATCAGACGCGCTTGTTTCAACGGCGCCTTCTCATCGCCAATAATCTTTTGCGCAGTTTCTTTGACCACGCCGTCAACCGGAATATGCGGCGTCGCATGCAGGAAAGGTTTGATTTCGTCAGGAATAACGATGTCGGCAACAGGCAGTTGCCAGTCAGCAAGACGGTTGTCTTTAAGCACTTCCCAATCGCGGGTTTCGATTTCCATTTCCACCTTAATTTCCAGCGGACCGCTGGAAGAAGGCCAGGTGACAAACAGGATTTTTGCGCCGTAGCGGTTATTGGCATTGAGCGTAGCGCTTTGGTAGTTACCGCTAAAAGAGAGATTTATCAGCTGCTGGAAAGCCGTCTCTTCTGGAATGGGGATCCACAAATTAACCTTACCGGACGAGCCTTCTGGTGCTTTCAGGCTGTAGGTCTGCGTCATCTTGAAGCGGCGGTATTTACCGGGAGATGAAACGGCGGGCTGTGCGACGGTTTCGGTTTTAGCAAAAACGGGACTGACCAAACCCAGCGTAGAAAGTGCAGCCGCACTTTTCAGAAAGTGACGCCTTTCCATTGTGTATCCTTCATCACCAGAAAAAGCTGGCGCTTAACCCCGCACCTGCGGAGGTTGGGCATTATTATGCGACCATGTATAAATCACGACAATGGATAAGAAGGGGTAAAATTGACAATACGAGTGCTTTAGAACGCGTGGGAGGTACTGTAGGGATATTGGTCCGCCGCCGAGGAGTCGAACCTCGTCTCGTCAGCCAGGAAAGCTGGTGCTTAACCGGTAAGCTTGCGGCGGTGCTGGGCTGTTCCTTAGCGGTACACTTCCGCATTGCCAGTCCATAAGCTAGAGTTCGCTGGCGTACTTAGCGCAATCACGCGTAATTTTGCGCCACCTATCGCATTGGCCTTTTTTCGCAGCGCACGAATGGCATCATCAGGGCTGCCGTTGATACCGCTGACGGAAACGCGCCCTAAACTGTCCAGCCCCTGCGTCGTTTCGCTACCAATGACTTCCGGAAGTTCTGCGGCCATCACTGACGAAGAGATAGCAAACGCAAAAATCGCAGGGATAACTTTTGAGAAAATTTTCATCTATTCAGTCTCTCATGTGACGATTCGAGACATGATTATCTATGCTGTCATGATAGTTAGTGTCATGAGGCCTCAAATATGCTTAAAGATTGCGTATCAATTAAGGACCAAAGATGTCGAATTAATTCAGAACCACATCGACGGGCGTCAGGGACAAAAATCTAACGCCCCGATGGGCTCCATCAGCCCCAGATGGCAGGTTGCTGTAAAACGTGCTGGCATTCGTCGCCGTAATCCGTACCATACGCGCATACTTTTGCCTGCTGGTTGCTATCGACCAGAGCGAACCCATCATTAATGGCTAATCGGATGGGGCATTAACGCGCGTATGGCGAGAACGAATAAGCGCCGGAGCAGACCGTCAGGATTGATGTAATACATCTCCTCGGAATGAACCCGCTCCTTAGATGCCCCTTTTGGTTTTAGAGAACGGTAACAATGCAAGAAAATCAGTCTGTTACAAAGAAAGAACAATACAACCTGAACAAATTACAAAAGCGTCTGCGTCGTAACGTGGGCGAAGCCATCGCTGACTTCAATATGATTGAAGACGGCGACCGTATTATGGTGTGTCTCTCCGGCGGTAAAGATAGCTACACCATGCTGGAAATTCTGCGCAATTTGCAAAAGAGCGCGCCTATCAGCTTCAGCCTAGTGGCGGTAAACCTCGACCAGAAGCAGCCTGGATTCCCGGAGCATATCCTGCCGGAATATCTGGAAACGCTGGGCGTTGAGTACAAAATTGTCGAAGAAAATACTTACAGCATCGTGAAGGACAAAATTCCAGAAGGCAAAACCACCTGCTCTCTGTGCTCCCGTCTGCGCCGCGGCATTCTCTACCGTACCGCCACCGAGCTGGGTGCAACCAAAATTGCTCTTGGCCATCACCGTGACGACATTCTGCAGACCCTGTTCCTGAACATGTTCTACGGCGGCAAAATGAAAGGCATGCCGCCGAAGCTAATGAGCGACGATGGCAAACATATCGTTATCCGCCCGCTGGCCTACTGCCGCGAAAAAGATATCGAGCGTTTCTCTGAAGCCAAAGAATTCCCGATTATTCCGTGCAACCTGTGCGGCTCCCAGCCTAACCTGCAACGTCAGGTCATTGGCGATATGCTGCGCGACTGGGATAAGCGTTACCCTGGCCGTATCGAGACCATGTTTAGCGCCATGCAGAACGTGGTTCCATCGCACCTGAGCGATACCACGCTGTTTGACTTTAAGAGCCTGACACACGGTTCAGAAGTTGTTGATGGTGGGGACTTGGCGTTTGACCGGGAAGAAATGCCGCTGCAGCCGGTTGGCTGGCAGCCTGAAGAAGAAGACGGACAGCTAAACGAGCTGCGTCTGGATATTGTGGAAGTGAAGTAACGCGATAGCGTCCCAGTCTGCTGCCTGGGACGCCTTCTAAACGATTATTTCAGCAAACGCGCACGACACGCCTTACCTTTAATTTTGCCTTTCTGTAACAGCTTGAACGCCTGATGGGCAACGCCCGCACGAACCGCCACGTAGACATGTGCCGGATGCACATCAATCTTACCGATATCGGCACCGACCAACCCAACATCACCGGTTAATGCCCCGAGGACGTCACCCGCGCGCATTTTGGCCTTCTTCCCGCCATCAATGCACAGAGTTGCCATTTCTGGCTCCAGCGGCACAATCTTCGCCTTCGTAGGTTCCGGCATCCAGTTCAGCTTGATGTTCAGCATTTCGGCAAGGATGTTCGCGCGCTGTGCCTCTTCCGGCGCACAGAAGCTGACGGCCAGACCGCTGTTTCCCGCACGCGCAGTACGACCGATGCGGTGTACGTGCACTTCCGGGTCCCACGCCAGTTCGTAGTTCACGACCATCGACAGCGATTTAATATCCAAACCGCGCGCCGCGACGTCGGTTGCCACCAGAATACGCGCGCTACCGTTAGCAAAACGCACCAGCGTCTGATCGCGATCGCGCTGTTCGAGGTCGCCATGCAGCGCAATGGTGCTCTGCCCTGCGGCATTCAGTTCTTCGTAAACCGCCTGGCAATCTTTTTTGGTATTACAGAACACCACGCATGATGCTGGCTGGTGCTGACTCAGCAATTGCTGCAGCAGTGCAATCTTGCCGTGGCGCGGCACATCAAAGAACTGCTGTTCTACCGCAGGAAGCGCATCAACAGAGTCAATTTCGATTGTTTCCGGGTCGCGCTGCACGCGTCCGCTGATGGCCGCAATCGCTTCAGGCCAAGTGGCAGAGAAAAGCAGCGTCTGGCGCGAGGCTGGCGCAAAGCGGATAACTTCGTCAATAGCGTCGCTAAAGCCCATATCCAGCATGCGGTCGGCTTCATCCATCACCAGCGTTTGCAGCGCGTCCAAAGACACGGTGCCTTTTTGTAGATGATCAAGCAGACGGCCAGGTGTCGCCACAATGATGTGCGGCGCGTGCTGTAAGGAGTCGCGCTGGGCGCCAAACGGCTGTCCACCGCAAAGAGTTAATACCTTGATATTCGGCAGGAAACGCGCCAGACGACGAATTTCACCAGCGACCTGATCGGCCAGTTCGCGAGTCGGGCACAGCACCAGCGACTGGGTCTGGAACAGGCTGGCATCAACATGCTGCAACAGACCAAGGCCGAAGGCTGCCGTTTTACCGCTGCCGGTTTTTGCCTGCACGCGCACGTCCTTGCCGGCGAGGATCGCCGGTAACGATGCCGCCTGAACTGGGGTCATGGAGAGATAGCCCAGGTCATTCAGGTTGTCTAACTGGGAGGCTGGCAGTGCATTAAGGGTGGCAAAAGCGGTCACAATATTTTCTCGCGAATAATTAGGGGCTGACGTTGGGCAGGCGCGTATCCTCGCAGATCTCGCAGCCCGATGCGACATATTAATCGATGGGTAAGGTTAGGCGGTAGCAAAAAGCGGACAAAAAAAAGCCGACTTTATTAAGCCGGCGTCGTACGAATCAATTGTGCTATGCAGTAATTCAAAAAAAGGAAGTAAGACAATATGGAGCGCAACGCCCATCGCTTGACGTTGCATTCACCTGCAGGAACGATATTGCCCTGATTGGGGTGCTGGTTTATTGACCTCGCTCAAATTAAGTCGCGTTTTGGCCTATAAAGCGCAATAGAAAGACCAATTTTTACAACCAGTTACTGCGATGTAACCACCACGTAACACCACCAATGAGTAAGACCAGCATAATACAAAAGAGGGAGAAGCCCAGATGCGAACCACCGCCCGGGATCCCTCCAAGGTTAACGCCAAACAAGCCGGTCAGAAACGTACTCGGTAAAAAAACCATCGCCATCAGCGACATATTATAAGTACGCCGTGAAAGTGACTCCTGCATCATCTGCGCAATTTCATCGGTCATCACCGCCGTCCGCGCAATGCAGCCATCAATCTCGTCCAAACCACGGCCAAGCCTATCGGCAATATCCTGCATCCGTCGACGATGATCGTCAGTCATCCACGACATACGTTCGCTGGACAGTCGGGCATAAACG
The DNA here is from genome assembly GCF_040932435.1 of Kluyvera sp. STS39-E. Taxonomy (NCBI): domain Bacteria; kingdom Pseudomonadati; phylum Pseudomonadota; class Gammaproteobacteria; order Enterobacterales; family Enterobacteriaceae; genus Kluyvera; species Kluyvera sp. STS39-E. The sequence goes on along the minus strand of NZ_JBFQGA010000003.1, from coordinate 294,651 downwards.
TCACGCTGAGGCGCCATATAGCGTCGCATAACAATAAGTTGTTTGCGCAGCAGCGCGAGGAATCCACGCGGCGGCACCTCTTGTTCCATCAGGTTATCTTCCAGATCGATGATTTTATCGTGCAGTTGCTCGATAAATTCGCTTGCGTGGTCAGTCAAGGCATCGCAAATATCCACCAGCCAAGAACCGCAGTCGGTTGGGCCGCTGCCCTCTTGCAGATCGCTGACCACATCATCAAGCGCCAGCACCTTACGCTGGCGGGTAGAAACGATGATGCGTTCATCTATATACAGGCGCATCGCCACCAGTTGATCTGGACGTTCATCGGTACTGCCATTAATGCAGCGCAGCGTAATCAGCGTCCCTTCCCCCAAACGGCTGACTCTTGGCCGCAGACTTTCACCAGCTAGCGCGTCGCGCACCGTCGTCGGCAACAGCGGCGTGTTCGCCAGCCACTGAGCGCTGTCGGGATGGGTGTAGTTTAGATGCAGCCAGCACGGATTATCTTTGCTGACGCACTCCGCGTCGGTTAACGGTTTGACACCGCCCTGCCCATCAAAAAGCCACGCAAAGATGGCATCAGGCACGTTAAGATCAGATCCCTTTATGGCTTCCACATCGCCTCCGGTCGCAACTATTTATCCTGATAGTCTAGCCATCTGCTTTTGTTAAGCAATAAGAGGGTGTGCCATCGCGCTGAAATTGTTCGTAAAAGACCCGATTAAGGCTATGGGAAACATAAAAAAGCCCGACATATTCGCCGGGCTTTGCACAACATAATCACGTTAGAACGATTGCCAGAAATTCCTATCGCTGGTCCCGGCAACCGCCGGTTTGAGCGGTTGCAGACCAGCCTGTACCGCCGGTGCTGGCGTCTCATTACCGATACGGAAGCTTTGCGTGCGCGATTGCAGCTCAATAACCTGGCGTTTGAGTACATCGGATGAACCTGCGAGCTCTTCCACCACGCCAATATTACTTTGGGTCACCGTTTCCAACTCGGTTAACGCCATCGTAATTTGATCGATGCCTTTTTCCTGCTCGGAAGTGGAAACCGCAATTTGCTCCATCAGGTTACTCAATTCACCCGAGCCGGTGACGATCTCCTGCATATTCTTCTCGGCTTCAGCGACAATATTCGCTCCTTGGGTCACGTTCTCACTGGTCACACTAATTAAGGTTTTAATACTTTTCGCCGCCTCTGCGCTGCGATGCGCTAAATTACGCACCTCGCCAGCCACCACCGAAAACCCTTTGCCGTGATCCCCAGCTCTCGCCGCTTCGACTGCCGCATTCAGCGCCAGAATATTCGTCTGGAACGCGATGCCATCAATCATGGCAATAATTTCGGTCATTTGTCGGGCGCAGTCGGTAATAGATTGCATATTGGTTGCCACATTGCCCATCAACGCCCCGCCTTTTCGCGCGCATTGTGTTGCTTCACCTGCACGTTCACTGGCAAGGCGAGTATGTTCGGCGTTATTTTTAGTGCTGGCAGCAATCTCCTCCATACTGGCCGCCGTCTGCATCAACGTGGCCGATTGCTGTTCGGTTTTCACCGACAGCTCGGCGCTGCGGTTCGCCAGTTGATCCGACATGGTCATCGCATTATCAGACGATGAGCGTATCTCCGCGACCAGAGTGGAAATATTGTTAGATAAACTGTTGATGCCTGGAATTAATCGCCCGGCACAGTTGTTACCAAATACCGGAATTCGCACCGATAGATTTCCATCATTAACTTCATCAATACTGCGTTTTACCGCATTAATAGGCGTGACTAGGTATTTTGTCATATACATCCAAAGGAATGCTAATGCCACCACCCATATAATATTAATGGCTAAAAGCAAGAATATATTCTTCGACAATATTAGGCAGATCACATCTGCGACAAAGAAAACAGCCAGCATAAACACCATAATAAACGTTCGGACGCTAATGTTTTTAAACATAACCTTTCCCCAACACTTGCTGTGTAATTTGGTTATATCACTAGAAGTTGTATTTACCAGACCATTTTAACGTTTCGTGCCACTTTAACCGTTAGCTGTGCAAGTTTTGCTTTTATCGGGCATTACTGCTAACTAAAGCGAAACTACAGACGTAAGGCTCCATAATCGTTTTTAACTTTATGGAAGTTAAGAATAATCTATAATTATTAGCAGCATTATTTATTACTAATTCATCAATATTTAGTAATGCTTAATATTCGAATCAGCCGACTTAACGATGTAAAAAGAACGTATCCAGCTTGTTATTTTTCTGGATAAAATTCGGAATTTACTGATAGATTAATTAAAACCCTCTTATGAAAAGGTATGGATTGCATGATGCTGCACGCTTCGTGGGACCCGATACTAGTCGGTATTTCATTTCTGGTGGCATTCATTGCTTCTTTTGTAGCGCTAGATAGTGCGGCAAAAATTGCTGCCTCTAATAAAAAAGTGGCGTTGTTCTGGCGAATCACCGGCGGCGCAACGCTGGGTATTGGCATCTGGTCGATGCATTTTATCGGCATGTTGGCCATGAAAATGCCGATGCCGATGAGCTATCACCTTGAGCTAACGATAATTTCGTTAATGGCCGCGATAATTGCCTCTTCGCTGGCCATTAACATTGCCGTCGCAGGAAATACGCTGTCACTAAAGCGATTGTGTATTGCCACCGCACTACTGAGCAGCGGCGTCGTCACCATGCACTATGTCGGTATGGCGGCGCTGATGTCGCATGAAGATATTATCTGGAACATCCCGTTAATTATCGCCTCGGTGGTCATAGCCATTGTCGCCTCCTGTGTGGCGCTGTGGCTGGCATTTAGCCTGCGTCTGAACAGCAAGGGCGTGCTGTTGACGCGTGTTGGTGCCGCGCTGGCGATGGGAATCGCCATTGCCGCCATGCACTATACCGGCATGAGCGCTGCGACCTTTACCGGACATGGTCACATGATGGCAGACCATTCACTGATGGTCAGCGAAGAAGGATTATCCATCTGGGTATCCGTGACCACGTTGCTGCTGCTCGGACTGATGCTGATGATTTCCATGATCGACTCCCAGGTGCGTACCTCGCGGCTGACGGAAAACCTCCAGCGGCTAAATCAGCAGCTTGAACAACAGGCGCGCTATGATGGTTTGACCGGGCTGGCAAACCGCAGCCAGATTGATATGCGCCTGCTGGCGTGTCTGCACCAGTCGCGGCTTGCAGGCAGCACCTTTGCCCTCGTCTTGATGGATCTCGATCGCTTCAAGCTGATTAACGACGCCTGGGGGCATCACGTCGGCGATAATCTGTTGGTTTCCGTCGCCAACCGAATGAGCGCCTGCCTAAATCCTAAAATGACCCTCGCGCGTATCGGCGGCGATGAGTTTATTCTGCTGGCCCCCAACTGCAATGAAGCCGAAATTACCGATATTTGTACCCGTATGGTCGAAAGCATCCGCCGGCCGTTTTACCACTCCGGGCAGATTTTACAGATTTCCTTAAGCGTGGGGATAAGTCTCTATCCGGGACACGGTGAAACGCCACAGGAGCTGAAGTTGTCCGCAGATACCGCGATGTATCATGTGAAGCATAACGGCCGTAACGGTTGGGTTATGTACCATGAATCCATGCTCGACAGTACGTGGCAAGGCGCGCATTTCCTGCAAGATCTGACCCAGGCGCTGGAGCGCGATCAGTTCGAGCTTTGGTATCAGCCCAAATATCACGTCAAAGAACAGCGCATTTACGGTTTCGAAGCGCTGGTACGCTGGCGTCATCCGAAGAAAGGCATCCTACTACCAGAGGTATTTTTGCCGACATTGCAAAATACTGGGCTGATTGTTCAGGTCGGCAATTGGATTTTGGAGCAAGGCTGCGAACAGCTACGTAAATGGAGCCGCGCCGGGCACGATGACTGGACGTTATCGCTGAATATTTCGCCCGTTCAGTTTGAACAGCAGAACTTTTATGAGCAGGTTTGCGACGCGCTAATGCGCCACCATATCTCGCCGACCCGTTTAACTATTGAGCTTGCCGAAACCACCGCGCTCCACGGTTTCGACCGCAGCGTACAGATATTCAATGATTTTTGCCGCATCGGGATGACTATTTCTATCGATAATTTTGGTATTGGGTATTCCAATATGCTGGCCCTACAGGATTTACCCGCAGGCGAGTTGAAAATCGACAAAAGCTTTACCAAGGATATGCGCGAGAACAGTAAAAATATCAAAATTGTCTCAACCATTATCAATATCGCCCACTCCATGAATATGGCGGTGGTGGCAGAAGGGGTGGAAACGCAGGAGCAACAGCGCATTCTCTCTGGATTGGGCTGTGACGCCCTGCAGGGATTCTGGTTCTCAGACCCGGTACCCGCAGAAGACATTGAATTTATGCTCAGCAACCTACCGCTTAGCGGCGATCCGAACGCTCCGGCGGCAATCCGTCGGGATATCGCCTCCTCTACCGGCAAGAAAAAACAGGCTTGAGCGTCGCGGCTACCCGCAACGGGTAGCCGCAACTATACTTCCTGAGCCGTTCATCTCTCCGGCGCATCGGGTAGTCTCGCGACAATCTCATCAGGAGTGCTCTTATGGCCTTGTTTAAGAACAAATCGGTACTGGTTTTGGGTGGAAGCCGTGGCATTGGCGCCGCAATCGTTCGCCGATTTGCCGCCGATGGCGCGTCGGTGGTATTTAGCTACGCCGGGTCGCTAAATGCGGCACAGGAGCTAGCAAAAGAGACCGGAAGCCGCGCCGTACTGGCCGACAGCGCTGACCGCGACGCAATAATCAAAGTGGTTAGCGACAACGGGCCGCTCGATATTCTGGTGATTAACGCCGGCATTATTCTGTTTGGTGACGCGCGGGAACTGGACAGCGACGAGGTGGATCGCCTATTCCGTATTAACATTCATGCGCCCTACCATGCGGCGGTTGAAGCGGCGAGGAAAATGCCTACCGGTGGGCGAATTATTGTCATTGGCTCCGTCAACGGCGATCGCATGCCTCTGCCAGGGCTTGCCGCCTATGCGGTCAGCAAATCGGCGTTACAGGGGCTGGCGCGTGGTCTAGCACGCGATTTTGGCCCGCAGGGCATCACCGTCAATATCGTGCAGCCCGGCCCAATCGACACCGACGCTAACCCGGAATCCGGCCCGCTTAAGGAGCTGATGCACAGCTTTATGACCATAAAACGGCACGGCAGACCGGAAGAAGTTGCAGCCATGGTCGCCTGGCTTGCTGGCCCCGAAGCGTCTTTCGTGACCGGGGCTATGCACACCATCGACGGCGGGTTTGGTGCCTAGAAAACGAGAGCTGGCGCATCGCTGCGCCAGCTAGGTACTCAGAGTACGTCTTCCATTACCCACACGCTAACGCTGCCACCGTTACAGGTAAAGACCGCGCCACCCTCGGCGCTGGTTTCAACGATCTCTTGCCGATTGTTGAGAAAATCTCGCCAGCGCTTATTGCCATAATTTTCCCCCAGCATCAGCGTTTTTTGCCCTTCATCGCCGTTGGAGAGCACCACCACGCAGCCGGGCATTTCGTCGGTCCCGCTGCGGCTAAAGGCGACACAGTTTGGGTGATCAAACCATAACGTCTGGACGCCGTGCGCAAACCGCTGTCGGGCATCGATAAGCTCATGCAGTTGCTCAATAACCGGCATATCAATGACGTAGTTTTCACCATCGCTGCCGCTATCTTCGTAATGTGCACCAAACAAGTCTGGATAAAAGACCGACGGAACGCCGTTTTCCCGCAGCAGAATCAGGGCGTAGGCCAGCGGTTTAAACCAAGCTTCTACCGGCGCTTCCAGCGCCTGAAGCGGCTGGGTGTCGTGATTGGCAACCAGCGTCACCGCGTGGAACGGGTCGGCCTCAACCAGCGTACCGGTAAAAATCTGGCTCATATCATAGTCGCGGCCCATCCGTGACGCTGCGTGAAAATTAAGCTGCAACGGCGCGTCAAACAGCATCGTTTTGCCTTCAACCTGCGAGATGTACAGCTGCAACTTATCAACTTCGTGCGACCAATATTCCGCGACGATAAACAGTGGGCTGGGCGCAACGTCCTGCACGTGCTCAATCCACTCTTTATAAAACCACGCGGGGATGTGTTTCACCGCATCCAAACGAAAGCCATCGCAATGGGTTTGATCGAGCATCCAGCGCGCCCAGTATTTGAGTTCTTCGGTCACTGCATGGTTGCGAAAATCGATGTTCTCGCCCATCAGGTAGTCAAAGTTCCCCATTTCGTCATCGACCTGATCGTTCCACCCTTCGCCGGTATAGTCGTTCACGATCTTGAAAATGCCGTCTTCATCAGGATTTTCAATATGGTCAATCCCGCTAAAGCATTTGTAATCCCAGATAAACTGCGAATACTTCCCCTCCCGTACCGGGAAGGTGTAACGCGTCCACGCCTCACACTCGATGATCTCCTCATCTATTTGCGTGCGATCTTCCGCATTGACCCGCTGTACGCGGATGCGCTCTTTTTCATCCGCGCCCATCTTGTGGTTGACGACCACATCCATCAACACCGCAATGTCGTGCTGTTTGAGGGCACTAATGGCCTCCAGCAGCTGAGCTTTATCGCCATATTTAGTGGCAACCGAACCTTTTTGCTCAAACTCGCCCAGATCAAAGAGATCGTAGCTGTCATAGCCCACGGAATAGCCGCCTGAGGCGCCCTTGCTGGCCGGCGGCAACCAAATCATATTGATGCCGATTTCATTCAAGTTGGGGGCAAGCGCCGCGACTTCCGGCCACAATTCGCCGCCTGCGGGATAATACCAATGGAAACATTGCAATAAGGTGGGATTACGCATACCTGTTCTCCGTGTTAGGCGACAGGAAAACTATAAGTGGGAAATGCTTCGCGCGCGAGATTGTGACGACAATCACTTTAAATCAGATGAAGCTGGCGCCAAATCGCGCCAGCCTGTTTAACGGGAAAGTGAAGAGCCGTTAGTGCTTAACGAGATACATGGTATGGGTGTAAGCCACATCTTCCGGGTTGGTTATCGGATAACCCTTCAGCCACGGTTTGATTAAGCGGCCGTTGGTGTACTGATAAATCGGCGCTATCGGTGCTTTTTCGGCGAGGATTTTTTCCGCTTCGTTATAGTCAGCGTTGCGCGCAGCTGCGGTATTTTCCTGCGCCGCCTGGCGGATCACCTTGTCATAAGCAGGTTCGTTGAAGCGGGCAATATTACCAGTATTGGTAGAAGTGAGCAGCGACAGGAACGTCGACGGCTCGTTGTAATCACCGACCCACGACGCGCGGATAACGTCAAAATTACCGGTATTGCGGCTGTCGATGTAGGTTTTCCATTCTTGGTTTTGCAGCTTCACATCGACGCCGAGATTTTTCTTCCACATCGACGCCACCGCAATGGCGATTTTCTGGTGGTTTTCCGAAGTGTTATACAACAACGTCAAATTTAACGGGCGATTCGGACCGTAACCCGCTGCCTGCAACAGCATTTTCGCCTGTGCGTTCAGCTCGGCCTGACTGCTCTGTTCCAGCGCCGATGGCTGCGGTTTAAAGCCCGCCGTCACATCTGGCGTTAAGCGCCATGCGGGTTTTTCGCCGGTGCCCAGCACTTTCTCCGCGATGATCCGACGGTCGATAGTCATGCTCAGCGCCAGACGCACGCGGGCATCGGCGGTTGGCCCTTTTTGGGTGTTAAAGGCGTAGTAATAAGTCCCCAACTGCGCCGGCGTGTAAACCTGCCCCGGCAGCTCTTTGAGCAGCTTCTGATACTGATTTTTCGGGAACGATTCGGTGATATCGATATCGCCGGCCAGATAGCGCTTGGTAGCCGCCGACTCTGAGTTAATCGGTACAAAAGTGACTTTCTGAATCACCGTTTTCGCATTATCCCAATACTGCTTGTTTGGGGTGGCGACCAGTTTTTCATTGACCACGCGATCGGCCAGAACGTAGGCCCCATTGCCGACCAGCTTGCCTGGGCGAGTCCAATTTTTATCGCTTTCGACGTTAGCTTTATTCACCGGATAAAGGGAGAAGTTGGCGGTTAAATTCACAAACCACGGCAGCGGTTTATCCAACTGCACGCGCAGGGTATGCGCATCAACGGCGGTTACCCCCAGCGTTTCTGGTTTGGCTTTACCATCGATAATGTCCTGAGCGTTAGTCATCCCGGCTAGAGCCGCAAACCAAGCAAACGGCGAGGTGGTTTTAGGATCGACCAGACGCTGCCAGCTGTAGACGAAATCCTGCGCTGTAACCGGGGTGCCATCAGACCATTTCGCGTCATTGCGCAGGGTGAAGGTCCAGGTTTTCTGGTCATTAGTCTGCCAGCGGGTTGCGACACCAGGGATGATATTCCCCTTCGCATCTTGGTTAACCAAGCCTTCAAACAGGTCACGAATCACCTGAATTTCAGGTAGCCCGACCGCTTTCGCCGGGTCTAGGGATGCGGGTTCATCTTTAATGTGGCGAACCAAATCCTGCTTGCTTGCCAGCGCCGTTCCCGCAGGAACGTCGGCCGCAAATGCGGAGGTGCTCAAGCCTGAAAGCAGTGCGGCAAAGCAGGTCAAGGTGAAAGGATACTTCATGACATCCCCTTTAAAATTGATAAACCCAAGTAACATAATGAAAATATTATTTGTTTCACTTTCCATAAATGCAAATGTCATATCACAGAAAGTTGATTTATGCCGTTAAATACCCTACTGGAAACTATTTGATTCGCGGCGATTTTTGCACAACACTGCTATTAATTGCACTTAGCATCAGGATCTTTACTATGTCAGTTCTTCGCCCTCGCGCGCAGCGCGGAGCGTTCCCACAAGGGACACAGCACTATGGCCGTTCACTGCTGGGCGCGCCGCTTATCTGGTTCCCGGCGACGGTCGCCGGCCCAAACAGCGGGTTAATCATTGCCGGTACTCATGGCGATGAAAACTCTTCGGTCGTCACCCTATCCTGCGCACTGCGCTCGCTGGCCCCCGATCTGCGTCGCCATCATGTGATTCTGGCGGTTAACCCAGACGGCTGTCAGCTTGGGCTGCGGGCCAACGCCAACGGCGTCGATTTAAACCGGAATTTCCCAGCGGCAAACTGGAAGGCGGGTGAAACCGTGTACCGTTGGAACAGCACGGCTGAGCAGCGTGATGTCGTGTTGCTAACCGGTAGCCGTCCCGGCTCTGAACCGGAAAGTCGCGGATTGTGCCAACTTATTCATCAGATAAATCCCGCGTGGGTGGTGTCGTTCCACGATCCGCTGGCCTGTATCGAAGATGCTCGCAACAGCGAGCTTGGCCAGTGGCTGTCAGCGTCGTTTGCTCTTCCGTTAGTCAGCAGCGTGGGCTACGAAACGCCGGGCTCATTTGGCAGCTGGTGCGACGATATTGGTCTGCACTGCATCACCGCTGAATTCCCACCGATTTCATCTGATGAAGCCAGCGAGAACTATCTTGAAGCGATGACGCAGCTCTTGCACTGGCAGCCTGCCAGTCAAAGATGAAGTTCGCCGCAGGTAAACCGTAGTGCGGGCTGTGAGTCGACGGCAAGCCAGGTCGGGCCGTCGAGATCGGCGAACCTGACCTGCGGCGCCAACGGCAGTGCGGCGGTAATCGCCCGCGAGGTGCACAGCATACAGCCCAGCATTAACGCAAACCCCTGCGCTTTGGCTTCGGCGGCAAGCGCTAACGCCTCGGTCAGACCGCCGGTTTTATCCAGCTTGATGTTAACCATCTCGTAGCGACCGCGCAGTACCGAGAGATCCTCTCGGGTATGGCAGCTTTCATCGGCACAGATCGGCAACGGATGGATAAAGTTTTCCAGCGCCTCATCCTCGCCAACCGGCAACGGCTGCTCGAGCATTGCAACATTAAGGTCCGCCAACAGCTGGCAGCGAGCCGCCAGCCCATCGCCGCGCCAGGACTCATTGGCATCAACAATCAGCGTCGCCTGCGGTGCCGCTTCGCGGATGGCCACCATGCGCTCGCAGATAAAATGGTTATCCAGTTTGATTTTTAGCAGCCGCGCCCCGCTCTCAAATAGCGCTCTGGCGCTGGCAGCCATCTGCTCTGGCGTTCCGATAACTACCGTCTGCGCGGTGACCACCGTATCCGGCAACACCACGCCAAGACTAGTGACAACGTCACTTTTAATTAGCTGAGTTTCTAGACTCCACAGCGCGCAGTCTACCGCGTTGCGCGCGGCCCCGGCGGGCAACAATACCGCCAGCTGCTCGCGGGTGATCCCCTTTTCAAGCTGCTCACCGATGGCCAGAATCTGCGCCATCACCGAAGCAAGGCTCTCTCCGTAACGCGGATACGGTGTGCATTCACCGATGCCTTTTATGCCATCTTGCTCAAGCTCCACCACCACAACCTTCGCTTCGCTGCGGCTACCGCGGGCGATAACAAACGGCGAATGTAGCGGCCAAGCTTCTTCAAATACGCGCAGCTTTCTCATTCTCACTCCTTCTTAGTCCTTCATTTCTCTTGCAATCAACGCATCTGCAACGAGAAAGACGATGAGATTATTCAGGCACAAATAGGGTTTGCCGTGTTAACACCTGATGACATACACTAAGGCAGACGTTAACTATATGTAAACAGGAAGATAATCATGTCGCAAACCGTACATTTCCAGGGCAATCCCGTTGCTGTTCAAGGTTCTATCCCACAGGCTGGCGATAAAGCTCAACCTTTTACGCTGGTGGCAAAAGACCTGTCTGACGTCACCCTCGGCCAATTCGCCGGCAAACGTAAAGTCCTTAACATTTTCCCAAGCATCGATACCGGCGTTTGCGCGGCATCCGTGCGTAAATTCAACCAACTGGCTGGTGAACTGGCGAATACCGTCGTTCTGTGCATTTCCGCCGACCTGCCATTTGCCCAGTCTCGCTTCTGCGGCGCAGAAGGCCTGAGCAACGTTGTCACGCTGTCCACCCTGCGTGCGCCAGAATTCCTGCAAACCTACGGTGTAGGTATTGCTGATGGCGGCCTGAAAGGTCTGGCGGCACGTGCCGTTGTGGTCATCGATGAAAATGACAAAGTCGTCTACAGCGAGCTGGTGAACGAAATCACCAACGAACCAGACTACGATGCGGCACTGGCTGCGCTGAAAGCGTAATCAACCCCATCAAAGCAAAACAGCCTCTTTTCAGAGGCTGTTTTTTTATCACTCTTCGCCCTTCTTATTGCTCAGGCCATACTCACGCAGCTTATTCGCAATCGCGGTATGTGAAACCCCCAGACGTTTTGCCAGCTTACGCGTACTTGGGTAGCTGTGATAAAGCTGGGCCAGCACCGAACGTTCAAATCGACGGGTAATATCGTCCAACGATCCTTCCATCGACTCTTCGCCGACCGCCACGCTCGAGATATCGTTATCCGGCAGCAGTACGTCCTGCGGTCGCAACTCAAAACCTTCCAGCTGAGTCAGCGCGCGATACACCGCATTCTTCAACTGACGTACGTTGCCCGGCCAAGAATAGCGGGTCAATACCGTATTGAGGTCGGCGGAAAGCTTAGGCCGCGAAATGCCCTGCTCATCGGCAAAACGCGCCACAAACAGTTCGGTCAACGGCATGATGTCCTGCGGGCGATCGCGCAGCGGCGGCAGGTTCAGGGTCAGTACGTTCAGGCGATAATAGAGATCTTCACGGAACAACCCTTTTTGCACCAGCTCCACCAGGTTTTTCTGCGTCGCACAAATCACCCGGACATCGACATGAACTTCATGATCTTCGCCGACCCGACGGAACGTGCCATCATTGAGAAAACGCAGCAGTTTAGTCTGCATGTGCGGCGACATTTCACCGATTTCGTCCAGCAGCACCGAACCGCCGTTAGCCTGCTCGAAGAAGCCTTTTTTCCCTTCAGACGCATCGCCAAACAGTTCACTTTCCACCGCATCTTCCGGGATGGAACCACAGTTTAGCGCCAGATAGGGTTTCGCCGCGCGCGGGCTAGCTAAGTGGCAGGCATGAGCCAGCAAATCTTTGCCGGTGCCGGTTTCGCCAACAATCAGCAGCGGCGCGGTCAGCAACGCCAGTTTGCGCGCCTGATCGACCACCTGACGCATGCGCGGGCTGACCCCAACAATCTGGCTGAATGCGCTAACGTCCTGAGTAGTCATCGTTTGCAGTTGACGGCCCATTTTTAGCGTTGACCGCAGCATCACCACCGCGCCCCCGAGCACTCGCGTACCGTCTTCACCGTTCAGATACACCGGGGTCGCTTCCAGCAGGAAGTTTTGCCCCTGAATGACCACATGTTCGGCAAGCGGCTCCACCGAGTCGCTTTCTAGCCAGCGCGAGAAGTTAAAACCCGCGATCAGTTGCGTCACGTTATGGCTGCGCAGACGCTCTTGGTTCATGCCAAACAGCTGGCAGCTTGCCGGGTTAGCGCGTTCAATTTTGCTGCGGGTATCCAGTGACAACACCGGCTCCGGCATGGCTTCCAGCAAGGCGCTCAGCGCCAGATGTTCCCGCTCTGATGGCATCCACGGCACGGTACGTACGTCCGTTACCCCTGCAATGCGGCGGATTTCCGCCATCAGGCTGCTGAAGCTGGTGAATTCCAGCTCCGCGAAATTAAGATAGATTCGGCCTACGGGGTCGATATCGATACCGCGCAGGTCAATACCGCGCAGGACCAGAAGATCGAGCAGTTCACGAGTCAGACCGAGACGGTCTTCACAAAAGACTTCAAGACGCATGGGAGTTTTCACCCTTAAAAGCCAAAGACGTATGAATAATAAGACAGTTCTTCTCTGGCGGGAAGATGACTGTCAACAATTATTGACAGTATGGCGGAAAAATCACGTCTTTGCCGTAAAGTTATACGCTCATCATCAAAAAAGGGGCCTAATGGCCCCTTTATGAGTGCGAATGCCCGGCTTACCCCATCCGATGCTCGCCGCGTTCAAGCGCCTGTCGGTCGAAAAAGCGCTGTATCACGCCGCCTGCCATAAACGCCGCGCGGTCGGACATATGTGCAATCACGTCCGCATCGTGGCTGACAAGCAGATAGGTCATCCCGTTTTCCTGCTTCAGGCGATTGAGCAAGTTGAGGATTTCCGCCTGCACCGACATATCTAGCGCCGAGGTCGGCTCATCCAACAGCAGGATCTTCGGGCGTAGCAGCAGCGCGCGAGCAATAGCAACGCGTTGACGCTGGCCGCCGGAGAGCTGATGAGGATATCGACGCGCGGCGTCGGCAGGCAGGCCAACCTGCGAAAGCGCCGTCTCAACCCGCGTTTCAATATCGCTCTCGCCGTGAATTTTCAGCGGCTCCGCCAGCGTGCGCCAAAGCGTGTGGTTTGGGTGCAGCGAGGCATAAGGGTCTTGAAAAACCATTTGGACGTTACGCCGTAACGCACCTTGAAAACGTGCACCCGGCGCGATGTTTTGCCCAAACAGCGCTACCTGTCCACGCCACTCGCGCTGCAGCCCAGCGATAACCCGGAGAATGGTTGATTTCCCGCAGCCCGACTCACCAATCAGGCTGAAGGTTTCTCCGTTCTCGACGTGAAAACTGGCGGCAGATACCGCCGTTTTGTTCGCAAAATTGACCTGTAACGCGTCGAGATTAACGATGGTCATCTGTCGCCTCCTCAAAGCTCTGGCTACGATCAAGGGTTGGCAGCATCTGTCCGTAGGTCTGCGCATTCGGGCGGCAGGTCCACAGCGTGCGCGTATAGGGATGGCTTGCCTGGGATAAATCGCGGGCGGCCATCTCATCAACACGGTTGCCTTGATACATCACCAGCACGCGGTCACAGTGCTGTGCCACCAGCGGCAAATCGTGGCTGATAAGCAACATCGCCATATTTCGCTGCTCGCACTGTGCCACCAGCAATTCTAAGATCTGATTACGCAAACGCGCATCCAGCGCTGAAGTTGGCTCGTCGGCAATAAGCACCTGCGGATCGTTAATCAGCGCAATCGCAATCATCACCCGCTGGCCCATGCCGCCGGAGAGTTCGCCCGGGTAGCGCTGTAAGACCTGTATATCTAACCCCATCGCCAGTACCGCCGAGGCAATTTTTTCCTGCCGTTCACGGCGGTTTAACCGCTGATGCAGCGTCAACGCCTCTTCCAACTGGGCGTAGACCGTTTTTACCGGGTTAAGCGCATAGCGCGGATCTTGCAGCACCATCGCAATATCGTTACCTCGCAGCGCACGCCAGCCGCGCGCATTGAGGGTCAGCACATCGCGGCCCAGCACGTTAAGCCTATCGGCGCTGACGATACCCGGTTGGCGCACCAGTCCCATCAGCGCACGGGCGGTCATGGATTTGCCAGAACCCGACTCTCCCACCAGCGCGAGCCGTTCGTTGCCCAGCGTGAAACTCATATTGTTCACTACCCGTGCCCCTGGGTAATCAATATTCAGCCCGCTTACATTCAGGCGTTGCTCAGTCATGTTGCGGCTCCAGAACGTCACGTAAACCATCACCCAGTAGATTGAATGCCAAGCTGGCAATCAGGATGGCAGCACCTGGCAGCGCGGCAATCCACCACTGGTCAAATATCACCTGCACCCCATCGGCAATCATGGCCCCCCATTCCGCCATTGGCGGACGCGCGCCGAGTCCGAGAAACCCCAGCCCGGCGGCAGCCAGAATAATACCCGCCAGATCCAGCGCCAGCCGCACAATGGCAGACGGCAGGCACAGCGGCAGAATATGGCCCACCAGCAACCGCAGCCCGCGGATCCCCATCATCTCGGCGGCGGCCAGATAATCACTGTGCCGCAGACGTTGGATCTCACTGCGCGCCTGACGGGCGTACGCCGGCCAGGTGGTCAGCGCCAGCGCCAGCGCACCGTTAACCAAGCCTGGGCCAAGCATGGCAACAAAGGCAAACGCCAGAATCAGCCGAGGCATCGACATCACCACATCGGTGAAGCGCATTAAAATACGCTCAAGCCAGCCGCCGTAGTAACCGGAAAGAATGCCCACCAGCAGCCCTACCGGCAGGGTAATCGCCGTCACCAGCGCCACCAGTCCTAATGCCGGGCGGGTGCCGTAAATCAGCCGGGAAAGCAAGTCGCGACCGTAGCTATCGGTGCCCAGCCAGTGCTGCGCATTCGGCATTTGCAGACGCATGGCGGCGTCCTGCCAGTTGGGATCGTTTGGCGCAAGCCATGGTGCGAGTAGCGCCGTTAAAACCAGTAAACCAATAATCAGCAGGCCAAAACAGGCTGCGGGCGAACGCAGTAATCGACGTAAAAATAAGGACGCTGGCATCAGCTCACCCTCGGATCGGTCAGCCGCACCAGCACATCGGTGAGGTTATTAATCAACACGAAGCAAACGCCAATCAGCAGCGTTCCTCCCATAATCGCCGCCGTATCACCGGCAAACAGCGCGGTCGTCAGATAGCGACCGATACCCGGCCACGAGAACACCGTCTCCGTCAGCACCGCGCCTTCGAGCATCGAGGTATAGGCCAAGGCAATCACCGTCAGCAATGTCCCGCGAATATTTGGCAGCACGTGGCGCAGCAGGATGCTCATCTCGCCGGCCCCTTTTGCGCGTGCCAGCAGGATGTACTCTTTGTTCATCTCGCTCATGCAGGCCGAGCGCGTCAGGCGCGTGATGCTGGCCATCGAATAGTAGGCCAGCAGTAGCACCGGCAGCACTAAGTGGCTGAAGGCGTTGCGAAACGCCGCTGTATCACCGGAAAGCCAAGTATCAATCAGCGCAAAGCCGGTTTTCGCTTCAATGGTGAATTGGTAAATATCATCCAGACGACCGGGGCCTGGGCTCCACTGGAGCTTGGCGTAGAACAGCGCCAGCATCAGCAGCCCGAGCCAGAAAATTGGCACCGAGTTGCCCAATAACGTGAAGGTGCGAACGGCAAAATCCCATGGGGAACCGGCGTAGCGCGCGCAGAATACGCCAGCAATCACGCCGAACGCGGCGCCAACAATCAGCGCCAATGTCGCCAGTTCGAGCGTCGCGGGAAAAGCGGCGAGCAGATCGTGCAGCACCGGCTGTCCGGTGGCGCTAGCGGTTCCCATATCACCATGAGCCAGATTGACCAAGTAGTGCCAGAACTGGACGGGCAGCGAACGATCGAGGCCCAACTGATGGCGCACCTGATCGTAGGTTGATTGGCTGGCATGATCGCCGACAATTTGCAGAACCCTGTCGACGGGAGAAAGTGCTGAGAGTGCAAAGGTGACCAGTAGCAAGCCCAAAAGGGTGAGCGCCAGCGTGAGCAGCCCTTGTAAGAGCGCAGACACAAAACGTCGGGTTTGCTGGGCGGTTGGATTCGGTGAAACGGCGGGCATGTGCATTCCGTATATCAACAATAAAACGAGCAGCAGCGACCCGAAAGCTTCCAGCTCCGGGTCGCTGCTGCCATAGGGATTACTTGGTGACGCGGTCGTACCAGACCATATCGGCGTTAAGCCCCTGCTGATAGCCCTTCACGTTATCGCGAATAACAATCTGCGTTTTGCCCTGATCGATAAACACGTAAGGCGAGCTGCGCTGCAGTTCTTCCTGCATTTTCTTGTACAGGTCGAGACGCTTGCTCGTATCCGGCTCGGCAACCGCCGCCAGCGTGGTCTTGTTCAGCTGCGGAATTGCCCAACCGTTCAGACCCGCTACGGTGCTCGATTTGCCATCGTTAAAGGCAAACGCGCTGGCGTTGGAGTGGGTATCGAAGTAGTCCGGGATCCACAATCGAATCGCCGCCTGGTGCTGTTTTGCCCGCACGCGGGCGTAAACCTGGCTACCTGCGGCAGGAAGTAATTCGACCTTCACGCCGCCCTGAGCAAAACTTGCCTGCATGGATTGCGCAATGGTAATAAACGGCGGTTTGTTTTCCACATCGAGGGTAAAGTGCGCGTCTTTAATCCCCGCCTTCGCCAGAATTTCTTTGGCTTTTGCCGGATCAAATTTAAACGGTGTATTGTCTAGCGCGCCGGGGAAGCCAACCGGCAGGAAGCTTTGATGAACGAAGTACTGCCCTTTCAGCAGATCTTTGGTGATGCCGTTATAATCCACCAGCCAGCGGGCCGCTTCCCAGAGCGCTGGGTTTGCCAGCAGCGGGTTCGCGCTATTGGCGGTATTGAACGCCACGTAGTTTTGTTCGGCAGAGGGAATACTCAGCACCTGCAGGCCCGGTTTGCCCTGCAGGGCGTCAATTTGATCGGCACCGAGATCGCGCGCTACGTCAGCATCGCCCTGCTGAATGAGCAAACGGCGAGAGGCCGGATCGGGCACGTTCTTAATGATCACGCTTTTCAGTTTCGGTGCGCCGGTTGGGGAACTTTCGTTGGCTTCAAGGACGATAGCCTGGTGTGGCTGATAGACGCGCATCTTGAACGCACCGCTGCCCGCCGAGTGCATTTTCAACCACTCGTTACCAAAGTCGCCGCCTTTGACGTTTGCCGCCACCAGTTTCTCATCAACGATAGAAGCAATCGGCGTGGAGAGAATGTTGAGCGCAACCGCCGGACTTACATCGGCAGTCCAGCTTAACTGCAGCGTATGGTCGTCGATTTTCTTCAGCTGGCTGGCGATGTTATCCGGCTGCCAGCCAAGAACATTCAGGATAAATGCAGGTGATTTATTAAGCGTTACCGCACGGGTGTAGGAGAAAATCACATCTTCCGGGCGCAGCGCGTTGCCGGAGGCAAACTTGGCATCGCTTTTAAGTTTGATGGTCAGCGTTTTCGCGGCCGCATCGGCCTGCCAGCTTTCTGCCAAAATAGGCGTAATTTTTGCGGGATCGTTACGATCAGGCTGGACCAGACGCTGATAAAGACTTGGCACCGTCTGGATGCTTGAGAGCTCATTGGCCTCCGCTGGGTCAAGGCTAACAATATCGTCAAGGCCTTGCGCCACCACCAGCGTGGTCGGTGGCGTGGCAGCATAAGCGGAGGCTGACAGCGCGGTCAGCACAAATAAAGGCAGCAGCTTTCTGGTCATCGGACTTCCTGAGAGTTGTCATGCATACCCGTCATACTTCAAGTTACAGGTGCGTTGGCTACGTTCGTTCACCCGAATCACTTACTCAAGTAAGCTCATCGGGATTCACTCACTTGCCGCATGATTCGGCCTGATGGCCTCACCCCTTACGGGGCCAGCGCAAGCGCTGTTCAAAACGCCACTGCCGTTTTGTCCTGCAACTCGAATTATTTTGGGTATGGGCGTTGAAGTTAGCGACTAACTTAGCGCTGCATGTCACTTTCAGTAAAGTTAAGTATAGATATACGTTATGCCAATTTGGCATAACGTTATTTATTTCGATTCAGCTTTCACGCGACGATGCGGCTTTTCCCTTCTGTAACGTCGCTTTCAATTGGCCAATCAATTCGCGGCGGAAATCGCCAAGGCGCGGTTTGTCATTATCCAACCACGGCAGCGGGCGGCACAGTTCCATCGCTTTAATCCCCAAACGCGCGGTCAATAAACCGGCGCCAATGCCCTGGGCTGCGCGCGTTGAAAGACGCGCGGCGAGATCCTGCGACATCCAGTCCATCCCCACTTCGCGCACCAATTCGCTGGCACCGGCAAAGGCGATGTTAATCAACACGAGGCGGAAAAGGCGCAGTCGGCTGTAATAGCCCAGTTCGATGCCGTAGAGATTGGCGATGCGGTTAATCAAGCGCAGGTTGCGCCAGGCAATAAACGCCATATCCACCAGCGCCAGCGGGCTGACGGCAATCATCAGCGTGGATTCCGCCGCCGAACGGCTGATTTCACGCCGCGCCTGCGCGTCCAATACCGGCTGCACCAGATGCGCATAGAGGCTGACGACCTCTCTGTCGCTTTGGGTTTCGTGAATCGCGGCGTACCAACGTTGTAGCGCCGGATGAGATTGATCCAATCCGGCCTGACGCGCCAATCCTTCGCAGAAGGCGCGAGCCTTACCGACGCTATGGCTGTGCATCAAGGTGCGCGCTTCGTCACGTTCATGAGCGCGCTGGCGCAAACGCCATAATCTGCGCCATTCTGTCGCAACCGAACCGACGCCAGCACCAATAATCAGCGCCCCCGCTACGCAGCCGCCCAGCGACACCCAATCCTGCGTCTGCCAAGCGTTAGCCGTCCACTGCACGCCCTGCGCGACAACGCTGATACCAAACAGGCCAAGACCCGCGCCGACCATTTTGCGCCATAGGCTGCGCTTTGGCCGCAGCGCCGCCTCAATGCTCGCTTCGGCCTGACCTTCGCTGTCGGCCTCATCATCAAGGATAACCGGCGCAAACTTCTCCGCCGTTTCGCCGTCAAACGCCTGCGAGGATTTAAACTGTTCGTTTTTCTCTTCCGTTAGCGGGCCAGCAAAATCTATCCGTGGTTTAAATGAATCGCTCATCGCAGTTTATCTCCAATCAAAAACTCCAGCGCAGCGTCCAGACGAATGTGCGGCAGCGGCTGGTCTACATCCATTGTCTGTGGACGAAAATTCTCAAACTGGAAGCCCTGTTTATCCCAGAACGCCTGCCCGGGTAAACGGGCCGGAACTTCGCCTGGATACACGGTTAACGGTTCGCCGTCACTCAGGCGATGCCCCCGCAGTGCCGGAATTTTTTCGCCGTTAACGTCGATCAATCCGCTTTGCGTCGCCTGCACCGAAGCCAGACCTAAGCAGTCCATGGTGATGCCTTCAAAGGCCGCGTTCTGCCATGCATCCTGAATAAGCTGTTGCAGCAGCGACACCATATTGCCGTGCTGATCGACGGTCACGTGATCCGCTTTGGTGGCGGCAAATAGCAGCTTATCAATCACCGGTGAGAAAAGACGGCGGAACAAGGTGCGCTGCCCGTAGTGGAAGCTGTGCATCAGCTGCGTCAGCGCCAAACGCATATCGTTAAAGGCCTGCGGCCCACTGTTAAGCGGCTGTAAGCAATCAACCAGCACAATCTGGCGGTCGAAGCGCAGAAAGTGATCTTTATAGAATCCTTTGACCACTTTTTCGCAATAGTAGTTAAAGCGCTCGCGCAACATTCCGGCATTGGTATTTTTAGCCGCCTGCGCCAGTTTTGCTTCACCGATGCCGTCAACGTCAGGCCACGGGAAGAACTGCAGGGCGGGAGCACCGGCCAATTCCCCCGGCAGCACAAAGCGGCCCGGCTGGATAAAATGCAGCCCCTGCTGTTTGCACTGATGAAGGTAGTCAGTCCAAGCTTGAGCAATCTCGGCCAGCCGGTTCTCATCGGCTGCAGCCAGCGGGTCTAGCCCTTCACACAGCTGACGCCACTTCGCCGACCATTCGGCACGCTGACCGTTCAATAGCCCGGTCATCTGCCGCGACCAGCTTAAATAATCTTGAGTCAGCATCGGCAGATCGAGTAACCATTCGCCGGGGTAATCAACGATTTCCAGATACAGCGTGGAAGTCTCTTTAAAATGACGCAGCAGCGAATCGTGGGACTTATAGCGCAACGCGAGGCGAATTTCGCTGACACCGCGCGTGGGGGTTGGCCACGTTGGCGGCTGGCCGTAAAGCTGAGCCAGCCCTTCATCGTAGGTAAACCGGGGAACGCCGAGATCGCGCTGAGGAATGCGTTTCACGCCGAGCAAACGCTCGTCCCGGACCGCGCCGAGGAGCGGCAGACGTGCGCCGGTGTGGATATTCAGCAGTTGATTGACCATACCGGTGATAAACGCGGTTTTGCCGCTGCGGCTAAGGCCGGTGACGGCAATACGAAGATGCCGGTCAACGCTTCGGTTGACCAGCGCATTGAATTCAGTTTTGAGTCGCTTCATTGCTTAATACACGCTCCTGTCGACGCCAATACTGCTATTTTGCCACGGGGAAATACCGTTTGGCGAGGCGCGACAATAACGGTTCCAGCGCCACCGCCAGCAACATTTTTAATGGCCGACGGGCGACGGACTTCACCGCCCAGCCGGCGACACCTGCTGGCCCGTAGCGAAGTGCGGTCAGCAGCGCGAGCTTACCGACGATTTTTAAACCGGGCTTCACTTTCTGACCTGCCCGCTGCCATTTATTGTTCATCATTAACCTCTGACTTAGAGCTGACGGAACCGACTGCGCAAACTAAAGGTGTCGGATGTGACGTAACGTTCCATCTCGCGCAGACGCTGTTCACCGGCGGCAAGCTCCATATCCACCGCATCGAGCAAATCGCGGCTCGTGGGCTGGTGCTCGCCATAGTTTGCCCCTTCCGGCATCGGATCGAGGGCAAAGGTCAAAATAATGTAGGCGACAACAACAAAGAAGAAGAGTCCAAACAGCATCGCCAGTACGGTAATAATACGTACCAGTTTAACCGGAACGTCGAGGTACTGAGCGATACCGGCACAGACCCCTTTGACCATGCCCTGCTGCGGAATGCGCCAGAGCTTTTTACTAAAATCCAGTGCGGCCATTAATTATCCCTCCAGTTCGGATGCTCGGCATCAAGAATGGCTTCCAGCGCCTGAATACGCTCGCGCATCCGCTTGGCGTCATCGGTAAGCTGCATCAGCCGCTGCTGTTCACCCTGCGAAAGTTCGCCGGAGCGAGAACGGTTGCTGTAGTGCAGCCACAGCCAAATCGGCAGGACAAACAGCACGAACAGCGTCAGGGGGATGCCGAGGAAAAGCGCGCTCATAGATACTCCTTATAATTATGAGCAGCGGTACGTCTGTACCGCTGGAATTATTATTCGTTATCCTGCTTCATTTTGGCTTTCAGCGCGGCCAACTGCTCGCTGATTTCATCGTCCGCTTTCAGCTCGGCGAACTGGCTTTCCAGCGATGGCTGCTTACCAAAACGGTGGCTCTCGGCTTCGGCTTCCATATGGTCAATACGGCGCTCAAAGGATTCGAAACGGGCCATCGCTTCATCCAGTTTACCGCTGTCGAGCTGACGGCGCACATCGCGGGAGGAACTCGCCGCCTGATGGCGTAATGCCAAAGACTGCTGACGGGCGCGGGTTTCGCTGAGTTTATTTTCCAGCTCGCCAATCTCTTTTTTCATCCGCGTCAGAGTTTCATCCACCAGCGTCACTTCATGTTCCAGCGTGGCGATAACGTCAGTGAGTTTTTGTTTTTCGATAAGCGCAGCACGCGCCAGATCCTCTTTATCCTTACGCAGCGCCAGTTCGGCTTTTTCCTGCCATTCATGCTGCTGCGCCAGCGCTTTTTCCACCCGGCGGCTTAACTCTTTCTTTTCTGCCAGCGCGCGGGCGGAGGTGGAGCGGACTTCAACCAGCGTGTCTTCCATCTCTTGAATCATCAAGCGCACCAGCTTTTGCGGGTCTTCCGCTTTTTCCAGCAGCGAGTTGATGTTGGCATTCACGATGTCGGCAAAACGAGAAAAAATACCCATAATTCAATCCTCATAGTTCTGTATAGCTTTGTGTTTTGGGCTAAGCCCTGCGTAGAGACTATTACAACTTCCGTGCCAACTTTTTATCTTGTTGATTATAAACGAAGTGATTGAAATTTACGCGCCAAGCGCCTACAGTGAAATGGCGAATTACACTAACATGTGGCGAATTTCATCATGGCAGAATACAAAGATAATCTTCTCGGCGAAGCCAACCGCTTTCTCGAGGTGCTGGAGCAGGTCTCGCGTCTTGCGCCGCTGAATAAGCCGGTGCTGATTATCGGCGAACGGGGCACCGGGAAAGAGCTTATCGCCAACCGCCTGCACTATCTCTCTTCGTGCTGGCAGGGGCCGTTTATCTCGCTCAACTGCGCGGCGCTCAATGAAAATCTGCTGGACTCCGAGCTGTTCGGCCATGAAGCCGGCGCGTTTACCGGCGCGCAGAAACGCCATCCTGGACGCTTTGAACGCGCCGATGGTGGCACGCTGTTCCTTGATGAACTGGCTACCGCGCCGATGCTGGTGCAGGAAAAGCTGTTGCGGGTTATCGAGTACGGCGAGCTGGAGCGTGTGGGAGGAAGCCAGCCGCTGCAGGTCAACGTGCGTCTGGTGTGCGCCACTAACGCCGATTTACCGCAGTTAGTCGATGAAGGCCATTTTCGCGCCGACCTGCTCGACCGACTGGCTTTCGACGTCGTGCTGCTTCCCTCGCTGCGCGAGCGGCGCAGCGACATTATGCTGATGGCCGACCATTTTGCTATTCAGATGTGTCGGGAACTCAAACTGCCCCTGTTCCCGGGCTTTACCGAACGCGCCCGCGCTACGCTGCTGGATTACCGCTGGCCGGGTAATATTCGCGAGCTGAAAAACGTGGTAGAGCGTTCGGTTTATCGCCACGGCAGCAGTGACATTCCGCTTGATGAGATTGTGATTGACCCGTTCCAACGCCAGACGGTTCAACAGGCCACGCCAACGTCCTCCAGCCCGACGCTGCCGCTTGATCTTCGCCAGTTCCAACTTGCACAGGAAAAAGAACTGTTGCAGCAAAGTCTACAACAGGCCCGATTCAATCAAAAACAGGCCGCCGAACTCCTTGGGCTGACCTATCACCAGCTGCGGGCGCTGTTGAAAAAACACGCGCTATAGGCTGCTTTGCCGCCAACAATGCCTCAGGATGATGACTTTTAGCGCAGTTGTATTCAGACATTTGTACCTAGCAGGCTTAAGTGCGATACACTTTGCAGATCAATCGAAAAAATAACGAAACTATGCGCCTGAATTTGTCATCATTCTTGGCGGCACTGGGGTTACTTTGCGGCCAAGCCATTGCGGCACCGCAACCGCTGGCCCCACCCCGTGCCGACATTCGCGACAGCGGCTTCGTCTACTGTGTCAGTGGACAGGTTAATACGTTCAACCCGCAAAAAGCCGGCAGTGGGCTGATTGTCGATACCCTCGCGGCCCAGCTTTATGACCGTCTGCTGGACGTTGACCCGTATACCTATCGTCTGGTGCCGGAGCTGGCGGAAAGCTGGGAAGTGCTCGATAACGGCGCGACCTACCGCTTCCATCTGCGCAACGATGTGCAGTTCCAAACGACCCGCTGGTTTACCCCAACTCGCGCACTCAACGCTGACGACGTGGTATTCACCTTCGAGCGTATTTTTGATCGCAATAACCCGTGGCATAGCGTCAACGGCAGCGCCTTCCCCTATTTCGACAGCCTACAGTTTGCCGATAGCGTGAAGAGCGTACGCAAACTGGATAGCCGCACGGTTGAATTTCGCCTGACCCGCCCGGATGCCTCTTTCCTATGGCACCTGGCCACCCACTATGCTTCCGTGATGTCGGCGGAGTATGCGGCGAAACTCACCAAGCAGGATCATCAAGAGTTACTCGACCGTCAGCCGGTGGGGACCGGGCCGTTCCAGCTCGATGAATATCAAGCCGGGCAGTATATTCGCTTGCAGCGCCACCCGAAATTCTGGCGCGGTACGCCGCTGATGCCACAGGTGGTGGTCGATCTCGGTTCCGGCGGCACCGGTCGCTTATCAAAATTACTTACCGGTGAATGTGATGTGCTGGCATGGCCTGCCGCCAGTCAGCTCACCATTTTGCGCGACGACCCACGCCTGCGTCTGACGCTGCGCCCGGGGATGAACATTGCCTATCTAGCGTTTAATACCGACAAGCCGCCGCTGAATAATCCTGAGGTGCGCCATGCGCTGTCGCTGGCGATTAATAACCAGCGCCTGATGCAGTCGATTTATTACGGTACCGCCGAAACTGCGGCTTCTATTTTGCCGCGGGCCTCCTGGGCTTACGATAACGAAGCTAAAATTACCGAATACAATCCGCAGGAAGGACGCCGACGGCTACAGGCGTTGGGGATTGATAAACTGACACTGCAGCTGTGGGTGCCAACCAGCTCCCAGGCCTGGAACCCAAGTCCGCTGAAAACCGCCGAGCTGATTCAGGCTGACATGGCGCAAATTGGCGTGAAAGTGGTGATTGTGCCGGTTGAAGGCCGCTTCCAGGAAGCCCGACTGATGGATATGAACCATGACCTGACGCTGTCAGGCTGGGCCACGGACAGTAACGATCCGGACAGTTTCTTCCGTCCGCTGTTGAGCTGCGCGGCCATCAACTCACAAACGAACTTTGCGCATTGGTGTAATCGTGAGTTTGATAGCGTTTTGAGAAAGGCGCTGGACTCACAGCAGTTGGCCTCACGTATAGACGCCTACGATGAAGCTCAGCAAATTCTGGCGCGCGAGCTGCCTATTTTGCCGCTGGCCTCTTCCCTGCGCCTGCAGGCCTACCGTTACGATATGAAAGGGCTGGTGTTGAGTCCGTTTGGTAACGCCTCGTTCGCCGGTGTGTCGCGGGAAAAAGAAGAGAAGGTGCAGAAACCATGATCATTTTTACCCTTCGTCGCCTGCTACTGCTCATGGTCACGCTGTTTTTTCTGACCGTGGTCGGTTTTTGCCTGAGCTATTTTACTCCGCACGCCCCGTTGCAGGGTGCATCGTTGTGGAACGCTTGGGGATTCTGGTTCAATAGCGTGATGCACTGGGACTTCGGCGTCTCCAGCATTAACGGCCAGCCCATCTCAGAACAGCTGCGCGAAGTGTTCCCAGCGACGATGGAGTTGTGCATCCTAGCCTTCGGTTTTGCGCTGCTGGTCGGCATTCCCGTGGGGATGCTGGCGGGGATCACCCGCAACAAATGGCAGGATAAAGTGATTAGCTTCTTCGCCCTGCTCGGTTTCTCCATTCCCGTTTTCTGGCTGGCGCTGCTGCTGACGCTGTTCTTCTCGTTGACCTTAGGCTGGCTGCCGGTTTCCGGGCGCTTTGACCTGCTCTACGAAGTGAAAAACGTGACCGGCTTTGCGCTGATTGATGCTTGGCTGTCTGACTCGCCGTGGCGACAGGAGATGATCGCCAGCGCCCTGCGGCATATGGTGCTGCCGGTGCTGACGCTGGCGGTGGCCCCCACAACCGAAGTGGTGCGCCTCATGCGTATCAGCACCATTGCCATCTATGATACTAACTACGTGAAAGCCGCCGCCACGCGTGGGGTTTCGCGTCTGACCATTTTGCGTCGCCATGTGTTGCACAACGCGCTGCCACCGGTGATCCCGCGTTTGGGCCTGCAATTTTCCACCATGCTGACGCTGGCAATGATTACCGAAATGGTCTTCAGCTGGCCGGGCCTTGGGCGCTGGATGATTAACGCCATTCGCCAGCAGGACTACGCCGCTATCTCGGCGGGAGTGATGGTGATTGGCGCATTGGTGATCATCATCAACGTGATCTCCGATATTCTGGGTGCTATGGCTAACCCGCTGAAACATAAGGAATGGTATGCCCTACGATAGCGTCTATCTGGAGAAGCGTCCGCCCGGTGCGCTGCGCACCGTGTGGCGCAAATTCTACGGTGATACCACGGCAATGGTGGGCTTTTACGGCTGCATCGCCCTTATTTTGGTCTGCGTGTTCGGCGGCTGGTTCGCCCCGTACGGTATCGATCAGCAGTTCCTCGGCTATCAACTGTTACCGCCATCGTGGTCACGTTATGGTGAGGTATCCTTCTTCCTCGGTACGGATGATTTAGGCCGCGATGTCCTTAGTCGTTTGCTGAGCGGCGCGGCCCCCACGGTGGGCGGCGCCTTTGTGGTGACGCTGGCCGCGACTGCGTTTGGCCTGTTGCTTGGCGCATTTGCCGGGTCAACTCACGGCCTGCGTTCAGCGATACTCAACCATATCCTCGATACCTTGCTGTCTATTCCTTCGTTGCTGCTGGCAATTATCGTGGTGGCGTTTTCCGGGCCGCATCTGTCTCACGCCATGTTTGCCGTCTGGCTGGCCCTGCTGCCGCGCATGGTGCGCTCCATCTACAGCATGGTGCACGATGAGCTAGAGCGTGATTACGTTATCGCCGCCCGCCTTGACGGTGCAACGACGCTGAATATTCTATGGTTCGCCATTCTGCCCAATATCGCCGCTGGACTGGTGACTGAGATAACCCGCGCCCTGTCGATGGCTATCCTCGACATCGCAGCGCTAGGTTTTCTTGATCTCGGCGCGCAGTTGCCATCCCCCGAATGGGGCGCGATGCTGGGCGATGCGCTGGAGCTGATTTACGTTGCACCGTGGACGGTCATGCTGCCAGGTGCGGCGATTATGATAAGCGTGCTGCTGGTTAACCTGCTGGGTGACGGCATCCGCCGTGCCATCATTGCGGGGGTGGAATAATGCCATTACTTGATATTCGAAATCTCACCATTGAGCTTAAAACCAACGAAGGCTGGGTAAAGGCCGTCGATCGCGTCAGTATGACGCTGGCTGAAGGTGAGATCCGTGGTCTGGTTGGTGAGTCTGGCTCCGGAAAAAGCCTCATTGCCAAAGCCATTTGCGGCGTTAATAAGGACAACTGGCGCGTTACCGCCGACCGTATGCGCTTTGATGATATCGACCTGCTGCGCCTATCCACCCGCGAACGCCGTCGGCTGGTCGGCCACAACGTGTCGATGATTTTCCAAGAACCGCAGTCGTGTCTTGACCCGTCGGAACGGGTCGGCAAACAGCTCATGCAAAACATTCCTAGTTGGACCTATAAAGGCCGTTGGTGGCAGCGTCTGGGCTGGCGGAAACGTCGCGCAATTGAACTGCTGCACCGCGTGGGAATAAAAGATCATAAAGATGCGATGCGCAGCTTCCCTTACGAGTTGACAGAAGGTGAATGCCAGAAGGTGATGATTGCCATCGCGCTGGCGAACCAGCCGCGTTTGCTGATTGCCGACGAGCCGACCAACGCCATGGAGCCAACGACGCAGGCGCAGATTTTTCGTCTGCTCACCGGGCTAAACCAGAACAACAACACCACCATTCTGCTTATCTCTCACGACCTGCAGATGCTGACCCACTGGGCGGATAAAATTAACGTCATGTACTGCGGTCAGACGGTGGAAAGCGCGCTGAGTGAAGAATTGGTCACTATCCCGCATCATCCGTATACCCAAGCGCTCATTCGGGCCATTCCCGATTTTGGCCGTTCGATGCCGCATAAAAGCCGCCTAAACACGCTTTCTGGCGCGATCCCGCTGCTGGAACAGCTGCCGATGGGGTGCCGTCTGGGACCGCGTTGTCCGTACGCCCAGCGTAAATGTATTGAAACCCCGCGTCTGATGGGTGCGAAGAACCACCTATTCGCCTGTCATTTCCCGCTCAATATGGAGAAAGAGTGACATGGTCGAAACATTGCTTGAAGTGCGTAATCTGAGTAAGACTTTTCGCTACCGCACCGGCTGGTTCCATCGCCAAACGCTGCAGGCGGTGAAGCCTCTGAGCTTTACCCTGCGCGAAAAGCAGACGTTGGCGATTATCGGCGAGAACGGTTCGGGGAAATCGACGCTGGCAAAAATGCTGGCGGGAATGGTTGAGCCGACCACCGGCGAACTGCTGATTGATGATCATCCGCTGGAGTTTGGCGACTATTCCTTCCGCAGCCAGCGCATTCGCATGATTTTCCAAGACCCAAGCACCTCGCTGAATCCACGTCAGCGTATCTCGCAGATCCTCGATTTCCCTCTGCGTCTGAACACCGACCTAGAGCCGGAAGCACGGCGTAAGCAGATCATCGAAACATTGCGCCTGGTGGGCCTGCTGCCGGATCACGTTAGCTACTATCCGCATATGCTGGCGCCGGGGCAAAAACAGCGTTTGGGGCTGGCGCGCGCGCTGATCCTGCGGCCAAAAGTCATTATCTGCGATGAAGCGCTGGCGTCACTGGATATGTCGATGCGTTCGCAGCTCGTTAACCTGATGCTGGAATTACAAGAGAAACAAGGTATCTCTTATATCTACGTTACCCAGCATTTGGGGATGATGAAGCATATCAGCGATCAGGTTTTGGTGATGCATCAGGGGGAAGTCGTCGAGCGCGGTAGTACCGCTGATGTGCTGGCCTCCCCGCTGCATGATTTAACCAAACGTTTGATTGCCGGTCACTTTGGCGAAGCGCTTACCGCCGACGCTTGGCGTAAAGACCGCTAGCAAAATCGCGGTGATTCTAATAGGCCGCTATCACCATGAAGATGAGGATTAATCGCTATGGGTTTTCTTTCCGGTAAGCGCATTCTGATTACTGGCGTCGCCAGCAAGCTATCCATCGCCTACGGTATCGCGCAGGCGATGCACCGCGAAGGTGCTGAACTGGCGTTCACTTATCAGAACGACAAACTGAAAGGACGCGTCGAAGAATTTGCCGCGGCTCTCGGCTCCAACATCGTGCTGCCATGCGATGTGGCTGAAGATGAGAGCATCGACTCCCT
The DNA here is from genome assembly GCF_040932435.1 of Kluyvera sp. STS39-E. Taxonomy (NCBI): domain Bacteria; kingdom Pseudomonadati; phylum Pseudomonadota; class Gammaproteobacteria; order Enterobacterales; family Enterobacteriaceae; genus Kluyvera; species Kluyvera sp. STS39-E. Next base: position 265,535 of record NZ_JBFQGA010000003.1, on the reverse strand, counting down.
GTTCACCGAACTGGCAAAAGTCTGGCCGAAATTTGACGGTTTCGTTCACTCCATCGGTTTCGCGCCCGCTGACCAGTTAGACGGCGACTACGTGAATGCGGTCACCCGCGAAGGTTTTAAAATCGCTCACGACATCAGCGCCTACAGCTTCGTGGCGATGGCAAAAGCGTGCCGTAGCATGCTGAACCCAGACTCTGCCCTGCTGACCCTCTCCTACCTTGGCGCAGAGCGTGCTATTCCTAATTACAACGTGATGGGTCTGGCCAAAGCGTCTTTGGAAGCGAACGTCCGCTACATGGCTAACGCAATGGGCCCTGAAGGTGTCCGCGTTAACGCCATTTCTGCGGGGCCAATCCGTACTCTGGCGGCTTCCGGTATCAAAGATTTCCGTAAAATGCTGGCCCATTGCGAAGCAGTGACCCCAATCCGTCGCACCGTGACCATTGAAGACGTGGGTAATTCCGCAGCCTTCTTGTGTTCCAACCTGTCCGCCGGAATCACCGGGGAAGTGGTACACGTCGACGGTGGTTTCAACATTGCCGCTATGAACGAACTGGAACTGTAGGCCGGATAACGCAACGCCGCCATCCGGCAATGTGCTCTGCATTGCCGGACGGCGCTACGATTATCAGACCTACATTCCCCGATGACTATTCACCTCTTATCGCCCCTCTGTTATTCCAGTCAGTTATTAATTAGCACCGAACAATATTTTCCCCCTCGTCACGCATGCGCCAGGATAATTACCCATAACGATCCGGCAGCAGCATTCCCAAGCGGCTGGCTCGCCACTTTTATCTCAAGGAACACCCATGGAGCCACGCCACGTTTCCGGCAAAGACCACTGGTATCACGAAACTCAGTCGAGGACTCAACACAGCGATGTGATGCCGCTGGTTCCCGAAGCCGCGCACGTTGACGACCGATTTTTACTCGATCTGGCGCTTCCCGATGCCTTGTTTAACGCCAGCCAGCGGTGGCTCAGCGCAGCCCGCCTGCTGGCCGAAACGTTGTTTCCTAACGTCGTCACCACCAACCGGCTGCGTACTTTTAGCGCTTACGACCGTTTAAGCACCGCATTAACCGTGGCACAAGTCTCCGGCGTGCAGCGTCTGTGCAATCACTATGCGGCGCGTTTGGCACCGCTGCCTGGCCCGGACTCTTCGCGTGAAAGCAACCACCGTCTCGCGCAGATAACCCAATATGCCCGCCAGTTAGCAAGCTCTCCGTCGATTATCACGCCGCGCGCACGCCAGCAGTTAGATGCGGTGGGGCTCACGCAACACGATGTTATTTTGATTAACCAGGTCGTCGGTTTTGTCGGCTTTCAGGCGCGGGTGATTGCACTGTTTCAGGCTTATATGGGATTTCCGGTGCGCTGGATCCCAGGAATGCCGGTGCAAGAAGATGCCGATCCGGGACTGTTTCACGATGACTGTGCGCCGTGGCATACCGATTTGGCTAGCATAGAAGTCCATCAGGCCAATACACCGCAGGGTGAAGCATTGGCCCGTTGGCGGCATGTACCAGAGTTAGCCGCGCTTGCACCGGTGCTGGCGCAGGAAGAGATCGTACTTAATCGTCTGGGTGAACTCACTGATGCCTTGTCGTTTGCCCACCCATTGCTGCCACTGTCGTCACTCATCCCGGCACGAATTAACGGCAGCGCAAGCTGTTTCCATTACTACAGCTCGCAGTGGCAAGGCGCCAGCGGCCTGCCTGAGGCGATACGCAACGGCGAGCGTGCCATCCAAGCATGGTGTCACTATTATCCGTGCGAGCAAGCCGTAGCGCAGGCAACGCAGTTGCTCACCCGCGCCCCGGACCGCTTTAGCGCCGCCCAACTTAACCCACTCTTTGAACAAGGTCTCTCTATTCCGGATGCGATTACGCTGCTTGCCTGGAGCGCCTTAACAGGCTGGATGAACCGGCTGCGCATTGCGCTTGGCTGCGAGCAACAACTTACGTAAAAGGGTGAAACACCGCTTGCTGCGACCCATCGATTCGCGTAAAAATGTCAGCCGCTCTTTTGGCCACGAAAATAGAACATTATGCTTCAGGATAACCCGCTGCTTGCGCAGCTAAAACAGCAACTTCATTCCCAGACGCCGCGCGCGGAAGGGGTCGTAAAAGCCACGGACAAAGGTTTCGGTTTCCTCGAGGTTGACGCGCAAAAAAGCTACTTTATTTCACCGCCGCAGATGAAAAAAGTGATGCACGGCGACCGCATTATTGCCGTCATTCACGCTGATAAAGGTAAAGAGAGCGCCGAACCAGAAGAACTGGTTGAACCGTTCCTGACCCGCTTTGTGGGTAAAGTTCATCGTAAAGATGACCGCCTGTCGATCGTACCCGATCACCCGCTGTTAAAAGATGCCATACCTTGCCGAGCCGATCGCGATGTGGATCATGATTTCAAAGAGGGTGACTGGGCCGTTGCACAAATGCGCCGTCATCCGCTGAAGGGCGACCGCACTTTCTACGCCGAACTGACCAAGTTCATCACCTATGGCGATGACCACTTTGTGCCGTGGTGGGTAACTCTCGCCCGTCATAATCTAGAAAAAGAAGCACCAGACGGCGTCGCCACCGAGATGCTGGACGAAGGGCTTGAACGCCGCGACCTGACGGCGCTGGACTTCGTTACCATCGATAGCGCCAGCACCGAAGATATGGACGATGCGCTGTACGTTGAAGAAGGCTCTGATGGCAAGCTGCTGCTGACCGTCGCTATCGCCGACCCAACCGCTTGGATTGCTGAAGGCAGCAAACTTGATGACGCGGCGAAAATCCGTGCCTTCACCAACTACCTGCCAGGCTTCAATATTCCTATGCTGCCGCGTGAGCTGTCTGATGACCTTTGCTCTTTGCGCGCAAACGTCGTGCGTCCCGTTCTCGCCTGCCGCATGACGCTCGCCGCCGATGGCACCATCGAAGACAATATCGAATTCTTTGCCGCCAACATCGAGTCAAAAGCCAAGCTCGCCTATGACGACGTTTCCGGCTGGCTGGAAAACAGCGGCAGTTGGCAGCCACAAAATGACGCCATTGCACGCCAGATAACCCTGCTCTCCCGCGTTTGCCAGGCTCGCAGCGAATGGCGTAAAACCCACGCGCTGGTGTTTAAAGATCGCCCTGACTATCGTTTCGTGTTGGGTGAAAAGGGCGAAGTGCTGGATATCGTTGCTGAGCCTCGCCGCATTGCTAATCGCATTGTCGAAGAGTCGATGATTGCCGCTAACATCTGCGCGGCCCGCGTGCTGCGCGAGAAGCTTGGTTTTGGTATCTATAACGTCCACACGGGCTTTGCTCCTGATAATACCGAAGCGCTGGCCGCACTGCTGAAAACCCACGACGTCCACGTTGATCCGGTTGAGGTATTGAGCCTGGAAGGTTTCTGCAAACTGCGTCGCGAGCTGGATGCTCAGCCAACGGGCTTCCTCGATAGCCGTATTCGTCGCTTCCAGTCGTTTGCCGAAATCAGCATCGAACCTGGCCCGCACTTCGGTTTAGGTCTCGACGCCTACGCCACCTGGACTTCACCAATTCGTAAATACGGCGACATGGTTAACCATCGTCTGCTGAAAGCGATTATTAAAGGTGAAACCATCGCACGTCCACAGGATGAGATTACCGTGCAGATGGCTGAACGCCGTCGCCTGAACCGCATGGCCGAACGCGATGTGGCTGACTGGCTGTACGCTCGTTACCTCAATCCGCAGGCTGGCACCGAGACGCGCTTTGCGGCTGAAATTATCGACGTCAGCCGCGGCGGTATGCGCGTACGTCTGGTTGATAACGGTGCAGTCGCCTTTATCCCAGCACCGTTCCTGCATGCGGTACGTGACGAAATGGTCTGCAGCCAGGAAAGCGGTACCGTTCAGATCAAAGGCGAAGTGGCCTATAAAGTCACCGACGTTATTGATGTCACCATCGCGGAAGTCCGTATGGAGACTCGCAGCGTTATCGCCAGACCGGCGGCTTAATCTGCATTAAACGGCTCCTCAGGGGGCCGTTTTTTTACCTCCAGCACATCTACTCGCTTTTTTCCCTGCGAAATTCCAAAAAACGTTCACACTGAATACTTGGGCATGGGTATCCGGGCGCACTTGAACGTGGGTGTAGATAGGAGAAAAAATGACTAAGTCTTTGGCACAGAATCTTCTCGACCCCAATTCTGGTGATACCAGCCTCTATTGGCGACTGGCACGCGATAATCCCACCCTACACCTCAGCATCGATCCCGGCTCCAGCGCTGAGTTGACCGTCTCGTTGAGTGAAGAACATACCCGACGAATTCAGGCCATGACCGTCACCACTTCAAGCGTCGCAGTAAATATCCAGCTCAATGGCTACGACGTCCCCGTGCATCTGATTGGCCGTAAGGTCAGCGGTACCGAATGGGCCGGAACGGCCTCTTCCTGGTTTGATACCTCTTCCGTCGCCCGCGACCTATTGCAGGGATTGCTGTTCGCCGAGCAGGTGGTCTCAGAGGCTAATGCGGTGATTGTTATCCTCGACCGCGACGGCAAGATCCAGCGTTTCAACCGGCTATGTGAAGAGTACTCCGGTCTTAAAGAACAAGACGTCATCGGCAAAACCGCATTCGAACTGTTTATGACGGAAGCCGAAGCTGCCGCAGCTAGGGAGAACGTTAACCAGTTTTTTAGCCATTGCGGTCCCTATGAAGTGGAGCGTTGGATAAAAACGCGCAAGGGGCCGCGACTGTTTTTGTTTCGTAACCGCTTTGTGCACAGCGGCAGCGGCAAAAACGAGATCTTCCTTATTTGTTCAGGAACTGACATTACCGAAGAGCGCCGCGCCCAGGAACGCCTGCGCGTGCTGGCGAACACCGATACCATCACCGGCTTGCCGAACCGTCACGCGATAAACGAGCTTATCGGCGAGGCGCTTGATAAGCGCGGCCCTGAAGAACAAATTGGGCTGGTTTACTTCGATTTGGATAACTTTAAAAAGGTCAATGACGCTTACGGCCACGTTTTCGGCGATCAACTGCTACAGTCGGTTGCGCTGTCGATTTTAAGCTGCCTTGAGGAGCGTCAGACGCTAGCAAGGCTTGGCGGCGACGAGTTTATCGTGCTGGCGACCGACACCTCGCAGAGCGCGCTGGAGGCGATGGCTTCACGGGTGCTCACTCGTCTACGCGATCCATTACGTATTGGCTTAATTGAGGTCTACACCTGCTGTTCTCTGGGGATCTCCATCGCCCCACAGCACGGGCTGGATCGCGAGAGCTTAATTCGCAATGCCGATACCGCTATGTACACCGCAAAGGAGAATGGACGTGGTCGTTTTAGCGTCTTTTCACCCGAAATGAATCAGCGCGTCTTTGAGTATTTATGGCTTGATACCAATTTACGCAAAGCGCTGCAAAGCGATCAACTGCTCATTCACTATCAGCCCAAGGTAGCGCTGGATGGTCAGGTCTACAGTCTGGAAGCGCTGGTACGCTGGAATTCACCGGAGCGCGGATTAATTCCACCGATGGACTTTATCTCCTATGCTGAAGAGTCCGGCCTGATTGTGCCGCTGGGGCGCTGGGTGATGCTGGATGCCATCCGCCAAGTCGCGCTGTGGCGCGATAAGGGAATTAATCTGCGGGTTGCGGTCAATGTTTCTGCACGACAACTGGTCGACCAGTCGATTTTTAGCGATCTTAAGCAGGCGCTGAAAGCGCAAAATTTTGACCAGTGCCCCATCGACATTGAGCTGACAGAAACCTGCCTAATCAATAACGCCGAACAGGCGCTGGAGGTGATTGGGCAGTTTCATTCACTGGGGGCGCAAATTCATCTCGATGATTTCGGCACCGGCTATTCGTCGTTGTCCCAACTGGCCCGTTTTCCTATCGATACGCTGAAGCTTGACCACAGTTTTGTCCAGCATGTTCACTGTCAATCCGTTTCACAGTCGCTGGTGCTGGCGATCATTGCCGTTGCCAGAGCGCTCAATTTGCGCATTATTGCCGAAGGGGTTGAGAACCCTGACGATGATATCTTTTTAACCCAAAATGGCGTCGACGAGCGACAAGGGTACCTTTTCGCCCGTCCCATGCCTGCCGCCGAACTGGAGAAGTGGCTCAAGGCGCGCTACGGGTTATAAGGTAAGCTATTTTTTCACTTCTCTTTTGGCGGTAAATTTTGCATCATTGATTTCAATCGAATTTATCAACAGGATCCCACTATGACTGAGCTCGATGCGCGTCAGCTAGCCCAACGAATTGATACCGTACTTGATATTCTGGTTGGCGGCGATACCCATTCTGCTATCAATAATCTGGAAATATTAAAAGCAGAATTATTGGCGCACGCTGCAGACGAACGCGACAACCGATCAGGTCAGCCAAAATCCCCGTGGGAAATCTGACACCATTCGCCCTGCGACCGACGATGAACTTGATAACCATCGCTATCGCACAGAGACATTGATGCATTGATTATGAATTCCCGACAGCAAACCATTTTACAGCTGGTCATCGATAAGGGCCGGATGAGCGTCACCGACTTGGCGAAAATGACCGGTGTTTCAGAGGTGACCATCCGTCAGGATCTGAACCTGCTGGAAAAGCAGAGCTATCTGCGCCGCACCCACGGTTTCGCCGTCCCGCTCGATAGCGAAGACGTTGAAACCCGTATGATGAATAATTTTTCCCTTAAGCGTGAACTGGCAGTATTTGCCGCATCGCTGGTGCGGCCGGGTGAAACGGTATTTATCGAAAACGGCAGTAGCAATGCCCTGCTAGCACGCGAGCTGGCTACCCAGCCGAATATTACGATTATTACCGTCAGCAGCTATATCGCCCATCTGCTAAAAGAGACGCCGGGGGAAGTGATCCTGCTTGGTGGTATTTATCAGAAAAAAAGCGAAAGTATGGTGGGTCCCCTTACCCGCCAATATATTCAGCAGGTGCATTTCAGCAAAGCATTTATCGGCATCGACGGCTGGCAGCCTGAGACGGGCTTTACCGGGCGCGACATGATGCGTGCGGATATCGTCAACGCGGTGCTGGAAAAAGGCAGTGAAGCGATTGTTCTCACCGACAGTTCGAAATTTGGGGCGATTCATCCTTACCCACTGGGGCCAATGAACCAGTTTAATCGCGTCATTACCGATGACCATCTGTCCACGGAAAAACAGCTACAGCTTGAGCAGTCCGGCCTGACCGTGAATATCGTCAAACGCCCGTAACGCTTGCCACCCGATGCTCGCCAGCATCGGGTTTTCTTGCCTCAATCCCGCCAATAACCCGCCTCGCTATGAGACTTTTCCGACCCCGCAATTAAGAGTTTTTACCTGTCAGCTACATCACAAAACCGTAAAATTAATGTTAGCGATATAACAGGAAGTAACTATCACTTGCGTAACTTTCAGCAATCCGTTTACAACCTGCGCAACAAGTTTCACGGTCAATGCTCTGAGTAATTTTGGCAGTTGCTATAATAAAAGGGCTTCTTCCGTGAATAGAATATTCAGGAGAAATAAAATGATTTCAATTAACAAAAAAATGACTGCTGCTGTGTTGGCCGTAACGCTGGTCATGTCGCTGAGCGCATGTTCGAATTGGTCCAAACGTGACCGTAACACCGCGCTGGGTGCTGGTGCAGGCGCTATCGGTGGTGCCGTACTAACTGACGGTAGCGCGCTCGGTACGCTGGGTGGCGCGGCGGTAGGTGGGATTATCGGCCACCAGGTCGGCAAATAATCCGCACAGAAATTATCAGGGCTCCGAGGAAAATCGGGGCCCTTTTTATTTGTCGGTTCGGTAGATGTGCCTGATGGCGCTGCGCTTATCAGGCCTACTCGCGCTCGGACACGTAGGCCGGATAAGGCGTTTACGCCGCCATCCGGCAATGCGCGCCTTAACCGCCGGCCAGCTTCACCTTCATCCCTTTGGCTTCGAGCAGTGTTTTTAACAGGTCGCGCTTATCGCCCTGGATCTCAATCACACCGTCCTTCAGTGCACCGCCGCAGCCGCATTTCTTTTTCAGCTCAGCCGCCAGCTTTACCAGCGCATCATCGTCAAGATCGATACCGGTGATCAGACACACGCCCTTCCCTTTACGCCCGCTGGTCTGGCGCGAAATTCGCACCACGCCGTCACCTTTTGGACCTGCAGTTACCGCTTTGGGCTCATCAATACGCCCGCTTTCGGTTGAGTAAACCAAACGGCTATTGCTGTCGTTCATTACGCCCCCAAGTTCAACGATGCGTTAATGTCACGCAGGGTCTGCGCGGGATCGGCGGACTGCGTCACCGGGCGTCCGATAACCATGTAGTCAACGCCCGACGTTTTCGCCTGCTCTGGGGTCATAATGCGACGCTGATCGCCCGCATCGCTGCCCGCAGGACGGATCCCCGGAGTAATCAGTTTAAACGCCTGACCTAATTCCTGCTTGAAGCGCACCGCTTCCTGAGCCGAGCATACGACGCCATCCAAACCGCAGTTTTTCGTAAGCATAGCCAGTTTCGCCGCATAGTCAGCCGGTGATAGCGCAATGCCTAAATCCAGCAAGTCGCTGGATTCCATGCTGGTCAACACCGTCACCGCAATCAGTAACGGCGCATCTTTGCCAAAAGGTGCCAGCGCTTCACGCGCAGCGGTCATCATTCTTGCTCCGCCGGAAGCGTGGACGTTGACCATCCAAACCCCGAGATCCGCCGCCGCTGCTACCGCATGCGCCGTGGTATTTGGGATATCGTGGAATTTCAGATCCAGGAAGATATCAAAACCGCGCTGCTGTAAATCACGCACCAGCTGTGGGCCGAACAGCGTAAACATCTCTTTGCCAACTTTCAGGCGGCAGTCGCGTGGATCGATACGGTCAACAAAGGCCAGCGCCTTATCGCGATTATCATAGTCGAGAGCAACAACAACAGGAGAGGATGTAACGACACGGGAAGAAGATGAAGCAACGGACATGACTGGACCTTCTTATTGATGGGCACGCGGGGTGCGGAAAAGGTAAACGGGCAGCATTCTACCTGCACGACCCAGCACGCACAATGCCGGCGTCCCGCGCTGGGGGGGAAATTAGAGTATCTTGTCTCAAAGCAGGCTTTTTTTGACGTTACTGGCCGTCTAGCCCACGAATAGGTTTAATCGTCGACCATGCCCGACAGGACGGGCAGTGCCAATACAGCGTGTAGGCGGTAAAACCACACTTCTGACAACGATAGCGGGGTTTACTGCGTACCTGTTCACCAACCATGTCACGCAGCACCATTAAACTCTCTTTGGCGCGCCCTTCTTCCGCCTCGTTGAGGTGGTAATCCATCAATTTATGGAAGACACGCATCGTCGGGTGACGCTGCAGCTGACGTGTAACATAGGTCTGAGCCACTTCACTGCCTTTACCCTGCTCAACCACCTGAGCCAGCATCAGTTCAGCAGTCGCTCCGGTATTTTCTTCCACGCAACGCTGTAAGAAATGTTCCCACTCGCTGTTTTTACCCAATTGGTGATAGCAGGTTTGCAGCATCTCCAGGGTTTCACTGACCAGCTCTTTATCCTGTTCGATGACTCGCAGCAGGCTATCCATCGCTTTGGTGTAATCGCCCTTCGCTATCCACGCACGCCCCATCATGATGGAAACACGCGCGCTTGACGGATCGGCCGATGCGCCACGCTTGAGCAACGAAATGGCTTTGTCCAGTTCGTCATTGCCCATCTGTTGCAGCGCCAGCTCGCACCAGAAATGGGCAATTTCGCCGCGGTGTTTGTCTTTGCCAAGCTTGACCAAACGTTCAGCGGTATCAATCGCTTTTTGCCAATCGCTGGTCGACTGATAGATTTGCAGCAGCTGCTGCAAAGCGCTTATGCGGAAGTCGGTTTCATCAACCAACTGATTGAACATGTCCTCGGCGCGATCGTACATCCCTGCCGCCATGTAATCGCGGCCAAGCTGTTGGACTGCCAGCAGGCGCTGGTCATAGGTCAGAGAGGCGCTTTCCATCAGGGTTTGGTGGATGCGGATAGCACGGTCAACCTCGCCGCGAGAGCGGAACAGGTTGCCCAGTGTCAGGTGCGCTTCGACGGTGCCGGTGTCCTCTTTGAGCATATCGAGGAACAGGTCAACCGCTTTATCCTGCTGGTTGCTTAAAAGAAAGTTAACCCCTGCCACGTAGTCACGCGACAGGCGGTTCGCTTCGTCCTGTTTGGACTGTTGTGCACTTCTGCGCCCCATATACCAACCATACGCGGCGGCGACGGGTAAAAGCAGAAACAACAACTCCAGCATAGCTAATTATTCCTTCGCCATCGGGGTCGCCGGGGTTTCCGGTGTGACCGTATCTGGCGCAATCTGCTGCTCCAGTCTTTTAATCTTACGTTCGGCCCGCATCAGTGAGACGCGCACGCGTAACCAGAACAGGCCACAGACCAACCAGCCAATAGCAAACCCCACGGCAAACAGCACCGCCAGCAAGGTCGAAATTCGAAATTCACCCTGCGCCAGCAAATAGTTGAAGGTCACAAGCTGATCGTTTTGCGCCCCCAGCGTCACGGAGATGACGAAGATCGCTAACACTAATAAGAAAATGAGTAGGTATTTCACATTACTTCCCGTTATGCGGCTTCTGCAGTGTATACACAGCACCCAGCCTTATAAAATAACATCTTCACCGCGACGACGAAATGGAAAACCGTGCCGTAGGACAAGGATCTGAGGGTAACTGCGATGAAAATCAACCCTTTCCTCTTTTCCCGCCGTCGCGCCCTCAATTATATGTCTCTTTTTCCGGCAATCCGGCGAAACGTTGGGCCAACCAGCACGCCAGCGTCGCCAATAGCCATGACATGACCGTTGCCACCATTAAATCCAACGGCCAGTGCATGCCTAACAGCAGACGGCTTGCCATCACACCGATTGCCCATGCCATTGCCAACGCCAGTCCCAGCGCATGGCGTCGTGACCATAGCAATCCCACCAGCAGCAATGCCCACGTGGCAGCAAACATTGTGTGGCCCGATGGGAAGGCATATCCGGTTTCCTTTTGCCAATGATGACGTAAAAAACCCGGGATTTCATTTTGTTGCGCCAACTGTTCTTTCACCAGCGCACTGCGCTCTTTACGCTTTAAAGTGTAGAACTGCGCTACCGGAATTTGCTGTGTTTTTTCAAGCCACAGTACAAACGGCCTCGGTTCCTGCACCCGTTCCTTAACCAGCGATTTCGCCCCTTGTCCCAACAGCACCGTAGCACTGAGAATGGTAATCAAAATCACTGTTCCACGAATATTTGGCTTGAGTCGCCATAAAACCACAGCACATAGCACCAGATGGGTGATGATTCCCCACGGTTGCGTTACGGTTTCGGTAATTGCGTATAGCGTATGCAGGCCCCATCCGCTCGGTGCGGGAAGCCACTGCCATCCGGTCAACCAGACGGCAAACGGCATAAGTAATAGTATGGCGGCGGCGAGTGTCGTGCGTCCGGCAATAGCGCGCATTTCTGTTCCTTTTTCCATCAATGTCACAACGTTAGCGAAAAATAACATGTCAAAATTGTGCGCTTTAACGGCGGTTGCCCGCGCACCATTAGGTGAAGTAAAGCACGTTGTGGCAAAATAAGGCAAAAGAGAAGGCGTCGCTGGCGCTGAGATAATCTGGAGAATCACATGCAGCTTAAACGTGTGGCAGAAGCCAAACTGCCAACCCCTTGGGGCGATTTCCTGATGGTGGGTTTTGAAGAACTGGCAACCGGGCACGATCACGTAGCGCTGGTTTTTGGTGATATTACTGGGCAAACACCCGTGCTGTCGCGGGTTCATTCTGAGTGTCTGACCGGCGATGCGCTGTTTAGTCTGCGCTGTGATTGTGGTTTCCAACTTGAAGCTGCGCTGTCGCACATTGCGGAAGAAGGCCGCGGTATCCTGCTGTACCACCGTCAGGAAGGTCGTAATATCGGCCTGCTGAATAAAATTCGCGCCTATGCGCTGCAGGATCAGGGCTACGATACCGTCGAAGCCAACCACCAACTGGGCTTTGCCGCCGACGAACGTGACTTCACCCTGTGTGCTGATATGTTCAAGCTGCTGGGCGTGGACGCCGTGCGTCTGCTGACCAACAACCCGAAAAAGGTCGAAATCCTCAGCGAAGCGGGGATCAACATTGTTGAACGCGTGCCTTTGATCGTGGGGCGTAATCCCAAAAATGCCCACTATCTTGATACCAAAGCGGAAAAGATGGGGCATCTGCTCAAGCAATAACCGTTGATTTTGGGGCCGATTATCTATCGGCCCCATTGTTTTTAAGCCAGCATATTTCGAATGACGTAGTGCAGTATGCCGTCGTTTTGGTAGTAGGTAAGCTCTGTCGCAGTATCAATGCGGCAACGACAGGCCAGCGTCTGCTGCTGACCATCCGGACGCGTCAGTAATACCGAAATTGTCGCTCCCGGCTGCAATTGATTAAGTCCCGTAATATCTATCCGTTCCTCCCCGGTGAGATTCAGCGTTTTGCGCGTTTCACCCGGCGCAAACTCCAGCGGCAAAATCCCCATACCAATCAGGTTCGAGCGGTGGATACGTTCAAAGGATTCGGCGATAACCACCCGTACACCGAGTAAACGCGGTCCTTTCGCTGCCCAGTCGCGGCTGGAACCAGAACCGTATTCCTTACCGGCAATCACCGCCAGCGGCGTCCCCTGCTCCTGATACCGCATAGCCGCGTCATAAATCGACATCACGTCATTTCCCGGCAACAGACGCGTCATTCCCCCCTCTACGCCGGGGACCATTTCGTTACGAATACGAATGTTGGCAAACGTCCCGCGCATCATCACCAAGTGGTTACCGCGACGAGAACCGTAGGAGTTGAAGTCACGGTTGGCAACACCGTTTTCCTGAAGGTAACGTCCGGCGGGGCTATCCGCTTTGATACTGCCCGCCGGTGAGATATGGTCGGTAGTGACCGAATCGCCCAGCATCGCCAGCACCCTAGCGCCGTGAATATCCTGCACCGGATCGGGGGTGACGCCCATTTCGTCAAAGAACGGCGACAGACGAATATAGGTCGAATCCTCCTGCCAGCCATAGGTATCCGAAGCCGGTACGCTAATCGACTTCCACTCCGGTGTACCGGCAAACACTTCGGCATATTCCTTATGGAACATTTCCGTAGAAACCTGCTGTACCGCTTGCGCGATCTCTTCGCTGCTCGGCCAGATATCTTTCAGGAAAACCGGCGCACCTTGAGCGTCGACACCCAACGGTTCGTGGATTAGGTTGAGCTTCATATTGCCCGCCAACGCATACGCAACCACCAGCGGCGGTGAAGCCAGCCAGTTAGTTTTCACCAGCGGATGAATACGGCCCTCAAAGTTACGGTTGCCGGAAAGCACCGCCCCGACCGTCAGATCACCTTGTTTGATGGCAGCTTCAATCGGTTCGAGCAGCGGACCGGAGTTACCGATACAGGTTGTGCAACCATATCCCACAAGGTTAAAGCCGAGATTATCAAGGTACGGCGTGAGTCCAGCATGTGCCAGATAGTCGGATACCACCTTAGAACCTGGGGCCAGTGACGCCTTGACCCACGGTTTTGGCAGCAGGCCGCGCTTCACAGCATTTTTGGCCAGCAGCCCGGCGGCCATCAGCACGTTAGGATTCGAGGTATTGGTACATGACGTGATGGCGGCAATCACCACGGCCCCTTCAGGCAGCGCATGGGTCTGGCCGTTTAGCGTAAAATCGACCGACGGTTTAACTGCATCAGCAACATTGACCTCAAGCTCGGTGGCGGCATTAAATGCCTGCGGCACGTTGCCAAGCGCCACGCGATCCTGTGGCCGTTTCGGGCCAGCAAGGCTGGCCTCAACATCGGCCATATCCAAGGCTAAGCTATCGGTGAATACTGGTTCATCCCCTAGATTGCGCCACATCCCCTGCGCTTTCGCGTAGGCCTCCACCAAGGCAACTTGTTCATCACTGCGTCCGCTAAGGCGCATGTAGGAAAGCGTGACATCATCAAGCGGGAAGAAGCCACAGGTTGCGCCATATTCCGGCGCCATATTGGCGATGGTTGCCCTATCGGCTAACGGTAATGAATCCAGACCATCACCGTAAAATTCAACAAATTTGCCCACCACGCCCAGCTTGCGTAGCATCTGTGTGACCGTCAGCACTAGGTCGGTAGCGGTGATCCCTTCGCGGAGTTTGCCGGTCAGTTTGAAACCGACCACATCCGGAATCAGCATTGAAACGGGCTGGCCTAACATTGCCGCCTCAGCCTCAATCCCGCCTACGCCCCAACCCAATACGCCGAGGCCGTTAATCATGGTGGTATGCGAGTCGGTACCGACCAGCGTGTCAGGATAGGCAACCCACTCATCGCCCTGTTGTTCGCTCCAGACCGCTTTACCGAGATATTCCAAGTTAACCTGATGACAAATCCCGGTGCCCGGCGGCACCACGCGGAACTGGCTAAACGCCTGCTGGCCCCAGCGTAAGAAGGTATAGCGTTCATGGTTACGCGACATCTCCAGACGGACGTTTTCGTCAAAGGCGTCATCATCGCCAAAGCGGTCTACGGTCACCGAGTGGTCAATCACCAGATCGACCGGCGAGAGCGGGTTAACCTTTCGGGTATCGCCCCCCAAACGCTTCACCGCCTCACGCATGGCGGCAAGATCGACCACTGCCGGTACGCCGGTGAAATCCTGCATCAGGACACGGGCCGGACGATAGGCTATTTCCCGGTCAGCGTGGGCGCTTTTCAACCAGCCGGCTAATGCCTGAATGTCGTCGGCGGTGACCGAATCGCCATCCTGCCAGCGAAGCAGGTTTTCGAGCAGAACTTTAAGGGATTTAGGCAGGCGGGAGAGATTTCCCAAGGTATTGGCGGCCAGCGCCAGACTGTAGTAATGGTAAGTTTTATTATCGACCTGGAGCGTATCCTTGCAGGTCTCTCGTAGTGTTAACGACATAGCTCCTCCTTAAATAGCGGGTAGTGCGACTCTCCTTAGGGGATATATAAAAGATAACACACCCAGCGGATATCACCGGGAAAAGGCTCAGATTGATAAATACGATCAACGGGTTAATAGAACTAGCAACCGTATGGAATTAGTAGCAGAGAAAGGAATTATTACGTAGAGGTACGGGAGATGAAAGGCGAATAATAACCCTGAGCTTATTGCTTTTTATTCTCATTTTGATTGAACAAATCAATAAAATCCTTTTGTTCAGGCGTCAATTTCCACTCATCAGGAACATCGACTTTATTATTTTTTTCGGCGGGCGGTTTCTTTGCCGCAGGGGCATGCGGTTTCACAGGTTTGACACGTTCGGACGTCAGCATACTCAGCCCCAGAATTTCCAGACCAAGAAGGCAATAGCGACCCAAAACAGCGCGGAACCCAGGAAAACACTCAACCATGCTTTGCGTTTCACGCCAGAGCCTTTATTTTCTACTGCCATGACGCCTCTCTCACAATCGATATTACTTATCATTTTCACACCAATTAATTGTTACAACTTATCATCACTGAGATAAATCCTAAGTAAATTTTAAGCAAAAATCCAGTGATTTTACGAATCCTGTGAAGAGATTTATTTATTCTTTTGACGCCAAATAGATATTTGAGCAGATAAGTTTGCCTAACGTTAAATTTATTTCTACTTTTGCGGCAATGTTGCCAATAGAAACAATTCTTAATCAATAATTCCGTACAAATGAAGGGATTAATGGCGGGAGATACGGCAGGAAATAACAGATTTTCCGCCTCCGTTGTCAGAGGCGGATATGCGCTAGGATTATTTTTCTGGCAGCTTAATATCGTTAAACATCGCTTCAATGTCTTCGTTGGAACGCAGTGCTACTGCCGTATCAACCACATCGCGGGTTAAATGTGGGGCAAAACGCTGAATGAAATCATACATGTAACTGCGCAGGAAGGTGCTGCGGCGGAAACCAATTTTGGTGGTGCTGTGGCTGAAGATACCTTCCGCATCCAGCTTCACCAGATCCGGATCGGATACCGGATCGACCGCCATGCTGGCAATAACCCCGACCCCTAGCCCCAAACGCACGTAGGTTTTAATCACGTCTGCATCAGTCGCGGTAAAGACAATGCGCGGAGTGAGGCCTGCGCGATTAAACGCGGTATCGAGTTCTGAGCGGCCGGTGAAACCAAAGGTATAAGTGACCAGCGGGTACTGCGCCAGTTCCTCAATCGTCACCGAGGTTTTTGATGCTAGCGGATGCTCCGGCGTCACCACGATAGAGCGGTTCCAGTGGTAGCACGGCAGCATCACCAGGTCGTCATACAGATGCAGCGCTTCCGTGGCAATGGCAAAGTCGGCGTTCCCCTTCGATACCGCTTCCGCAATTTGCGTAGGCGAGCCCTGATGCATATGCAAAGAGACGCGCGGATAGCGTTCTATAAACCCCTTGATGACACCCGGCAGCGCGTAGCGTGCCTGAGTGTGGGTTGTCGCCACGTACAGGGAGCCTTTATCCGGCCATGTGTGTTCGCCAGCCACCGACTTAATGGCGTCGACTTTTGATAGCACCTCGCGGGCAATACGAATGATTTCTTGGCCTGCTGGCGTCACCTGCGTCAGGTGTTTACCGCTACGGGCAAAAATCTGGATACCCAGCTCATCCTCCAGCATCCTGACCTGCTTACTGATGCCGGGCTGCGAGGTGTATAACCCTTCAGCGGTTGAGGAAACATTGAGGTTATGGTTAACCACCTCAACGATATAGCGAAGCTGCTGTAATTTCATGCGCTTGTATCCAATCTGCACTCGGGGAAGGGTTATAAAGACGATTTATGCATAAGAAATGCATTTTCTATAACCACTATATCATTAATAGCAAGTGTGTATAGATGGAAACAAAAAATAATAATGAGGTTATAAAAAAGGGCCGCAATGCGGCCCTTTGTCAACGTTATGCTGCCAACTTTACTTTTTGGCTTCAACCCATTTACCGTCAACGAAGAACGCTGACCAGCCTGTTGCTTTCCCATCTTTCTCAGAGGAAGCATACTGCTGTTTGGTTTTACGGCTAAAGCGAATCATCGTCTTGTTGCCCGCAGGGTCCTGCTGTGGCGCATCGGCCAAGTAACGCAGTTTCTCCGGCAGACGGTCGCGGAAGCGGAACAGCTCTTCCACCAGCGGCGCACGCGTTTCACGCGATTTCGGGAAGGTGTTAGCAGCAAGGAAGACCCCAGCGGCACCATCACGCAGCACGAAATAAGCGTCTGACTTCTCGCAAGGCAACTCCGGTAATGGCACCGGATCTTCTTTCGGCGGCGCAACTTCACCGCTACGCAGAATCTTACGCGTGTTTTTACATTCGTCGTTGGTACAAGCCATGTACTTGCCAAAACGTCCCATTCTCAGGTGCATTTCGGAGCCACATTTTTCACACTCAACAATCGGGCCGTCATAGCCCTTAATGCGGAATTCGCCCTCTTCGATTTCGTAGCCATCGCAGGTCGGGTTATTACCACAGACATGCAGTTTACGCTTCGGATCGATAAGATAGCTGTCCATCGCCGTGCCGCATTTCTGGCAGCGACGTTTGGCACGCAGCGCGTTGGTTTCCGCGTCGTCACCTTCCAGCACATTCAGAACTTCGTTTTCCGGCACCAGGTTAATGGTGGTTTTGCAGCGTTCTTTTGGCGACAGTGCATAACCGGAGCAGCCGAGGAACACGCCGGTACTGGCGGTACGAATACCCATTTTGCGGCCGCAGGTCGGACAGTCGATGCTGGTCAGCACCATCTCGTTCGGCTGCATGCCGCCCTCTTCCGGCGGTTTCTCCGCAGTTTCTAGCTGCTTGGTGAAATCACCAAAGAACAGGTCCAGAACCTGCTTCCATTCAGCCTCGTGGTTAGCCACGCGGTCGAGATGGTCTTCCATCTGCGCGGTGAAATCGTAGTTCATCAACTCGCGGAAGTTCGCTTCCAGACGATCGGTGACAATTTCACCCATTTTTTCCGCGTAGAAACGGCGGTTTTCAGTGCGCACATAGCCACGGTCTTGAATGGTCGAGATGATTGACGCATAGGTCGAAGGACGACCGATTCCGCGTTTTTCCAGCTCTTTAACCAAAGAGGCTTCGCTAAAGCGCGCTGGCGGCTTGGTGAAGTGCTGTGCTGGCATCAATTCAACCAGGGTCAAACTATCGCCCTGTTGAACGACTGGCAGCACACGGTCTTCATCGCCTTTACGCAGCGCAGGCATCACTTTCGTCCAACCGTCAAAGCGCAGGGTACGCCCACGCGCTTTGAGTTTGAATTCACCCGCTTTCACGGTAAGCGTAGTGGAATCATATTGTGCAGGCGTCATCTGACAGGCGACAAACTGGCGCCAGATCAGCTGATACAGTTTCTGCGCATCGGCTTCCATGTCTTTGAGCGTTTCAGCAACAACGTTCACGTCAGAAGGACGAATCGCTTCGTGCGCTTCCTGCGAGTTCTCTTTGCTGGTGTACTGATTGGCGTTTTCCGGCAGATATTTTTTACCGAAATTGTCGCCAATGTAGTCGCGAACCATGCTGACCGCATCCTGACTCAGGTTAGTAGAGTCGGTACGCATATAGGTGATGTAACCCGCTTCGTACAGACGCTGTGCCATCATCATGGTTTTCTTCACCCCGAAGCCCAGACGCGTACTGGCCGCCTGCTGCAGAGTGGAGGTAATAAATGGTGCACCCGGTTTGCTGCTGGTCGGCTTGTCTTCACGTTCTAGGACGCTGTAACCCGCTTTTTCAAGCAGGCTAACCGCCGCCATCGTTTCATCACGGTTTACCGGACGGAACGGTTTATCGGCTTTATGGGTGACCTGCAACGCCAGCGTATCGCCACTAGGCGTGGTCGTGGTCGCGTCCACTTCCCAGAACTCTTCCGGAACGAACGCTTTAATTTCACGCTCACGTTCAACGACCAGACGCACCGCGACGGATTGAACACGACCGGCGGATAATCCACGGGCGATCTTCTTCCACAAAAGCGGAGAGACCATGTAACCCACCACGCGGTCCATAAAACGGCGCGCCTGTTGGGCGTTAACACGGTCAATATTCAGTTCACCAGGCTTTTCAAAAGCCTGACGAATCGCATTTTTTGTAATTTCGTTAAACACCACGCGGCTATAGCGTGATTCATCTCCACCGATAACTTCCCGCAGGTGCCATGCAATGGCTTCCCCTTCGCGGTCAAGGTCAGTTGCGAGATAAATGTGGTCGGCTTTTTCCGCCAACTGTTTGAGTTCCGAAACAACCTTTTCCTTACCCGGCAGCACTTCGTAATGTGCAGCCCAGTCATGCCATGGGTCAACGCCCATGCGATTAACCAGCGCGCCTCGTTCATCCTTTTTAGGCTTTTTGGCCGTTTTGGTGGAGGTAGAGTCAGCGCTCTTTTTGGCGGCTGAGCCACTGGTCGGCAAATCGCGGATGTGACCGACGCTGGACTTAACCACGTAGTCATTACCCAGATACTTATTGATCGTTTTGGCTTTTGCCGGGGACTCAACGATAACGAGAGCTTTACCCATAATCACCTTACCTAATTTGATTCTTCCAGGAATACATCGCACATGTTCCACATTCCACTGGCGACAAGCCTTGTATGTTGCGGCAACGCCAAAGGATATCAACCCTTTACTGACCCGTATTTGATACAAGAAGCCAGGTGGCTGAGTTTACAGACTTTTTTTAGTCAGACATTGTAGCACGAAGAATATTTGGTCGAATGTCAAGCAAATCTGTTGCCAGATCGCCGAAAACGTCACACTGTACCTGATAAAATTCGTTACGCAACTTTATTAGCATGCAATCACCCATCATGCCAACTCTGAGGTAAAATCTATCTCCCTAGTAAACGTCGGGAAAATTTGCCCGAAATCAACACCCGGCGTAAACTAGCGCAGCAAATTTGAGGAGTTGAATATGTCAGATACTAGCCAACCAATCGATCGTCAGACACTGCTTATTGAAGCAAACAGACTCATTCGTGAGCATGAAGATACTTTAGCGGGAATTGAAGCCACTGGCGTAGAACAGCGCAACGGCGTGCTGGTATTCAGCGGTGAATATTACCTTGATGAACAGGGACTGCCGACGCCTAAGAGCACGGCTGTTTTTAATATGTTCAAGTATCTTGCCCACCAGCTGTCTGAGAAATATCACCTGGTTGACTGACCGTCAGGCTCGCCCTCGGTCCGCTTGAAGTGGCCCGGTAACCGTCAGGTTTACCGGGCCTTCTTATATTACAGCAGCGGTTTTTGCCCGCGCTGCCACCAGCGCATCATCAGCTTATCGGCGCTTTCCGCCGCACTGCCGGTAAAACGGTCCATCATTTTCTTACGCTGCATAAAACGCACGTTAATGACGTCGCGGCCTTCCATCAGCCCCAGAAGCAGCTCGTCGCTGGTGCCCACTTCATCCACCAGCCCTTTTTCTTGCGCCTGAGAGCCATACCAGTGTTCACCGGTGGCAACCTGGTCGATATCCAGCGATGGACGCATCTCTTTAACGAAATCTTTAAACAGGTGATGCGTTTCATTCAGCTCTTCGCGAAACTTCTGCCGCCCTTCTTCGGTATTCTCCCCCAACATCGTCAGGGTACGTTTGTACTGCCCGGCGGTATGCAGTTCGATATCGATGTCTTTATTTTTCAGGAAACGGTTCAGGTTCGGGATCTGAGCAACCACCCCGATTGACCCAAGAATAGCAAACGGCGCGGCGACAATTTTATTCGCCACACAGGCCATCATGTAACCGCCGCTGGCCGCCACTTTATCGACTGCAACCGTCAGTGGGATCTGCTTATCGCGGATACGCTGCAGCTGAGAGGCTGCCAAGCCATAGCCGTGCACCACGCCGCCGGGGCTTTCCAGACGCACCACCACCTGATCTTGCGGGGTTGCCACCGTCAGCACGGCGGTGATCTCTTCACGCAGTGAGGAGACCTCGTGGGCGTCCATGCTGCCTTTAAAATCAATAACCCATACGCGCGGCTTGTGGCTGGTGTCCATTTCGCCCTGCTTGGCTTTGGTTTTTGCCGCTTTCGCTTCCAGCTTCAGCTTTTTCTTTTGCGCTTTGTGCCAGATTTTTTGCTGCGGCCCGTCGAGCAAAGCGACCGCTAAATCTTCCTGCATCTCTTTGTGCTGTTCGCTGAGGTTAGTGATCCTCAGCTCGCCGCGCTGGCGCTTACGCTGAGTCAAATTAATAATGAGCACCGCAATGACGGCAATGGCGACGACAACCGTGACGATTTTCGCCAGAAACAGACCATATTGAAAAAGTAATTCCACACATCCACCTTGTACAAAAATCACAGAATCTGCCGCTAAGTGTACAACACCGCGTCCAGCACGTCTCGACAGCAGTATTAACCCTCGAGCCGAGTTCCAGATTACTTTTTTGCTGATGAAATCATTGCAAATTGTTAATTAGCCGTTGTCTCTCCTGCTCGCTGATTGAAATGGCGCGCATATTCAGGCATAAAGCCCAAAAGCCATGAAAAGTACATAAAATATGGCGTTCAGAAGCCATAAGGAGTCACCGTGCACTATCAGCCCCAGCTCGACTTGTTGCAAAACCGTATCATTCTGGTGACCGGTGCCAGTGATGGTATTGGTCAAGAAGCCGCTGTGACCTACGCGCGCCACGGCGCCAGCGTCATTTTGCTTGGCCGCAGCGAGGAAAAACTGCGCGCCGTGGCCGAAGAAATTCACCAAATGGGCGCAATACCCGCCCGCTGGTACACGCTAGACCTCCTCACCTGCACGCCGCAGGACTGTCAGAAACTGGCCCAACAAATCAGCCTCCATTATCCGCGCCTTGACGGCGTGCTGCATAACGCCGGGCTTTTGGGCGACGTTGTGCCGATGGAGGAACAGGATCCTGACGTCTGGCAACAGGTAATGCAGGTGAACGTCAACGGCACCTTTATGCTCACCCAGGCCCTATTGCCTCTGTTGCTGCAATCCGAATCCGGTTCGCTGGTGTTTACCTCGTCAAGCGTTGGCCGTGAGGGCCGAGCAAACTGGGGAGCCTATGCGGTGTCCAAGTTTGCCACCGAAGGCATGATGCAAGTGCTGGCAGAAGAGTATAAAAATCGCCATTTACGGGTTAACTGCATCAATCCAGGTGGAACACGCACCAAAATGCGTGCCAGCGCGTTCCCTACAGAAGATGCATTAAAGCTGAAAACCCCCGCTGATATTATGCCGCTTTATCTCTGGCTAATGGGCGACGACAGCCGCCGTAAAACCGGTATGACTTTTGATGCCCAGCCCGGGCGTAAACCAGGAATTGCCCAATGAGTGATGAACGTTACCGTGAGCGCCAGCAGCGCGTGAAAGAGCGCGTTGCAGCCCGCGTCGCCGCAGCCCAAGACACCCGTGGAATTGTGATTGTTTTTACCGGTAATGGTAAAGGCAAAACCACCGCCGCTTTTGGCACCGCGACGCGAGCCGTAGGCCATGGACATAACGTCGGCGTTATCCAGTTTATTAAGGGAACCTGGCCTAACGGCGAGCGTAATCTGCTGGAGCCACTTGGCGTCGAATTTCAGGTGATGGCGACCGGTTTTACTTGGGATACCCAGAACCGAGAAAGCGATACCGAGGCCTGTCTGGCGGTTTGGGAGCACGCTAAACGTATGTTGGCCGACGAGACGCTGGATATGGTACTGCTCGACGAGCTGACCTATATGGTGGCCTACGATTATTTGCCGCTTGAGGAAGTCCTAACGGCGTTAAAAAAACGCCCGCAACATCAGACGGTGATCATCACCGGCCGCGGCTGCCATCGGGATATTCTCGAATACGCCGATACGGTCAGCGAGCTGCGTCCGGTAAAACACGCGTTTGAAGCCGGTATTAAGGCACAGATTGGGATTGATTATTAAACGCTAAACGCGCGAGCAACTGGTGATTGAGTGGCAGGCACAGACAGTCCTCCCCCAGCGCCAGTTCGCTTTCAACCACGTTCTGTCGGGAAATATAACGTTTGCGGTACTCAGTCGGCGTCAACCCACAGTACTTATTGAAGGCAGCTATTAGGTATTTGTGCTCCTGAAATCCGCAGCTGTGGCTAATATCGGTAATCGGCGTCCGAGTGTCGCGAAGTAAGGTGCGCGCTTTATTAAGCCGTACCAGCGTCAGGTACTCTTTAAAGTTATGCCGACTCACCTTTTTAAATAACCGTGAGAACCACGAGTAGCTCATCCCCGCATGGCGTGCGACGTCGCCGAGCGTCAGCGGCTGGTCGAAGTGTTGATTGATATAGTCGATGCCTTCTTTAATCATCGCCTCTTCACGCAGCGAGTTTTCCTCCCGTAGCGTCGGTTCTCCGGCCGAGACCAGCGCATCCAGCAGCATATAAATCGCCGCAATCCGCTGAAACGGCGCTCGATTGTCGATAAGTAGCGCCAGTAAATTCATCAGCCGTTGCGCAACGTGGCCCTCACTATCGGTACTTTGCCGCGCATGCGTGCGCCATTGCAGGGACGGCGCGGGATGCAGCTCATCAAATAACCCCGGCGAAAACTGAACCGTCAACAGTTGACTCCCGCTTTCCTCTGCGTTCAGCGAATGAACCTCTTCAGCGTTGATATAGAGCATCTCCCCGCACGCTAGGTCAATGCTCTGCTGGCCTACAACCATTGAAAAACGCCCGCTCAGCACCGTGATAAGCTCTGGCGCAGGATGCCAGTGAGGCTCGCAGTAGCGAACCTCTGCGGCAAACACGTTCAGCTTCTCCGCGTCAAAGGCAATCAGCTCGTAGCCGCTGTTTACCGTATGCGGCCCGCTCTGCATCGCCTGACGTGGGTGAGTCACGGAAAATGGAAACACGTGCGTTCTCCTGTGGTTAACCTTTATTGCCGCCCGGACAGCACCGCATTGAGTTCATCGCGGTCAATGTCCAACGCCAGAAACTCGGTAAGCGCAATGAACAAGCCACAGAACATATCTGGGGCAAGACGCGTCAATTTCTCGCGAATGGTGTCCGGTGCCAAAGGGCTTTTCGCCGCAATGAGCGCGATGACGCGAGAGAAAGCCTCCGGCTGCTGAATCAGCTGCTGTAGCGAGTTATCATCGCGCAGCGGCACGTACCGCACGGGGCAATCAACCATGATTTCAGCGTGCAGCGGCAGACAGCGCGAGGAGCTGCCGATATGAATCTGCCACTTGCCCGGCGTCACCACCCAATCGGCCAGCCCTGGATGATAGCAGGCCAGTTCGGCGGTCGACAGTTGTAGGCTGACCTGACGCGTTTCGCCCGCAGCGAGCGTGACTTTGGTGAACGCTTTCAGCGCCTGCACTTCGCGGATCAATTCACCGTTTGGCGCACTCACATACAGCTGGACCACCTCTTTACCCTCGCGCTGCCCGCTGTTAGTCAGATCAAAGGTGAACGTTAGCGAGTCGTTGTCGCCAACTCGGGTGGCCGATGACTGCAGATTCGCGTAGCTAAATTGGCTATAGCTTAGGCCAAAACCGAATGGGAACAGCGGCTCCAAACGGCGTTTGTCATAATAGCGATAGCCGACGAATAGCCCTTCACCATAATGATGACGCAAATTCTCACCGGGATAGTTCAGCCAAGCAGGGGTTTCTTCCAGCGTGTTAGGCACCGTGACCGTTAATTTGCCACAAGGGTTGCGCACGCCAAAGAGGATCTCCGCCACCGCCCGGCCCATCCCTTGTCCGGCAAAGAAGGTCTCCAGCAGCGCTTTGCATTCTCCCAACCATGGCATTACTACCGCATCGCTATTCGCCAGCACCACCACCACATTCGGCTGGACTGCAGCCACTTCACGGATAAGCCGTTCATGCACCGCGAGGATATTGAGGTCCTGGCGGTCGCCATTCTCGCCGTCTTCCCCCACAGCGGTGCTGACAAAGATAACCGCCACATCCGCGTCCTGTGCCACCGCCCGCGCTTCCAACAACGCCTGCTCGTCGCAATTAAGATCGTCCGGCGTGCCTTCCGCCCAGGTTACGCTGAAATCATTACCGGCGAGATCAAATATCTCGTCCAGCGGACGGTCAAGCAAATAAGGCACCGTTGTGGCACAGCCCGACCCTTGAATAACCGGTTCCTGAGCCGGTTTGCCCAACACGGCAATACGGCGCGTTTTTTCCGGGTTTAGCGGCAACAGGTTACCTTCATTTTTTAGCAGCACGATGGATTCTGCCGCCAAGTGCTGAGAGAGCGCATGGTGCGCGGGGAAATCCGCCTGTGTTTGCGGGCGACGATGACGCTGCACTTTATCCAGTAGCGTCAGCATTCGGTGGCAGGCTTGGTCGACGACCTCCGGCGAAACGTCTCCGGCCTCAATGGCGGCCAGCAGCGTCTGCTTGTCGCGTCGGGTTTCCGGCATAGCGAGGTCGTTACCCGCCAGCAGCGAGGCCGGACGATCTTTAATGCCGTACCAGTCAGACATCACCAGCCCGTCATAGCCCCATTCGTCGCGCAGGATCTGCGTGAGTAAGAACGGGTCCTGCGACGTTTGTACGCCGTTCAATCGGTTATACGAAGACATCACCGTCCACGGCTGGGATTTCTTAATCGCACGCTCAAAGCCGGACAAATAGATTTCACGCAGCGCTCGTTCTTCAATAATGGAGTCCATTTCGGTACGCCGATACTCGGAGTTGTTCGCCGCAAAGTGCTTCAGGCTGGCGCCGACGCCCTCATCCTGCAATCCGTTGATAAGCGCTGCGGCAATATCACCGCTGACAACCGGATCTTCGGCATAGTATTCATAGCCACGGCCGGCCAGCGGCGTACGGCGAATATTGATCCCAGGCCCCAACAAAATACCGACGCCCATATGCTGGCACTCTCGCCCCAGCGCCTGCCCCATCTGATAAACCAAATCGATATCCCAACTACAGGCGAGGCTTGAACCGTTGGGGAAACAGGTTGCCGGCAGCGAAGCGCTAAACAATGCCTCGGAACCCCCTTTTTCCGCCGGTTCCTCAGCGTTTGCCCGGTCAGCCGTTTGGGTAATAACCGAAATGAAGTCATCCATACTCCATTTTTCGCGACCATCAATTTGCGCGCTGCTGTAGCGTACGCCGTAGGTTCCGTCGGTCATGACGATATCGTCAATGCCGTGTTGTGGAAGTTTCGCCGTGCGCCATAAACCGCTGCCGGTGAGTAAGGTCACTTTCTCTTCCGCGCTCATCGCGGCAATAAGGCTGCTAAAATCACGATTCATATCTCGACTCCTTGAGTTTAAAGCGCACGCTGTTTACGCAGGCTGATTTTCTGCACAATGTCACGGTAGGTTTTTTCGTCCAGCGAATAGGCGGCGATAAAGATAGCGCCGATGACAAACATCGCGCCTGGGAACAAGGTCATCAGAATATTGATCCCGCCTAATGCACTGGCGCTAATATCGCCCGCATCGTAGTGATAGTAATCCAGCATCCATCCCGCGCAGCCGCCGCCAATGGCCATGGCTAGTTTGGTGATAAAGTTAAAGAAACCGTAAATAGCACCTTCAGAACGTACCCCGTGATGCCATTCGGCATATTCTACGGTGTCGGCAATCATCGACCACATGGCGACGAATCCCATCCCTAGGGTAATACTGAAGAGGCAAACCCCGCTCATTATCAGCCAGATATTATTGCCGGCCACAAAATACTGCATTAATACACCCAGTACACCAATTAACAGCGCCACTAGCACCATTTTTTTCTTGCCCATTACAGCGATGAATTTTTCGGAGACAACGGTACCGAAAATATAGGCTGCAGATTGGATCATAAAGAAGGACGCGGTGAAACCTTCATCGCCAATAATGTATTTAATAAAGTAAATGGCGATCGCCATCCATACGGTATAGGCAATATAGAAAAATACGGTAAATAACGACAGGTTAATCAGCGGTGCGTTACCCATTACCGCACGAAGCATTTCACGCAGCGTCGGTGCTGGCGTATCCTCCTGCGCCCCCACCCGTTCGCGCGTCATACCAAAACAAGCGAGGAACAAGAAAGTCGCTAACATAGCAAAGCAGGAGACGGCAAAAACGTAACCTAACTGTTTATCATTAAACGGTGAAATCAGTAAATCTGCGCTGGTCGACACGATGAGATAGCCGACGATAGCCAGTACAAAACGGTAGACCGACAGCGAGGAGCGCGAGGCTTCATGCTGGGTAAGGCGGTTGGTTAACGCTGAATATGGCGTATTCACTGCAGTATAGGCAAGGCAGTAAACGGTGTAGGAAATCAGGGCAAAATAGAATTTCATCTCGCCGCCGAAAGGCACAAAGCACAGGACCGTCAAAAAGCCTAGCGGAATGGAACCATACAGCAACCACGGCCGCAGTTTTCCGTAGCGACTGTGGGTTTTATCAATGGCAAAGCCTATCAGGATATTAAAAATAGCATCAATTACCCGGGCGATAACAAATATCAAACTCGCTTGAACGGCGCTAATGCCATAAATATTGGTATAGAAGAACAGCAGAAATAAAGAAACAAAACCAAAAGACAAGTTGGAGGCTAAATCACCTAGCCCATAACCTATTTTTTCTTTAACACCGATAACCACATAGCTTGCCGAGAGTTTTTTTGTTGTATCCATTTCGGGCTACCTTTTTCGTAATCTGTGGCAACAGTATATGGCGTTGGTTAATTTATCACTTTGCGTTATTTGTCCAAGAAATTCCTGTTTTTTGTCTTTATCGCAAAATGTGAAAGACATCACAGGAGAATAGAGAGGATATTCAAAATTCAGGTTCCGGCGGGGGCCCGCCGGAACCTACGTCATTACGCTTTACCGCTGTTGCGGGTGCTGGAACGACGGTTGTTGTTGTTACCGGTGCTGGTGCCGGTGGTGCTGTGGCGTTTCACAGCACGACGGATCTGGTTCGCCTTCATGCGGCGACGGTCTTTTTCCACCGCCACTTTTGACGTGGTTTCCGCAGGCATTTCAACCAACTTACGCAGGTAGTTGGTCTGCGCCAAATCCAGCTCCGTATAGCCGCCGCGCGGCAGACCTTTTGGCAGCTGAATGTCGCCGTAGCGAACGCGAATCAGACGGCTAACCTGCACGCCAACCGCTTCCCACAGACGACGGACTTCACGGTTACGACCCTCGGTCAGTGTCACGTTGTACCACTGGTTAATACCTTCACCGCCGCTGAACTTGATGGTTTTGAAGGCTGCTGGGCCATCTTCAAGCTGTACGCCGCGAGAGAGCTGACGCACTTTATTGTCGTCCACTTCACCGAATACGCGCACCGCGTATTCACGTTCAACTTCACGGCTTGGGTGCATCAGACGGTTTGCTAGCTCACCGTCGGTGGTGAACAGCAGCAGACCACAGGTGTTCACGTCCAGACGACCGACAGCAATCCAACGCGCGCCGCGCAGTTTTGGCAGACGATCAAAGACGGTTGGACGCCCTTCCGGGTCGTTACGGGTACACAGCTCGCCTTCCGGCTTGTAGTACGCCAGCACGCGACAGATTTGTTCTACGGATTCTTTTACTGAGATCAGATGTCCGTCGATACGAATTTTGAGGCCAGGGATCACTTCAACACGATCGCCCAGCTTGGCGATTTTGCCATCGACGCTCACGCGGCCCGCTTCGATAATCGTTTCAATTTCACGACGGGAGCCGTGGCCAGCACGCGCCAGCACTTTTTGCAGTTTTTCGCTTTTATCGCTCATTGAGCTTCCTTCAGGTGTCGCCTTCACAGGCGTCTTACAGACTTTATTAGCAGCGCGGGAATAGGCACCGGACTGCATAAGCAGGCAAATAGCGGCGTTTCAAAACAACGCAGGCCATCCACCCAGAATTGTGACCGCACATAGTACACGAATTTTAGGAGAAAAGGGCAGCTTGTTCCTGCCCTTTTCTCCTCGTAGTACCGTCGCGCTAAAAGGAAGTTGTCAAAAAGCAGGTATAGCCATTAAAGCGTTTGCATCATTTCAAACCACTCTTCACCGCCGTGGGTTGAATCAGAGCGCTTAATAAACTGATAACCAAAACGCTTGTACAATGGTTGATACTGCGCTTTACACATCAGATAAATGGCGGTTTTGCCCTGCTCGCGCATGTGTTCGATAAACGCTTGCATCATCGGGGTCGACAATCCTTTTCCCTGATGCGCCGGATGCAGCACGACTGACATAATGACCGCGTTTGGCGCCGCCGGATCATGACCTATCAGTTCTTTAAAGTCTTCATCCGACATCACCACCTCCCACGCACAGCCTGCGTTGATAAAGCCGATGATTTCGCCGTCTTGTTCCATACATAAAAACCCCTGCGGGTAGCGGGCGATACGCAGGGCGATTTTTTCCTGGGTTGCTGCTTCATCAGCCGGATAAGCCGCGGATTCAATTTCATAACAGCGGTCAGTATCAGACGGCGTGGCCTGACGGAAAGTAACGTGTTGCACAGTGCCTCCAAAGGGCATTATCAGTTGATGGTCGCTATTTTAACGCCATCATGATATGAAGTTACTGCATTCTCTTCACAGACAAAATGAATATCATGCATCACAACCTTCGTCTTCTCGACCTTAATTTGCTGTTAGTGTTCGATGCACTGTACCGCCACCGTAGCGTAACAGGTGCGGCAGATGAATTAGCGATGAGCCCATCGGCATTGAGTCACGCATTGGCGCGCCTGCGTAGCTCGCTGAACGATCCGCTGTTTATTCGTCAGGGCAGCCAAATGCAGCCGACGCCGAAAGCCAACTCGCTGTATCCTGTGGTCTCCAGCACATTAGGCGCGCTCAACGGTGAGCTAAGTCAGATTGCGCGTTTCGATCCGGCAACCAGCAGCCAGACATTGACCTTCGCTGCCACCGACTATACCGCCGCCGTTTTCTTCCCGGAATTTATCGCCCGGTTGCAGACGCTAGCGCCGGAGATCCGCACTAGAATTGTTTACTCTCGTGAATACGACGCGCTGGAAGAGATTCTGACCGGACGGGTGAATTTTGCCGTTGGCTTTGAAGAAGGCAGCGTACAGCCGCGACCTGGGCTGGCGTCACTTGAACTGTTTACCGACGATTATGTGGTCGCGATGCGTAAAGATCATCCGCTGGCGGATAAACCACTGACAACAGAAACGTATTTGCAGCTTGGTCACGTGGTAGTCAGCCCGTGGAACGAGCATCATCGCCCTATCGACAGCTACCTCGCAGCCCAGCAGATCCGCCGAAAGACGGTCGTGGAGCTGCCAAGCGTCATGTCAGCGCCGTTTATTGTCGGCCAGACCGACCTCGCCATTACCCTGCCTCGCCGCGGTGTGCATCAGTTGTTCGACACGCATCAACTTGCCGTACACGCCCCGCCTTTCCCTATTCCGCCGTACACGCTGAAGGTCTACTACCGTGCCATCGGTGGACAGGACCCAGCGCAGCAATGGATGCTGGAACAAATCCGCGCGTTGAGATAAAAAAAGCCCGGCAAAACTGCCGGGCCGGGGATTTTATAAGAAAGGTTTCACGTCACCCACGCCTTCGCGGATAACGACCGGTGAGTCTTCGGTAAGATCAACCACCGTAGTTGGCTGCTGGCCGAGATAGCCGCCGTGGATTATCAGATCCACCTGCTTCTCTAGGCGGTCTTTAATCTCTTCCGGATCGGACTCGGTAAATTCACTGCCCGGCAGCATCAGCGAGGTTGAGAGCATCGGCTCACCCAACGTCTCCAGTAGCGCTTGGGCAATCGGGTTAGACGGCACGCGCATGCCGATCGTTTTGCGCTTTTCCTGCAGCAGGCGACGCGGCACGTCTTTGGTTCCCTTCAAAATGAAGGTGTAATTGCCCGGCGTATTGTTTTTGATTAAACGAAACGCCACGTTATCCACGTAAGAATAGGTGGACAGCTCGGACAGATCGCGACACATCAACGTAAAGTTGTGGCCATCTGGCAGATGACGGATACGGCAAATTCGCTCCATCGCCCCTTTATCTTCGATTTTACAGCCCAGCGCATAGCCGGAATCGGTTGGATAGACGATGACGCCGCCCTTACGCACGATTTCGACCGCCTGGTTAATCAGACGCGCCTGTGGGTTATCCGGATGGATATAAAAAAACTGACTCATGCTTCCCTCTCAATTGAATTCTGCGGCTGCTCCCAGCGCTGCCAAACTCCCTCGACGCCTGCGGGTAACCACAGTTTACGGCCCAGTTCAATCCACGGGCAGGGCTGATGAAAATCAGAACCCTGAGATGCCAGTAAATTGTAATCGCGGGCATAGGTGGCAAGCTGAGTACGCTCGTGAGGCGCCTGCTGGCACTGGGAGACTTCCATCGCGTCGCCGCCGTGTTCACTAAAGTGTGCCAGCAATCTTTTCAGCCACTTGGCGGACAAATCGTACCGCCCCGGGTGAGCAACGACCGCTACCCCACCCGAATGATGAATGACATCAATAGCTTCCTTTATTGTACACCACTGCGGAGGAACGTAACCGGTTTTCCCCCGTGCGAGATATTTTTTAAACACATCAGCAATATTCGATGCCTTGCCCTGTTCAACGAGAAAACGGGCAAAATGACCACGGGTCACCGCACCGCCATCAGCCATTTTAAGCGCTGCTTCCCAAGCGCCAGGGATATGGGCTTTTTCCAACCGCTCGGCAATCATCTGCCCGCGCTGCTGGCGGCGCGCAATCTGCGCGCTTAACAACGCGGTAAGCGCCGGGCTTTCAATATCAATATTCAGCCCAACGATATGAATCTCGTGGTTCTCCCACTGCGTTGAAATCTCAACGCCCGTAATAAGCTGCAGCGCCAAGCCTGCTCGCGCAATTTCTGCCTGCGCTCGGGGGATCGCATCGACGGTATCGTGATCGGTAATCGCCAGCGTCCCTACCCGCATTTCACCCGCTCGGTGCACCAGTTCTTCCGGTGTCAGGCGGCCATCTGAGGCGGTCGTGTGGCTGTGAAGGTCGTAAATCACTGCATAATTGGTGTCGCTCAAAACCGCTCCCGTTTTACTGCTCATCATGTTTCGCGCCCTATCATAGCGGTATAACGTCGATTTCTAAAATCAGGGGTTGACTTTGCTTTCTCGAACTAGTTAACTAGTACGCAAGTTCACTTAGTCAAGGTATCTGAAAATGAAACGTAAAATGATTGCTCTGCACGGCGGTTGGTGGCGTACTTCCCAGTAGGGCGGAGTCATCACGTCTGCGATAAGCAAACAGATACCCAGCCCGCCAATGAGCGGGCTTTTTATTAAGCAAAAAAGATTAAGAAATCAGGCGAGAATAACGATGCAAACACAAAAACCCCTGCTCGAGCTTCTGACCAGTGACGCAATTTACCGTGAGAACCCAACCGCGCTGTTTCACCAGTTGTGCGGTGCGCGCCCGGCAACGCTGCTGCTTGAGTCAGCGGATATCGATAGCAAGAACGATTTAAAAAGCCTGCTGCTGGTTGATAGCGCGCTGCGCATCACCGCATTGGGCGACACGGTCACTATTCAAGCGCTATCTGATAACGGCGCTTCCCTGCTACCGCTGCTTGACGCCGCGCTGCCTTCCGGCGTGGAAAATGAACGCCAGCCAAACTGCCGCATCCTGCATTTCCCGGCGGTCAGCAATCTGCTCGATGAAGATGCGCGTCTGTGCTCTTTGTCGGTATTCGACGCCTTTCGTCTGATGCAAGAACTGGTTGTAGTGCCGCAAGACGAACGCGAAGCCATGTTCTTCGGCGGGCTGTTCGCCTACGACCTGGTCGCAGGTTTTGAAGATTTACCGCAGCTTGAAAGCGATAACGCCTGCCCGGATTACTGCTTCTACCTGGCAGAAACCCTGCTGGTTATCGATCACCAGACCAAAAATACACGCATTCAGGCCAGCCTGTTTACCCCTTCTGAGGCGGAAAAAGATCGTCTGCTGCAGCGCATTGCCGATGTTCGTCAGCAGTTGAACGAGCCGCCAATGGCGCTGCCGGTACGCGAAATCAAAGAGATGCGCTGCGAATGTAATCAGAGCGATGAAGAGTACGGCGATGTGGTGCGCAAAATGCAAAAAGCGATTCGCGCCGGAGAAATTTTCCAAGTGGTGCCATCGCGCCGTTTCTCCCTGCCCTGCCCATCACCGCTGGCGGCTTATGATGTGCTGAAAAAGAGTAATCCAAGCCCCTACATGTTCTTTATGCAGGACAACGATTTCACCCTGTTTGGCGCATCACCAGAGAGTTCACTGAAGTACGATGCCACCAATCGCCAGATTGAAATCTATCCGATTGCCGGTACCCGTCCGCGCGGTCGTCGTGCTGACGGCACTTTGGACCGCGATCTGGACAGCCGCATTGAGCTTGAGATGCGCACCGACCATAAAGAGCTTTCCGAACATTTAATGCTGGTCGATTTGGCTCGTAATGACCTTGCGCGAATCTGCACCGCTGGCAGTCGCTATGTTGCCGACCTGACTAAAGTGGATCGCTACTCCTTCGTGATGCATTTGGTTTCCCGCGTGGTCGGCGAACTGCGTAAAGATCTCGATGTTCTGCACGCCTACCGCGCCTGCATGAACATGGGGACCCTCAGCGGAGCGCCGAAAGTGCGCGCCATGCAGCTTATCGCCGCGGCGGAAGGCAAGCGTCGCGGTAGCTACGGCGGTGCGGTGGGTTATTTCACCGCCCACGGCGACCTAGATACCTGCATCGTTATCCGCTCAGCGTTTGTCGAAAACGGCATTGCCACCGTGCAGGCCGGCGCCGGCGTGGTGCTGGATTCCGTTCCGCAATCTGAAGCCGATGAAACCCGTAATAAAGCTCGTGCCGTTCTGCGCGCCATCGCCACTGCCCATCATGCACAGGAGATTTTCTGATGGCTGACATTCTGCTGCTCGATAATATCGACTCTTTTACCTACAACCTGGCAGATCAGCTGCGCGCTAGTGGACACAATGTGGTGATTTACCGTAACCACGTACCGGCACAGACCTTAATTGAACGCCTGGCAACAATGGATAATCCGGTGCTGATGCTGTCTCCTGGCCCTGGCGCGCCCTCTGAAGCGGGCTGTATGCCTGAACTACTGACCCGTATGCGCGGCAAACTGCCGATTATCGGCATCTGTCTGGGTCATCAGGCGATTGTTGAAGCCTACGGCGGTTACGTGGGTCAGGCGGGCGAAATCCTGCATGGTAAAGCCTCCAGCATTGAGCACGACGGCCAAGCGATGTTCGACGGTTTGAGCAATCCGCTGCCGGTCGCGCGTTATCACTCGCTGGTTGGCAGCAATATTCCGGCCGGTTTAACCATCAATGCTAACTTCAACGGCATGGTGATGGCGGTTCGTCACGATGCGGATCGCGTCTGCGGCTTCCAGTTCCATCCGGAGTCCATTCTCACCACCCAAGGTGCGCGCTTGCTCGAACAAACGCTGGCATGGGCGCTGCAGAAACTCGAGCAGAGCAACACCCTGCAGCCAATTTTGGAAAAACTGTATCAGGCGCAAATCCTGACTCAACAAGAAAGCCACCAGCTATTCTCCGCCGTGGTGCGCGGTGAAGTGAAACCAGAGCAGCTCGCTGCCGCGCTGGTTAGCATGAAAATTCGCGGCGAAAGCCCGAACGAAATTGCCGGTGCCGCAACCGCGCTGTTGGAAAACGCCGCGCCGTTCCCGCGCCCTGACTATCCGTTTGCCGATATCGTCGGCACCGGTGGCGACGGCAGTAACAGCATCAACATCTCCACTGCCAGCGCCTTCGTGGCCGCGGCCTGTGGACTGAAAGTGGCTAAGCACGGCAACCGTAGCGTATCCAGTAAGTCAGGCTCTTCCGACCTGCTGGCGGCGTTCGGCATCAACCTCGATATGAACGCCGACAAATCCCGTCAGGCGCTCGATGAACTGGGCGTATGTTTCCTGTTCGCGCCGAAGTATCACACCGGTTTCCGCCACGCGATGCCAGTTCGCCAACAGCTGAAAACACGCACCTTGTTCAACGTGCTGGGGCCGTTGATTAACCCGGCGCACCCGCCGCTGGCGTTGATTGGCGTGTACAGCCCGGAATTGGTGCTGCCGATTGCCGAAACGCTGCGCGTACTCGGTTACGAACGTGCGGCAGTGGTGCACAGCGGCGGCATGGATGAAGTGTCTTTGCACGCACCAACGGTCGTTGCCGAACTGCACAACGGTGAAA
Source organism: Kluyvera sp. STS39-E (assembly GCF_040932435.1). NCBI lineage: Bacteria > Pseudomonadati > Pseudomonadota > Gammaproteobacteria > Enterobacterales > Enterobacteriaceae > Kluyvera > Kluyvera sp. STS39-E. Next base: position 230,407 of record NZ_JBFQGA010000003.1, on the reverse strand, counting down.
TTAAAAGCTATCAGCTGACTGCGGAAGACTTCGGTCTCAAGCCTTATCACCAGGCCGAGCTTGCCGGCGGCACGCCGGAAGAAAACCGTGACATTCTGACGCGCTTATTACAAGGTAAAGGTGAGACCGCGCACGAGTCAGCCGTGGCGGTGAACGTCGCCATGTTAATGCGTCTTTACGGTCACGAAGACCTGAAGGCCAACGTCCAGCAGGTACTTGATGTTCTGCACAGTGGTGCAGCCTACGACCGCGTTACCGCACTAGCGGCAAGAGGATAAGAAATGCAGACCGTATTAGCGAAAATCGTGGCCGACAAAGCGATTTGGGTCGAAGCCCGTAAGCAGCAACAACCGTTAGACTCGTTCCAAAACGACGTGCAGCCCAGCCAGCGCGACTTTTATGGCGCACTGCGCGGCACCCGCACCGCCTTTATTCTGGAGTGCAAAAAAGCCTCTCCATCGAAAGGGGTGATCCGTGACGATTTCGACCCGGCGCGTATTGCCAACGTGTATAAACACTACGCCTCGGCCATTTCAGTTCTGACGGACGAAAAATACTTCCAGGGCAGCTTTGATTTCCTGCCCATCGTCAGCCAGATAGCGCCACAGCCTATCTTGTGCAAAGACTTTATTATTGATGCATACCAGATTTATCTGGCGCGCTTCTACCAGGCTGACGCCTGCCTACTGATGCTGTCGGTGCTTGATGACGAACAGTATCGCCAGCTTGCGGCCGTGGCGCACAGCCTGAATATGGGCGTGCTGACCGAAGTCAGTAACGAAGAAGAACTCGAGCGCGCCATCGCGCTTAAGGCGAAAGTGGTCGGTATCAACAACCGCGACCTGCGCGATCTCTCCATCGACCTTAACCGCACTCGCCAACTGGCGCCGCGTCTGGGGAGCGATGTCACGGTGATCAGCGAGTCCGGCATTAATACTCACGCCCAGGTGCGTGAACTGAGCCACTTTGCCAATGGTTTCCTGATTGGTTCGGCGATGATGTCCCATGACGACCTTAATGCTGCCGTCCGTCGTGTGCTGTTAGGCGAGAACAAAGTTTGTGGGCTCACCCGTGCGCAGGATGCACAGGCCGCTTTTGAAGCCGGTGCGATTTATGGCGGTCTCATTTTCGTCCCTACCTCGCCGCGGGCGGTGAACGTTTCGCAAGCGCGTGAGGTGATTGACGCCGCGCCGCTTAGCTACGTTGGCGTATTCCGCAACGCACCGGTTGCTGAGGTTATCGAACGCGCCACCACGCTGCAGCTTAGCGCCATTCAACTGCACGGCGACGAAGACCAAGCCTATATCAACGACCTGCGTGCAGAACTGCCCGCCAGCGTTCAAATCTGGAAAGCGCTGAGCGTCAGCGACGTCCTGCCACCGCGCAACCTGAGCCACGTCGACAAATATGTGTTAGACAACGGTCAGGGCGGTTCTGGGCAGCGTTTTGACTGGTCATTATTACAAGGTCAGGATCTTAGCAACGTGATTCTGGCCGGTGGGTTAAATGCAGATAACTGCGTAGAAGCCGTCAAAAGCGGCTGCGTCGGACTGGATTTCAATTCGGGCGTAGAGTTACAACCGGGCATAAAAGATGCCAGCAAACTGGCCTCGGCATTTCAAACGCTGCGCGCATATTAAGGAGCAATAATGAGCACTTTACTGAACCCCTATTTTGGTGAATTTGGCGGAATGTACGTTCCACAAATCCTAATGCCTGCCCTGCGCCAGCTTGAAGAAGCTTTCGTCAGTGCGCAAAAGGATCCTGACTTCCAAGCCGAGTTTACCGACCTGCTGAAAAACTACGCCGGTCGCCCTACCGCGCTGACCAAATGCCGTAACCTAACGGCGGGCAGCAAAACCACGCTGTATCTCAAGCGTGAAGATCTGCTGCACGGCGGCGCCCACAAAACCAACCAGGTATTGGGCCAGGCGCTGTTAGCCAAGCGCATGGGTAAAACCGAGATCATCGCCGAAACCGGCGCCGGTCAGCATGGCGTTGCCTCGGCGCTTGCCTGCGCCCTGTTGGGTTTAAAATGCCGTATCTATATGGGCGCGAAAGATATCGAACGTCAGTCACCGAACGTGTTCCGTATGCGTTTGATGGGTGCCGAAGTGATTGCAGTACACAGCGGTTCAGCAACCTTAAAAGATGCCTGTAACGAGGCGCTGCGCGACTGGTCTGGCAGCTACGAAACCGCGCACTATATGCTCGGTACTGCGGCAGGTCCACACCCGTTCCCGACCATCGTGCGTGAATTCCAACGCATGATTGGTGAAGAGACCAAAGCACAAATCCGTGAAAAAGAAGGCCGTCTGCCGGATGCGGTAATTGCCTGCGTCGGCGGCGGTTCTAACGCCATCGGCATGTTCGCTGATTTTATCGATGATACCAGCGTCGGCTTGATTGGCGTTGAACCTGGCGGTCACGGTATCGAAACCGGCGAGCACGGCGCACCGTTGAAACACGGTCGCGTGGGCATCTACTTCGGTATGAAATCGCCAATGATGCAGACCGATGAAGGCCAGATTGAGGAATCTTATTCTGTCTCCGCCGGGCTGGACTTCCCGTCCGTTGGGCCACAGCACGCCTATTTGAACAGCATTGGCCGCGCGGAATACGTGTCGATTACCGATAACGAAGCGCTGGATGCGTTCAAAGAACTCAGCCGCCACGAGGGGATTATCCCGGCGCTGGAGTCTTCGCATGCGCTGGCACACGCTTTAAAAATGATCCGCGAAAACCCGGAAAAAGAGCAACTGCTGGTAGTTAACCTCTCCGGCCGCGGCGACAAAGACATCTTTACAGTACACGATATTCTGAAAGCGCGAGGGGAAATCTGATGGAACGCTATGACAACCTATTTGCCACACTGAAGGCCCGCAAGGAAGGCGCGTTCGTTCCCTTCGTGACCTTGGGCGATCCGAATCCGGGCCAGTCGCTGAAAATTATCGACACCCTGATTGAAGCCGGTGCCGATGCGCTGGAGCTGGGTATTCCGTTCTCCGATCCGCTGGCCGACGGCCCAACAATCCAGAACGCCACCCTGCGCGCATTTGCCGCCGGTGTGACCCCAACGCAATGTTTCGAAATGCTGGCAACCATTCGTCAAAAACACCCGACCATTCCGATTGGCCTGTTGATGTATGCCAACCTGGTGTTCAATCGCGGTATCGATGAGTTTTATGCTGAATGCGCGCGCGTGGGCGTCGATTCCGTGCTAGTCGCCGATGTGCCGGTAGAAGAGTCCGCACCGTTCCGCCAGGCAGCGATGCGTCACAACGTCGCGCCTATCTTTATCTGTCCGCCAAACGCCGATGAAGAGTTGCTTAAGCAGATTGCCCAGCACGGCCACGGTTATACCTACCTGCTGTCTCGTGCAGGCGTGACCGGTACCGAAAGCCGCGCCGCGCTGCCGCTGCATCATCTGGTTGAGAAGCTGGCTGAGTACAACGCCGCGCCGCCACTGCAGGGCTTTGGTATTTCCACGCCCGATCAGGTCAGCGCGACTATCGACGCCGGTGCCGCCGGGGCGATTTCCGGCTCTGCCATTGTGAAAATCATTGAGCGCAATGTGGAAAATCCACAGGCGATGCTCGATGAGCTGTCACAATTTGTGCAGAACATGAAAGCCGCTACCCGTTCAGCATAACCTTCAGGCCGTCTGAGGCTCCTCAGACGGCCTATTTTTGTCGCAAACTGTCTGCGTATTTACGCGTTAAGCGAAATAACGCCTCCACATCCTCCGGCGACCAACCTGCTAGCACCTTATTCATCAGCGTCTGTCTAGCCACCGCAATGGCATTATAAATCTCCCTTCCCCGTTCGCTTAAGGTCACTTCACTGATCCGCCGGTCCTGCGCATTTGGCTGCTTGTGCGCCAACGACTGTGCTTCTAATTTTTTCACCTGACGGCTGACGGTGGTGTAGTCACGCCCCAGATTATCCGCCAGTTCAACCACGCCGATTGGCCCACAGCGACCAATCGCCACCAGCAGTGGAAAAAGGATTTGATCGAGCTGAACGCCCGCCGTTTGCAGCAGTTGGTCGTCACGCGCCGGTTGATTCATTACGCCAATGATATCGAGCAGCGCACCGTGGAATTCAGTGATGTCATAATTATTATGTGCATATTGCATATATTATTGAGCCGTGTATAGTGCCGTTATCTGATATGTGCATTTTACACATAAATTCCTTATGGAGATAATATTATGAAAGCAGCCGTGGTCTTTGACCTCGCTCAGGGGCCGGTCTGGGCCGATTTTACCGACCCACAGCCCAACGAACAGCAGACGCTGGTAAGCGTGCGCGCCGCTGCTATCAGCCACGTGGTGAAAAGCCGCGCCAGCGGTAAACATTACAGCTTTGATGGGCGATTACCGTTTGGCGTCGGCATCGACGGAACCGGAACCTTGCCCAATGGACAACGGGTCTATTTTGCTTTTCCTGAGGCACCGTGGGGCAGCATGGCACAATTTGCCCCGGTCGCATTGCAGCACTGTCTGCCCCTGCCCGATGCCTTAGATGATGTGACCGCTGCTGCCATGGCGAATCCCGGGATGTCGGCATGGGCCGCTTTGGTGAAACGCGCGGCATTTCAAGCCGGCGAAACGGTGTTGATTAACGGCGCGACCGGCACCGCCGGGCAGTTGGCCGTGCAAATTGCACGTCATCTTGGCGCAAAGAAAGTGATTGCCACGGGACGTAACCCGCAGGTGCTGGCATCTTTAGGCGCTGATGCCTGTGTGCTGTTGACGGCGGATGACAATACGATCGGCGAACAATTTGCGGCGCTGGCAAGCCAGCAGATTGATGTGGTCGTCGATTATCTATGGGGACACAGCGCCGAGCTGTTGCTGCCCATCCTCGCCAAACGCAGCCCGGGCCATTCTCCAATTCGCTATGTGCAGGTCGGTTCGCTTGCCGGTGCAGATATCGCGCTTAACGGTGCCGTTTTACGTTCGGCCCCATTACAGCTCATGGGCAGCGGGATCGGTAGCCTGACCATGCCTGAACTTTTGCAGGCCACTGGCGAAATGCTGGCGGCGGCCGCCGTTGGTGGATTTACCCTTGCCACCACTCCCGCGCATTTGCGCGATGTCGCAGCCGCATGGCCGCTGGATAACAGCCAGAAACGAACCGTTTTCCTCGTTGAATAAAAAAAATGCCTTTCACACAAAAGATAGGGTTGATATCTTAGATGAGAACTATTATCTTTCTCATTACCGAATAGTTGAGTAAATCACTCAGGTACTCGGTACGACATTGCTCACATTGCTTCCAGTATTTTTGCCCGCATTCTATGCGGGCTTTTTTTTGAGTCACGCGGCTGATAAAGCAGCGGCTATTCCTGATTCCGCCTTTTAAACTGGCTGACGTCTATCTCAAACTGCTTCAGCTTGCGCCATAGAGTAGTTCGCCCAATATTGAGCAGATGCGACATTTCCTGTACCCGACCATGAGTTACCCGCGCGGCGTGGATAATCGCTTCTTTTTCGATCGCCGAAATGCTCATCCCTGCAGGAAGCACCGCGCTGTTGCTTGCGGTACGAGGATGGTCGTTGAACAGCCAGCCCGGAAGATTGCTCAGCCGAATGTGGCCGTGTTCGCTGCTGATAGCAATATTTTCGATAATACTGTTCAGCTCAAAATCATTCCCTGGCCATGAGTAAGCCACCAGCCGCGCCAGCGCATCGTCATCCACCTTGAGCCGTGAAGAAAAGCGCCGCTCCAGCGTACGTAGCCGATTATGAACCAGCGAAGGAATGCTGTTACGCCGCTCGCGCAGTGGCGGTATGCTAATTTCAAATGAGTGCAGCGCATAATAAAGCTGACGACTAAAACGGTTTTGTTCCACCAGGTTATCGAGATCCATGGTGGTGGTGGCAATCACTTTCACATCCACCGGAATCAGCCGCCGGGCATCGAGACGCGTTACCACGCCTTGCTTAATCACCTGCAGCAGCACCGACTGCAGTTCCGGTGCCAGATACTCGATTTTTTCCAGAAACAGCGTCCCACCGGAGGCCAGTTCGAGGCGGCTTAGACGGCCGTTCTCCTCCTCTGTCGCGCTGCTGCCCATAAAATCGACGCCCAGCGCGTTATCCGCGTACAGCTGGCAGTTCACCGCAATAAACGGCCCTGCCGCTCGTTCGCTTTCATTATGCACAGCCTGGGCGATAAGCTCTTTACCGACCCCTTCTTCGCCACAGATTAAAATGGGGAAACTGCCGCGCGCGGCCTGACGGCCAAAGTGGATCACGCGGCGGGTTTCCGGATCGTCCGCCGACATCTGGGCAAAGGTGTGACTCACTTTGCCCAATTGGCTGGTCATCAGTTGGCGCATCTGCTCAACGGGGTGCAGCAGGAGAATAAAGCTGGTGCCCTGTGCTTCGACAATCGGTTTGAGCGTTACCACAGCATCGATAAACTGGTGCTGGCTTTCGAAGGTCACCTCCGCATGGCTCAGTGGCCTCGCGTGCTTGATGGCGCGGCGCAGTAACGCGGGAAGGGTGACCAAATCATCGAGATTTTTTCCCTGGCTTGCTTGGCCATCGAGGCGAAGCAGGCGCGCGGCTTGCGGATTAATAAACTGCAAAATCCCCTGCTCGTTCCACGCCATCACCCCGTCATCCATACTTTCCAGCAGGCCGTACATCTGGTTAAGGTGGCGATTCGATTCGGCCAGCAGGCTGTCAGTCAGCAACGAATTCCCGACTTCTCGGGCCATCGCCAGCGTCAGCGATAAATCCGCCGCACTCGCCTGCTCGGCAAGACAGCACAGGGCAATGGAGCCAGACAGCCGGCCATGGTTATCAAAGATAGGTGTCGAACAAAACGCCCACGGGAACAGCGCCTGCTTAAAATGCTGCTCTCCCAGCGTTTTAATCGGCTGTCCCACCAGCGAGGCCAGCGACAGCGCGCAGGTGCCGATAATGCTTTCCGCGCAGTAGCTTCCGGGCAGAAAACCAAGCGCGTCAAGCTGCGCAAGCGTGTCCGGGTGGCCGCAGCGCGTGAGAAGGCAGGCGGACTCATCCAGAATAAACAGCGCACAAGGGCGGCCGTCCATATATTCCCATGCGTCTTCCAGCGCGGCCTGGCCGATGGTCAGCAGTGCCGTTTTGCGTCGTCCTATCGACTGAAACGTCAACCCTTGCGCTTGGTGCGGCGTGGTCCAAGTCTCGCGCTGCATCATTTTGCCGCAGCGATGCCAGGAAGGCGCGATAAACGACGACGACGTAGGTTCGACGCGCTGATTCTGCATGGTCATACTCCCTTGGGTGAGTGCCGCGAACGGCAAATCCTAAACGCAACAACCCCCGGCGTCGGGAATAGCCCGCCGGGGGAAAACCACAACACAGGTGGCACGCCGACCGGGTCAACGGTCGGCGGGAAATCTTACTTCGCGGCCAGCCATTCAGCGCCCAATCGATCGGCGGTCAAGATGGCGCCATACACGCTGTCTGGAGTGACCGGGAACGGCATATTGTGAATGGTTTCACCTTCCGCGCAGGTCGCTTTTGCCACCGCAGCGATTTTCGCTTCAATCCCGTCTTTCACGCCCATCTGGGCCAGAGTCACCGGCAGACCAACTTTCTGGCAGAAGCCCAGCACGGTTTCAATTTCTTCTATCGGACTGTTTTGCAGTACCAACTGAGCTAAAGTCCCGAAGGCCACTTTTTCACCGTGATACAAATGGTGGCACTCTTCCAGAATCGTGAAACCGTTATGGATAGCGTGCGCTGCCGCCAAGCCGCTGCTTTCAAAGCCAATGCCGCTTAGGTAGGTATTCGCTTCAATAATTCGCTCCAACGCTATCGTAACCACCCCGGCTTCCGCTGAGCGGCGGGCTTTTTCGCCTTCTGCCAGCAGAGTTTCATAGCACAGACGTGCCAGATTCAGCGCCGCAGCGGTAGACTGACCACCGGCCATGCTGACCGCGTGCGCGTCGTAGCAGGCTTTGGCTTCAAACCACGTTGACAGCGCATCGCCCATCCCGGAAACCAGCAGACGAACCGGCGCTTTGGCAATAATCGCCGTGTCCATCACCACCATATCGGGGTTTTTCGGGTAAATCAGATACTCTTCAAATTCGCCCGATTCGGTATAGATGACCGACAGCGCACTGGTTGGCGCGTCGGTTGAGGCAATGGTCGGGATAATCACTACCGGCAGGTGCTGGTAATAGCCGATGGCTTTCGCCGTATCGAGGGTTTTACCACCGCCGATCCCCACCACGCCTTTGCAGCCTTTTTGTTTCGCGAGCGCACCCAGACGGTTGATTTCCGCGTGGCTGCACTCGCCGTTAAAGCGTTCTGCATGGCAAGAGATACCATTTTCATGCAGGCCGTTAAGCACTTTATCGCCCGCCAGTTTCATCACGAAATCATCGGCAATCACAAAAAAACTGTCCGCTAGATTTTTAGCGTATTGACCGAACAGCGCCGATGCATCAGGACCTTGAAGATATTTTGCTGGAGACTGAATAACTTGTAGCATTCTCTACACCCTCACATTGAACTCGTTTCCATGATGGCGCCGGGCGTTGCTCGCTTCTGCTTATCCTTTCGGAACAAGAAGCATCAGCAGGGCCGGCGCGTTAGACATCACTTTAGAGCGGGTGCGGATCAAAAAAATGCTTTGCTATTTCGTTCCACAACGAAACCGCAGTCCAAAATTTACGTTCCATGATGAAACATTCATTATGGAGGAACATCAGGTTTGCGATCCAGGTCCGGGTCATTCTCACACAATTGTACGCCGTAAAACGCGCTTCCCCGTGGGTTTCCTGCCGTTGTGCGAAAAAAAAAGCGCTACCGTCAAAATGCGCGAACCGACAAATTCGCTATGGCAGTAAAAAAAGCCTGTTCAGGCTCTCATTTTGGCATCTGTCTCGATAATAACGTTTCATTAAGGAACATTTTTAAGCGATCAGGTTTCGACTTGAAACTAAAATAAGTGGGGATTTTCTTTTTTTCGCTGTAGGCCAGAATCAATCTATCGGCGCTCCCATCCGCCGACTCTACGCGGAGCCGCTCTTGGGCGCTCCACATCACATCCAGCGGAGTACACATAATGAAAAAACTGATTAACCGTGTGGAAGAGGTATTAACCGAACAACTGGCAGGGCTGGCAAAAGCGCACCCGTCGCTGAATCTGCATCAAGACCCGGTGTATGTCACCCGTTCCGATGCCCCGGTCGCCGGGAAAGTGGCGCTCCTCTCCGGCGGCGGCAGCGGCCACGAGCCGATGCACTGCGGCTTTATCGGCCACGGCATGCTGAGCGGCGCCTGTCCGGGTGAGATTTTCACCTCGCCAACCCCGGATAAAATGTTTGAATGCGCAATGCAAATTGACGGCGGCGAAGGCGTGCTGCTGATTATTAAGAACTATACCGGTGACATACTGAACTTCGAAACGGCCACCGAGCTGCTGCACGAAAGCGGCATTAAGGTCACGACCGTCGTAGTAGACGATGATGTCGCCGTGAAAGATAGCCTGTACACAGCGGGTCGTCGTGGTGTCGCCAATACCGTACTGATTGAAAAATTGGTCGGCGCGGCGGCGGAACGCGGCGACAGCCTCGATGCCTGCGCTGAGCTTGGCCGTCTGCTCAACAACCAAGGCCATACCCTCGGCATTGCGCTCGGCGCCTGCACGGTGCCGGCAGCAGGCCGGCCGTCGTTTGAACTTAACGATAATGAAATGGAGTTTGGCGTGGGGATCCACGGCGAACCCGGCATCGACCGCCGCCCTTTCACTTCCCTTGATGACACCGTAGATGCCATGTTCGCCACGCTGCAAGAAAATGGCGATTACAGCCGCACGCTGCGTCAGTGGGATACCGTCAACGGCAGTTGGCAGGAAGTAACCCAGAGCAAACGCGCGCTGCAAAAAGGTGACCGCGTTATTGCTATGGTCAATAACCTCGGCGCGACGCCGCTTTCAGAACTGTACGGCGTCTATAACCGTCTTGAAACGCTGTGCGGCGATGCGGGGATCGTTATCGAACGCAACCTGATTGGTTCTTGGTGTACCTCGCTGGATATGTCTGGTTTTTCCATCACCCTGCTGAAAGTAGATGAGGATATCCTCACCTTATGGGATGCCCCGGTTCACACCCCTGCCCTCAATTGGGGTTGCTAAGGAGATCTGCAATGTCACTGAACAGAGAACACATTGTCGACTGGCTGTATCGCTGCGGCGAAACCTTCACCACCCAGTGCGACTTTCTAACCGGACTGGACCGCGAGATAGGCGATGCCGATCATGGCCTCAACATGCACCGTGGTTTTAGCAAGGTCGTCGAAAAACTGCCGTCCATTGCCGACAAAGACATTGGTTTTATTCTCAAAAACACCGGCATGGTGCTGTTGTCTAACGTCGGCGGCGCTAGCGGGCCGCTGTTTGGCACCTTCTTTATTCGCGCAGCGCAGGCAACCCAAGCGCGGCAAAGTCTTTCGCTTGATGAGCTCTATTTGATGATTCGCGAAGGCGCAGATGGCGTCGTCAGCCGCGGCAAAGCGGAACCGGGCGATAAAACCATGTGCGATGTCTGGCTGCCGGTCGTCGACTCACTGCGGCAATCCAGCGAACAAAAATTATCGGTAACCGCCGCGCTAGATGTCGCCTGCGACGTGGCACAACGCGCCGCGCAGTCCACCATCACCATGCAGGCACGCAAAGGCCGCGCCAGCTATTTGGGGGAGCGCAGCATCGGCCATCAGGATCCGGGAGCGACTTCGACGCTGTTTATGATGCAAATGCTGGCCGCCGCGGCAAAAGCATAAGACAAAGGATAAGGCGATGGTAAACCTAGTAATTGTCTCTCACAGCGCCCAACTGGGCGAAGGGATCGGGGAACTGGCCCGCCAGATGTTAAGGGGTGATGGCTGCAGGCTGGCCATCGCCGCCGGGATTGACGATCCCGACAACCCTATAGGTACTGACCCGATTAAGGTCATGGATGCCATTATTTCACTCGCGGATGCCGATGCCATTTTGGTGTTAATGGATATCGGCAGCGCCCTGATGAGTGCTGAAACGGCGATCGACCTGCTGGAACCTGAGATCGCAGCGAAAGTGCATTTGTGCCCGGCGCCGCTGGTCGAAGGTGCGCTGGCCGCAGCGGCGAGTGCCGCCGGTGGTGCAGGTATCGACAAAGTGATCTTCGATGCACAGACCGCGCTGCGTGCCAAACGCGTACAGCTCGGCTTTGCGCCGCAAGAAATGGAGGTTGACGACTCATCGACTGAAGAAAGCGACTTTGATGACGCGCAGTCGATTACCGTTGAGATTCAAAACCCTAATGGCCTCCACGTTCGCCCGGCGGCCCGGCTGGTCGAAGGGCTTGGCGGTTTCAACGCAGCGCTGCTACTTGAAAAAGACGGCAAATGCGTGAAACCCGACAGCATCAATCAAATTGCCCTACTGAAGGTGCGCTGCCATGACCGGGTGCGTCTGATTGCCAAAGGCCCGCAGGCGCAAGAGGCGCTGGCAGCGTTTCGCGCGCTGGCAGAGGATAATTTTGGCGAATGCCTAGCGGCAATGACCCCGCCGGATACCCGGCCACGCACACCGTCTACCGCTAGCGGCCAGGTTCTTTACTATCAACCTGCCGCCTATTCAATAACGCGCACAGCAAATGGGCGGCCGGAAGACGAGTTTCGCCGCCTAAAAATCGCCATCAGCCGTACGCTAGACGATCTTGCTGGCCTCACTGCGCTGGCGGCTGAAAAATACGCTGACGATATTGCCGCCATTTTCGCCGGCCACCAAACCTTGCTTGACGACCCTGAGCTGATGAAGGAGCTTGAACAGAAACTGCGCACGCAGAAGTGCAGCGCGGAATGGGCCTGGCAACAGACCATGAGCGCACTCAGCCAACAGTACCAGGCGCTTGATGATGCCTATCTTCAGGCGCGTTACATTGACGTCGACGATATTCTGCATCGGACTCTCGGACATCTGCTCGACGCCGCCGACGGCGCACCGGCGCTGCTGCATCGCACGATTCTGATAGCAGATGATATTTACCCTTCCGTGGTGCTACAGCTTAATGCTGAAAACACCGCCGCCATCTGCCTGCGGCAAGGCAGCCCGCTGGCCCACGGCGCGCTCATCGCCAAGCAGGCCGGTATCCCTTGGCACTGTCAGCAGGGCCAGGCTTTCGATACGCTGCGCAACGGCGACCCGTTGACGCTTAATTTCTCGCTTTAACCATCTTGGCAACGTTCTGCGCAGCGCGCTGCGCAGGCTTGCTACAGCCAAAATTCAGGAATCTGTTATGTCGCAATTTTTCTACAATCAACGCGAAAACCTTGTCAGTGACGCTATCGAAGGGGCGATTATCGCCAGCCCATGGAATAACCTGGCTCGCCTAGAAAGCGACCCAGCCATCCGCATCGTGGTACGCCAAGATTGGGATAAATCGAACGTCGCGGTGATTTCCGGCGGCGGCGCTGGCCACGAACCGGCACACGCGGGCTTCGTCGGCAAAGGTATGCTGACGGCGGCGGTGTGCGGCGACCTGTTCGCCTCCCCTAGCGTGGATGCCGTGTTGACGGCGATTCAGGCGGTGACCGGCGAGGCTGGCTGTCTGCTCATTGTTAAAAACTACACCGGCGACCGCCTTAACTTCGGGCTGGCTGCCGAGAAAGCCCGTCGTATGGGCTATAACGTGGAGATGGTGATCGTTGGCGATGACATTTCGTTGCCGGATAACAAGCAACCGCGCGGCATTGCCGGTACTATTCTGATCCACAAAGTGGCCGGTTACTTTGCCGAAAACGGCTACAACCTCGACACCGTCACCCGCGAAGCGCGGCTTGCGATGGCACGCGTATTCAGCATCGGCGTCGCGCTTTCCAGCTGTCACCTTCCCGCAGACCCGAATGACGGCGTACGTCATCACCCAGGCCAAGCCGAACTGGGTATGGGGATCCACGGCGAACCGGGTGCCAGCGTCGTTGATACGCAAAACAGCGTTGAAGTCGTGCGCTTGATGGTCGATAAAATCCGCGCTGTACTGCCGGATACCGGGCGGCTGGTGCTGATGCTAAACAACCTCGGCGGCGTGTCGGTCACCGAAATGACGATTATCACTCGCGAGCTGGCACACAGTGCTCTTGGTGCCCGCACCGACTGGCTCATTGGCCCAGCGGCGCTGGTCAGCGCACTGGATATGAAAGGTTTTTCCATCACGGCCATGGTGCTGGAAGAGAGCATTGAAAAAGCGCTGTTGTCGGAAGTCAAAACCGCCGGCTGGTTGCCGCCGGTGCGGTTGCGCGCACAGCGAACCCAGCCCTGCACCATTCGCAGCGCCCGGGTAGAATTCACGCCGTCTGAAAATGCGCTGGCGAGTCGCTATGTTGAAACCGTCACCGCCACGCTGTCGGCGCTGGAAGCCGATTTGAACGCTCTTGATGCCAAAGTGGGCGACGGCGATACCGGTTCAACCTTCGCCGCCGGTGCGCGTGAAATTGCCCACCAACTGCACCAGCACCGCCTGCCGCTGGCGCAGTTGGATACGCTGTGCGCACTCATCGGCGAACGCTTAACAGTGGTGATGGGTGGATCCAGCGGTGTGCTGATGTCGATTTTCTTCACGGCTGCAGGACAAGCCATCCATGAAGGCCACTCCTTTATCGCGGCCCTCCAGGCGGGCCTGGCGCAGATGAAATTTTACGGCGGTGCCGACGTCGGCGATCGCACGCTGATCGATGCGCTCCAGCCTGCCCTAGAAGCTCTTGCCCAGCAGCCGGACAATCTCTGTGCGGCCTATCTGGCGGCACAAGCGGGCGCCGATGCCACGGCACACGCCACCCGAGCCAACGCAGGCCGGGCATCTTACCTGAACAGCGAGAGTCTGGCGGGCAATATGGACCCCGGCGCGCACGCGGTAGCCATGGTGTTTAAGGCGCTAGCACAGCGGTAGTCGCCAGAAAATAGGGATTCCTGCCTGTATGGGCAGGGATTCTTCCTGCCCCCGTAAAGCCTCTGTTTCCCGCTTGTGCGCAATACGCCATCGCCACGATGGTTGGCCTGTTCACATCTCTACCAAAATTAACAGTTCATTGACATTTCTCTCGCTCGACGAAAACGGAAGTCGTAGTATGAAAAACAGTCGCCATGCTGGAGTTTCGTTATGCCTGAGTCTCACAATATTCTCGCCTTCGCCCTCGTCTCACTCGGCATGGCCCTCACCCCCGGCCCAAATATGATCTACCTGATTTCACGTTCTATCTCTCAGGGACGTGCGGCAGGCTTAGTCTCACTTGGCGGCGTGGCATTGGGCTTTATCTTCTATATGGTCAGCGCCGCGTTCGGTCTGACGGCGCTAATGATGGCCGTTCCCTATGCTTACGATGCGTTGAGAATTGCCGGTGTGCTTTATCTGCTGTGGATGGCTTGGCAATCGGTGCGCCCCGGCGGCCGTTCGCCGTTTCAGCTAAAAGAACTGCCGGAGCACAGCCCGCGAAAACTGTTTCTAATGGGCTTTTTGACCAACCTGCTCAATCCTAAAATTGCCATCGTCTATCTGTCGCTACTGCCACAATTTATTAATCCCACTCACGGCAGCGTTCTGGTGCAATCGTTGATGCTGGGGATGACGCAGATCGTCATTAGCGTATCAATCAATGCGCTAGTCGCTATCTCGGCGGGGACAATCGCACTATTTCTGGTACGCAAGCCGTCGTTTGGCGTATTCCAGCGCTGGCTGATGGGCGGAGTGTTGACCGGGCTTGCCGTGAAGATCGCCACGGAATCGCGGCGGTAATGCGAGCACCATCAGTTGCTGAAGACAGGAGAAAGTATGTTAACAATCGAGCTGGCCAAGCAAATGGCGGCAAAGTTAAAAACCTCTTTGGATCTGCGCGATCATAAAATTTCTTATTCCGCTGCACTTGAAACTATTGCACATCAATTAGGCTACAAGGATTGGAACACCGCTGAGGCTGCGCTGCCCTCACAAGCTCCTCAGCCTAAAATTCATTTCATTAAGCCTATCCCCATCTTACGCATGTTCGATGTGCGGAAAGCACGGGAATTCTATCTTGAATTTCTATCATTCAGCGTTGAATTTGAACACCGGTTCGAGCCCAACCTGCCTTTGTATCTTGGCATTGTCCGGGAGGGGTTGCAGCTGCACTTGTCTGAACATCACGGTGACGCTAGCCCAGGCGCTACGATTTTTATTCCTATGCACAATATTGAGTTGTTCAGAAACGAACTACAGGAAAAGCAGTATGGTTATGGTCGCCCGGAAATAGTGAAGCAGGATTGGGGCGATGTCTTGGAAGTTTACGATCCGTTTGGCAACCGGCTCCGTTTCTGTCAAAGCTGATTTTTCCGCTCAATGTTAAGGGGATTGCCATAGGCATTTCCCTTAACACTCATAGACACGAAGCCCGAAATTGGCATATTCGCTCCTGGCACGCAGCGGACAGGCTTGCTGGGCTAGAAGGTCCGCTTTGAGCGAGGAGCGGACATTTGCAATTCCCTGGCTATCACGTTGACTAAAGCTGTTTAGCATTATTTCAATAATTTTGACATCAACTCAAAAAACATAGGCAGGTCGCGACTGAAAGAGAAGGATGCATTTATAGCCTTGCGCGCGATTAAACCGTCAATAAAGGCAAAAAGAATAATCGTGACTTCCTCAAGGTTTATCTCCCGGCGAAACTCTCCTGCTGCAATACCGTCCGCGATTATTCCTGCAATACTTTGCCGCATGATGGTATCACTGGAAATATACGTTTTCTGCAATTCAGGGTTCCGCGCAGACTCCGCCATGATTTCAACCCAGAGTTGATGCGTAACTGGATAACCTACATCGCTTATGCACGAAGTAACCTGCACGCAAAGGCGCTCGAAATAAGTGCCGCTAGACGGAGCACTGTGAGCGGTCAATGCTGAATTCTGCTCTTCAAGAACGATAGCCTTGATGAGATCATCCTTGCTTTTGAAATACGTGTACATCGCTCCCTGGCTGATCCCAGCACGGGTAGAAATTTCACGTACGCTGGTCGCACTAAAGCCCTTTTCTGCAAAGCAGGCAGCGGCAGCGGTAATCAGCTTATGGTAGGTTTCGGTTTTCTTTAACATGTTGACTATTATGTTTAATCGAGGGCCATGACTTTAGCGCGCTTTTTTTCCTGGAGCCAGCATTGAACTCTGACCCCAGAATCAGATATTACTTCATAAGCGGCAACGCACTGAGCATATTCTTCAGATTCAGCATATCCCAGGGTAAATGTTCAGCAATTGTAAGGCCGACAGGCACCGTTTCTGACGTTGCCTGAGCGATCAGATTTAGAACATCTTCAATGGATAGTTTACCTTCTGCGACATCACCAAAATCATGCTCTCCTCTGCCAGGCTGGGCGAAAAGAACCGAACGGAAAAGTGACGGATCGAGAACGTCCAGATCAATGTGTATTGCCAGATGTTCAATATTTTCCCTCTTGATCCATTTTGTGACGTCTTTCGCGTCGTTTTTAACCTTTTCAGGACTCATCGTCGCAATGCTATGACTTGCCAGATATTCAGCTTCATAGGCCAGCGGATCGTGGATACCGGCAATCATTATTTTTGAGGGGTTAAGCCTCGTGCTTACGTGGGCTACTAAATCTTTATCACCCGTTCCAATGAGTGCGCCAAGAACATGGGCATGTGCGTTTGGATATTGTTTAGCGGTCTGCACATCAGGGTGAGAGTCAATCCAGAGCACACCCAGTTTGTCACCGTATTTATTGAGCAGATGGGCAAAAGGAGCCAGTGATACCAGGCAATCGCCACCAAAAACGACGATTGAATCGGGATCATGTTTCCCAATCAGCGTGGCTGCATCGTTGAGTTGCCTGATAATTTGAGGTTTAGCGGTAATGCCATCCACTTCGGCCTGTGGCTGCGATGTGGGCTCATCGACCGGAACTGACTCAACAGGGCCATCCGATTCGGGGGAAAGATACGAGAGAAGAAGCGAGCCAAGATGATAGGGAGGGTTATTGCCCCCCTGCCATTGAGGAAATAAAAGTCTGAGCGTTTTACTGGTCATAATTTGCCTTTACTTGTTTTGACAACAGACTGAATTGAGTGAATTACATCATAAAATGAATGATCGTTCATTCATTTTTGCGTAATCATCGCTCTTTCGCAAGCAACACGGCACGTTTAGTTAACGAAAAGGATAAAAGTCATTTGTCCAGGCTGCCTTCAATCTACGTCCGCTTTTGGCACAAAGCAGACAAGCTTACTGCATGCGCTTAAGCACCGCTTTGAGCCAATATCCCCAGTCGAGACTCAGCCCACTGCATACTTCCAATCCCACCTTATGCTTCTAGAGAACTATTGCTCAATCTCTGCTGCATAAAATCAATCAGCGCCCGTGTTTTCGCGGGTAAGAAACGTCGATTGGAATACAGGGCGAACAATTGCAACGGGGCTGCCGATTGTTCAAACGCCACCTCGATGAGGCTTCCATCGCTAATGTAGGGCTGGCAGGCCTGCTTCGATAGTATTGCAAAGCCGACTCCTGCTAGCGCAGCTCGTCCAGCCATCTCTCCGCTGTTGACCCGGTAACACCCTTTGACCTTGACTGCCTCAAATCCGCCCTGTTTATTGACAAACTGCCAGGGAGCGCCTTTCAGAGCACTGACTGTTGTAATACAGGGTAATTCCTCAAATTGCTGTATATCAGATGGCGTGCCGTAGCGCTGAATGACGGAAGGTGCGGCAACAATGGTGCACGGAATGGTCAGGAGATGACGGGCGATGTAATCGCTATCATCCATCTGACCACGGGTGATAATGACAGCTAAATCCAGATCGTCCCGCAGGGATTCGAAACCTGACAAGTTTGTGATGCAGCTGATCTCAAGATCTGGGTACTGACAAGCGAAATCAGCAACAGCGGCGCCCAGCAATGCCGGGCCAACCTCATTGGGAATACAGATACGCAGCGGGCCCTTGAGCTGCATTTGCCGCAACGTTAATTCTGTCTCAGTTTGCTCAAGCGCCTCCAACAATGGCTTCGCTCGGGTATAGAGTAGATGCCCTGCTTGGGTGAGCTTCATATGACGGGTGCTGCGTTCAATGAGCTGAAGATTTAGCTTTTCTTCTAACTGAGAAATACAACGGCTCACATTTGATGTCGGCATCTCAAGGACTTTCGCTGCCCCGACAAAACTTTCACTCTCCACCACGGCGATGAACACTTTCAAGGTATTGAAATCAAGAGCGGGTCGCATTAACTATCCCATAAATGATAATAATGAATACCATTATTACCACATTATTAGCACCACTGATATCTATTAAACTCAGGCATCTTTTATCTAAAGGTTGCTTGCTATGCCACTGGTCACCCAGACGTTTAATCCTAAAACACTCATGCGAATCGCCTTAGCAATGGCATTTATCCAGTTCACTAATGCACTAGAGTACATGGCATTAACACCCGTTTTTGCTTTTATGGCCGACGGGTTTTCCGTGCCGGTGTCTTTTTCTGGATATGTCTCTGGCATGTACACGCTGGGCGCGGTGTTATCTGGGATTGCTGCTTTTTATTGGATTGATCGATTTAATAAAAAACAGTTTTTGATCAAAAATATGGCGCTGCTAGGAACGCTAACCTTTTTGTCTACGCTCATTACGCATTTTGAAACTCTCTTGATATTACGATTTTGCGCAGGGTTGGTGGGGGGAACGACAATGGGCGTGGGGATCAGCATTTTAATCAATCATGCTCCGGCAAATCTTCGCGGCAGAATGCTAGCCACGGTGATTGCATCATTCTCAATGGTTAGCATTGTCGGAATGCCCACTATATTATTTTTATGTACGCATTATGGTTGGCATGCTGCGATGTGGCTAATCAGTTCACTGTGCTTAGTCTCTCTACCGATGATCATTTTTACCCTTCCCTATGATACGGTTTCACCCCACATAAAGGCCAAACTCTCTTTTGATACCGACACCTTACTTTTTGCTTCATGCACTGCATTCGCGCAATTTAGTCCTATGCTTGTCATACCCATTCTGACTCCATTGATGATGCAGTATATGGGTGCACAACAGAACCTATTACCTTTATTGTTTCTCAGCGGCGGAATTGTAGGTTATTTTTCGACAAAAATAACAGGCATTCTTACATCACGCTTACCCTCCCTCACCCTAGCCATATTTTCAACACTGCTATTGATATCAAGCTTGCTTATTCCTGCGATGGGCAATAAAAATGCCTTTCTCTTTATAACCATATTTCTTGGCGCCTCATATAGCCGACTGGTTTGCGCTTCGTCGGTGGCTCTCCATTATCCTGAGGATGAACAACGTGCCAGCTTTTCTTCATTGCAGACGGCAATAATGTACCTGATAACCACTCTTGCATTCTTTCTGTCTTCTCTATTGCTCCCCGACATGGGATTAACAACGCAAAATATAAATCGACTGTTGGTTGTCAGTGCCTTAACCGCAGCGGGATTTCCTTTCATGGTCATCATACTTCAAAAGAAACTGGCTAAACGTGCGGCTCATTACCCGTAGTGGATGGGCCTTGGTCTATAGCGGTCAATGATACCCATGCGACAGATTTTCAATCCTATAAAAGCATTTTCTGAGACGATTACACTGTTGTTTCCATCGTGTTTACTCACAAAAAAACCCGCCGAGGCGGGTTAACGTAGGGCCAAAGAAAAATCATGCATATTTCCCAACTGTTGCCGTACAGAACGTCTGACGTGTTCATCAATTTTTAGCTGAACATAATCCGGATGGAACTCATGTCTGAAGAACCAATGGGCTTGCAAACGATTATGCATATGTAATTTCTTAACCAATTTATCTACACGATGATAAAAAATTTTAGGCGTAGTACCAATATACTTGGCGGAGTCTGCCATGGTGTCGTTGAGCAGCAAGCTTCGTATCGTCGATTTATCTATATGCGTAAAATTTTCCAGCGACTTATATTCCAAAAGAAAATTAATCGCAGCATCATAAGTCACGCCTGGACAATGTCGGATGATGTTGCAGTAACTTTTTATTGAAATATCGCTCTCCAATGATATTAGTGGCAATAACAGGCGAGAATAGACTCCATCGTTACCAATAAAAATAAAACGAGAGACATTTCTATGTCGATCAATACAGCTAATAAGGGTTCTCAATGAATGAAAAGAGGGAAGATCAATTATACACGTCCCCCTCTCATACATATTATGTGGACTCAATTGCTCTAGGGCAATTCGCAAAAAATGATTTCGCGTCTCAATATAATATTTCACTGTCTTTACTCGTCATAATCGGAAGAGAGGCAGTCCCTCCCTTCCAATTTATCCAGTGTTAGAAGCTAATACGGATACCTGCAACGCCCTGAACGGGTTCTTCAACAAAGCTACCATTCCGATAGTTCAGCTCACCATATAAAGTCATATCCTTTGTAGGATTGGCGGTGAGACCCACGCCATACTTACCGGAGGTTCCGTTCTGGTGGTTTTTGAACTGATTAACTTGGTTAATTACGACTTCGTTGGAATGAGCCAGTTCCTGCTCCACGCTCGCGCTCAGATAAGGACGGAACATGGTGTTCCCGAGTTGGAAGTTCGTTCCCACACGGGTACCTGCTTCGGCGGTCAGTGAACGTGCCTTCCCGGTCTGCGCCGTCATGCCGTTAGTCAGAGCCACATTCGCATCATTGATGTATGTACCGGTCACACGAGCAAAGGGCTCAATACGAAAGGCTTCGGTCGGCAACAGGGTATAGCCAGCCTCAAACGCCGTGCTCAGGCCGTACTGGTGCCATTTGCCGCTGGTCATGTCACCGTTGGTCATCCGAGCATTAAGCTTGCTTTCCAGACGGTTCGCTTTCACCACGCCATCGAGATAGAAACCATTGTTGTCATACCAAGTGGCGTAGGCACCAAGACCATAACTGTCCACTGAACTGGTCCCACCGCGGGAATGCTTTACGTTGTTACTGGTCAGAGAGACAAAGCCGCCGGTCACTAGATTGCCACGGTCAAAACCATAAATAGTGTCTGCACCGAGCTCCATACCGTTCTGATAGAGCTTGTAGGCCGCACCGTTGCTGGTTTCCGCGGCGCTTTTCTTGCCAAGATAGTGGCCCCAGACGTTGCCTTCGTCCTTCTGCAGGTCAGTATTACGATCTTGGCGGGCGCCGCGCAGCCCATCCATCTCACCGCGCATAATATTCAGCCCGGCATTCGCCAAGTTCAGAACAGCATCAGTGGATGGGGTAGTAACTAGGTCACCGCCGCCATTGTTGCCACCGCCATTGCCTTCTTCATCGGTGAGAGCGCCAAGGTACCAGACGTTACCGTCCATTCCGTCTTTACCGGTTTCCTGTTTCAGAACATACATGTAGGCGCCGCCATCGACAGCGCGAGCACTGCCACCGCGAGAAGACTGCAGAGCAAAGTCAATATCACCACCCTGATCATTAATCAGGTTTACGGTCAGATCGGTGTGGTCTGCAATTTCCTTGCCGGAGTCCTGAACTATGACGCCAAAGCTACCGGTTCCCTGACCAATGGTGACAAAGTTGGCAGCTTTATCCGCGAGTGAAGTTTGGAACCGGAAATTCCCGCTGCCATTCAGTTCACCAATATTCAGCTGCGCATAACCGTGGTTGTTAATGGAACTGAACACTACATTACCGCCGTTCATATCGAGCTTATCGACTTGGGCATTCACCTGTCCTGGAGCATCGCTTGATAATGACGCGACTTGCAAAGTGCCGCCATTGAGAGTGACGTCCTCAGCCTGAGCGTTGGCATAGATCACCAATCTGGCATCGTTATTGACCTCCGTATAACCCTCGGCTCTCGCGCCGCCGAACAGATAGGATCGGCCACCATTTAGCGTCGTGTCGGTTGTCGTACCATAGACAATTTGTTGGCCATCCTCGAGCGTCGTATTGAATGCCTCACCGCCGCTCATAATTTTCTGTGTCCCACTATTCACCAGAGTATCTTTTGCAGTACCGCTGGCTTCAACACGTTGCGTGCCACCGTCAATTGTTGTTTCTTTGGCAGTGCCAGCAGCCTCGATGATTTGAACAGAATCTTCAGTAGCCAAAGTCGTTTTCTCTGCACTACCTCTTGCTGAGAGGATCTGTGTTCCAGAATAAATTGTCGTGTCTTTCGCGGTGCTCAAATTCCCCGAAACATTCTGAATCCCATTACCTCTTATTTCTGTTCCAATGGCCTGACCACCTCCACTAATATTTTGCGTCCCAGAGTTTATTGTGGTGTTAGTCGCAGTAGAATAAGTCCTGATTTCCTGTGTACCCCCTTCAATAGTTGTATTATTGGCTACGCCGTTAAATTGAATAATCTGTTTACCGCCGGCCCGGATCTCTGTCTTGTCTGCAACGCTACCTTCCTCGATCCACTGTTGTCCGCCTTCCATTATTATGGTGTCATAAACTTTTCCACCATCAGGAACATGCTGGAGCCCGCCATCATTAATGGTTGTCTGACTCGCGCTACCTCCTTTAGCAACAATTTGGCCACCATCTGCTGTATTGATCTGGGTATTATTAGCATGGCCTCCACTACCGATAAACTGAGTGCCATCAACAACAGTATTATTAGCCACCCCACCAGCATATACATCCTGCAGCCCCTCATAATTTATGGTCGTATTATTGGCCGTACCGTACACATATTGATTATCGCCCTCGCTAATGACTGTATCATTAACGATATCATCGGCGGCAACAGTACTATTAGTTGCATATGCATAGAGTGGATTGGCAATAATAGCAGCAATTGCAATACAAATAGGTTTGATTTTAAAAAAAGCCATTGAAATACCTTTGTATAAATTAACAAATAAAGAATAAATAGATTAGTGGTTGTAATGGTACTGCTAGACTCTTTAACTTTATAAAAAGCCTGTGCAGTTACAACGTAAGAATAACCAAATCATGCGGAAATTATATTCTTACCCTCCCAGTAATAACCCTGAGCGATATCGGCACCGCATAACATGCTCGTATTAAGATCTCTTTCAGATTCAACACCCTCAATCAATACCGGAATATTTCCCAACACGGACTTTACTAACCTAACGATGTCCTTTAGATGGCGGCCATGAATTTCACATTTATCAATTTTAATGCCATCTATATTGTCTTTATGCGCAGGAAGCGTGATCAAATCATCAATAGAAAAATCATCAACCCATACCTTTACACCAAGGTAACGCAAGCGACTTATGTTTTTATAAAATAAATACTGCTCCTTCTCATTCATACACTTCAATACCGAGGCATCTGATACTTCCAGACAAACGTGATTAAAAGCTACGATATCAACAATATCGCAATGATTCAGAGCAAGAAAACCTTCCACTGAGAGATTATAAAAGCAGACATCAGCGATTTTTCCGCTAACGCTGTGAATTTGCTGTCGCAAAATATTAATTTGCTGACGACCTGACAACTGGGTAAACCAACGTTCTGGGATCAAGCCATCCCGCAGTTCACTTAACACTTCATAGCCGATGACTTGTCCGACGTTGACTCGACTGGCGTTTAAATCGACAAGGGGCTCTAGGCGAAAATGCACAATATCTGGATGCATCTTCACGCTCTGGCCAGCAACGATAGTTTTCATACATCAGTCCTCTTATTAATGGCCCAAGGCGATATGGAACCGCCCGTTTGATGGACTCAGTATTCAGAGGTTTCCCCGATCAATCAACATTATAACCCAGTGACACGTTGTTTTATAAAAAACAATGCTGAATTGATGGTTAATTATAGAATAATACACTGTTGATATGGATTGGTATGACATAACTCCACGAGAAGGAAGGAAAGGTCTATCATGTAAAGATGCTCAACATAAGGAGACGAGCGATGTTATACATCCTTGATGACGTAGTGATCTATGACTCGGTCAATGGCACCCTTTACCGTCATGACAAAGAGAAGTCTGACACTACCCACCTGACGACGATCGCCAGTAAAATTCTGCAACATCTAGTACTTCATCATGGTGAACTGGTGACTAGGGATACTCTATTTAATGAGGTCTGGGAAAAGGCTGGGATCGTATCTTCATCCAACACCTTGAATCAGTACATCAGCCTTCTACGTAAAACACTATCAGGATATTTAGGTGATAGGGATATTATCGTAACCGTTCCGCGTGCGGGGTATTACTTAAGCAAAGACATCCATGTATCGACGCATATTGGCTTGCACCGTCGATTGCACATCGCGCCAAAATTTATCGCAGCGTCAGTTACTCTTCTAGTCATCGTATTGGCTTCTTTTTTATATACCTCCCAGCCAGATAAAATTACACCACGAAAAATCGGCGAACTGAAAGGATGTCCTGTTTATGATATTTCAGGGGTTAAAAGCGATGTCGCGGACGCATCCAGTTTTGCCGTAGCGAAAGAAGCGTTAGAAAAAAACAATCAAATTTGCACCGCGACAACTTCCTTTTATATATATGCGCAGGAAGCTTTACACCTACACAAACCAGCAAAAGTCTTGTTCAGTCGGTGCATTGAGTGGAGTGACAATCGTGATACCTGTCAGAATATTTACTACTACTCTTGGATACGCTGATGAAAAAATATCATGTTTTTATTTTTATCCTGATGGCATTATTGCTGGTGTTTCTGGCAGGTGGGTACTGGCACTCCCAACATAATCTCAGCTTCACTTGTTCTTCTTCAACGGTGTCTCTTTCAACGAACACAGAAAATAAACCATTTTTAAATTTCACCGAAAGTGTAACATTTACATTGAAGGGGCAAGTGTTTGTCAATATATCCGGCGAAATCCATAATGAAGATGCAAGCTATACGCTTAACCGTAGCATAATTTATGACTACATACGCCTTGGGAGCGGTGACTATCAGTTACATGCTATTAGAGTTACACCTACCGGTACCGATGATATCCCTGCTGAACTGGCTCAGAAATTTTTAGGTCAATTAAGCCTTGATTCATATAGGGTGGTAAGCATTAGACAGCTGCCTTCCGGAGATATGGTTATCTCCAATACAACAGGGCCTTACATTATTTGCGCTGTGCATTAATCTACTACAGCATATATTCGGCATGGAACTCGCAGAGCAAGAGACACTGATGACTTAGAATAAGGCCTATTGGTGCTATAAGTGCCCCATTGCAGGCAAGTTTCTGATGAGAAGCTGGCTGAAGAACTCGTTATGGAAGCAAATAGCCGACTTGCCGAACAGAGGATGATTATCTTCTTGTTGAGCAAAGTAAGACTAGTGCCAAGAAAGAGTGGAATGAGCTGGCCACATAATGACCAGCTTTGCAGAAGGGTTTTGCAGGAGTTTTGCAGAAGAATTCAGAAACGATAACCGGCTGAGAACATAAACACCCACGGATCCAGACGTGTGCTAACGCTTTGGTTCACGCCGCCGGCTTTAAATTTAACGTTGGTGTCGATATCCATGTACCAAACTGACATGTTCAGCAACCAGTCGCGGTTAATCAAATAATCAAGACCAACCTGCCCCGCCGCGCCCCAAGAATCGTCAAGGCTCAAGTCAGACAGTCCCGCCTTTTTACCCGTGTCGTTAAAATCGCTATCAAAGAAGGTGGTGTAGTTGATACCCGCGCCGATATAGGGGCGGAATTTGCTTTGCGCATCACCAAAATACCATTGCGCCATCAGGGTAGGCGGCAATTGATGAACGGTCGCAATATCACCGGTTGGCCCGGTGCCCACTTTATGACGGAACGGGCTGGCAGCCAGCAGTTCAATACCGATGTTGTCCGTCGCCATGTAGGTAAAGGTCAACCCCAACTGCGTATTGTTGCTGACATTGAAGCTCCCAAGACTGCCAAGAACGTTATCAGATCCTTCCGTTGGACGAACCGTTGCCGACCCAGCACGAATGAAAAACTCCCCTGCTTCATGCGCCCATACGCTGCCCGACAAGGTACTTAACGCAAGTGCAACCACTGCTAACTTTTTCATATCCACTTCCTCATTATGGTTTTTCTAGCGCGGCAAATATACCCACAACGAGTTACTTTTGATCCGTCCTGGATCACACTAAATCATGAGATTTAACATTTATTGATCCAGATTAATTTTTACCTTTTACTTACATTGCGTGATTAATATTCAAATCAATTTTTGCATTTGTTGATTAATCAGCCAACCGTTCAAAAGCGCGGCTGATACGGCTTTTTCTTTACAAAGATATACTTAGCCTAGCTCGCGCAGAGACTGCTACGCCCGCGCGATTTGCGGTACAATTGCCGACTTATTCACACCTGCAATACTCAAGGAGAGTGCATGTCTATCACGGCGCAGTCTGTATACCGTGACACGGGTAATTTTTTTCGTAATCAGTTTGTTACTATCTTACTGATTTCATTGCTCTGTTCATTTATCACGGTGGTGCTCGGCCATGCCTTTTCCCCCAGCGAAGAGCAACTTGCTACGCTGACGGTTGGGGATCATCTGACCGGGAGCACCGGTTTGTTCGACCTCGTGCAGAACATGACACCGGAGCAACAACAGATCCTGTTGCAGTCTTCCGCAGCCTCGACGTTCGCCGGACTGATTGGCAACGCCATTCTGGCGGGCGGGATTCTGCTGCTGATCCAGCTTATCTCTGCCGGGCATCCGGTTAGCGCTCTGCGAGCCATTGGCGCCAGCGCACCGGTATTGCCAAAGCTGCTGCTGCTTATCTTTATCAGCACGTTTCTGATTCAAATGGGCGTGATGTTGATTGTGGTTCCGGGGATTTTGCTCGCCATCGTGCTGGCCTTCGCGCCGGTGATCATGGTGCAGGATAAACTGGGTGTTTTCGCCTCAATGCGCAGCAGTACGCGTCTGGGGTGGGCTAATATGCGTATTATCGCTCCTGCGGTGGTTGGCTGGATGTTGGCAAAAACCCTGCTGCTGCTGTTCGCATCAAGCTTTGCCGTGCTCACGCCGTACCTTGGCGCGGTGGTGGTTAATGCGTTAAGCAACCTGGTTTCCGCCCTGTTGCTTATCTATCTGTTCCGCGTATATATGCTTATTCGCGACTAATCTGATGCTGCCCGTTGCGGGCAGCGCTGACCTACGGAATCGAAGTATGAAGCAGTTTCTGGATTTTTTACCACTGGTTGTCTTCTTCGCCTTTTATAAGATTTATGACATCTACACGGCAACCGCAGCGCTTATCGTCGCTACCGCTGTTGTGTTGATTTATAGCTGGGTACGCTATCGCAAAGTCGAAAAGATGGCGCTGATTACCTTTGTTCTCGTCGCGGTGTTTGGCGGCCTGACGCTGTTCTTCCATAACGATGAATTTATCAAGTGGAAGGTCACCGTGATTTATGCCCTGTTTGCTGGCGCGCTGCTGATAAGCCAGTGGGTCATGAAAAAACCGCTGATTCAACGCATGCTGGGGAAAGAGATCACGTTACCAGAGGCCGTGTGGTCGAAGCTCAATGTAGCCTGGGCGGTGTTTTTCATTCTCTGTGGGCTGGCAAATATTTACATCGCCTTCTGGCTCCCGCAAAACATTTGGGTAAACTTTAAAGTGTTTGGCCTCACGGCACTCACGCTGGTATTCACCGTACTGAGCGGTGTTTACATCTATCGCCATATGCCACAAGACGACCATAAGTAAGTACAGAGAACAAGAATGACACAGCAAAATGACGCTCCTCAGGGTGAGCTGGTATTACGCACATTAGCGATGCCCGCGGATACCAATGCCAACGGTGATATTTTCGGCGGTTGGCTTATGTCGCAAATGGATATTGGTGGCGCCATACTGGCGAAGGAAGTGGCACACGGGCGGGTTGTTACCGTTCGGGTAGATGGCATGACCTTTCTGCGACCTGTCGCGGTAGGTGACGTGGTGTGCTGCTACGCACGCTGCGTAAAACGGGGCAACACTTCCGTCACCGTTAATATTGAGGTGTGGGTCAAGAAGGTTTCATCAGAGCCTATCGGACAGCGCTACAAGGCCACCGAGGCGCTATTTATTTACGTCGCGGTAGACCCTCAAGGCAAACCACGCGCCATTCCAAACATCTAATCATCAGCCCGGCATCGCCGGGCTGTTTGTTTTTAGAGAAAACCCAGCACCTTTAAGACAAAGTAGCCGATAACAATCACGATAATCGGCAAAATGTAGAGCGGGAAAAATTGCACCAAGATGGTATGACGCGGCACTTCCACGCGTGCTTCCAGCGCTTCACGGCTTAACCCTTCCGCCCCTTTGGCTTTTTCCAGAATCAGCTGATCTTCTACCCCTTCACGAAGATGCTTCGCCTGTCGCGCCATGCGCGCACCGGAATCCTGCAGAGCCAGCGCGACAAAAATCAGCGCGTAGATCACCCAGAACAAAATATTTAGCCCATTTTGGAAGTCTGGCTGCGGCGAGTTGTACCAGAAAAGATTCAAAAATGGCGTATTGAAACGCATCATATCCACCATGACGTGAACAAAATCCATCATCACGGCATCGATGCCCGGCTGTTTTGCACTGTGCTCGTACATGAATTTCAGCACTGAAATCAGTGTCGAAACCAGCGCGGGTATGAAAATAATCCACCCGGCAATACGCTTTAAAATGGCAATGCGTCCAGCTTGTTGATACGTCATGGGTTCCCCTTGTGTAGACGCTTTGGTTCAGGACTCATCCTAAGTCTATCTGAAAGACGACGAGTATACGCTTGATATGATATACCATTGCCCTGCATTCGTTATCTTAAAGGAGAGGTAGTTATGTCCGCCGAGCGCCAAATACGAGCCGCCATTTTCGACATGGATGGATTATTGATCGATTCCGAACCATTGTGGGATCGTGCCGAGCATGAAGTTCTCAGCGAACTGGGCGTCGACTTTAGCCGTCGCCATGAGCTTCCCGATACACGCGGTTTACGTATCGATCTGGTGGTCGATTTGTGGTTTTCCCAGCAGCCGTGGAGCGGTCCAGACCGCGCTACCGTCGTGCAGCGTATGATTGCCCGCGTGATTGCCCTAGTTGAAGAGTCTCGTCCGTTGCTGCCCGGCGTGCGCGAAGCGGTGGCATTGTGTAAAGCCGAAGGCCTAAAAGTTGGGCTGGCTTCCGCCTCACCGTTGCACATGCTGGAAAAAGTATTGACCATGTTCGACCTGCGCGGACAGTTCGACGCGCTGGCCTCCGCCGATACGCTGGCGTACAGCAAGCCGCATCCACAGGTTTACCTCAACTGTGCCGCCGAACTTGGCGTCGATCCGCTGTGCTGCGTGGCGCTGGAAGATTCCGTTAACGGCATGATTGCCAGCAAAGCCGCTCGCATGCGCTCGATTGTGGTGCCTGCCGCTGAAAGCCAGATGGACCCACGCTTTAGCCTCGCGGATGTCAAACTGCTGTCCCTTGAATCCCTCACCCGCGAAAACCTGCTCGGGTAATCGTGATGCGGGCACGAACGGTGCCCGCAAATGCCAACTCAATCATAAAAATGAAACGACGTTTTATTTTTATTTGAATTTTCCATTTCCCCCTTCTATGCTTTGCTCGGTAGGTCATCTCATAACGATAAAAAACGTATACAGGGGTCGACATGATTCTCGATGCTTTCAATCTGCAAGGTAAGGTGGCGCTCGTCACCGGGTGTGATAAAGGTTTGGGCCAAGGTATGGCGCTAGGGCTGGCGGAAGCCGGTTGCGATATCGTCAGCGTTAGCCGCAGTCTGCCGCAGGAAACGGCGGATAAAGTCGCGGCGCTGGGCCGTCGTTTGTTCGCGATTCAGGCCGATCTCAGCCAGTCTGAGAGCCTCGCCGATATCATCCCCGCAGCCGTAGCGGCGGCTGGCCGTATCGATATTCTGGTTAACAACGCCGGGACTATCCGTCGCGAAGACGCGCTCAGCTTCAGCGAAAAAAACTGGGATGACGTGATGAACCTGAACCTGAAATCGGTGTTCTTCCTTTCACAGGCAGTAGCGAAACAGTTTCTGGCTCAAGGCGGCGGCGGAAAAATTATTAATATTGCCTCGATGCTCTCTTTCCAGGGCGGCATCCGTGTGCCATCCTACACCGCCTCAAAAAGCGGTGTCTTAGGGATCACCCGTCTGTTAGCGAATGAATGGGCGCAGCATGGTATCAACGTGAACGCCATCGCCCCGGGTTATATGGCGACTAATAACACGCAGCAGCTACGTGACGATGCCGAACGAAACAAAGAGATCCTCGACCGTATCCCTGCCTGTCGCTGGGGCACGCCGGAAGACCTAAAAGGCCCGGTGGTGTTCCTAGCCTCGAAAGCTTCAGACTATATCAATGGCTACACCGTAGCGGTTGATGGCGGCTGGCTAGCACGTTAATTTTTTGACAAAGAGTTACACTGTAACCTCTTCCGCCTACTGTATAAAAACCCTATACTGTATGAATTTACAGAACAATGGGTTTTATCATGACGGCGGAAGGTCATCTGCTCTTTTCCATCGCCTGCGCGGTGTTTGCTAA
The DNA here is from genome assembly GCF_040932435.1 of Kluyvera sp. STS39-E. Classification (NCBI taxonomy): domain Bacteria; kingdom Pseudomonadati; phylum Pseudomonadota; class Gammaproteobacteria; order Enterobacterales; family Enterobacteriaceae; genus Kluyvera; species Kluyvera sp. STS39-E. The sequence continues at coordinate 199,919 of NZ_JBFQGA010000003.1, read as the reverse complement.
AAATGCCGAACTGACGCCAGTGTTGGCGCAAGGTGACTGGTGGCACATCGTGCCGTCAGCGATATTGACCTGTCTGCTCCCGGATATAGACCACCCGCGCTCATTGCTTGGCCAGCGGCTCAGTTGGCTATCAAAACCCATTGCTCGCATGTTCGGTCATCGGGGCTTTACGCACAGCCTGCTGGCGGTATTCGCCGCCCTGACCCTGTTCTATCTCAAAGTGCCCGATAGCTGGATTGTTCCCGCCGACGCGGTGCAAGGCATGGTGCTGGGCTATCTGAGTCACATCCTTGCCGATATGCTCACGCCTGCAGGCGTCCCGCTGCTATGGCCGTGCCGCTGGCGTTTTCGTTTGCCTATTCTCGCCCCGCGCAAAGGGAATCAACTGGAGCGTGTGTTGTGTATGGCGCTGTTCGCCTACGCCGTATTTATGCCGCAATCGCTGCCGGAAAACAGCGCCGTGCGCTGGTCTTCATCGGTTATCAATATGCTGCAAACCGACTTCAATCGCTTCATTAATCGCCGAGCTGAGCAATAATCAGGCACTAATCACACTTTTGGTATAATCAATTCCATTTGGATATAAGCGTGTAATCCCAGTTCTGTTACCCTTCTCACATCCAGACAAATCTTTACTGATTTGTTCAAAAAAGAACACGCCGCAGCGACTTCACACAGCAGCGGACGGCGTGAAAAATACTTCAGGAGAATGGGGATGAACTTTCCACTAGTCGCGAACATTATCGTGTTCGTCGTATTGCTGTTTGCATTGGCGCAGACTCGCCACAAACAGTGGAGCCTGGCCAAAAAGGTTTTGGTCGGTCTGGTTATGGGTGTGGTCTTTGGACTCGCACTGCAACTTATCTATGGTTCCGATAATCCGGTACTGAAAGATTCCATCCAGTGGTTTAACGTGGTCGGTAATGGCTATGTGCAACTGCTGCAAATGATCGTCATGCCGCTGGTCTTCGCCTCCATTCTGAGTGCGGTTGCCCGTCTGCATAACGCCTCTCAGCTGGGTAAAATCAGTATTCTGACTATCGGTACGCTGCTGTTCACCACGTTGATTGCCGCCCTTGTTGGTGTTCTGGTGACGAACCTGTTTGGCCTGACCGCTGAAGGTCTGGTACAGGGTACGGCGGAAACCGCACGTCTGAATGCGATTCAGAGCACCTACGCCGGTAAAGTCGCCGATCTGAGCGTACCGCAACTGCTGCTCTCCTTCGTGCCGAAAAACCCGTTTGCTGACCTGACCGGGGCTAACCCAACGTCAATCATTAGTGTGGTGATCTTCGCCGCCTTCCTGGGCGTCGCAGCGCTTAAACTGCTGAAAGACGACGCGCCGAAAGGCCAACGCGTTCTCACCGCCATCGACACCCTGCAGGGTTGGGTGATGAAGCTGGTTCGCCTGGTGATGCAACTGACCCCTTACGGTGTGCTGGCGCTGATGACCAAAGTCGTTGCAGGCTCCAACCTGCAGGACATCATCAAGCTCGGCAGCTTCGTGGTCGCCTCTTATCTCGGTCTGCTCATCATGTTTGTGGTCCACGGCATTCTACTGGGCGTGAACGGTGTGAGCCCGCTGAAATACTTCCGTAAAGTATGGCCGGTACTGACCTTTGCTTTCACCAGCCGCTCCAGCGCCGCTTCTATTCCCCTGAACGTGGAAGCGCAAACCCGTCGTCTTGGCGTGCCGGAATCTATCGCCAGCTTCTCTGCATCCTTTGGTGCCACCATTGGTCAGAACGGCTGTGCGGGTCTGTACCCGGCAATGCTGGCGGTGATGGTTGCGCCAACCGTGGGCATTAACCCGCTGGATCCGCTGTGGATTGCCACGCTTGTCGGGATGGTCACTATCAGTTCCGCAGGGGTTGCCGGCGTCGGCGGTGGTGCAACGTTTGCTGCCCTGATCGTGCTGCCAGCGATGGGGCTGCCGGTTACTCTGGTTGCATTGCTGATTTCCGTTGAACCGCTTATCGACATGGGTCGTACCGCGCTTAACGTCAGCGGCTCGATGACTGCCGGTACTCTGACCAGCCAGTGGCTGCGCCAGACCGACAAAGAGATCCTCAACAGCGAAGAAGATGCCGAATTGGCACATCGCTAACAGTGTGCCGGATGGCGGTGTAATCGCTTCATCCGGCCTACACGGTGATTCAAAAATAAAAGCCGCTGAGTAAACTCAGCGGCTTTTTTCTATTCGGTCCGCGTATCTGGCTACGCGTTGATTTCGCCATCCTGACGTATCTGCACCGCCCAACGCTGGGCCGACTCAGGAATACTGAACGCCTGCGAGCGCTGAAACGCGCTGCCCATCAGCACAAATGCCACATATTTCCCACGCAGCATCCAGACATCGCGAAAACCTTCTACCTTCACGGCATGGTCTGGCGGAGCAGGTTCGGTACGCGGTACATAGCTGATAATCTGCCGTTTTTGTTGGCGAAGCGGTTTCATAAGCAGTTAAATTCACAATCATTAATGACAAAACAGGAAAGTCTTATCATAGCAGGATTAGCGCGGGCGCGTCATACACAAAAAGGCCCGACAGGTTCGCTGCCGGGCAAGGGTTGAGGGGGTTAATTTCTTACACGTCGCGGTAAGTACCGAGACGATAACCTCGTTCCGCAATCGCATATTTCAGCGATGCCGAGGTCAATACATCCAGTTCCGCCAAGCGCGGGTAGCAATATGCGCTGCCCATAATCGTGTTATCCACAAACGCCGGGTGGCACATCACTTCTACAGACTGTTCATCGCGGGCAACTGAGCTATCCAGCGTTTGCAGGAACAGCTCTTCAGAAATCGCCTCACCGTAGAATTCACTGCTAAAGCCCTCACTGCTGCGAAGGCCATGCGGGATCTCAAACGGATACGGGATGGAGCGGTCAATACGCATCGCAATGCCTTTTGATTTCGCAAATTCCGCCACCAGCGGGAAAATCTGCGGGATCATATGCACGTGATGATGGCTATCAAAGTGCGTTGGCTCCGCGTCGAATAGCTCAACGAAACGGTTGTACTGACACTCCAGCTCATGGGCAATCTCATCTAACGGCAACGCGTCTTCTTCCGCCATCTGCCAAATCCACTTGCCGAGTTTTCCCTCGCGGGTCAGCCCAGGCATTGGCGACAGCGGCTCGCCTAGCGTCAGCACAAAGTGCATGCCAACCGCTAACTCCGGCGTACGATGGCTAAGATACGCCGCGTGGTCGATAGCCGCGCCGTTTACCAGCGCGGTTGTTGAGGTGACCAGTCCATTTTTGCAGGCATCGAGAATCCCGTAGTTCTGCCCTTTGCTCAGACCAAAATCATCGGCATTTACGATTAATAAACGTTCCATCATGCCTCCTGTCACTTTTTCAGCTTCTCCACGGTGGCAGCGAAGTTCGGCAGCCATTTTTCATGGGCCAGAATCAATTCGCGCGCCAGGATCTCTGCATCTTTGTCAGAGTGGATTAGCGGGCTCAAGTTCAGCGCCAGCAGCACATCGTTAAACTCGCCGCTCAGCGCGGCATGGCTTGCGGCAATCTCAAAGCCTTTGATGGTGTGAATAAGACCCAGCACTTTTTCATCAAAGTGCGTGACGCGTGGATGCGGTTTCGCGCCGTCGCGACCAAGAATAGAGGTCACTTCGATAGACCAGTCTGCCGGGATGTTATCGATATGGCCGTGATGCGGAATGTTAACGTAGTGCTCGGTCTGCTTATCGTTATAGATAGCGTTGATGACTTCGCACGCCGCGTCGGAGTAGTAGGCACCGCCGCGCTGCTCCAGCTCTTTCGGCTTCACGTTCAGATCCGGATTTTTGTACAGTTCGAACAGCTGCTTTTCAACTTTCTGCACAACCTGCGCACGTGCGCCGCCTTTGTAATACTCGCCCATTTCGATAGCCAGCATCTCTTTTTGCTTGAAATAGTACAGCAGGTAAGAGCATGGCAGCAGATTCAGGGAGCGAATAAGCCCTTCACTGAACGGCATATCGAAGATGTTTTTCACGGTGTTGGCAGAGAGCGTACCAGAGGCCACGCCGTCCAACAGTTCAGCAAAGCGTGATTCGCCGTTCACCAGCACGTCGCGAATAAAGACCATGTGGTTCAGACCGAACAGATCGATAGACAGGTCATCGCTCTCGTTTAAACGCAGCACGTCGGTAATGAACATTTTCATACCGATTGGAATGTTACAAACACCGATAAAGCGCTTGAAGTTGGTATGACGATAAACCGCTTCGGTGACCATACCGGCTGGGTTGGTAAAGTTGATAACCCACGCGTTAGGGCAAACGTCCTGCACGTCTTTAATGATGTCGAAAATAACAGGGATTGTACGCAGACCTTTAAACAGGCCGCCAGCACCGTTAGTTTCCTGACCCAGATAGCCGTGGCTCAGCGGGATACGCTCATCTTGCTCACGGGCTTTAAGCTGACCGACACGCAGCTGGGTGGTCACAAAATCTGCGCCTTCAAGGGCTTCACGGCGATTAAGCGTTTTGTAGACCTTCATTGGCACGCCGGCTTTTTCTACCATGCGCTGGCACAGAGCGTGAATAATATCCAGCTTCTCCTGCCCGCCTTCTACATCCACCAGCCACAATTCGCTAACCGGCAGTTCGTGATAACGTTTGAGAAAACCTTCCAGTAATTCTGGCGTATAGCTGCTACCACCACCAATCGTAACAACTTTTAATTTCTGGCTCATATCTTTTTCTCCCTAGAGATCCACAAGCTAAACGTGGTTTACCCTCCGCATAATATGCGGCGAGCTAAATTCTTTGTCTCAGATCTACGAAATAATATCGCAGTGCGTTATTTGATAACCGTCAGCTTCTTACGATAATTGCTTGGCGTGAATGAGGTCAGCTTTTTGAATGTTTTAATAAACAAACTTGGGCTGCTATAACCGGATTCATACGCAATATCGGTTACCGAGTAGTTGGTTATTTCCAACTGTTTCTTGGCAAAATTAATGCGGATGTCATTAATAATCTGCATTGGCGTTTTGCCATAGTAGCGTTGGGTAGCGCGAGTTAAATATTCCTGGGTTTTCCCGGATAACTCGACCATATTTTCCAATGCACCTTCACCAAATTTTAATTTATCGTGCATGGCTTCAACGGTGGATTTTAACCACGGCGGCGTAACATCCTGCGCCTGTTCTTCACGGTGATGTCGCAGACGATTAATCACATAGAAGGAAACCAGCTCAATAAATTCGTCAAATTCCGTCTCACGAAAGTGAAGTGATGCAATTACCGACTCAATGTAGCTAAGAAACGTGCATTTGATCGAATAGACTTGCGAAGCAACCAGAGCGAACGGGACCAGTGGCTGATAATGGGTGTCGAAGAAGTCTTTGCTGATCCCAACGTTTAAGATTCGCGTCGCACCGAACTCATAAAAGCTCTGATGATGAGAACCCATAGGGATGAAGACAAAGTCTCCGCGCTCCAGCATAACCCGTTTACCGTTGATGACCTGATAGTACCGCCCGGTCAGAACGATAGTGAACTCATAGTAATCATGCTGGTGTAGCCCACTGATGCTTTCCGTTTTGTTGTAGATGAAGACATGAAAATTCTTACCGTTGAAGAGCTGTTGTTCTCTGGCGGTGTTGATTTCCATGCTGATCATCTTAGGTTGCCTCATAGGGAAAAGCCTATTGTACCTTCTCGTGAAGTTCGATCAATTCAGCAACCAGCTCTCGGGCCAACATTGACGTCATTAAATGATCCTGCGCATGAACCAGCACCAGGCTCACCTTCATACGCCCTTCGCCTTCATCGCTTTCGATTAACTGCGTCTGTACACGGTGCGCTTCGCTCAGCGCAACGCGGGATTGTTCCATGGTGGCTTTCGCGCTTTCAAAATCGCCCTGCTTTGCCTGTTTCAGCGCGGCATATGCCAGGCTACGAGCTTGCCCTGAGTTGATAATCAGGCCCATCACCACTTCTTCGAGATCGTTTTCCTGCACGTCCTCAGCAACAACATTATCCAGATCAAACATATCTATTCCTTTTTGTGAGGGCGGTATGGAGACCTGCTCCATACCGCATTGGCATTAGAATTTCAGAGAGGCAGCGATGTCTTCTTCGCTTTCTTCTTCTTCAATGGTGGCCTGCGCTTTGTTGGAAATCATCACAAACGGCATGTAGACCATCGTGGCGACACCCAAGTTGAACAGCGCGACTAACAGGGCAGCGACGCTACCGTTACTGTTGAAGAATGCGCCCAGGCCGGTAGGCATGGTCCACGGCGCCAAGTTGGTGACCGGTGGGATGATGCCCATTGAGTAGGCCGCCAGCGTGATTGCCGCCAGAATCGGCTGCACCAAGACGAACGGGATAAACATAACCGGGTTCATGATGATTGGCAGACCAAACAGAATCGGTTCGTTAATCTGGAAGATACCTGATGGCAGAGCCAGTTTCGCAACCTGACGATGGTCAGCGCGACGAGACGCGATGAAGATAGCGATAATCAAGCCCAGAGTCGCACCGGAACCACCCAGCAGGATGTAAGAATCCAGCATTGGTTTCGCCCAGAAGTGGAACTGCTGGCCGGCAGCGATTGCCGCGTCGACAGAACCGTACTGGTTGTACAGCGCGATGTTTTCCAGCGCCCAAGGGGTCATGATGCCGTTATCCAGCGCAGTCAGCGCCAGTGAACCGTGAACACCGAAGAACCACAGCAGGGAGTTGAAGACCACGTATGCCCAGCCAACCACTCCGCCCATCGCCGCCAGCGGCTTGGAGATGGAGTCCATGATGATCTGGTGGAAGTTACTGCCGTAAGAGGACAGCATCCAAGAGAGGATCCCGAAGATAGACAGGATCAGGAAGCCTGGAATCAACGCCGAGAACGAACGCGCGACCGATGAAGGTACGCTATCTGGCAGCGTAATCACCCAGTTGCGACGGATAACGAAGGTGAATAGCTCAGCAACCACCAGACCGATAATCATGCCGGAGATGATGTTTTGACCACCTAGCCAGTTAGCGCCAACCGCGTATGCATCGCCAACGCTATATGGGGTAACGGTCATAAATGCAGCTACCGCAAGCAGACCCGCCGCCATTGGGTCAACTTTGCGCTCTTCTGCTAAAGCTGAACCGATAAAGAAAGGCGCCATCAGCGACATAATACCCAAGGTACCGTTATAAACGTTACCGCCGATAGCTTTAAAGCTGTCTAAGGTTGCAATGGTGGATGCATCCAAACGAATGCCCATTGAATAGAAGAATGAACCCTCACCAAAACTCAGGAAAACGTTATTAATTAATACAAACATAGCCCCCGCAAGGGTCAGCGGCATTAATTTAATAAAACCGTTTTTAATGGCGTTAATGTGAGGCTGCTTTCCTATTTTAACAGCAAAAGGAAGGAGTACCTTTTCAAGCGAATCGATCACTTTACTCATAGAAAATACCCTTAAAGGGCCGCAACATTAATTGCGGCGATTAAATATGAAATAACTCTTTGACGGGAAAAATAATTAAATTACTGCGCGGCGGCTTTTTTAATTGCAGCAACCGCTGCCTTAAGCACACCCAAACCATCTACTTTGCCATATAACGTTGAATCAATAACTTCGATAGGTTTATTCGGTAAAATCTTTTGGATATCGCCCAACATATAGCCAATTTGCGGGCCGAGTAAAATAACGTCAGCCTGAGGTCCTTTTTCTGCTGCAAACGCTTCAGAGAATGCTTCAATCACCACGGGTACTTCGTATTTCTCAGCCTGTGCCCGCATTTTGGATACCAACAATGAAGTGGACATCCCTGCAGAGCAAAAAAGATAGATATGTTTCTTTTCCATTCACGCTTCCTCAACTTGTGAAATCTGCCATCACCGGGCGATGTTCCTTGTGCCCACAACCCACGCATGTAACAGATGAGTTATCTTCTGTTTATGCCTTGAGTATACGGCAACATTTTGCCTACGGATAATTCTCAAAGCCCAGAAATTGTCTCTCATTGACCTCTCGTTTTGACTACCTTCACACTTTGGTCAAAATAATTCGCGACAAGAAATAAGCATGATTTCTCATAAAAAAGCCCGACGCTAGGGTCGGGCCTTCGTAGATGTCCGATGAATACACGATTACTTCTTAGCGGCCTGCGGATCCGTGTCGTACTGCGCGCAGGTTTGATAGCCGGAGTTGATCACATGACCGGTATCATCCAATGCCACAAAGTAGGTCTCTGCTTTACCATCACGTTGACCCAATATATAGGTCTGACAGGTGCCGCGGGCATGGATCATCGACACTTCAGAGGATGGTTTACCCGCAATCTGTGCAACCTGAGAGCGGCTCATCCCTTTCTTCACATCTTTCACCACCGGTTGGGTGAATTGGTCAGCGGTTCGATCGTAAGCGGTACAGCCAGCAAGCATGGTCATGACAGCGGCGGCACCCAGAAGCCCGGCTACGTTCTTATTCATCTTCCCTCTCCTTTCTTATGAAGTGCATTAAGCCTGGAATAAATAATGCTATTTATCAACCAATACGCCTAAATCAATGCCAATTAACGGAATATTCGGAGTAATTTACATCAGTCAAAACTGTGATCCTTGTCGTTTTAGCGCCAAAGAGGTAGCTTTAACCATACTGACTGACCCACATTTCCGGAGGGGTAAATGGCGTTACAACAAGAGATTATTCAGGCGCTTGGCGCAAAACCACAGATTGATGCAAAAGAAGAGATCCGTCGCAGCGTCGATTTTCTGAAAAACTATCTAAAAACTTATCCGTTTATCAAATCGTTAGTCCTTGGGATAAGCGGTGGACAGGATTCAACCCTTACCGGGAAGCTGTGTCAGATAGCGATTAATGAGCTGCGCGCCGAAACTGGCGACAGTGCGCTGCAGTTTATCGCCGTGCGCCTACCTTATGGCGTGCAGTTCGATGAGCAGGACTGCCAGGACGCGATTGCCTTTATTCAGCCTGACCGTGTGCTTACGGTCAATATCAAATCAGCGGTGCTGGCAAGCGAACAGGCGCTGCGTGAAGCGGGCATTGAACTGAGTGACTTTGTTCGCGGCAATGAAAAAGCGCGCGAGCGAATGAAAGCGCAGTACAGCATTGCCGGTATGACCCATGGCGTTGTGGTTGGTACCGACCATGCTGCGGAAGCTATTACCGGGTTCTTCACCAAATACGGCGACGGCGGTACCGATATCAACCCGATTTTCCGACTTAACAAGCGCCAAGGGAAACAACTGCTAGCCGAACTGGGTTGCCCGGAGCATCTTTATAAGAAGGCACCGACCGCCGATCTTGAAGACAACCGCCCTTCTCTGCCGGATGAAGTCGCACTGGGCGTCACCTACGAAAATATTGATGACTATCTGGAAGGCAAAACGCTGGAACCCGCGCAGGCTAATACCATTGAAGGCTGGTATTTGAAGACTGAGCATAAGCGCCGTCCGCCAATTACCGTGTTTGATGATTTCTGGAAGAAATAAAGAAAAAACCGCCGAATCTGCCCATAACCATTTGGTTTATATGGGCAAATCCGGCGGTCTTAAGACAGTGTGCCGATAACGTTATTCGGCAGGCGCAGGAGGCATTTTACCTTCTGGCGCTTTGTGTTCTGTCAGACGCTTCTCAAAATTCGCATTAAACTGTTTTTTCTGTTCAGGCGTTAAGATGTTGTAAATCTTGTTCTGCGTTTCCAGACGAGACAGCATCATACCTTTATGCTGCTCTTCCATTTTATCTACCTGCGCTTGCGCCTTCGCTTTGTCGAAGCTGTCGCTGGCAATCAGGTTATGCATCGCGCGCATTTCTTCCTGCGGCGGACGTTTGTTGTGTTCGCGGCCTTCTTTCATAATGTCGCGCATCTGCTGTTTTTGCGCGTCGGTCAGATTCAACCCTTGGAACATCATGTCGTGGCGTGGGCCCATTTTGCCTTTGTGCTGATGCATCATTTTACCGTTCGGCTGCGCCGCTTCGGTGGTGGTGGTTGCAGTGGTATCTGCAGCGTGAGCCAGACTAGTGGCACCCAGAGCCAAGGTTGAAGCAACAAACAGAGCAGTTAATTTTTTCATAATCGGGTCCTTACTTTCATTTATTCTGACGGCGTATTGCCGTGTTGACGAGATTAACTTTACGGGGTTTATCGTCAATTAATCAGAGCCTGCGTAAAACAATGAAAGTGTAAAAAACGATTTCCAACCAATTATGAAGAAATTGAGGATAAAGTATGGAGAGTGGAAACAAAAATAATCAAATGCATGATTAAGAAGAGATTTTGAAGAAGTATAAAGCACGGCAGATTATTAATAAAGCAGTTACCTAGGATTAATCCGTAATAATTTTGCAGGAAAAATAAAAATGCCGCTACAGCGCGCTAAGCGGCATTTTTTATTAAGTCACCGGAGGGCAACGTTCAAGCATTAATCCGGCACGTAACCCCAAAGCCACATCGGGATTCGGAAACAGTACGTACTCGCAAGGCGATGCCACCACGTAGCGAATGTCGCCATCCTCCGCCAGCAACGTTCCCTTAGCAAAGGGGGTAAAATTGAGTGTCTGTGCCGACATATAAAGACGAAAATCCGCACTGCGTCGGGTTATCTGCTGCACCACGCGATAATGAAGCGGGACTGCAGACGAACCGCCGCCCATTTCCCCCGCCAACAGATTTGCCAGTTGACGTTCCACCAGCGCAAACTGCGCCAAATCATTTTGTCCAAACGGTTTGGCTTTCCCTAACTCCAGCGTACAGGCCAGTGCCGAAAAAGTTTCGCAGGTAAAATGGGTGAATGTGCCGCCGGGCGCTTGATGAAATACCAGCGCCAGTAATCCTGCCGAACCGAGCCAGGTTAAAAACGCCGGATCCCACGGTTCTTCCCTAGATGGCAACACGCCAAAACGCTGATGATGGGAGCCACGAATTGCCGTATGCATATCGAGATGCCAGCGCACCTGTGCCGGACAACGCTGATAAAACGCCGCCACGGTTTGTTCAAGGCTAGCGGCACGAATGGTTTCATCGCTGACTGGAAAATGACGCCAGCGTGCGCCAAACATGCGGTTGAGATCGCTATGTAAATACCGCTTATTGTCACGCAGCGCCGGCGGGTTGCCCAGCACCACCAGCAAATGCCAGCGCAGGGCTTGCCGGCCGCTAATGAGTGCGCCAAGCAAGTTATCCAGTATTTCTACCGGCGCGGTCTCGTTTCCGTGAATACCCGCCGACAACACCAGCGCCTGCGAACAGGGTTGATGAGGCGTCAGTTGCAGCACCCCGGCCTCGCGCCACTCCCAGTGAAAAGCGTCGGTATCCCCTTCCGGCTGCGGCGGCAAGCGCCCCGCCAGCGTCAACGCCAGAAATTGTTTCATCGGTTCTCCTTAACGCTGGAAAGGATAGATTGACCCCAAATGCAGGATCTGCGTCAGCCGGTCCAGCGCCTCGCGCCCTTCCTGTAATAGCTGTGGGTCGACAAGGCAGCCGGCGGTCAAACGGTCACGATAGTAGCGGTCCACCCAATCATTTAAGGTCGCAAACAGCGTATCGTTCATCATTACCGCCGGATTCACCGCTTTTCGCTCAGCCTCATTGAGCACCACCCGCAGACGTAAACAAGCAGGCCCACCGCCGTTGGACATGCTTTCACGCAGATCAAACACCCGTAGCGTATCGATAGGGTTATCCTGCGTAATCAGCTCATTCAGGTAGCGCCAAACGCGCGGGTTCTCCTGCGCCTCACCGGGAAGCACCAGCATCATGCTGCCATCGGGCTTGCTCAGCAGCTGGCTGTTGAACAGATAAGTCGACACCGCCTCTGCCACCGTCACCTTCGATGAGGGCACTTCAATAACCTTGAACCCCGGCACGCGCTCGCTGAGCTGTTGCATCAGCTGCGCCTGATGCATAAAGGCCTGCTCATGACAGAACAATAGCTGGCGATTGCTGACCGCGATAACATCATTATGGAATACCCCTTGGTCAATCACTTGGGGATTTTGCTGGGCAAAGACCACCTGATTCAGGTTGGTCTCATTTAATCGCGCCACCGCCTCACTCGCCGCTCGCGTCTGCCGCGCTGGATAACGCTGCGGCATCGCACCATTTCCCGTATCGCGCCCATAAATAAACAGCTGCGTTGCCGGCAATCCGTAGTCGCGCCCGAGCCGATTATGATTGGCAGCCCCCTCATCCCCCAACAACGCTACCGACGGCAGCGGGCCGTGCACGGAAAAGTATTCCGGGTCATGGAAAATGGCCTGCAGGGTGGCCTGTGTTGTCGGGGCCTCACTGGCCCGATGCAGCAAACTACTGAGGTTAGCGACCGTCAGATGTACTTTGCCATCCAGTGCATCGGCAGAGGGACAAACCGTAGCCGCGTTAGCGACCCACATCGCCGAGGCGGAACTGGCCGCGCTCAAAAGTTCCGGCGCCTGAGCGGCGGCTTTGGCAATAACCTGCTCGTCGCGGCCGCTAAACCCGAGCTGGCGCAGCAGCATAACGTTCGGGCGCTCTTGCGGCGGGATTACCCCTTGGGGGAATCCCGCATCGGCCAGCGCTTTCATTTTTAACAGCCCTTGTTTCGCCGCACGCTGAGGATTCGACACCTGATACTGATGTTTGGTCGAAGCCTCATTACCAAACGACAATCCGGCGTAGTGATGCGTAAGCCCCGGCAGGCCGTCAAAGTTCACTTCCCAGGCGTTCATGACGGCACCTTTGGTGGGAATTGAAGCCCTGGGCTGAGGGAGGTCGGTAATGCCAGCGTCGGCGACTCTAGGCTTGCCATTGGCCATGCGCAGTAATCCGCGGCGTACCATGCGCCAGGACGATGATTGCCGGAAGCGCCGGTGCCACCAAACGGCGCGCTGCTCGCCGCACCGGTCAGCGGCTTGTTCCAGTTGACGATCCCCGCCCGTGCTTCCAGCAGCAGACGGTCAAATTTTTCTCGGTCGGCGGAGATCAGCCCGCAGGATAGACCGTAGCGCGTCGCATTGGCGAGTGTGATGGCCTGGGTGAAATCATCATATCGCCAGACGCCAAGCAGTGGCCCAAACACCTCTTCATCCGCAATATCGTGAGCCTCGGTTAGCTCTACGATCCCCGGCGTCAGCAGCGAGGTGCCGGGTTTAAGTAAACGCGGTGCCAGCAGCGTGGAGCCACCCTTTTCCACCTGCATCTGCCAGGCCTGATATACCCGTTCAGCTGCTGTCACCGAAATCAGCCCGCCGATGAACGGCTGCGGCTCGGCGTTCCACGCAGCGGGGATAATTTGCCCACTCACTTCCACGAGGCGCTGTAAAAACGCATCGCCAATGGCTCCTCGTTTCACCAGCAGCCGACGCGCACAAGTGCAGCGCTGCCCGGCGGTGATAAATGCCGACTGAATAGCCACATGTACCGCGGCATCAATATCCTCAGGTTCATCGACAATCAGCGGGTTATTGCCCCCCATTTCGAGGGCGAGCATTTTTTGCGGCTGCCCCGCCAACTGGCGATGCAGGTGAAAACCGGTTGTGGAGCTGCCGGTAAATAGCACGCCGTCCAGCCCCGATTGGCTGCTGAGCGCTTCACCCGTTTCGCGCCCTCCCTGCAGTAAATTCAGTACACCTGCCGGTAAACCCGCTTTCTCCCAAAGCTTAACCACCGCTTCGGCGCAGTGCGGAGTCAGTTCGCTGGGTTTAAACACCACCGTATTGCCCGCCAACAGCGCTGGCACAATATGGCCGTTTGGCAGATGTCCGGGGAAGTTGTAGGGACCAAAAACCGCCAGCACGCCGTGAGGCCGATGGCGCAACGTCGCTGCGCCGTCAGCCATATCGGCATGACTTTCGCCCGTCCGGCTGTGATAAGACGCCAGCGAAATAGCAATTTTATTGCTCATCGCCGTCACTTCCGTTGCCGCTTCCCAGCGCGGCTTGCCGGTTTCACGGGCAATCACCTCGGTCAACTCGGCTTTGTGGCTTTCCAGTAGGCCAGCAAATGCCTCAATAATCTGCTGACGCTCAACAAACGGGCGACGCGCCCACGTGGGGAAAGCGCTGCGCGCGGCGGTAACCGCCAGCTCTACCTGTAGCGGTGACGCATCATTTCCCGACCACGTTGCTTCACCGGTGACCGGGTTGGCGCTCTGGCGTGGCTGGCCGCCGCCGCTAAGCCATTCTCCGTTAATCCATAGGCTCATTATTTTTTCTCCAGAGGGCAAAGGCGCACTAGCCGCACGCTGTCACCGGGGTGGCAACTTAGGGCATCAAGCTGTTCGGCATTTAACATCAGGCGTTCGGTCTGCGGGTCGGCGTGAACCAACATGGCGCGGTAATGTTGATATTGTTCGTTAGCCACCACGCACAGCGGCAAATCGTCACCGTCGGGTTGCCCTTCCGCCACCTCGACGAGGCGGCTTTTACGTACCGCGCGCACCCGGTCAATCTCGCACTCCAGCGTCGGGCCGCCGTCGAAAATGTCGACATAATCGCGATATCGAAAGCCCTCTTTTTCCAACACCGCCCGCGCAGGCGCAGTCTGCGGATGCACTTGGCCAATAACCGCCCGCGCTTCCTCACTGAGGAAATCGGTGTAGATCGGATGTTTTGGCATCAGTTCAGCGATAAACGCCTTTTGACCGGTGCCGCACAGATAATCGGCGCGCGCGAACTCCATTGAGAAAAAGCGGCTGCCGAGGCTTTCCCAGAATGGCGAGTAGCCGTGTTCATCAATCACGCCGCGCATCTCTGCCACCACCTTGTGGTTGAAGCAGTCGCGGAAGGCCGCCATAAACAAAAAGCGTGACGATGACAGAAGGTGTCCATTGCTCTCTTTGCGCCACGCCGGGTCGAGAAACAGCGTACACAGCTCACTGCTGCCAGTATGATCGTTGGTGAGAAACAGCGTTGGCAGCGCGTTATAAACGTTCAGCTCTTTCGACGCGTGTACCAGTGTACCGACCCGATAGTTGTACCAAGGGTCATTGACGCCCACCGCGACTTCAATCGCGCACACACCGACCACCGCGCCGCTACGGGTATCTTCCAGAACAAAGACATACCCCTGATCGCCACGCGGCAACGTGCCTTGCCAAGTCGCCTGAGAGCGGGCAATACGCGCCGCCAGCGTATTCTCATCGACGGGAAGCGAGGTGAGTCCACCGCCAGTCTTCCCCGCCAGAGTGAGCAAGCCCGGAAGATCTCCGTTCGCAATAGGACGAATAATCATCATGATGAAGTCTCCGCGATAAAGCGTTCACAGGCTGCTTCGAAGCGGTTGAGACCCAGCGTCACATCGTCTTCATTGACGATAAGCGCTGGGGCAAAGCGCACCACATTGGCTCCGGCAATCAGCACCATCAGCCCCTCTTCAGCGGCCAAAAGGCTTATCTGTTTGGCTTTGCCGGCATGTTCATCGCGCAGCGCGCAGCCAATTAGCAACCCAACGCCGCGGATCTCTTTAAACAGTCCAAATCGGGTATTTATCGCCTGCAGACGTTCTTTAAACCACTGTTCGCGTTGTTTCACCCCATTCAATATCTGCGGAGTATTGATAATCGACAGCACTTCTCCCGCCACTGCACAGGCCAAAGGGTTGCCGCCATAGGTGGTGCCGTGCGTACCAACGGTCATCACGCTCGCCATCTCTTCACGCGCCAGCAGTGCACCGATAGGGAAACCGCCACCCAAGGCTTTGGCGGTGGAGAGCAGATCCGGCGTAATGCCGTAGTGCATATAAGCGTATAGTTCTCCGGTGCGCCCAACGCCGGTCTGCACTTCATCAAAAATCAGCGCCGCATGGTGACGGTCGCACAATTCGCGGAGTTCACGCAGGAATTCCGCCGTCGCCGGGATCACGCCGCCTTCACCCTGAATGGGTTCGACGATCACCGCGCAGGTGTTATCGTCAATCAGCACGCGAGCGGATTCGATGTCGTTGTATACGCCGTGACGAATATCCGGCGGCAGCGGCGCAAAGTCCTGCGAATAGCTTGGTTGTCCGCCCGCCGTCACGGTAAACAGCGTGCGTCCGTGAAACGCATTTTTGAAAGCCACAATGCCGGTTTTGTGTTCGCCAAAATGGTCGTGGGCATATTTACGCGCCGTCTTCAGCGCTGCTTCATTGGCTTCAGCCCCGGAGTTGCAGAAAAAGACGCGGTCGGCGAAGGTGGCGTCAATCAACTGTTTTGCCAGCCGTAGCGCAGGCTCATTGGTGTAACCGTTGCCGGTATGCCAGAATTTGCTGGCCTGCTCGGTTAACGCGCGGATCATTGCGGGATGGGCATGCCCCAAGGCATTAACGGCAATGCCGCCGGCGAAATCGATGTACCCTTTTCCTTCCTGATCCCACAACCATGCCCCCTCACCGCGTACAGGAATAAACTGAGCCGGTGCGTAAACCGGCATCATCCACTGATCAAAATTTTGACGGCTGATTGACTGAGACATAGCGACCTCGATAAGTAAACAAATGGTTTAATTTATGTTAATGATTTTGGTTATTTCCCCTTAAATGTAGATTGCACGGTTCGTGCCAGCGAGCGTTAAAATTGCATAAACGTGGGTCTATAACGAAATATCAATGAGTTACGAAAGGAAGTTATGCATAAATAATGCATACAAAGTGAATATCATGAACAAAGGAGGACTATTCAGGGCGAAATTTAGAAATATTATGCATCGGCAAAATATCGTTCTGGATTTGTGATCAACTGCGAAATTTATCGTAGATTTACGCCTCATTTCGGCGCGTATTGCCCAAACCTGGTGCAGTTTTTGCTCGGCAACACGGCAGCGGCGATAAAAGAAATTGGCGATTCCCTCCGTACTAGAGCAGCGAGACCCTCTAAATTCTGCTACTATCCCGTCACAATTCATCCCGCAAAGTGGCAACGACTATGAAATTTGTCTCCTTTAATATCAACGGCCTGCGCGCCCGCCCTCATCAACTGCAAGCCATTGTTGAAAAACATCAGCCTGATGTGATTGGCCTGCAGGAGACAAAGGTGCACGACGATATGTTCCCTCTTGAAGAGGTCGCAAAGCTCGGTTACCACATTTTCTACCACGGGCAAAAAGGTCACTACGGCGTGGCAATCTTGACCAAAGCCGAGCCGATTGCGGTGCATCGCGGCTTCCCGACCGATGACGAAGAGGCACAGCGCCGTATCATCATCGCCGAGGTTCCGTCTGAGTTTGGCAACGTGACGGTGATTAACGGCTACTTCCCACAGGGGGAAAGCCGCGACCACGAAACCAAATTCCCGGCCAAGACTAAGTTCTATCAGGATTTGCAGGACTATCTGGAAACCCATTTGAACAAAGACAATCCAGTCCTGATCATGGGTGATATGAATATCAGCCCAACCGATCTGGATATCGGTATTGGTGAAGACAACCGCAAACGCTGGCTGCGCACCGGAAAATGTTCATTCCTGCCGGAAGAACGCGAGTGGATGCAGCGCCTGCTTGGTTGGGGCTTGGTTGATACCTTCCGCCACGCCAACCCGGAAACCAACGATCGTTTCTCATGGTTTGACTATCGTTCCAAAGGGTTTGATGACAACCGTGGGCTGCGTATCGATTTGCTATTGGCCAGCCAGTCGCTGGCGGCGCACTGCGTCGAAACCGGCATCGATTATGAAATTCGCAGCATGGAAAAACCGTCGGATCATGCGCCGGTATGGGCGACGTTCAAATAATGTATTTGGCTAGCCTCACGTCACCGCTGACGATGGGCTAGCGGAATTATCCCGTGCACTGCGGGATAATTCTGAGCAATATCAATAAATCAGCGCTAAGCTCTTGCTGTAGTCGTGAAGTTATAATAACGTCGCGCACACTTTTTCTTCGTGGCAGGAGGACCCCCATGCAAAAGAAGTCACTACTTCGCAGCCTCTAAGCTCCTGCTCATTGTTGCTGTTATCAGCCTGCTTATCGCTTGTATTCAGCACTTTGGTCTGACCGATCTACTGACCAACTTTCGCCATTTACAGCAACTCATTAGCCAAAGCGGCGCACTCGGTTACCTTCTCTATATCACGCTGTTTATCCTTGCCACCCTGTGCCTGATGCCCGGAAGCGTGCTGGTATTGGCAGGAGGCATGGTGTTTGGCCCGTGGTTGGGGACGTTGCTGTCGCTGGCAGCGGCAACGCTGGCTTCCGCACTCTCTTTTTTACTGGCCCGTTGGCTTGGGCGTTCGCTGCTGTTGAAGTACGTGGGTCATACCGCCACATTTCAGGCCATTGAGCGCGGCATGTGCCGTAACGGCGCCGATTTTCTGATTCTCACCCGACTTATTCCGCTGTTTCCCTACAATATTCAAAACTATGCCTACGGATTAACGGCAATCCCGTTTTGGACGTATGTGTTTATCTCCACGCTAACCACTCTACCCGGGATTTTTATCTATACGTTTATGGCAAGCGAACTGGTTGCTGACGGAATCACGCTGTCATTTGTCCTTAAGCTCAGCGTCGCAGGTTTTGTGTTATTTGCCCTCGTGCGGGCAGCCAAATGGTACGCCCGGCGTAAACAGGTTGAACTGCCGGAAAAGGAGGTCTGATGGATCAGAACAATCGTGCGGTCTGGTATTTTCGCGGGCTTATTTTCAGCGTCGCGCTCGCGCTACTGCTTGCGTGGCTGTTTATTCCGTCGGTAACGGCCTTCATTAATCATGCTCTCAGCGCGTTTATGGCGGTCGATCAGCAGGGAATTGAGCGTTTTATCCAATCTTATGGTTCCCAGGCGGCGGTAGTTTCATTCCTATTAATGATTTTCCAAGCGATTGCCGCGCCGCTGCCAGCGTTTCTCATCACCTTTGCCAACGCTTCACTGTTTGGCGCCTTTTGGGGCGGCCTGCTGTCATGGAGCAGCGCCATGGTCGGCGCGGCGCTGTGTTTTTATATCGCCCGTCTTCTGGGGCGAGAGGTGGTGGAAAAACTCACCGGGAAAGCGGTGCTTAACAACGTCGATAGCTTCTTTACGCGCTATGGTAAACACACCATTCTAATCTGCCGCCTACTGCCCTTCGTTCCGTTCGACCCGATAAGCTATGCCGCAGGCTTGACCTCCCTGCGCTTTCGCCACTTTATGCTCGCCACCGGCCTCGGCCAGCTTCCCGCTACCGTGGTCTATTCATGGGTCGGCAGCATGCTGACCGGTGGCACCTTCTGGTTTGTCAGCGGGCTGTTTATTTTGTTCGCCCTAACGATTGTGATTGTTGCCGCTAAGACCTTCTACCAAGAAAGACACAAGAGGAATTCCTGATGCGTTATCACGGAGAAACCCGACGCCGTCTGCGCCTGGCGCTGCTGGGCTTGAGCCTGCTGGCGCCGCTCGCCGCCCACGCCGATAGCTGGCAGCAGATCCAAAACGAGGCCAAAGGGCAGACTGTCTGGTTTAATGCCTGGGGCGGCGATGAAGCCGTTAACCATTATCTCGATTGGGTCAGCGGCGAGGTGAAGCGCAATTACGCCGTCGACCTGCGTATCGTACATATCGCCGATGCCGCTGATACGGTAAAACGCATTCAAACCGAAGCGCGCAGCGGACGCAAAACCAACGGCTCCGTTGATCTACTGTGGGTCAACGGTGAGAATTTCCGCAGCCTTAAAGAAGCAAATTTGCTGCGCACCGGCTGGGCCGAGCAACTGCCGAATTGGCATTATGTCGATGTGAGTAAACCGGTGCGTGAGGACTTTTCCGTACCGGTCGAAGGTGCAGAATCACCGTGGGGTAGCGCGCAGCTGACCTTTATCGCCCGCCAGCAGCAGACGCCTCAACCGCCAACCTCGGCGCAGGCGCTGCTGGAGTTTGCCCGCACTCATCCCGGCACCGTGACCTATCCGCGCCCGACTGACTTCACCGGCACGGCGCTGTTGGAGCAACTGCTGATTAATCTCACTACCGAGCCGGAAGCATTAAAACAGCCGCCGAGCGAAAAAACCTTTGCGGCCGTCACCGCGCCACTGTGGGCATACCTTGATAAGCTACATCCTCTGCTCTGGCGTCAAGGTAAGGATTTCCCCCCCACTCCAGCACGGATGGATACGCTGTTGACCAACGGCAGCCTGAGCCTGTCGCTCACCTTTAACCCGATGCACGCCAAACAAAAAGTCGCCAAAGGCGAACTGCCGAAAGACAGTTACAGCTTCGGCTTTAGCCAAGGCATGATCGGCAATGTTCATTTTGTCACCATTCCAGCCAACGCCACTGCCAGCGCAGGAGCCCAGGTGGTCGCCAACTTCCTGCTCTCGCCTGAGGCCCAGTTGCGTAAAGCCGACCCGGCTATCTGGGGCGATCCTAGCGTGCTGGACCCGGCAAAGCTCGATGCCAAACAGCAACGAACGTTGCAGGCGCTTATCCCAGAAAATACGCCGCCGGTGCTAGCTGAGCCACATTCGGCATGGGTCAACGTGTTGGAGCAGGAATGGCTGCGCCGTTACGGTACACACTAACCGCCCTTTGCTGGGGCATGATGCTGCTCATCTATCTGCCCCTGCTACCGGCTGCGGGTCTGCTGCTGTCGCCTGTGGTATCCCTTAGCCATTGGCAGCAGCTATTGACCGACCCGCAACTGATACAGGCGGCTACCGCCACTCTCATTTCCACGGTTATTGCCGTCGGCGGCGCGGTGCTGTTGGCGCTGCTGACCATCGCCACGCTTTGGCCTTCTCCTCGCTGGCAACGTCTGGCTTCGCGCTTGCCGTGGTTGCTGGCCCTGCCGCACGTGGCGTTTGCCACCTGCGCCCTGCTTTTGTTCGCTGAAGGTGGTGAGCTTTATCGACTCCTCCCGATGTTAAACCCGGTGCAGGATCGCTACGGCATTGGCCTTGGGCTAGTACTGGCGGTGAAAGAGTGTGGGTTTTTGCTATGGGTGTGCTGGGCGCTGCTGGGCGAGCGACAGCTCGCGCAACAGGTTGTGGTGTTTAAAAGCCTCGGCTACGGGCGCGGGCAGTGTTTGAACTACGTGATTCTTCCCGCATTGATGCCATCGCTTGCTATCGCGCTCTTGGCGACCACCGCATGGACGCTTTCAGTAGTCGATGTGGCGATGATAATCGGCCCTGGCAACCCACCAACGCTTGCCGTGCTGGCCTGGCAGTGGCTCAATTCCGGTGAGTTGGATGACCAAGCTAAGGGCGCGCTGGCCTGCTTGCTGTTGCTGATAATGCTGTTTGTACTCGCCACCCTCGCCGTCGGTTTATGGCGCGTTTGGCGTCGCTTCAACCCACATCCTGACGGCGTCCGGCAGCCGCGATTTGGACTGTTCCCCGGTAAGGCCATCGGCCTGATGCTGCCGCTAAGCGGGCTGTTGTGCACCGGTTTTCTCGCTTGGCTGGCACACGCTTCATTCCCGGCGATGCCAACCTTCAATAACAGCCTAGGGTTAGCGCTGTTGTCAGCAGTGATTGGGGCGGTGGTGTGTTTGTTGTGGCTGGAATGGGGTCCGACACGTCGTCAGCGCTGGCTGGAGCTGCCATTGCTGCTCCCCGCGCTTCCTCTGGCAGCCGGGCAATATCAACTGGCACTCTACGGGTGGTTCGATGGGTTGTTTGGCACCGTGCTGTGGGGGCATTTGCTGTGGGTTGTGCCGTGGATGCTGTTTGTCCTACGCCCCGCCTGGGGGCAGATTGATCCGCGGCAAACGCTGCTGGCAAAAACGTTGGGCTGGGGGCGCGGGCGGGTATTTTTGCAGCTAAAATGTCCGCTGATTATCCGTCCGCTGCTGTCGGCGCTGGCGGTCGGTTTTTCCGTCAGTATCGCCCAATATCTGCCTACCCAATGGCTTGGCGGCGGACGGGTTCCTACGCTGACCACCGAGGCGGTGGCCTTAAGCAGCGGCGGCGCGGCAGCAACTCTTGCCACCCAGGCGCTGTGGCAACTGCTGTTACCGATGTGCTTTTTCTTATTGACCGCGCTACTGGCGCGTCAAATCAGTCATTTTCGCCGGGGATTACGTTAATGTTGCAGGTGCAGAATTTGACCCTTTCTCTTGCCGGTCAGCCACTGCTGCGTGAGGTGAATTTTACCGTACAACCGGGCGAGGTCATCACCTTGATGGGGCCATCCGGCTGTGGCAAATCCAGCCTGTTTGCGTGGATGGTCGGCGCACTCGACGGCGCGTTTCATGCGCGCGGTGAGCTGTGGCTAAACCAACGTCGCTGCGATGCATTGCCGACCGAAAAACGGCGTATCGGCATTTTATTTCAGGATGCTTTGCTGTTTGAACACCTCAGCGTCGGGCAGAATCTACGCTTAGCGCTGCCGGCAAACATCACCGGCCAACAGCGTCAGCGTGAAGTTTATCGTTCGCTGGAACATGCCGGGCTTACCGATTTCTATACTCGCGATCCGGCCACGCTTTCTGGCGGCCAGCGCGCTCGCGTGGCGCTGCTGCGCGCGCTGCTGGCAAGGCCTGATGCCCTGTTACTTGATGAGCCTTTTAGTCGGTTGGATCAACAGCTGCGCGGGCAATTTCGTCAGTGGGTTTTTAACGAGTTAAAACAGCAGAATATTCCGGTAGTCCAAGTCACCCACGATCCCGATGACGTGCCGCCCGATGCGCGTTGTTTACAGCTAGCAAACTGGCGCTGAAACGGCAAATACTGCGTTAACGCAAGGTAATTACGCAACCAGAGGTGCAAAATGATGCCCCATTTTCCCCCGTCGGATGACTTGATGAAACGTGTTTCTCAGCTGACCGCGCTGGCCCTTGCGCTTGGTCTTGCCTCTTCTGCTTTTGCCGCCGAAACGGCAAAAACCTTAACTTTCACCCATTTGCTCCAGCAAAAAGGTGCGGCCATTGATACACGCCTGAGTGCATTTTATAACGGCTGGCCGCAGCAGGTGAACGGTACGCAGGGCCACGAGCCTGGTGCGCTGAACCTCTCTGCAAACTGGCTTTCCGCGATGAATAACGAGCAGTTAACCGCGTGGGCACAGCAGCACCAGCTGCAAAAAAATACCGATATCGCGCTGTACGGTGAGAGCAAAGACAATGAAGCGGTGGCAAAGCGCTTAAAACAGGCGGGCTACACCAGCATTTCTACCCTCAGCGATGCGCTGCAGCAGCCTGACCGTCTGCAAAAATTGCCGCATTTCGAACAGCTTGTGTACCCGCAATGGCTGCATGACCTGCAGCAGGGCAAAAACGTGGCGGCCAAACCCGCGGGCGATGTGAAGGTGATTGAAGCCGCTTGGGGCGCACCGAAACTGTATCTGGTAAGTCATATTCCGAACGCCGGATATATCGATACCAACGATGTTGAGAGCGAACCGTTGTGGAACAAGGTCTCTGACGCGAAGTTGAAAGCGCTACTGGCAAAACATGGCATTCGTCACGATACCACCGTTGTGTTGTACGGACGTGATGTTTACGCTGCCGCCCGCGTGGCGCAAATCATGCTCTACGCAGGTGTGCAGGATGTGCGCATTCTCGACGGCGGTTGGAAAACCTGGTCTGACGCAAACCTGCCGGTAGAACGCGGTCTGCCAAAAGATGTCGCTCCGGCAGCGGATTTTGGCGTGGTAATTCCAGCGCAACCGCAGCTGATGCTGGATATGGAACAAGCCCGTGGCCTGCTGCACCGTAAAGATGCCTCGCTGGTGAGTATCCGCTCCTGGCCGGAGTTTATCGGCACCACCAGCGGCTACAGCTATATTAAGCCAAAAGGTGAAATTGCTGGGGCTCGCTGGGGTCATGCAGGTAGCGACTCAACGCATATGGAAGATTTCCATAACCCAGATGGCACCATGCGCAGCGCGGATGATATTGCCGCAATGTGGAAAGCGTGGAATATTCTGCCAACCCAGCAGGTTTCCTTCTATTGCGGCACCGGCTGGCGCGCCTCTGAAACCTTTATGTACGCGCGAGCAATGGGTTGGAAAAACGTCAGCGTCTATGACGGCGGCTGGTACGAGTGGAGCGCAAATCCAAAAAATCCGATCGTCACCGGCGATCGTGGCCCGGAGAGCACGCTCTAATTCGATGCCTCATGACGCTGAACGTTTTTCAGCGTCATGTATCCTCCCCATACCCGATTGAAGGTGGTCAGCCAGCACAGCGCACCAAACACCCACGCCATCCAAGCAAACCACGCCGGAAACAGACAGCCCAGCACAAACAGCAGGATAGTCTCGGTCCCCTCGGTTAATCCACCTAGGTAATACAACGACTTGTGCGCGTAGCCAGGATTATCAATTTGGTGTTTGGCAGCCAGCGCAGCAAAGGCCAGAAAACTGCTGCCCGTTCCCATAAAGGCGAAAAGCAGCCAGCCGCCCGCCACCGCATTAGACGCCGGATCGGCCAGAATAAAACCGAAGGGCACCAGTGCGTAAAACAGAAAATCCAGCGCGATATCGAGAAAGCCCCCTGCATCCGACAGCCCACGCCGCCGGGCCAAAGCCCCGTCTAGGCCGTCAAAGGCGCGGTTAATCACGATAACAATCAGCGTCGCGCCGTACCAGCCGAGCGCCAGAAATGGCAGCGCCAGCACGCCAACGGCAAAACCTACCAAGGTGATGCCGTCCGGTGTCACACTTGGCCTGTCGACGCATTGTGCCACTCGGTTTAGCCACGGTTTAAGACGGGGATGAAGGTGTTTATCAAGCATCGTTCTGCCCTTTCATTGCACATAGTCCCTGCGACGGAATCTCCAACGCAGAATTAAAACGAGCGGAAAGATTTTGGAAGGCCACCAGTGCGGTCATTTCAGTGATTTGCTCATCGTTAAAGTGACAGTGTAACGCACCCTTCATTGCATCATCGACGCACGGTGGCGTCGCGGTCATCGCATCCGCGTAGTCGAGTGCTGCGCGCTCGGCGGGGGTAAACAGCGTTGAGGTCTGCCAGTCGCTGAGCGCTTGGACCTTTTCCATAGCACCGCAGCGCTGCGCCAGGCGTAGGCTGTTGGCATCGATGCAAAATGCACATTCACACTGTTGGGAAACTCGGGTCATCAATAAGGCACGCAGCGTGGGTTCAAGACGGGCTTTTTTACGTTCTAGGTAACCAACAAACAGCGCCACCAGCCAGAAAAGACGTGGCATACGTCCCCACCAGCGAGTTGGATTGAGCACATCACCATAATGTTTTTGCTGCATCGCAACGATAGGTTTCAAACTGAGCGGTAGCTGGCTGAGTGGCTGCACCCAGGGTTGTGTTTTTTTCACCCGCAGACTCCTGCAAAACTTTGGCAAACGACAAAGCAGCGATAATATGGCATTCCATTCACCACGTCTTTGACCGCTATGCTGAAAACCATTGATGTTGTTGCCGCCATTATTGAACAAAACGGCAAAATTTTGCTCGCCCAACGCCCTCTCCATGCCGATCAAGCTGGGCTGTGGGAGTTTGCCGGTGGAAAAGTTGAGGCCGGTGAAAGCCAGCCAGAGGCGCTGGTGCGCGAACTGCAAGAGGAACTGGCCATTCGCGCATACCCTGGGCGTTACATCGCCAGCCATCAGCGCGAGGTTTCTGGACGGATGATTCATCTGCACGCTTGGCACGTCCCGCGCTTTGACGGCGAAATCATCGCCCGTGAGCACAGCGCATTGGTGTGGTGTACGCCGCAGGAAGCGCTCGGTTACGAACTGGCCCCCGCCGACATCCCGCTGCTGACCGCTTTTATGGCTTTACCCGGCGCCATACCAGCGGGTTCGTACTGATGGCGCGTTCGTCGCGCTGACACTGCAACAGCACGCCTTCTGTTTTCACCACCGCCCCTTCGCTGTAGTTCTGATCTTGATAGATGCAGCACTGGGAGCACGGCTGTACCCGCTGCGTATTGCCCGTGTTGCTAAACACCTCAGGCGGAACGTTAACTTCCACCTGAGGTCGTGCCTGTGCAGCATGGCAAAACAGCACCAGTACCCCGGCTATCCATAGATTTTTCATCAGCTATCCCCTTAAAAATTCACCTTTTATAACTATCGACCAAAAAGGCCATGAACTTAACTTTTTTCCATCATCGCTTTTGGTTATGACTTTTCCCCGAGTATTAATTTTATTCTGCTTCCGGAATTTCCTTGTCATCCGCAAGCTAGGTAGTGATATAGTCGAAAAAAAGCATTTTATTAAACACAACCATAACAACTACATACATCCACAATCATAAGAGGTACTTATACTTATGGATCAAGTTTCTTCTCTGAATCAATTCCTGGCTCATGTTCAACAACGCGACCCACACCAGACCGAGTTTGCTCAGGCTGTACGCGAAGTGATGACCACGCTCTGGCCGTTCCTCGAACAGAACCCGCGCTATCGCCAGCTTTCTCTGCTGGAGCGATTAGTTGAGCCTGAGCGTGTTATTCAGTTCCGCGTCGTGTGGGTAGACGACCGTAATCAGGTACAGGTTAACCGCGCTTGGCGCGTTCAGTTCAGCTCAGCGATTGGGCCGTTCAAAGGTGGGATGCGTTTCCACCCTTCAGTTAACCTGTCCATTTTGAAATTCCTCGGCTTCGAACAGACCTTTAAAAACGCCCTGACCACTTTGCCTATGGGCGGCGGTAAAGGTGGTTCTGACTTCGATCCGAAAGGCAAAAGTGAAGGCGAAGTCATGCGTTTTTGCCAGTCACTGATGACCGAGCTGTATCGTCACCTGGGTGCGGATACCGACGTTCCGGCCGGCGATATCGGCGTGGGTGGTCGTGAAGTTGGCTTTATGGCGGGGATGATGAAAAAACTCTCCAACAACACAGCTTGCGTGTTCACCGGCAAAGGCCTCTCCTTTGGCGGTAGCCTTATCCGCCCGGAAGCCACCGGCTACGGCTTAGTGTACTTCACTGAAGCGATGTTAAAGCGTCATGGTCTCGGCTTTGAAGGGACCCGCGTGTCGGTTTCCGGTTCCGGTAACGTCGCACAGTACGCGATTGAAAAAGCAATGGAGCTGGGTGCGCGCGTCATCACCGCTTCCGACTCCAGCGGCACCGTGGTTGATGAAACGGGCTTTACCAAAGAGAAGCTGGCGCGTCTGTGCGAAATTAAAGCCAGCCGTGACGGTCGGGTGTCTGACTATGCACGTGAATTTGGGCTGGTCTATCTTGAAGGCCAGCAGCCGTGGAGCGTGCCGGTCGATATTGCCCTGCCTTGCGCCACCCAGAACGAACTCGACGCTGATGCCGCTCGCGTCCTGATTGCCAACGGCGTGAAAGCCGTGGCAGAAGGCGCCAACATGCCAACCACTATCGAAGCCACCGATCTGTTCCTCGAAGCGGGCGTGCTGTTTGCGCCGGGCAAAGCCGCTAACGCCGGCGGCGTGGCGACCTCAGGCCTGGAAATGGCGCAGAACGCTGCACGTATGGGCTGGAAAGCGGAGAAAGTTGACGCACGTCTGCACCACATCATGCTGGACATTCACCATGCCTGCGTTGAACACGGCGGCGAAGCGAAGCAGACAAACTACGTTCGCGGCGCGAACATCGCTGGCTTTGTTAAAGTGGCCGACGCGATGTTAGGCCAAGGCGTGATTTAAAACAGATAGCCCGGACGCGCGCCGGGCTATCGTTTTGAGCGGTAGGCTTGATAAGCGCCGCCATCAGGCAGCCTGAGTACATTGCCGGATAAGGCGTATACGCCTTATCCGGCCTACAATGCGTCTGGTGCAGGGCTTGACGACGCTTTCTTACTCTTCCCCTTCCCTTTACTGAACGCCTTCTTAGCACCTGCCGGTGCCGCTAATCCTCTAAACTGTCTGACCGGCGTACTGCGCGCCTGGTCAATTAACTGGAACAATGTTCCCACCAGCGGCTGCATAAAGTCCTGATAGCGGCACTGCTTTTCGCTAATTTGCGTCAGAATCGATTCCCAGTGGGCGGTCATATCCGGGCGCGTCGCCATTTCCGGCAGCGAATGGAATAACGCACGCCCTGGGTCGGTTGACAGAATATTGCGCCCTTTCTTGGTGAGGAAACCGCGCTTGAACAGCAGCTCGATAATCCCCGCGCGCGTGGCTTCAGTGCCTAAGCCATCTGTGGCGCGGAGGATTTTCTTCAGATCTTTATCCTGCACAAAACGGGCGATGCCGGTCATGGCCGACAGCAGGGTTGCATCGGTGAAGTGACGCGGTGGCTGCGTTTGCCGCTCAACCACTTCGCCGCTTTCACACAATAGCTCATCGGCTTTGGCGACAACCGGCAGCGGCGTCCCGTCGTTATCCTCATCCCGCTCTTTTGCCCCCAGAAGCGTACGCCAGCCGGCTTCCGCCAGAAAACGCGCTTTAGCGACAAATTTCCCGTTAGCAATATCGAGATCAATCTGACATTTACGAAACACCGCATCCGGGCAGAATTGCATCAGATACTGACGGGCAACCAAGGTGTAGACCTTGGATTCGTTTTCGGTGAGATTAACTTTGCTGGAACGAGCTGTCGGGATAATCGCGTGGTGAGCATCGACCTTTTTATCATCCCAGCAGCGGTTACGGATATCGATATCGACCACCGGCTGCGGAAGCAGATCCGCCGCATGAACACTAATAGCGTTAATCACCGCCTGACGCCCGGCAAAGTGTTCTTCCGGCAGATAGCGGCTATCGGAACGCGGATAGGTGATAAGTTTGTGGGTCTCATACAGCTTTTGGCAGATATCCAGCACGTTCTGGGCGCTAAAGCCAAACCGTTTCGCGGCTTCAATCTGCAGGGCCGATAACGAGAACGGCAGCGGTGCGGCTTCAGAATCGCGCTTGTCGTTATAGGCGGTGACAATCGCTGGCTGACCGCTAATACGCTTAACGACATGTTCAGCCAACGTTCGGTTGAGTAAGCGCCCCTCTTCATCCTGATGCGGTTCACAGGCTTCACTCGGCTGCCAGACGGCGGTAAAACGCTCGTCCTTCGGCGTGATAATATGCGCCTTCACTTCAAAGAAATCTTTCGCGACGAAGTTTTCAATCTCTTCATCACGACGCACCACCAGCCCCAGCACCGGCGTTTGTACGCGGCCCACGGAAAGCACGCCCTGGTAGCCAGCGTTACGACCAAGAATGGTATAGGCACGCGTCATATTGATGCCGTATAGCCAATCGGCGCGCGCACGGGCCAGCGCGGAAACGCACAGCGGGATAAATTCACTGTTGGCACGCAGCCGAGAAATCGCCCGCTCTACGGCCTGCGGGTTAAGATCGTTGATTAGGCAGCGCTGCACCTGATGGCGCTTTTCTGCGCCCAACTGGAGATAGTCCAGCACTTCATCCACCAGCAGTTGCCCTTCACGATCCGGGTCACCGGCATGAATGATTTCCTCAGCGTCGTGGAGGAAGCGCTTAATGACGTTGAGCTGCTTGGTGACCGACGCCCGGGGCTGGAGCTGCCATTTTTCCGGGACAATCGGTAGGTCCTGCAAATTCCAGCGCGCATAGCGGCTGTCATAAACATCCGGCTGCGCCTGTTCCAGAAGGTGACCGATACACCACGTCACCACCTGACCGTTGCCACACTCGATAAAACCGTCGCCCTTGCGGTGAGGCTTAGGCAGGACGTCGGCAATGGCGCGAGCCAGGCTCGGTTTTTCCGCGATAAACAGGCGCATGGATTCAGCGCAGCTCGATCATCGGACGGCCACCACGCGCGGTAACCAACTCGCCAATGGCGGTCAGATTGATACCAAACTCAGCGGCAGCGGCGTGTACCGCCTCTTCGGCGTCCGGTGTCACTGCCAACAGCAGGCCGCCGGAGGTTTGTGGATCGCACAGCAGCGCACGCTGCTCTGCGGTCATCGCGCCCATCAGATGACCATAGCTGGCAAAGTTACGTTCAGTGCCACCTGGAACCGCGCCAAGCGAAATGTACTCTTCTACGCCCGGCAGTTTCGGCACCGCATTAAAATCAATCTGTGCCTGCACGCCTGCGCCTTGGCACATTTCGCTCAGGTGACCCAGCAGACCAAAGCCGGTGACATCGGTCATGGCTTTAACACCTTCGATATTGGCAAACGCGGAGCCGACCAAGTTCATCTGGCACATCACTTCCGTTGCCAACCCCTGATGTTCAGGCTTAAGCAGTGATTTTTTCTCAGCGGTGGTCAGCACGCCAATGCCAAGCGGCTTAGTCAGAAACAGCTTACAGCCAGCTTGCGCAGTGCTGTTTTTCTTCACCCGCTCCGTTGGCACAATCCCGGTGACCGCCAGGCCGAAGATAGGCTCTGGGGCGTCGATGGAGTGACCGCCCGCCAGCGCGATACCGGCCTGTTTGCAGGCAAAGCGGCCGCCTTCGGTCACTTCGCGGGCAATTTCCGGCGCCAGTTTGCTAATAGGCCAGCCGAGAATGGCGATAGCCATAATGGGCTTTCCGCCCATCGCGAAAATATCGCTGATGGCGTTGGTGGCCGCAATCCGACCAAAGTCGAATGGGTTATCGACAATCGGCATAAAGAAATCGGTGGTACTGATGACCGAGGTACCGTTACCCAGGTCATAAACAGCAGCATCGTCGCGCGTTTCGTTGCCAACAAGCAGGTTCGGGTCGATAAACTTTGTTTGCTCGCTGTGCAGGATGGTCTCCAGCACCTTCGGCGAAATTTTACAACCGCAACCCGCTCCGTGGCTGTACTGCGTTAAACGAATGGCCTGCTCGCTCATGGACAACTCCTGTCATTGCTCTGGCATATGCGTAAGGACCATATGGTAACGCCAGAACCGGGCGGTGATAAGTACGACTGTCTGAATTCGCGGGCATTTGCCTGGAATACAGACAATCGTCATGGATTTTCAGAGATAACGGACGAACGGCGCCGTATCCGGGGCGACTATCGTGGTCGACGCTTTCAGCTGTGGGGTGCCAAGATAGAGGAAGCCGACAATTTTATCCTGTGGCCCGCAATCGAAACCATCACGTACTGCCGGGCTTTCCGTCAGCGCACCGCTGCGCCAGATGCCGTTAAAGCCCTGTGCTACCGCTGCCATCTGCATCGCCATCACCGCGCATCCCGCCGACATTTCCTGCTCCCACACTGGTACTTTCGGGTGCGCTTGGCATTTGGCGATCACGGTAATAATCATCGGCGCGCGAAACGGCGCTGTGCGTGCTTTTTCAATCGCTTTTTCGTCGCCCTGTGCTTCAACCGCGCCCTGCTCCAGCAGGCCGCTGAAACGTGCGCGACCTTCACCTTCAATAATCACGAACTGCCACGGCTGCAACGTGCCGTGATCCGGTGCGCGCATCCCGGCACGCAGAATATTCTGCAACGCTTCCCCAGCCGGTGCCGGCTCCGCAAGACGGGAAGCACTGCGGCGATTTACCAATAATTCAAGGGCATCCATTTCGTCACTCCTCTTACGTTATTTTTCATAAAATTAACATGCACGAGGATTTTGTTACAGCACCGAAGGCGATTCCTGCTGACAACCGGCGACGGTCTATTTAGGATAGCCACACGTTTCACCGTTTCGGTGAACCTTTTATTTTTAGCAGGGAGAATACATGCGAACCGTATGGCGCTTCATTGTCGGATTCTTTAAATGGACGTGGCGATTACTTAATTTCGTCCGTGAACTGGTGCTCAACCTGTTCTTTATCTTGCTGGTGCTGGTTGGCGTTGGCATCTGGATGCAGCTTAGCAGCAGTACCACCGAACATAGCAGCCGCGGGGCGTTGCTGATGGATATCAGCGGCGTGGTGGTGGATAAGCCGTCCGCCAGCAGCAAACTGAGCGTTATTGGCAAGCAGATTTTCGGCGCCAGTTCTGACCGTCTGCAGGAAAACTCCCTGTTCGACATTGTGCAGACCATCCGTCAGGCCAAAGACGATCGCAATATCACCGGTATTGTGCTCGATCTCAAAAACTTCGCCGGCGGCGATCAGCCGTCGATGCAGTACATCGGTAAAGCGCTGCGCGAGTTCCGCGACAGCGGCAAGCCGGTGTACGCGATTGGCGACAGCTACAGCCAGGGTCAGTACTACCTTGCCAGCTTTGCGAATAAAATCTGGCTGTCGCCACAGGGCGTCGTTGACCTGCATGGCTTTGCCACTAATGGGCTGTATTACAAAACCCTGCTCGATAAGCTGAAGGTGTCAACGCACGTGTTCCGCGTTGGGACCTACAAGTCCGCCGTTGAGCCATTTATCCGTGATGATATGTCACCCGCCGCGCGTGAGGCAGATAGCCGCTGGATTGGCGAGCTGTGGCAGAACTATCTCAATACCGTAGCGGCTAACCGTCAGATTACCGCTCAGCAGGTATTCCCGGGCGCGCAGGCCATGCTCGACGCCCTGCGTCAGGCCGACGGCGACACGGCAAAATACGCACTGGATAACAAACTGGTGGATACCCTTGCCTCAAGCGCCGAGATCGAAAAAGCGATGACCAAGGCGTTTGGTTGGAGCAAAACCGATAACAGCTTCCGCGCGGTCAGTATGTATGACTACGCGGTGAAAACACCGGCAGATACCGGTTCAAGCATTGCCGTGGTCTTCGCTAACGGTGCCATTATGGATGGCGAAGAAACCCCGGGTAACGTCGGTGGCGATACGACGGCGGCGCAGATCCGCGATGCGCGTCTTGATCCGAAAGTGAAAGCCATTGTCCTGCGCGTCAACAGCCCTGGCGGCAGCGTCAGCGCCTCTGAAGTGATTCGTGAAGAGCTGGCGGCTGCGAAAGCGGCGGGTAAACCGGTAGTGGTGTCGATGGGCGGTATGGCGGCCTCTGGTGGCTACTGGATCTCAACCCCTGCGGATTATATTGTCGCCAGCCCCAGTACGCTGACCGGCTCTATTGGTATCTTCGGGGTCATTAATACCGTGGAAAATACGCTCGATGCTATCGGCGTTCACACCGATGGCGTGGCGACCTCGCCGCTGGCCGATATCGCGGTGACGAAGGCGCTGACGCCGGAAGTACAACAGATGATGCAGCTCACCATTGAGAACGGCTACAAGCGCTTTATCACCCTCGTCGCGCAGTCGCGTAAGAGCACGCCGGAAGCCATCGATAAGATTGCTCAGGGCCACGTGTGGACCGGTGAAGACGCTAAAGCCAATGGTCTGGTCGATAGCCTCGGTGACTTCGATGATGCGGTGGCGAAAGCCGCTGAGCTTGCGAAAGTCAAAACGTGGCACATTGACTACTATCAGAGCGAACCCACGTTCTTCGATATGGTGATGGACAGCATGTCCGGCTCCGTGCGTGCAGCGCTGCCACAGGCATTGCAGGCATATCTGCCGGCACCGCTGGCGTCAGCGGCAACCGCGGTCAAAGCCGAGAGCGATAAGCTGGCGGTATTTAACGATCCGCAAAATCGCTATGCAATTTGCCTGACCTGCGCCAATATTCGCTAATCGTAATCCCCTCCTAGCCGGAGGGGATTTTCTTTAGATAATTCATTCGACGAACCCATGCAAAAAAAATCCATATACGTCGCCTACACCGGCGGGACCATCGGGATGCAGCGCTCCGATCATGGCTATATCCCCGTTTCCGGACATCTGCAGCGCCAGCTAGCGTTGATGCCTGAATTCCATCGGCCCGAGATGCCAGACTTTACTATCCACGAATATGACCCGCTGATGGACTCCTCCGACATGACGCCGGAAGACTGGCAGCATATTGCGGACGATATTAAAGCGCACTACGACGAGTATGACGGCTTTGTGATCCTTCACGGCACCGACACCATGGCATTCACCGCCTCCGCGCTGTCATTCATGCTGGAGAACCTGGGGAAGCCAGTGATTGTGACCGGGTCGCAGATCCCGTTGGCTGAGCTGCGTTCAGATGGGCAGATTAACCTGCTGAATTCGCTGTACGTCGCGGCGAACTACCCGATTAACGAAGTGACGTTGTTCTTCAATAATCGTCTGTATCGCGGCAACCGAACCACCAAAGCCCACGCAGATGGCTTTGATGCCTTTGCCTCGCCGAACTTACAACCGCTGTTAGAAGCGGGGATCCATATTCGCAAACTGGGCACCCCACCCGCGCCGCATGGTGAAGGCGAGCTGATTGTGCATCCGATTACTCCGCAGCCTATCGGCGTGGTGACCATTTATCCGGGCATTTCCGCCGATGTGGTGCGCAACTTCCTGCTGCAACCGGTTAAAGCGCTGATCTTGCGCTCCTACGGCGTCGGTAATGCGCCTCAGAACGGTAATTTTATCAACGAACTGACTGAGGCCAGCAAGCGCGGCATTCTGGTCATTAATCTGACCCAGTGTATGTCCGGCAAGGTGAATATGGGCGGCTACGCTACCGGTAACGCGCTGGCACAGGCGGGCGTGATTAGCGGTTCAGATATGACCGTCGAGGCCACACTGACTAAGCTGCACTATCTGCTGAGTCAGGGGTTAGATGCCGAAACTATCCGCCAAGCCATGCAGCAAAACCTGCGTGGCGAACTGACGCCTGACGATTAAGGAGAATGTCATGACCCAACGCGCACTGTTATTGGTCGATTTGCAAAGTGATTTCTGCGCCGGCGGCGCGCTGGCCGTGGCGGAGGGTGACAGCACCATCGACGTCGCCAATCTGCTTATCCGCGCCTGCCAAATTCGCGGTGATAACGTGGTCGCAAGCCAGGACTGGCATCCCGCCAACCACGGCAGTTTTGCCAGCCAACACGGGGTTGATGCTTACAGCCAAGGATTACTGGATGGCTTGGCACAAACCTTCTGGCCTGATCATTGCGTACAGGACAGCGAAGGCGCGGCGTTTCATCCGCTGTTGACCCAGCAGAGTATTGATGCGGTTTTCCACAAAGGTGAAAACGTTAATATCGATAGTTACAGCGCCTTTTTCGATAACGGTCATCGGCAGAAAACCGGACTGGATGCGTGGCTGCGTGAGCAAGGCATCAGCGAATTAATCATTATGGGGCTGGCAACGGACTACTGCGTCAAGTTCACCGTGCTGGATGCATTACAGCTGGGGTATACGGTCAACGTGATTACCGATGGCTGCCGTGGCGTTAATATTCAGCCACAGGACAGCGCTAACGCGTTTATGGACATGGCAGCAGAAGGCGCGACGTTATACACCTTGGACGATTGGCTGGAAATTCAAGGTTAAATCGCTCAACTGTGGGCCGGATAAGGCGTATGCGCTGCCATCCGGCCATGCGCCATACCCGATGGCGCTGCGTTTTTAAGGTCTAAAATCACCCACTTATCTGGGCTACTTTTTCATCGCATCACCTTCCCTCCCCGTGAACCCCTTCGCAGTTTTAACGCAGCGGCAATGCTATGTTCGAACGGTTGTTTTTTCGCCACGCCATTATCGTGGCGTGTTTGCTTTTTTAATGTCAAAGAGGACCGTGTATGAAACTTTTGCCTTTGCTGGCAGCATTGCCCCTGCTCTGCGCTTCGGTTGTTTCCGCTAATTCCCTGATGTCGGTTGGCTACTTTAACGGAGGCGGTGACGTGACCGCCGGGCCGGGCGGTGATATTAATAAGCTCGATGTCCGCCAAATTACCCATCTCAACTATTCGTTCGGCCTTATCTACAACGATGAAAAAGATGAAACCAACGACGCGTTAAAAGACCCGGCAAAGCTGCACCAAATTTGGTTATCGCCAAAGGTGCAGTCCGATTTAGAAAAAATTCCCGTTCTGCGTAAACAAAACCCTAACCTCAAAGTCCTGCTGTCAGTTGGCGGCTGGGGAGCTCGCGGCTTCTCTGGCGCCGCGGCAAGCCCGGAGGCGCGCACGGTATTTATTCATTCCGCCCAAGAGGTGGTGAAAAAGTATGGCCTTGACGGTATCGATCTCGATTGGGAATACCCGGTAAATGGTGCCTGGGGGCTGGTTGCCAGCCAGCCGGCGGATAGAGACAACTTCACTACGTTGCTAAAAGAGCTGCGAGCGGCTTTTGGCAGCCATAAGCTGGTGACCATTGCCGTTGGCGCTAACGCTGAAAGCCCGAAAAGCTGGGTAGATGTGAAGGCCATTGCCCCACTGCTGGATTACATCAATCTGATGACCTACGACATGGCGTACGGCACTCAGTACTTTAACTCGAACCTGTATGATTCGACCCAGTGGCCAACGGTGGCGCAGGCGGATAAATACAGCGCCGACTTCGTGGTGAATAACTATATTGCCGCTGGCTTGAAACCGAGCCAAATGAACCTCGGCATCGGTTTCTATGGCCGCGTGCCGAAGCGTACGGTAGAGCCGGGTATCGACTGGAGCAAACCAGACGCGCAGAAAAATCCCGTAACTCAGCCCTATTTCGGCGTACAAGAGGTTGAACTGTTTAAATCGCTGGGCGTGGATTTGAGCAAAGACACCTATGTGAAGTACAACGATATCGTCGCCAAACTGCTAAACGATCCGCACAAACGCTTCACCGAGCACTGGGACGACCAAGCTAAAGTGCCGTGGCTGTCGGTACAGTCGAGCGACGGGAAAGCACTGTTTGCGCTTTCGTATGAGAACCCGCGTTCGGTCAGTATTAAGGCCGACTACATCAAGAGCAAGGGGCTCGCAGGAGCGATGTTCTGGGAGTATGGCGCAGACGACAACAACCAGTTGGCAAAGCAACTGGCTGAGTCATTAGGTATCAAGCACTAAGGTCAATAGTATTGACGCCGGTAGCCCACCGGCGTCATTCCTCAGTGTTGCTTAAAGGTCATAATAGGCTTCGGCGCGATGCCGAAATCTTCTTTCAACTGCTGCTTACTTTTCATCACCATCTGACCCTGAGTGTCGATAGTCATGTGCTGCGCGTCATTGTTATGGCGAGATTGCCAAAGCATCACCAACTGCAGACTGTTTTCTTTTTGTTCGTCGGTCAGGGCGACACCATCCGGCCATTTTCCGAGCTCTACAGCGGTCACTAAACGCTGGTAAATTTCCGGCGTCATATTGTCGATCATTTGCTCAATACTCATCTCCAGCCCCTTCTCCTTTGGAATAATTTGCTGAATCGTTTTTTCAACCCTTGGTTGAGCTACCGTTCTCTTCATCCGTGAAGTTCAGAGACGCGGAATTGACGCAAAAACGTTCACCTGTCGGCTGCGGACCATCGGGGAAAACGTGTCCCAGATGGGCATCGCAATTTCCGCAACGAATTTCAGTACGTTGCATACCGTGGGAGTAATCATTGAGATAACGAATCGCCGTGTCGCTCACCGGCTCGTAAAAACTCGGCCATCCGCAGCCAGAATCAAACTTGCTTTCGGAATGAAATAACGGCGCATCGCACACTAGACAGTGGTAAACCCCATCACGCTTGTTATGGAGCAAACGCCCGGTAAATGGCGGTTCCGTGCCGTGTTTTTGCGTAACGTAAAACTGCATTTCGCTTAGGGATTTTTGTAATTCTTCTGGGGTGGGTTTATTTACCATTTTGCTCACATCTCACTATGGAAAATACAATTACCAGAGGATTCTAACAAAACATTAACAATGAAACTTGATCTTTTGTTCTAAACTTAATCGGCGTGAAAAGGCAGCTGGGTTATTGTGACCCAAGTCACATTTTTATCTTCTGCGCCCTTTAAAATCCCCGGCGCCGCCCTCATGTGGTTTCAGGCTCACAGGAAGAGTGAGGCAGGTCATTCGAGCAAAGCTTAGGCAGCAGATTGATTTGTCGCAATGATTGACACGATTCCGCTTGACGCTGCGTAAGGTTTTTGTAATTTTACAGGCAACCTTTTATTCACTAACAAATAGCTGGTGGAATATATGACTATCAAAGTAGGTATCAACGGTTTTGGCCGTATCGGTCGCATTGTTTTCCGTGCTGCTCAGGAACGTTCTGACATCGAGATTGTTGCAATCAACGATCTGTTAGACGCTGAATACATGGCTTACATGCTGAAATATGACTCCACTCACGGCCGTTTCAACGGTACCGTTGAAGTGAAAGACGGTCATCTGGTCGTTAACGGTAAAAAAATCCGTGTTACCGCTGAGCGTGACCCAGCTAACCTGAAGTGGAACGAAGTCGGTGTTGACGTTGTTGCTGAAGCAACTGGTCTGTTCCTGACTGACGAAACCGCTCGTAAGCACATCACTGCTGGCGCGAAAAAAGTTGTTCTGACTGGTCCTTCCAAAGACAACACGCCTATGTTCGTTAAAGGCGCTAACTTCGAAAAATATGCTGGCCAGGATATCGTTTCTAACGCATCTTGCACCACCAACTGCCTGGCACCGCTGGCAAAAGTTATCAACGACAACTTCGGCATCGTCGAAGGTCTGATGACCACTGTTCACGCGACCACCGCTACTCAGAAAACCGTTGATGGCCCATCTCACAAAGACTGGCGCGGCGGCCGCGGCGCATCCC
Organism: Kluyvera sp. STS39-E; assembly: GCF_040932435.1. Lineage (NCBI taxonomy): Bacteria > Pseudomonadati > Pseudomonadota > Gammaproteobacteria > Enterobacterales > Enterobacteriaceae > Kluyvera > Kluyvera sp. STS39-E. The sequence goes on along the minus strand of NZ_JBFQGA010000003.1, from coordinate 161,733 downwards.
AGAACATCATCCCATCCTCTACCGGTGCTGCTAAAGCAGTAGGTAAAGTACTGCCAGAACTGAATGGCAAACTGACTGGTATGGCGTTCCGCGTTCCTACTCCGAACGTATCCGTTGTTGACCTGACCGTTCGTCTGGAAAAAGCTGCTTCTTATGAAGAAATTAAGAAAGCACTGAAAGCTGCTTCCGAAGGCGCAATGAAAGGCGTTCTGGGCTACACCGAAGACGACGTAGTTTCTACCGATTTCAACGGTGAAATCTGCACTTCCGTATTCGATGCTAAAGCAGGTATCGCTCTGAACGACAACTTCGTGAAACTGGTTTCTTGGTATGACAACGAAACTGGCTACTCTCACAAAGTTCTGGACCTGATCGCTCACATCTCCAAATAAGTTGAGATGAGAATCTGATCCAAAAAGGCGACCTCGGTCGCCTTTTTTTATGGCTATGTTTTAAACACCAAGGATTGCAGCATGATTAACAAAATTTTCGCTCTTCCGGTTCTTGAACAGCTTACCCCTGTACTCTCTCGTCGCCAGCTTGATGAGCTTGCGGTTCTCGTTATCGACCACCCAAAAGTAAAAGCCTCCATCGCCTTCCAGGGCGCACACCTGCTCTCCTGGAAACCGGCTGGTGAAGAAGAGGTATTGTGGCTCAGTAATAACACGCCGTTCAAAAACGGCATTGCACTACGTGGCGGCGTGCCAATTTGCTGGCCGTGGTTCGGCCCGGCGGCGCAGCCTGGTTTCCCGGCACACGGCTTTGCCCGTAACCTGCCGTGGGAACTGAAAGCGCATAACGAAGACGATAACGGTGTGGTGCTGACTTTTGAGTTGAAAAGCAGCGACGCAACGCGTCAGTATTGGCCGCACGAATTCAGCCTGCTGGCCCGTTTCAAGCTGGGTAAAACCTGCGAAATGGAGCTGGAAGCACACGGCGAATTCGAAACGACCACCGCGCTGCACACCTATTTCAACGTAGGTGATATCCACGCAGTGAAAGTAAGCGGCCTTGGCGACCGTTATATCGATAAAGTGCAGAACGCTGAGATTGGCGAACTGAGCGACGGCGTACAGACCTTCCCAGATCGTACCGACCGCGTTTACCTCAATCCAGAAGCCTGTAGCATTATCCACGATAGCTCACTGAACCGGGCGATTGATGTCGTGCACCATCACCACGTCAACGTCGTCGGCTGGAACCCAGGTCCCGCGCTGTCGGTCAGCATGGGCGATATGCCAGATGACGGTTACAAAACCTTCGTCTGCGTCGAAACCGCTTGCGCCAGCGCTCCACAAAAAGCAACGGCAGAAAAACCTGCACGCCTGAGCCAGACCATTCGTGTTGTAAAACGCTAATCCTCTCCCCTGCGTTCTCTGTCGGGTAATACGTGATTACCCGACAGCTTTCTTTAGACCCACATCAATAAGCCCTTTAAATCTAAATACAGATATTGGACATCACAATGCCGGAAGGAATAACCATGGTGGGGTCGAGAGAGAAGCAGAAACCTAGCGAGGTCATGCGGTTGAAACCCGCACTTTAATAAAAAGCCTCATAACGGTGCAGTGCTCCGTTATGAGGCGCGACGACAGTGCGTCTTTATCTCGTTCAGGAAGTCAGACGCTTGGCCTTAGACTCCCAGTGAGCTTTAGAAGGTATAGGTCACGCCGGTGGACAACAGACCGCTCCAGCTCTTATCAACCATTGGGCTGTCGGTGATTTCATCAGACAGACGGGTATAACGTGCAGTGCCGTAGACGCTCCAGTTACCCGCAAAGCGGTAGTTGGCGCTCATTTCCAGATACGGGTTCCAACTGTTGCTTGGATCGTAGCTGCGCAGGCCGCTGCGTGCGGCTTCACGATGGGATACGCCGTAATAGTACTGGTTCTGGTTTTCGCTGTTCCACTCGACGCCAATGCCCGGCGTTAAGGTCAGGCCGCCGTTGGTATAGCGATATACCCAAGCCGTGTCCCACACGATACCGTTGCTGTTATCGAGCACATCACCAGACAACGCGGTACGCAGCGAACCATATTGCGTGTGGTGCATCCAGGATACACCTGCCATCACGGTAGATTTACGCTTATCAAGTCTACGCAGTTGGCTGTTGTCGCTGTCGCCAGGCTTGAAGTACGTCGGAGACCAGTACCCCATCACCGAGAGCTGGTCGGTACCGTCGTTCCACAGATAGTAGCCGCCGCCCAGACCACGGAACCAGAAGTTATCCCCTTCATAGTTGATAACGGGTACAGGATAGACATCGTGGTCGTACTGTTTGTATGGATGTTCCACAATCCCCACGCCTGCGCCCAGCGTGAGCTTGCTTTCCGCCTGTGCAGCAGTTGCAGAAGTGGCGATCAGTACCCCGAGAGCGAGAAGTTTGATTCGATTCACAATCCGTAATTCCTTTTTATTCAACGTATCAGCGGCAGAAGTTTACCTCCCACACTGCCGTATCACAAACTTTTTACTTTTAATGGCAAAGTATGACCGGCCATTTTCTCCGCCAGGGATGGCAGTACGCTTGCAAATACGTGACAGCTATATGAAAGCATAAAAAAGATTAAAAGATTTAATGGCGTATTATTTGATGAGTTATTGATATGTCATTGAAATTCGTTTTTATCGCCATGCAAGTTTTGCAAATGCCATCTACGCTTATTTTTAGAAGGTGTCATTGCCGCGCACGTTAACCTTACTGTCCAACAATCTGGCACACGGGTTGCTGGGAAAAACAGTGAGCGTCGCTCAGCTTACCCCTTCCGGGAGCCCACACTATTCATACCAATGGCTCTTAACCTGTGCTAAAAAAATGAAAGGACGGCATGCCATGAATATATTCGATCACTATCGCCAGCGCTATGAAGCTGCCAAGGACGAAGAGTTCACACTGCAGGAGTTTCTCGCCGTATGTAAGCAAGATCGCAGTGCCTATGCTAACGCGGCGGAACGGCTATTAACGGCTATTGGCGAGCCGATAATGGTTGATACGGCCCAAGAACCACGGCTTTCCCGTCTCTTTTCAAACCGAGTCATTGGGCGCTACCCCGCGTTCGAAGAGTTCTACGGCATGGAAGAAGCCATTGAACAGATTGTTTCCTACCTGAAACACGCCGCCCAGGGACTTGAAGAGAAGAAACAGATCCTCTATTTGCTCGGCCCGGTGGGTGGTGGTAAATCATCGCTGGCCGAACGACTGAAATCGCTGATGCAGCGCGTGCCGATTTACGTGCTCAGCGCTAACGGTGAACGCAGCCCGGTCAACGATCATCCGCTATGCCTGTTTAATCCGCAGGAAGATGCGCAGATTTTGGATAAAGAGTTTGGCATTCCGACTCGCTATCTGGGCACCATCATGTCGCCGTGGGCAGCGAAGCGTCTGCATGAGTTTGGCGGTGATATTACCAAGTTCCGAGTGGTCAAAGTCTGGCCGTCCATTTTGCAGCAGATAGCGATTGCGAAAACCGAACCTGGCGATGAGAACAACCAGGATATCTCCGCGCTGGTCGGTAAAGTCGATATCCGTAAGCTTGAGCACTTCGCGCAAAACGATCCTGATGCCTACGGCTATTCCGGCGCACTGTGCCGGGCAAACCAAGGGATTATGGAATTCGTTGAGATGTTTAAAGCCCCTATCAAGGTGCTGCATCCACTGCTGACCGCCACGCAGGAAGGCAACTATAACGGTACCGAAGGGATCTCCGCCCTGCCGTTTAACGGCATCATTCTGGCGCACTCTAACGAATCTGAGTGGGTGACCTTCCGCAATAATAAGAACAACGAGGCGTTCCTTGACCGTGTTTATATCGTCAAGGTGCCTTATTGCCTGCGCATCTCTGAAGAGATGAAGATTTACGAAAAACTGCTCAACAACAGTGAACTGACCCATGCGCCATGCGCACCAGGCACACTGGAAACGCTGTCACGCTTCTCTATTCTGTCGCGTTTGAAAGAGCCAGAGAACTCCAGCATCTACTCCAAAATGCGTGTCTACGACGGTGAGAGCCTCAAAGACACCGATCCGAAAGCCAAGTCGTACCAAGAATATCGCGACTACGCCGGTGTAGATGAGGGGATGAACGGTCTTTCTACCCGTTTTGCCTTCAAAATCCTGTCCCGCGTCTTCAACTTCGATCACGCCGAAGTGGCGGCGAACCCGGTACATCTTTTCTACGTGCTGGAGCAGCAGATTGAACGCGAGCAGTTCCCGCAGGAACAATCGGAACGTTATCTTGAATTCCTCAAAGGCTATCTGATCCCGAAATACGCCGAGTTTATCGGCAAAGAGATCCAGACCGCCTATCTGGAATCCTACTCAGAGTACGGTCAGAATATTTTTGACCGCTACGTAACCTATGCCGACTTCTGGATTCAGGATCAAGAGTATCGCGATCCGGATACCGGTCAGCTGTTCGACCGTGAATCTCTGAACGCCGAGCTGGAAAAAATCGAGAAGCCTGCCGGGATCAGCAACCCGAAAGACTTCCGCAACGAGATCGTCAACTTTGTGCTGCGCGCCCGTGCCCACAACAACGGCCGCAACCCGAACTGGACGAGCTATGAGAAGCTGCGCACGGTTATCGAGAAGAAAATGTTCTCCAACACCGAAGAGCTGCTGCCGGTGATTTCGTTTAACGCTAAAACCTCAACCGATGAGCAGAAAAAACACGACGACTTCGTCGATCGGATGATGGAAAAAGGCTACACCCGCAAACAGGTTCGCCTGTTGTGTGAATGGTATCTGCGTGTCCGTAAATCATCATAACGGTGAAGCCCGGTAGCACTTATGCTCGCCGGGCTCACCACAATAACCAGCCTGTAGGCCGGATAAGCGGAGCGCCATCCGGCATCAACAGACGCGGTAAGTTGGCAAAGCAGTTCAGGAGGGCTTATGACCTGGTTCATTGACCGGCGTCTGAACGGCAAAAACAAAAGCGCGGTTAACCGCCAGCGCTTCTTGCGTCGTTATAAAGCGCAAATTAAACAGTCGATCGCCGAAGCCATCAACAAACGTTCGGTTACCGACGTCGACAGCGGAGAATCCGTTTCTATTTCGACGGATGATATCAGCGAGCCGATGTTCCATCAGGGGCGCGGCGGGTTACGTCACCGGGTACACCCCGGTAATGACCATTTTGTCCAAAACGATCGTATTGAACGTCCTCAGGGCGGCGGCGGTGGCGGCGGTAGCGGCCAGGGGCAAGCAAGTGCCGATGGCGAAGGCCAGGACGAATTTGTTTTCCAGATCTCCAAAGATGAATATTTGGATCTGTTGTTTGAAGACTTGGCGTTGCCAAACCTTAGACGCAACCAGCAACGTCAGATAACGGAGTATAAAACTCATCGCTCCGGCTACACCGCCAACGGCGTGCCGGCCAATATTAGCGTAGTCCGTTCACTGCAAAACTCGCTTGCTCGTCGGACGGCAATGACCGCAGGTAAACGCCGAGAACTGCATGCGCTGGAGGAAACGCTGGACGAAGTCGCTAAAAGCGAACCGGCACAGCTACTGGAAGAGGAGCGGTTACGCAAAGAGATAGCCGAGTTACGGGCTAAAATCGACCGTGTGCCGTTTATTGACACCTTTGACTTACGCTACAGAAACTACGAAAAACGTGCGGAGCCTTCCAGCCAGGCGGTGATGTTCTGCCTGATGGACGTTTCCGGTTCGATGGATCAGTCAACCAAAGACATGGCCAAGCGCTTTTATATCCTGCTCTATCTATTCTTGAGCCGGACCTATAAAAACGTCGAGGTGGTCTATATTCGCCACCACACCCAGGCCAAAGAGGTCGACGAGCATGAGTTCTTCTATTCGCAGGAGACCGGCGGCACCATTGTTTCCAGCGCGCTGAAGCTGATGGATGAAGTGGTGAAAGAACGCTATGACTCTGCGCAGTGGAACATTTATGCGGCGCAGGCTTCGGATGGCGATAACTGGGCCGATGATTCGCCGCTGTGCCATGAAATTCTGGCGAAGAAAATATTACCGGTGGTGCGCTATTACAGCTACATTGAAATCACCCGCCGGGCACATCAAACCCTTTGGCGTGAGTACGAACACCTTCAGCAGACTTTTGATAACTTTGCGATTCAGCATATTCGCGATCAGGATGATATCTACCCGGTGTTCCGCGAGCTGTTTCATAAGCAGGGTTCAACGATTAAGGACTGACTTATAAAAAATCAGCCGGGCATCTTAAATAACCGGCTGATTTTTTTTACCAACTCACTTCCTAACTCAGACCGTCAGAAACGATATTTAACCCCGAGCATGACCGAAGCATCGCTGTAGCTGTTATCCCCCACCTGCACGGCGGTACCGCCCCAGAGATTCAGCGACGGCGTAAGCTGCCCCTGCATGCCCAGTTTTAACTGCGCGATGTTACGCGCACCATCAACTGAAACCGTTTCGCCATTCATTCTGACACCAAAGTTTTCACTGTTATGCAGCCAGTTGGCCTCAATATACGGTTTAAATTCGCGCTGTTGGTCATCGTCTAGATGCGAGTGGCCTTTCAGATACAGGCGGACACCGAGGCGCGTTTGAATGTTGCCGCTATTCACGTCCTGCACGGTAGTGCCATTGTTCTCGACGAGAGAGCCGTTGTTTTTAACACCCATCCAAATAACCTGCGCCTGCGGCTGAATATACACCGCCGTGCGTGCATATTGTGCCAGCTGGCTAATGTGGCCGGTCTCAAGTGAAGCCGTTATACCATGGCTTTTCCAAGACTCGCTTGGCTGACCGGAGCCCGTGAGGTCATTGTTAAACCAGTTGTACAGCGCCCAGCTATCAACATACCAGCCGGTTTTGCGCTGGGCATTTTCGAACCACGTGAGGTAACCACCGGCACTGTAACCCTCAATCTGTGAGTCTGCGCGATAGCCCGTCAGGTGTGAACGGGTGTTGGCTTGCTGGTTGGCATAACCCGCCATCACCCCGGCATCCCAGCGGTCGTCACCGGTAAAACTGCCGTTGACCAATTCGCCGCCCAGCTGTGCCACATAGCGATTAGACTGAGTTTTAAGCTGATCATTGCCGGATGAGAAACGATTATGCCCCCCTTCCTGCCGTAGCCACATAGCCGTTTTCTTCATCTCACCGCTGATAGGGTCGAAGTATTCCGTCCCCCCCTCGCGATCATCTAAGGTCAATGTAAATAACGTATTGGCTGCTTGCAGGTTGGCGAGATAAGCGCCGACTTCCGGACGATAGGCCTTCGGCCCTTCGGGATCACTCGGCACCGTGGTCTTAGGATCGACATGGTTGGTCAAATACCAGTTTTTCCCTTTTTGAGTGAGGAAATAATCATACGCCCCGGCGGTGATGCGGCCGCTTTGATAAAAGGCGTTGCTAGCGGACCGGCCCAGGACTTCAATAACCTTAATACCGTTCAGCGCTTTTTCACCCTGCCCGCCGACGTTATTGATTGCCACCCCGGTAGAACCACTGGTATTGCCGGTTATGGCCAGTAAGTCTGACGGCGATTTGTCGCCCGCCAGCAGCGTGTTCATCCGCAGTATACTGCCCTCGCCGCCGACATAATCCCCATTCACCTGCAGTCGGTTGGTGAGCGAGGAGTCATTTTGCCGGTAGAGTTGGATGGTGCCATTATTTTGTAGCCCACCGTTGACGGTGAATCGGCCCGATCCCGTGGACTGCTCAGCGGCGCTGCCCACGACAAGCATCGCGCCCTGTTGCAAGAGGGTATTACCCGCACTTCCGCTGCCTGAAAGCTGTGCACCGGACTGAACCGTCGTATCTCCAGCCACACTCCCATCGACGTTCAGCACGCCTTGTTCAACCGTAGCCTGCCAGCTATCCTTGCTGTGACCAGTAAGATCGAGTATGCCCTCGCCGCGTTTAGCCAGATTTCCGCTGCCCTGAATCGCCTGAGCAAGGGTGGCGCTATGAGCTTGGGTATCAATAAAACCGTTGCGGTCAGTCACCGTTAATGGGCGGCTCGCGGCAAGGTCAAGATTGTCATTGAACCTTAGGCCACCACCGTCAAAAGTTATTGCACTGCTGGCATCACCTAATGAACTCTCTTTGCTTACCGCAATAGCGCCCTGATTGATGGTCGTACCACCGCGCCACTGATTGCCTGCCGGCGCATCAGGCTGCAAAGTCAGCGTCCCGTCACCGGTTTTTACGACCTGTCCGCTGCCCGTTATCTGGCCCGCGTAGTTTTCGTTTTTATCCTGAGTCAGCCGCAGAATGCCATTATCGATAACATTATTGAGATTGTTTCCACTTCGCGTCGGAAGGCTGCGTGCCGGCGCCTCTACGGTTGCGGCCGCATCATTATTGCCCTGCGGATTAATCACCAATTGGCCGTTATAGCCGCTATTGTCGCCTGATAATCCCAGTGTTCCCTGATCCACGCTGACAATGGTGAACCCGTTTAACGTACCCGAGATATCCCAGCGGCCCTCGCCATCCTTGGTGAGAGTACTGAAGTTGGAGATATCCCCCCGCAGCCGGTCCTGCGAGTTAAGCGAACCGTTTAGCGTCAGATTATTGACGCCCCCGCCACCGTTGATATTACCGGTGACTAACGAGTTGCTGTAAAACTCCAGATCATCATTACCGCGGCCAAAGGACAGGCTGCCAACAACTTTACTGTCCGGATGATTGACAAACACGATACCCGCACCGCCGGTGGTGGAGCTGGTGCCAAATACTGGTGCCGTACCGGTTTCACTGGTGCCTCGGGCAATCACGCCAAAGTTTTCCACCCGGTTGCGTACCGTTGGCGCGCCGTAACTGCGTTCATCATCCTGGAACCAGAGGGCAGCAGCATTACCGTTAGTTTGAATGTGACCGCGATTAATTATGGTGTTACCAAAGCCCATAACGTTAACAGCTTCGGCGTTATTCACGCGGCCATTCGACATGACAACGCCACTTGGAGTCACGGTAATCTGGCTGTTAGAAACCACTTCAATGGTGTTTGCACCCGCATTCAGCAAGCCGACAGAACCCGCCTGCGCCGCATTTTCTACCGTACCGCTAACGTTAACCACGTTGCCGTCATTAAGGCTGATTGCCGGAGCGTTACCACCATTAAGCACCGTATTGGCATCTACAGAAACCGTTGCATTGCTGGTGTTACGCCCCTCACCGATTTTCTGTAGCAGCGTTCCACCTCCGCCACATTGCACATTATTTGACGCTGATTGACAGACTGCGGCGCTGGCAGGAGCCGAAAAGGCGCCAGTAAACATTGCCGATTGGATCAGCAATGCAATATATGTTTTCTGCATGTTAAAACTCTTTCGAAAAACGCTTTATTTTGTCAAAGAAATAGACTGATTAGCTGGGCATTTGGCGCAAACCTAGTTAAACATTCGACACAGGAACCAGTGAATGAATGATTATCCTGCTCTGAATATGTTAAGGTCGCAATAGTGATGTTTAAATATATTTCTATTGCAGATATTGCGGTGATATGAACTTAAAAAGGATGCAGGGAACGATCCCATGGAAATGGATACGCCTATGGGCGGCAAAGAAAATGAGAATTATTCTATCAAAAATATTTATTCCACTACTGCATTGCTAGAGATACCATTCACCGCGTGATAAAATTGTTTCTGAAAAGAAAGAGCAAACCGTTTAATCATGAAACTTCAGAATAAAATACTCCGCTTTGTCATCTCCGGTGGCGTGTTGATACTTACCTCATCGTTTCTTATCTATGAGTTAATCGCCACTCATCGTGATATGTCTGACTATATGAAATATATTGTCGACAAAGGCGAATCAGCTTTTCTCTATGATAAATATCAGAATCAACTGATTATTTCGCAGTTTGCAAGAAAGATGGACGACCGCCCTTCCGCCGCCGCGGTGGCCCGGGCCTGCGCGAGCGTGCAGCACCGCGGTAAGGTCAGCGGCCTTAATATCGACGGCAAGGGCTATTCACCGCTACATGGTTCACTTTCCGTTGGTAATAAACCCTGCAACCAGTGGGTGAACGATCTTCCGGCACTGGAAGCATTTGATGCGGCCATCGCCAATATGACGGTCTGGAAGCCGGTTTTACCTAATGAGCCACGGCCAAATAAACATTTTCGTTACTATATTGATTTAATGAATCAATATGTTTATTTCAATTCACCCGTTATTATTAACGATCCGTCATTAACCAGCTGGAATTTCCTCTATGGAAGCCGTCTTGGTATTTCTCCTGGCAGCCTCGAAAATTTATTTCTCGGGCGCACCGTAGTCTCCAGCATTTACATCGATACTTTCACTCGAAAGAATATTTTAACGTTCCTGACGCCGGTCTATAAACAAGAGCAGCTCAAAGGCATCGTCATGGTTGACCTTTCTCGCCAGGATATGCACGATATTTTTAATACCCGCGATCGGCCGCTAGTCTGGCGCTACCTTGATATAACCTTTACCGATTTAGATACCAACGCCCATATCGAGGTGCACCGCAGCGCGTCGCACCTGCTGAGCTACGTTCACTATTCCCGGCCGCTAGCGGAAAATATGCAGGTTGAAGTGTCACTCGATGTGATGTATTTCCTACTGAGTTCGTGGAAGCTGTTTCTGTTTTATCTGGTGACGACCCTCGCTGTACTGCATTTGGTGCGCACCCATTTCCGTCTTTATCGGACAGTCAGCAAAGAAAACATCAGTGATGGACTAACCGGGTTGTATAACCGCAAGATACTCTCCACGGTGCAGAGTATGCGCTTGCAGCGTCTGACCGAGCAGGGTGTCGGCATTGTGGTTATCGCGCTGGACTGCGATAAGCTCAAGTACATCAACGACACGTGGGGTCACGATGAGGGCGACCGCGCCATCATCATGCTGGCCCGAGCCATTTCAGCCACTATTCGCAAAAGTGACTACGGTGTGCGTCTCGGCGGCGACGAGTTTTGCATTATTCTCGTCGACTACGAAGAAGACGAAGGCCGAGTGATTGTCGAGCGCATTCAACAAAATCTGCAGCAAATCGATACCAATAACCGCGTGAGCTTCTCGTGGGGGGCCTATAAGATGCGCTCTGGCGACACGCTTGATGAGGCCATGAAAATCGCCGATCAGCGACTTTACCAAGATAAAAAGAGCTGATGCCTCACCATCACCGGAGAATGACATGATTGAACCGATAACATCCGATATCCACCAGCAGCTATTAGCATTGCTCGACAGTCATCAGGCGCGCTACCGCGTGGTGTCGCACGAGGCCGTGGGGAAATGCGAAGCCATATCGGAAATACGCGGCACTGCGCTCGGCCAAGGAGCAAAAGCACTGGTGTGTAAAGTGAAAGGCAACGGCGTGAATCAACACGTGCTGGCGGTCTTGGCCGCTGACCAACAAGCCGATCTTTCACGCCTCGCCCAGCATCTCTGCGGTTTGCGGGCATCGCTTGCCAGTCCGGCTGAAGTTGAAGCTCTGACCGCCTGCGTTTTTGGCGCCATCCCACCGTTTAGTTTTCACCACTCGCTGAAGCTGGTGGCCGATCCGCTGCTGTTTGAGAATTTTGCTGAGATTGCCTTCAACGCCGGCAGCCTTGAAAGATCGGTTATCCTCAACACCCAAGACTACCTGCGTATCGCCAAGCCTGAACAGGTCGCCTTCCGTCGTCAGGACTAGTCACATCAGCACGACCGGAGACGATTCCACTGTTTATCTGCAATAGCCGTTGATGAATCGTGGCGGTAAGCGAGTTAATCAGGCAAATGCCTGAAATCCTCTAAAAATATTGAAAAAAGCCTGTTTACACTACGCGTTTTGCGTACAGTAAGCAGGCTACTTTTTCTCTTTTTGGCAAGGATTTCCATTTTATGCTCGATACCACTCTGCTAATCCTTCTTGGTTTGGCGGCACTTGGCTTTGTCAGCCATAACACTACCGTCGCCGTATCCATTCTAGTGCTCATTATTATCCGCGTTACCCCGCTCAGCACTTTTTTCCCTTGGGTTGAAAAACAGGGGCTAAGCATTGGCATCATCATCCTGACCATCAGCGTGATGGCGCCTATCGCCAGCGGCACGCTGCCTGCCAGCACGTTGCTGCACTCATTCGCTAACTGGAAGTCATTGGTGGCAATCGGCGTGGGGGTGTTTGTCTCATGGCTTGGCGGGCGCGGCGTGACGTTAATGGGCAGCCAGCCGCATCTGGTGGCCGGTCTGTTGATCGGCACCGTACTCGGCGTGGCGCTGTTTCGCGGCGTCCCGGTGGGGCCGCTCATCGCCGCAGGGCTGGTATCTCTGCTTATTGGGAAGTCGTAGTGAGGGCTGCCAGATAGCGCCCCGGCGTTTGTCCCAGCCCCTTGCGAAACATAGTGATAAACGCGGTAGTGGAATCATAACCCAGCGATAGCGCAACCTGTTGGACGTTAAGCCCGCGCACCAGCATTTGTAGAGCAAGAATCAATTGCAACTGGTGCCGCCAGCGACGGAAGTTCAGCCCGGTCTCCCTGACCACCAGTCGCGCAAGGTTACGTTCGCTCATCGCAAATCGACTGGCCCACTGGCTCAGCGTTTGCCATTGCGCGGGTTCGGCTTCCATCATCTCCACCATTAAGCGAATTTTAGGATGCGCCGAGACCGGTAGCTGTAGCTGCTGTTCCGGCTGCTGTGGAAGTTCATCAAACAACACCTGGATGAGGCGCTGCGTTTCTGCCGTCTGACGCGCCGCTTCATCTCGCTGGGCCAGCGCTAATATCAGCTCACGAACCAACGGTGAGATTTTCAACGTGCAGCAATGCGCGGGCATTTTTGCCGCACCGGGTTCAATAAACAAAAAGCACAATTCCGCCTGCGGGGTTGCGCGGTTGCTGTGCGGCACCTCACCGGGCACCCACACCGCAAACTGCGGAGGCACCATCCACAGCGCATTTTCGACTTCGCAGGTGATGGCCCCGTGCAGCGCCAATATTAACTGCCCCTTGCGGTGCTGATGCTCTGGGATGTACTGCTCTCCCTGAACCACCTGAATACCGAAAGCCACGGCTGCATCCTGATGGCTATCCGGGTGGTAGCCATCTAAACCCAGTCCTAACATGTTTTTGTCCGAATTTAGCGATAATCTGTCATTTTAGCTTGATTTCAATGCAGGCCAAAGCAGGTATTGTAGTCATCCCATTTTTTTGTTGAGAAGACTATGTCTCGCACATCTCCTTCTTCCAGCCAACGCTGGATGCTGATTATTGGTATTTTACTGATTGCCTCGACGCTGCGCGTCACTTTCACCGGTGCAGCACCGCTTCTGGATGCTATTCGCGCCGAATACGGACTGACAACCGCGCAGACTGGGCTGTTGACGACATTACCCTTGCTGGCATTTGGCCTTATTTCTCCCCTTGCCGCCGGGGTCGCTCGCCGTTTAGGGATGGAGCGAAGCCTGTTTATCGCCATGCTGCTGATTTGCGCAGGGATCGCAATCCGCTCGCTTCCCTCAGTGCTGCTCATGTTCGCAGGAACCGCGGTGATTGGCTGCGGCATTGCCCTCGGCAACGTTCTCCTACCGGGCCTAATTAAGCGAGATTTCTCAAACCATGTCGCTAAATTTACCGGCGCGTACTCGGTGACCATGGGTGCCGCGGCCGCGCTGGGTTCCGCGCTGGTTGTACCGATTGCGCTGAGTGGTTTTGGCTGGCGCGGCGCATTGCTGGCGCTGATGGCATTTCCGCTACTGGCGCTGGTATTCTGGCTACCGCAGTGGCGATCGACGCAGACAACTGCGATCTCCGGCAGCGGAGCAGCACATAATCGCGGGATTTGGCGGTCGGCGCTGGCCTGGCAGGTGACGTTGTTCCTCGGGTTAAACTCGTTGGTCTATTACGTCATTATCGGCTGGCTCCCGGCCATTCTCATTAGCCAAGGTTATAGCGAAGCGCAGGCAGGCTCTCTGCATGGCCTGCTGCAGTTAGCGACGGCAGTCCCCGGCTTTATCGTCCCGATTATTCTGCTGCGCGTCAAAGATCAGCGTGGAATTGCAATTACCGCCGCGCTGATGTGCGCCGTCAGTGCCCTCGGCTACATTCTGCTGCCCGCTCAGGCGGTGGCTTGGACAGTGATATTCGGTTTTGGCTCAGGCGCCACGATGATCCTCGGGCTGACCTTTATCGGGCTGCGTGCCAGTTCCGCACACCAGGCCGCCGCACTTTCCGGTATGGCACAGGCGGTCGGCTATTTGCTGGCGGCATGCGGGCCGCCGTTAATGGGAAAAATGCATGATGTCAGCGGCACATGGCATATTTCGCTGGTCTCATTAGCGGTCATTGCGCTGGTGATGGCTGTATTTGGCGGGTTAGCGGGACGTGACCGGGAAATTAACGCCGGCTAATTGGAGCGATGGTAATCGCTGATGGCGTGATTCATATCCCGCCATCAGGCATCTAGCGTTTGAGATTACCGCGCGGCGGCGTACAGGAACGCCTGCACCAAAGGTGCTGGACGTCCAGCCAACGCATTGCGTTCATGCTGGAATAGCGTCGCCACAAAGAATGGATGAGTCACCAACTCCACCGCACGAATATCGCCGTTGTCATCCCAGCCGGTGACCCGCAGCGGCTGGGTATCCAGTTCAGCGGCAAAGTCAGGGGAAATACCGTAGTTGCAGTGGTAGCCTTCTTCAATTGTGTCACGACCGTAGGCGCGCGCAATCAGCGTATTCGCTCGCAGCTCGATGGCGTCCGTTTTTTCCACCAGCGAGCAGGTTAACGGTGCTATCACCATCCGCCCTTCTTTATCGGTTTCCGCGTGTGCAGCATCTTCCCAACCCATCACATTGCGGGCGTATTCAATAATCGCGTGTTGGAAACCGCCGCAGGTGCCGAGGAACGGCAGGCTATTTTCCCGCGCGTAGCGTACCGCCATCAGCGCGCCTTCGGTATTGCGATACGGGCTAGCAGGCACCAACCAAAGCGCATCGTAGCCGGATAAATCTTCAGCGCTCTTGATATCTTCAGTGGCTAACCACTGGTACTTAACGGTAAGTTCAAGCACCGCCGCAGCGTCATCAAGGGCGAGGGGAATCGCCTGATGCGCAAGCACATCGGCATTGTAGTCGCCAACCAAGGCAATACGAAGGGAGGGAGTGACAGCAGCGTTTTCCATGAGAGTCCTTATGTGCAGACATTAACGAACGGCATAAGGAGCCTCAGACTAGCGATCTACGCTGCCAATAGCAACACCCGGATAGCGAACCCCGCCATTCTTTGTGGTATGGTCAAAAAAGGATAAAGGGAGGAAGGATATGATCCAGTGTAAACGCGTTTATGAAGACGCAGCACCCGATGATGGTTATCGCGTTTTAGTCGATAGACTCTGGCCGCGCGGCATCAAAAAGGAAAACCTTGTCTACGATGAATGGTGCAAAGATTTGACCCCTTCAGCCGAGCTTCGCAGAGCCTATCATGGAGAAGTCATCGATTTTCCAACGTTCTGCCAGCATTACCGCGAAGAGCTTTCGCACCATCGCGACGAGGGGCAGCGTTTAGCAATGATTGCCAACACGCAAGGGCTAACGCTGATTTACGCCACCACCAACACCGTGCAAAATCACGCACGCGTGCTCGCCGACTGGCTGAAAAATCTATAACACCCTAGCGACGTCTTCTGACGTCGCATTATTCCACAAGCGCAGTACGTTCTTCCGTCGGCAGCGCATCGGGCGTTAACGGCAACAGATACTCGGCGCGTACAAACGCGAAACCGTGTTGCCCTTCGCCTGTAGTGACATCGCCGGTCACTAGCCACAACGCGCGCGGCGCATCAGCATCTAGCTCCGTCATGACGCCATTGACGGGATTCAAGCAACGCTCTCCGGGGTTAATCAGCGCAAACAACTCAACGCTCTTACCAATATTGCCGCGGCCAATAACAGTACGGGCACCAATGATAATGGCAGTGGTCCCCGGCTTTAGCGAAAACATACGACTCTCGTTAATCAGATTTATCCTAGAGGCGCTAGTTTACGCAAAGCCGCAGTCACTGTCATTTTTTCTGCGGATGATCGCGACGCCACAGCGCCCATTCTTCGATCGTTTCGCCGTTGGGTAACTTACAAAGGCTAAATTGCCCCTGAGCATTCATCTGCGGAATGCTTGTCCCGCCCTTCTCTTGGCAGTAAACCGCAGCAGGATTCGCCATACCCACCTGCGGTGGCGTCGGTGCATCTGGGACGGTCTGTTTGGCGCAACCAGCCAGTAAAATAGGTAACAATAAAGCCATACGATTTGACATAAGCCGTCCTTAATCTCCACGGGAGTTTAGCTTTAAACTCCATAATTTCTTCATTTTAGCTACACTTTTGCGACGTAAAGTAGCCTCGTTCTCAACTGACCAGAGAACAGAACATTCCATAATCAATGAGTTATTTTTGCCCCATCTCCCCCGATGGGGCTTTTTTTTTAGAATATAATACATTGAAATAAAAGGATTTATTTCTCTCAGTGTCCACGCATTGACCACATCAAACAAAACCCTGTCCATTCGGCAGGGTTTTTTCATGTATTGATTATACCTTTCGCCGCCCAATTAAACCCAGACACATGACTAGATCCTTTTAACAAACCCGCGCACTACTTTGCAAAACTTCAAACCGGACAAACTCCCCGACAGCCCGCGCCCCGCAAGGCGTCACCAATTATCGGCCAGACTTCCAGCCAGTTGCGCCGCGCCGTTATGATCGTGACGGAAAGTAAAACGATCCTTTTAAAAACATTAACTTATCCAATCAGTTAGCCGCGCTGGCCGTAGCGCTTTTTGCAAAGTGTCGCAATCCCTTGCGTTGCGTGCAAAAGCCAGCAGACCACAAACGCCCAGCAGTGGCGCGGGCTGGCGGGTCGCTTTGCGCAAAAATTCTTTTGCAAAATTTTTTAGATCCAAATAGCGCAGGCGGGTGCGGTGTAGCGCCGTTTCCGTCTCGGATCCGCTTCCGTCTGCATTCTGTCGCTGCGCGTGCGGGGCGTGGTTGAACGAACGCAAAAAAGGCCGAACGGTGTCGACCTTGTACTTTTGCGCGTGCTGTGTGGCGTTCTGTGAGGTCTGGCGGCGTGGGGGTTTCCGTCAGGCAATGAGAGGACTGTATTTTTCCTTTAACGTGCCGGTTTTAGTGGCCGCGCTGGTGAACTGGTCGGCCTGGGTTGGTGCGCCGACGCTTGGGTGCGTATGCGAGGCGCAGACCTTCGCCAGCTCGCTGACCACGTCCAGCGTATCGGTTAACAGCGTCAGGACGTTAATATCTTCACTACCCAGTTTTACCACTGGCGCGATTAACTCCTGCGCCTGGGCGACGCTGCGGCGAATGCCGGTAATTTTCTCTGTAAGCGATTTGCCCACGTTAACAACGGCAGCCCCTTTGATGTTGTCGTCCAGGTTGCCGCCAACCTCGCGGTTTACGTTCCGGCCAACACTGACAGAATTGTCCTTGCTGCAGCTCAACGTCAGACCGCCAGACGTGCCGACGCTGTAATCCCCCTCGGCGATGTGAACAACCGCCCCGGCCATCAGTGTGGCCGTGCCCAACACGGTGGTTTTATCCGTGGCCTGGATAGTGGTTTCACGCGCAACCAGCGTGCGCTTTTCATCGTCGGCGGTAACTTCGCGTGTCATGGAGTTTTCGCGGATAACCTGATCTGTCTGGCGTTCCCAGTCACCGGCCACCGTCACCCGCTGCGAAACGCCATCGCGTTGTTGCTGCAACTGCTCGCCAGGCTTAACCGCTGGCAGGCTGTGACCCTGGGCCATTATCTGACGGATAAAGGGTTTATCCTGGCGACCGCCAACAAAACCGATCTCCACCTGCGTGCCAGACGGCGGGAATTGAAACATACCCGACTCACTGCCCGCCATTGGCACCGGCAGCGGCACGGCAGAATAAACCGGCGTGTTGGCTGCCGGGTTTCCGTCATCATCCAGCAATTGCAGATCGACGGCGTAGCGCGGGCGAAACGGGTCGGCGATGTTACCGCTTGATACGTCTTCGCTATGCGCCACAACCATGGCGAGTTTCGGCAGGTGTAAACCGGATGCCAGTTCCGGGTAGGCGCTTTCGGCCTGGCGCTGAAATGTCGATTTCTGCAACGGCTGGCCGGTGGCTTTGTTGCGTGGCTGCCAGGTGATTGCCATATCGTCGTTATTTAACCGAACCTGATTTAACCGCTGGCCGTTGACCTCCACGCCGGGGCGCAAGCTCTGGATCATTGGCACGGTCATGGAATTGCCGCCGCCCGTTGACTGGCTAAACTCTGGCGGGATCTCCACCGGCTTGCCTGCAAATAAACTATGCTCAGCCGCGCCCGTAAAGACTGCGCCGTCCGGCATCTGATACCAGACATAATCCGTAATGGAAAACGCCCGGCCCAGCGTCGCCAGCAGCTGGTAACCGGTGCCGCTATGGGTAAAGTGTGGAATGGGTGTATCGGCATAAGCTGCGCCAGCTGGCGGCGCAACGGTTAACCCGCTTTGCTCCGATATCCAGTCAGTGATCTGGCGTAACGTGGGGTGCTGGAAAGAACACGGCCACATTTTATCGAAAATGCCGATAAGCTCCCGCACGAACAACCGGCAGGAACCATTATCAGCAGGCTGCGATCGCTCGACGTACCCCGTAAACCAGCGCAGGACTAACCCATCGTAACCCACATCAACGCGCACCATTTTGCCGGTGTAATCCGTCTCAGTGTTGGCTGTGATAAATCCGCGCCCGCACGCGTTAAGCTCCAGCACAATGTTGCAATCCACCATCTCGATCGGGTCGCGGGATAAGAAAAGGCGTTTAATCGGTTTCATGGCTTACCCCAGCGCGTCGTTAATAGGCTTCAAAACTTTTTCTTCAAGCCAGCTCATTTTATCCGGCGTCTCGTCAGCAGATACGGAAGCACCCGCGCCGCTTGCGCCGGTTTGTTTTGTGCTGGCCGTGGCGTTCCCCTTCCTCGCCTGCCGTTTCTCCGGCACGCTGCCTTTTTCCCGTAAAGTAAAACTCACCTGCCAGGCGAGGCGGTCTTCCTGCGGGACGGCATCAATCTGGCCGGTAAAGGTGGCCTCACGTAAATTGATAGCCGTCGCCGTCGCATTGGCGACGCGGTAAACCTTAAGCTCACCACTTGCCGCCGTTGCGGATGCCAGCTGGAAAAGGCGTTGTAAAACGGCTTCGTCGTCGAAGGTGACCAGCCCGGAGACGCGCAGCTCTTTGGCTTTTATGCCCTGTTCAGCATTGGCCGTGCTCGATGTCTGCCCGGACATGTCTTTCTCCTGAAATTGCATCGACGGCGAAACGAGCATGTTTTGCATCGGGATGCCCTCACCATCAAGCGCGAGTAATGCTGTCTGGGTCATGGATCATTCCTTGTAAGTCAGAAAGCGAATCGCCAATAAACATCATTGCCGCTGTATGCACGGCGGTTGTCTGCGGGAATCCTTTAAGCAGCTCCAGCGCTGCGGCAGTGTGGTTGCCGCTGTAATTAAAGGCCCATACTTTGGCGCTGGCCTGTTTCAACTCATCCATTGCCCCGCTCAGGGCAGCCAGCTGCGCGGCGCGTTCTTTGATAAACCCGGCAACCTGGCTTTGCAGCTCTGCGGGATTTGTGCCGGTTGCGGCTTCCAGCTGCGCGGCGGCAATGCGCTGCGCATTGACGGCCAGGCGGCTGGTTGAAACGGACAACGGCACGGCGACCGGCAGGGCATCAACTTTTACCGGCAGCTGCATTTTTACGGCGCTCAACTCAGCAGCGGCGGCAGCCATGCGGCTAATCTGGGTAAACGCGGGCGCGGGGAATACCGTTGCCAGCTCTTTTAATGCCGTCATAAAAATGTCGTGGGTGTTTTCGGCAATCATCATGACGATCACATCGCCATTCCCGCCACTGGTTGCCAGCTTGCCCGCCAGATACCCCAGCGCGTTGGCCGGGCTTAAGTAGCCGCCTGAATCATTAAGCTGGCCCAGTCCATAAACCCACGGATGCGCGGGAATAATTGAGCAATTCATCGCTGACATAGAATCAGAAAACGCGAGACGGGCATCACGCCACATTTTATTTAATCTCCGGCCATTCAATATCAGGCGCTGAATCCGTGATTACGGCTGTAACCTCGTCGATATAATCCAGCGTTTTATTTACTTTATCTTTTTCTTCGTCAGTTAACTGGCGGCCCATTAATAATTTAGTTTGCAATACCGAAATAGATTCCTGCGCGGCATTAATTAAAAACTCTTTTTGTGCCTCAGCGCTTGCGACCGCTGCGGCATGGGATGCCTTTTCATCCAGTTTCCACGTTTTACCATTCCAGACATAAAATTCGCCGGGGTATGGAATGGTTGTTGTATTTTCTGGCAGCGCTCCCGGCTTACTGATATAAACAGGCTGGCCGGTTTCGGTATCATATACCGTTTGCCCACGGTGATTTTCCTGAATGCTCCATTCTTTTTTATTTAAATCAAAAATTGCCACACTGTCAGCCGGGCACGCGGGCGGCTCAATATCGGTAGAATTAGCAGGTAACCCCGTAAACGGCTGAATATAGGCATCACTTGTGCCGATGAATTCTTTTGTATCCGCACGCAGATTAAACACTTTAATTAATTGTACTGTAGCGCTCATTTTGAATGACATTATGCCAGCCTCACGATGTAGTTAAATGCGATGTTTTTAACGGTGGTTTCTTCGTTCCCGCTTTCTTCAATAAAGATTTCATGCCCGTGCGGGCCAAGCTCCACAATGTGAGCATGGGCGCCGATATACACGACGTGAGGGTGCAACCCCGCTACAGTAGTGGCAAGACCTCCAGTCCATACCCCGGATCCCCCGCCCGATGCATGCTTGCTGTTCGAAATGGTCGTCAACACGCTTGCCGTCAACCTATGATCGTGATCGCCGTTCTCCGTGGTTGTCTTTGAACCATAATCAAATTCTTGCGTTAACTTTGTGCCCAGGTCAGTCTCAGAAATCGTTGCACCATGACCGTGCTTTTTGTTGCCGTCTTCCTCGTATGACAGCACATCGCGCCCATCCGGGCGGCCCTTGATAGTCTGGCTACGCATATCCGGGAGAATGCCGTCAGGATAGGCCGCACCCAGCAGCGGATAAACGACCGGGTCAAATGTCTGCCCCAACATCAACGCCCATTTTTTTGGCGGCGTGTCAGTCGGCCAGGGCTGCGGGATGCCAACCGGCAGCACATCATTGATATCCATCGCGGCCAGCTCACCCAACCCCAGATCATCATTTAGCCCCTTCGGGCGCAGGTCAGTGATGTTGCCGTCTTCGTCAACGCTGGCTATCGCATACACATAATGCGGCCGGCCGTCCTGCTGGTAATTCTCCAGCGCATCCGCAACCGTGATTTTGCATTGAATGCCCCAGACGCTGGTCAGCGTTCCCGCCCAGCAGACATCCAGCCAGACCTTTACCGGGCCTGTTACCTCAATATCTACATTCTCAGGCAGATCCGCACGCAGCCCGGCAACATAACCCGCGCCCTGGGTCACGAAATATTGCTCACCCTGGCGAGCAACCAGCCAGCCGTTGCCAAAGAACGCGGCGTCGCCGTACAAATCGACATTTTCAACGCGCTTGCGCTCATCAATGCCAGCCAGGCGGGCGGTAAAATCGATCTGCCAGGTTTCGGCAGGCGTGGTGATTGCGGTCGCCGCTTTCGCGCCGGTGTATTCCATCATCATGGAACGTACCAGGACGTTGCCTTGTTGACCGGCAGCGTTTTTAATTTTCCGCTGGGTTGGCGCATGAATAACCATCGCCAGCACGCCGGACTCACTATTCACCAGACCGATCCAGTTAAAATCAAAATCGCCGACATCCGTGCCAATGGTTACCGAATAACTAACGGCGTTGTCATTAATAATGCCCGCCTTACTGACTTCCTGCCGATGTACAATCTTATCTGCTGCGGGTAATGCTTCCGTAACATCAACCGGCTTTGTAATATCCAGCCCCGGAATATAAGCGAAGACAAATTCATCCAGCGTAACGGGAGTATTATCGATCGCCTGCTGCGCTTTCCAGTCCTGAAATGCTTTTGTAATAGCAACCTGTGACATAAATAA
This sequence comes from Kluyvera sp. STS39-E, assembly GCF_040932435.1. Lineage (NCBI taxonomy): Bacteria > Pseudomonadati > Pseudomonadota > Gammaproteobacteria > Enterobacterales > Enterobacteriaceae > Kluyvera > Kluyvera sp. STS39-E. Next base: position 139,689 of record NZ_JBFQGA010000003.1, on the reverse strand, counting down.
ACCTCTAAATCTTTGCGCTGTATGTTTCGTTTGAATCTTTATTCTCTGGGGCAAGCGCGGCGGGATAACAAATATATTCGCCGTCATACCATCCCACGCCGATGGTTATTGTTTTGCTCGTAATAACCTCAAAACGATATCGGCGACACGTTCGGCCATACTTGCGGATTATCTCCAGAAGCAAATCACTATTATCTGCAATCTGGCTATCGGTCACGCGGGCGACAATAACGTCCCAGTCTTCCGCGTCTTGTCGTTCCAGCAATTCGACTTTGCCAATACCCAGCCGGGCGAATATGGCAATAAACCCGGCAATTTCCCCAGCCTGCTGGGCGTTAATAAACGCGTAACTCACCCGCTTGCGGTAAAGCTCCAGCGGCTCGCCATTGAAACGGGTCATATCACGTTCCCAGGCGATGAGGCTCAGAATCGGCTCGGCGCAGGTCAACGGGTCAAATTGCCTTAACGGCCAGGTTACCCACTCGTAAACCTGCGACCAGAATTTCACGCACGCCCGTAATAGTCGCGCCGGGTCGCCTTTATCCATCCATGACGGCAGTTTCAGCCCGGCCAGCTTCTGGAGGAAATCAGACATTTTCGCCCCCTTCGTCCAGGGTGTTTTTAATCTCCACCGCCAGCGCATCCAGACGGGGGATCGTCAGGTCGCTGATAATGTCCGACAGCGAAAAGGCCAGCGAATCCACATCAACAAAGGTTTTGTGAATTTCACGTCCCAGATTTGAAAATGAGAAACGCGAGTAAGGCCATGTCTTTTTTACGTCGTAATTGGCGTTCTCACGAAACGCGCAACGGATCAGGTTAGCAATATCAGCCTGCAACCTGGTGACGGCCTCGTCGCCCAGGTTGTCCATACTTTCGACATACACGGTCACCGCCAGACTGTGACGCGTCTCCGGCATGGCGTAACACTGCAAATCATCGCCGTGGCCGTGGTGCCCCTGGCCGGTGATATAGTCATTCACCGTATCAATAAAGGGCTGTGACGCTTCCCCACTATCCAGCAGCAAATAAGCGTTTGCGGTGCCTGGCCCGCGCGGCGCATCGTGCAAAAAGAAAATGCGATCGATACTCAGCCCGACAACGCCCGAAATCATGCTGCGGTAGATAGCGTCAGTGTGATAGCTGCCAACCAGATTAAACTGGTTGCGCGTGCGGTCGCGCAGTTCGTCGTCGGTTTCCTCATCGGCCCCGGCGTGATTAGCCAGTCGTCTTCGTTAACGGCGCTGGTGATACCGTCCACCGCGACCGGCATGATCCGGTAATAACCGGGCGCAAGGTTGTAGCCGGTGCCGGTGCCCGTCGCCGTGACGGGGATTAATGCGCTTTCAACGCCTGCGGCGATGGTCGTGTCCTCACTGACCGATAAGGCATACACCGTGCCGTTAATGCGCTCGGTTTGTACCAGCGTACCGGCAGGAACGACGACCGCGTCAGCCGAATTCACCTTAATGAATCGCAGCACGCCACCGGCAGCGCTCGCCGGTTTGGCCTCGATATTCACCGCCCACGCCAGCAAGCGCAGCATAGCCCCGGACGCCGTCGCCACAAACATATTGCGCAGCACCACGTCGATCAGCGCGGCACGCAGCCATAACACTGGCGTGGTGACTATTTTCGAAATCAGCCGCCAGAAAGGTGACATCCGCGACGTATTGGTGACAAACCCTTCGGCCTGTACGGTACTTTTAAACACGGCGGTGATTTCGGCTTCCGTTGACGGCATCCCGCTATCATTCAACACCTGCTCAAAATCAACGGTCGGCTTCTCAGTCATAGTTAACCCCCGTTTCAATGCTGCCGAAATCGTAGGTTTCAGCCGTCACATACAGCCGTTCAATACTTTCTTCGGTGATATAAATTGTCCCAGGGATCAGACGTTCGTCGCTTTCCACCAGTAATGACAGCTGGGTCAGCACGTCACCGCGCATCGTCGGGCTACGCTCCCCGATCAGACGGGTTGCAATGCCGCTTTCCAGAATGCTGTGGATGATGTCTTGCGCGATGCTGTCCCGGTTGTTGCAGCGCTGCGGCTCGTTGCCACTGTCCAGCGTGAAATCGCCGTCAGTGATCAACAGGTCGATGTATTTCAGTTCGGTACTCATCCGGCGTTAAGCTCCTGCCATTCGGCCAGCTGGGCCGGGGTGATTCCATTCGGGGCGTTGATGTAGGTATCGCCCCACGTTTTACGGCTATCCACTACGGTTTTACTGTCAGATTTAATCTGACTCATCAGCCCGCCGCGTGGGATGTCGGCGCTTGGCTGGTTACCGGTCAGCAGTGACGGCCCGGTCATTTTTGGCGGTGCTGCAGCTGCATTCGGTGCGGTCACCGGCTGCGGGATATCGGCTTTGACTTCGATATTGACGCCCGGCAACTTGTTTAGCTTCTCAACAATCCAGTTGTAAGCCGTGGTAAAGCCTGCGGTGATTGATTTCCATACCTCGTTAAACACCTCGCCCACCTGTTTGGCGACGTCCATCACCCAGGCGAAAGCGTCCGTATTCATCAGCGCCGTGGTCAGTTCTTCCCAGTGGGTGACGACATACCAGATCCCCACGGCCAGCAACGCCAGCGCGGCAATAATCAGGGTGATCGGGCTGGTCAGGATTTGCATTGCCACACCGGCGAACATGGAAGCCTTACCGTAAAGCCACATAACGACCGATGCCGATTTAACAATCGCGGTTAATCCCACCATCACGAAGCCAAACACGCCCATAACGATATTTGTCGCCGCGCCAGCCAGGCCAAGAGACAACACCGCCAGCACCACATAACCCAGCACGCGGGCGATATTCGGGAACATTTCCAGCCAGCGGGCAAACGTGGCCCCAACAGCGGCGGCTTTATTCATCATCGGCGTAAGAATCGGGATCAGCGTGTTGCCCAGGGCGACGCGCATCGCGTAGAAAGTCGCCTTGATACGTTCCCACGGCGCGGCCATACGTTCGGCCATTTCCTGGGCCCGTTTCATACCGTCATTGCGCCCCAGCTCGGTGATGCTGCGATTTAGTGCGTTTTGCTGGCCGTATAGTTTTTTAATGACATCCGCACCGCCGCCGAACGCCGCGTCCAGCGCCTGCTGGGCTTTGACGTTCCCTTCAATGCTGGCGCCGTATTTGTTTTGCAGCTTCTGGAGAATGTCGCCCATTGGCAGCATTTTTCCGCTGGCATCAACAAAACTCATCCCCAGCTTTTCAGCTGCGGCGGGGGCGCTTCTCAAAAACTGCTCGTAAATGCCGCTGGACTCGGTGCCCAGGGTGCGCGAAAGCGTGCCCAGTACCGCGAATTGTTCATCCATGCTTACGCCAAAATCGGCCCCGGCGTTTTTGGTGCCCTCGATCAGCTCCTGCATGGTCTGCATTTTCACGCCGAAGTTTTGCACCATGTACGCCGTTTTACCGGCCAGCTGTTCGGCAAACTGGACGTGCCCCAGGCTGGACAGCTCCGCATTAAACCGGGATGCCATCGCGCCGATATATTCGCCCGCTTCCTCGCCGGTCGCCTTAACACCTGCGGCCAGCGTGTTGGCAGCGATAGTGACGCGGGGTAAATCCATATCCGACAGCCCGGCCATTGCGCCTTTCATCGCATAGCTTGAATTGACGACATCAACCGCGCCCTTGCCGTAACGCATACTGAATTTAAGCGCCTCACTGGACAGCTTTTTCAGCGCATCCCCGGCCACGCCTTTGGATCCGACTTCATTTAGCGCGGCGTTCATTTCGTAGGCCGGGCCAACCACGCCCGCGATGGATTGAGCAACACCCCAGACGGCGGCAGCACCGATGCCGATTTTCGTAAATGACGCCTGCGATTTTTCAGCAAAACCCGACAGCGAAGACTGGGCCGTTTTAAGCGGCCGCGTCAGCTTGTCGATAAGGCTCAATGTGAAATCCAGGTGACTCATATCATTTTCCGTTTAGTGCCAGGGCTATGCCGTCTGCCGTTTTCCGGGCTTTGGTCTGGGCGAAATACTCATCCAGCCATAGGGCGCGGGCGATGCTTTCTTCGTCGTCGGCTTCGTGCGGGAGGTAGTAGCGGCGCAACGCAAGATACTGCTCCAGCGCGTTTCCCCGTATGGCCGCCACCCGCGCCGTTAGTTTTTTACTTCGATCTCAAGTTTCGGTGAGTAAATTTCGTTCACCTTCTCAACGATCTGCATTTCGCAGCCCGGATAACTTTCCATGAGTTCAACCAGCTGCGCTTTGCAGTCGCCGGACACGATACGGGACAGATAAGTCGCCATCGGTGCCATTTTGTTGGTCAGGGTCATTTCGTTAATCAGGTTATTGAACGCGGTTTTATTCGGCTCAAAAGTCAGGGAAACGCCCTGCACAGTCATGGTGATCGGTTTTGCTTTGCTCATTTGGTTAAATCCTTTCGTTGTCGAATGTTGCCCACAAGGGCGTTATGTCGTGCGGCGCAATCGACATACATTTGCCGATAAGCGGTTAACGCCGCGTCATAGTCATTTCCGGTCGGCCCGGCCAGACGCGGCAGGGTGACCGGGCAAAGAGTCAGCTGGTTTTCCTGATAAGACTCGCTCGGCTTGATCTGCACTTTCGTTGAACAACCGGACGTAATCATCAGTAGCGCAAACATTGCTAAACACCGGCTTAATGGTTTCCGTATGGATAACCCGTTCCGTGCGCACTTCATTGGCTTTTAGCTCCGCGAGTTTTTCTTCCAGCAATTCGCCAGATTTCTGCGTCGCATCCGCGACCACCTGGCGGGTTTTGTCGCCCGCCTCATTAACGGCCAGCGTCAGCTTTGCGTCATACCAACCGTGCGCCTGCCAGCCGAAGACCATCGCAGCAACCAGCAGCAAAAGCGGCCCCAGCTGATCACGCATCAGCGCACCCCTTCGTGCGCAAGGCTAAAATGATTGCCGTCAGGGCGTGATTTGAAGCGCCCGCCCCACGACCCGCCCAGACTTTCCCAGTATTCACCCAGCGCCAGGTAATCCTCGGTGCGGGTTTTGTACTGACCGTTCACAAACAAATTGAAATCAACGGCCAGTCGCTGGGTATGCAAACTGTTTGCAATGCCGCTGCCTTTTTTGGCGTTCAATGCGGCTTGCTCCGGCGTGCGGTACGCTTCGCCAAACGTCAGGCGCAGACCGCGATCGTTAGCCCATAAAATCAGCTGGGCGATTTTCACCGCGAAGACCTGCTGTTTTTCGCTCAATGTCATGGCGTTTTCTTCCCCCATTTCCTGATATACATTTCAAATCCACGCTTAAGGCCGGCTTCGATAAACGCGGCCCCCAAAATGCCCAGCCCGCAGGCAATCGCGACGACGACCAGCTCCGGCATATCCGGGTATTTCAGCAGCGGGATTGCTGCCAGTGGGGCCACGGCGGCCCCCAGAATCACGCGGCCCAGCAACAGGCGAATGGTTAGCGGCTCATTGCTCACCATCAAATGCCCCAGGCCAATCACCGCGCCAATCAGCAGCAGCTTTGCTAATAGCCCTTCTCCGTTCTGCATGTCGTTATCCTTTCAGGTCGCGAGTATCACGGGCTGACAGGTACGACACGCCATCGATCGCGATAAAGTCCGGGCTGGTCACCATGAATTTAATTTTCTTGGTGGTCTTGCTGGCCTCGTTGGGGTTGATGTTGACAACGTCAGACAGCGAAGGGACGCAGCCAAACACCTCGATTTTTTCTTCGTCGTCGCCCGCGTTGGCATAGAACAAAAAGTCCTTTGCGGGAATATCACGCCAGCTGCCTGCGGCGCGGGCTACGGCGGTGAATTTCTTGAAGTTCTGCGAATCGACTTCGACTTCCACGTCTGCGGATACCGATCCTTTGGTGTACCCGTTCGGGACGCCGCGCGTTTGCGCTACGGCGCTGTTATCGGTAATGGTGACGGTGGCGTTTTCGACGTGAATCATGACGCCGTCATAGTTCACATCAAACGACCCGCCGCTAATGCGTTCTGTCATTGTTAGCTCTCCAAAGAGGTGTCAAGTTCGATACTGACGCTGATTTGAGTCGCGCTTTCGTATGGTCGAACGACAAGAAAAACTTGTACGTGCGTACTGGTTGCCCAGGCGATGGTTACATCACCATCTTTCGGCGGTTTCACCTCGCCGGGGAACGGCACGCCGTTGATTTCAACGGATTTGGACATCTCACGCAGCGGCGCAGCAAAGTGCGTTTCATTCGCCCGGATGCTTCCAGGGGTACTATTGAGCGAACGATTTTTGATTTTCGGAATCGCAATCAGTCGGACGCGGCGCGATGCCTTATCAACTACACGGACATTTTCAATAACCTGATAGTCACCGCCGTTTACGTCCAGGGTGCGACCTTCACACCAGTAGATCCCCGGATAATCGGCGTACCACATCGGCACGCTGTAGCGGAGTTTCTCCAGCGCCTGGATTACACCGAGATCGATTTCCACCCCGGTGCCATCCACCGGCAACGCATCGCTACCCAGTGCCGTGACTGCGCCGGTCGCAACGCGGGCCGGGCTATCGGCCACGGTCACCGAACGGTTACACAAGCGGCCAGCCAGGACGCCGGGTTCATTTCCCCAAAGACGCGGCACAAGTTGCACACCAGGTGCGGCAATATCGTTAGCCAGCGCGGCCAGACGCTCCTGATAATCAGCCCACGTTTCGGCATCCTCCGGGCCGCCAACGGCCAGGGCAAACCAGACAAAACGCCCATTAACAGCCTGTAGCGTCGTGCGCATCTCGTTTGCGCGGTTAATAGTCGCTTTCTCAGCAACATCAAAGACCAGGACAACCCCTTCAACGGATGCCGTAGACTGGGCAGCAGAAACAGCGCTCATCCAGTCCTCATCCGCTTTGTAGTCCTCTGCCTCTTTATCCGGGACAGCCATAACGCGAGCATAGGCAAACCAGTTTTGCCCGGCGTTATTGGCAGCTGCGGCAACAATTTGCTTTAACAGGCTGTCCTTTTCGCCGAACGCAGCATCCAGATCAGTGCCTGAATTGATCGCCAGCGTTTTGCCGACGTTGGTGTCGCCATACCCTACAAAGAGGACGACACGTTCGATCTCTGTGGTGGTGCCGTTGTAGCGGTTTTTTTGGTCAATAGTGACTGACGGTGCGGTCATTCTTACCCCCTGATACCTTGCGCGTTAACGTCCCAGCCGAAGCCGATCGCTTGCATTTGCCGCGCAATAATTTGTTTAAATTCATCATCGCTTACACCCAGGAAAACACGCCCAGGGATATCGATCGTCCAGGTACGTTTGGACGGTGTACCTTTCAGCTTGCGGATAACTAACCCCGCCTGGGCCATGCTCATGGTTGCCATAATTTGTTTACTGGACGGCTTCACCCAGCGTTTACCCTTTCGCACCTTGTAGCCCAGCGAGCGCAGGCGCTTTGCCTGGCGTGGTAACGCGGGCTGGTTTGCCTGCGGTTTACGCGGTGCGCCGCTCGCTTTCATCTGGATGCTTGCGCCGTCCTGCTGGACAGCGCCAACCAGACCGGCCGCAATGGGTTTATTGCCGTTCCGGTAGTTGCCGCCCTTGAGGTAAATCCGTACCCCCTGGATTTCCGGCATTTCCCGCACCGCCAGCAGTTTGGGCAACCCCTTTAACATCTTTCCCTTGCCGCGCTTGCGTGGTGCCCAGGGCGTCCCATCCGGGGCCGCCTGCTGGCGTTGGTGACGCTTTGCCGCCGCCACAATGCCCAGCTTCGCGATACGCCATAACAAACGCTGGCGTTTTTTGGGGGGCAAATCAGCTTTCGCCAGTGCCTCACGCAGCTGCGCTAACTGCTTTTTGTCCAGCTCACCCCGGATCATGACGCTGGCCCACGTTTGGCGATGATGTCCATTTCTGCCGCGACCCAGATTTCTGGATTAACGATGTCCCAGCGCTTGCCCTTGTACGGGATGGGGCCGTCTTCCATTTGTCGAATGACTAACGGGTCAGCCAGCCCGATGACAACGTCCAGGATGCACGACCCCTCGTCGTCAAACTCTGGATCGACGGTAGGCTCTGCTAACTTCAATTCGTCGCGCAGCTCGTTGGCGTGCTCATTCGCCCAGGCAATCACCAGGGCATAAATCAGGCCCGGCGAATACCGGCGATAGGGGAAGTTATCCCACGACAACCGGGCGCTGTAGGTCAGCACGCCGATCCGGGTCTGGTTGTTGCCCAGCGCTTTGGCGCTGCGTACCAGCTCGCAATCGTCCATCGAACTGGAAAACATCTGCATGGCCTCGGGCGGCAGATGGTCAGTAATAAACGCCGTCAGGCTTTCCAGCTGGCTCATATCAGATGCACCCCCACGCGTGGCTTTTTCAGCATATTGCGCATCACCGTTGCCGCCTCAGCCAGCAGGCTGGCGCGGGTGTCCTGGCTTTCCTGGCCTGGGTGCGACTCGCGTCGCCCGATGGTGGCAAACTCGCCCAGTAAATCGGCCTTTGCGCGGGCGTAAACGGCTTTCTTGTACTGGGCCGTCAGCTGGGATTCCTTCCCCATCTTCGCGCCTGGCGCGTCTGCGGCTTTCTCGCAGGCTTTCGCGTTCCAGTAGGCCACCACATCGGCCAGGGTGTCGTTAACCTCGGCAATGGCCGCCAGCAGGGCCACGCCTGCGGTTTCTGGTGGCAGGTCTGCGGGCAGCGTGCGCACCTTCTGAAATTCAGCCAGATCCAGATCGGGCCAGAACGTCACGCCGTTGGTGATAACGGTCGGCGTTGTCGTCACTGGCTTGCCGCTGATACTGAAACTTGGGCCGCTCATGGTTCACACCTCAGTTTTGCAATAGAAACGGGCTAACGGGTTCCACGGCCAACAACCGCATGGTTGATGCCTCCCCCGCGCCCGTCCCGGCTTGCGGGAGTCGTTATTGTTCGGTCAGGCTGGCAATACGGGCGCGAATCTTGTCGCGCATCGTTTTAACCCCGGCGTTTTTGTTGTACGCCGCCGCCTGGGCTAAAAGCGCATCAGCCTGTTCAAGCGTGCTGACATCATCCACGGCAGTGGCACGCGGCTGGCCGTTGTTGTCGCGCAGGATGTAAAGCCCGGCGAACTTGTACCACTTCGCGTTAATGTCTTCGTGAAGCCGCCATTTCTCGCGGATGTTTTCAAATGTGCGGCTGAAATACGGCTCAATACTGCGACCGGCTGCGGCTTCATTGGTCGCCCACTCCAGCACCGTGTCGGCCACGAATGCCGGTAATGTGCTTTTGAAGTTTTCCGGCGTGGCCTGCTGCTCAGTGATTGCCACGTCAGCCCAGTCCAGCGCCTGGCCCATTTCCCCCGTATCGAACAACCAGATCACGCAGTAAACCAGGGCCGGGTTAGCGAAGCGGGTGTCGCCCGCGAGATACGCTTCAACGATCGGCATCCAGCGCGGCAAAAGAGCATCACGCTTCATTTCGACGCGGTCTTCTGTACGCGGCAAACTGCGCAGCCGTTCGACATCCCTTTTCAGCTCCAGCATTTGCAAATGGAAGCTCACCGGCGATGCCGTCAGGGCTTCGCGCTTATCCAGCGCCTGGACTGTTTTCACGCGTGCGCGGTGTCGTTGACACGGGGTCATGGTTATTCGCCCCCTTCTGGTGCCGCCACCTCACCTGCCAGGGTGATTTTGTCGAACGCGGCGTAAAGCTCGTCATGCTCGACGGCGTAACCTTCCATGCGCAAATAGTTGTTTTCAAACTGCTTGCGATCGTCGCTCCAGTCGGCTTTACGCTTACGGGTGCCCGCCTGCGTGTAAATATGCAGGTTGCTAAGGGTTGTAATGATGAGGCGACCTTCTGGCATAAACGGCGGGGTGTACACCTGTTTGCCTGCGATGTTGCGGTTAATCAGTTGCGCCGCGACTTTTTCGGTTGGGCGGTCAACCATATTCATCATGGTTGTGGCGTCCTTCCCAATCAGGTCACCGGAAATCAGAACGCAAAGGTTCGGATCATTGCGGTAATGCTCCAGAATGCAGGTATGAAGCAGGTCAGTAACTGCCGCATCCAGCGACACATAATCCGCTCCAGCACCGCCCAGCGTGACCGCATCGGTGATGATTTGGGTCGGCGTACGCGTTTTGACGATCTGGTGCCAGCCGATGTTAACGTCTTCACCATTCGGATTTTTTTCCGGGTCGGTGTCTTCGGCAACACTCACGCCGTTAAACGCCACGCGCAGCATATCCAGCGCAAATTGCTCATTGCTGAATGCCTGAATCAGCTGGAAGAATTCATCTTCACTGCCGGAGTTTGCCCAGTTGGTCAGCGTGTCATAATCCAGGAAGGAACCAGAATCCGTCTCAGCCAGCTTGTACTCGTTACCACTGACGCCCAGGGAACGGGAGAAGCGGCCGCCTTTCTTACGACCGGTATAAATACCCGGCTTACCGGTACTGATAACCTGGCCGGTGGTCTGCTGGACGTCTTTCACATTGACCAGGCGCAGGAATTCGGAAGACTCTAGCAACGCCTGGCGCAGCATGGTTTCTTTTGGTGGTGTGATCGCAAACATCTTGGCGGTGTGCTGCACGCCATAAGATTTAGCCAGGGCCGCGGTAAAACTTTGCAGCATTTGCTCGGCGCGGGCTGATAGTTGTTGCGTATGATGCATTTTATTTTCCTTAAATCAGGCGCTTAAACTAATTCACGCGGTTTGTTGCTGACCCCAGGCGCATTGCCAGGGCGACGCGTTCCGTTACCTTCCATCACGGACAGCTTGGTCATGACGGTGGTCAGCTGTTCGGCCAGATCGTTAAGCGGGTTACCAGCGGGCTGGCGGCCAGCGGAGAAATCACGGCGACGGCTGCGGGTACGCTGACGGCGGGCCGATGCCGGGGCGGCGCTGAATTTTTTCATCACTTTTGCCAGGTTGGCTTTTGCGACGCTGAATTCTTCCGCTTTGACTTCGTCTTCCGGGTTCTCTGCGACTTCCTCGGCCAGGTCTGCCACTTCGGCGGCCGCGTCGGCGATTTCATCGGCAATAACGGCCACTTCGTCGGCGGCCTGCTCTGGCGTATCAACGGCGGCAGCGTCACCCGCTGCGGCAGCAGTGCCGCTTTGAACTAAATCCAGAATTTTCTGGATGAGGGCTTTTAATTCTTCCATTTTTTCTCCGTCGCCCTCGGTGGGCTTGTCAGTGTTTGGCTCTGGTGTTGGTGTAAAACTTTTATCCGCATTAAATAAACGCGTGAAAAAACCCGGCTTATTTTTCTGCAAATTACCCAGGCTGAAAGTTTCAAGGCTACCGCGTTCGGAATCCCTTTCTTCTCCAGCCAGTACAAACTTAATTTTTTCCGTTCCAAGACTCGCCGGAATATCGGTCACCGCCAGTCCAAAAAGATATTCGCGGCCACTACCGCCGAAATCAGAAACAAACTCAGCAGATGTAAAAAGCTTTTGCCCCATCGCATTGGCATCAATTAAGAATTGATTCGGGATTAACTGGGCATATAACTTAGTAACATCACCTTCCGTTTCCACTTTCAGCGCGTCCACTTCGCCAAGATTGCAGGTAAACTCACGCTCACCTAAAGCGTATTGCGGATGGTGCGGCCAAATCATGGCGGTATAGGTTTTGCGGGTGTAGGTTTCTGCCGCATCGATCAGCCACTGCGGCTCAATGTTGCGACCGTCAACCGCTGGCCCAGACGTAGCAATACAAATCCAGTCCGTTTTTAAATTAGGTTGTGGCATAACTGACCTTTAACAATGATATTAAATAACGGTAATTCGTTTGTAGTTGTCAGTATTGCCAATTAAATTAAATGTCGCGATGCATTTATTTCTTATGTATTCGGTTATAAATAGTTAACCACCTTTTGCCGATATTTAATTATCAATTCAGGCAAAAAACACCGCCATAATGGCAGCATGGCTAAATACTCCGATGAATTAAAAGAAGCGGCCCGCACGCTTTATATAAAAAGCTGGTCGCCGAAAGATATCGCGCAGGAATTGAATATTCCACCGCGTACTATTTACCACTGGGCGGATGTCGGCGAGTGGGCATCACTGCTGCCCGTCGAATCAGTGGAAAACGTCATTGCCCGTCGCATCGACCAGCTGTCTCGCCGCGAGAAAAAAACAGCCCTTGAACTGGAAGAACTGCGCGATCTGATTGCCCATCACGTCAAACTCATGGCGCAGCGCAACAAGCACGCCGAAAAGCTGGCAGAAATTCAGGCCAAAAAAGCGGCCTATGACGGCGAAGGGTATTGCCTCAGCAGCGCAGGCGGCGAACCAGGGGAAGGAAAGCGCCGGTATAAGAAAAACGACGTGTCCGGGCTGACGCCTGAAATGCTCGATACCTGGGCGCGGGAACATCTTTTCGAGTACCAGCTGCATTGCCGCGAACACAAGGGCGAAGACTGGCGCTTTATCCTGAAAAGCCGACAAATCGGCATGACCTACTATTTCGCCTGGGAAGCGTTCGAAGACGCGGTCGTCAGTTGCGACAATCAGGTCTTTTTCTCGGCATCCCGCGCCCAGTCGGAAATTTTCCGCGAATACATCGTCCAGATTGCGCAGAATCATTTCGGCATCACGCTGACCGGCAAAAATATTCGCCTCAGCAACGGGGCGATCCTGCGTTTTCTTTCAACAAACGCCAGCACCGCGCAGGGCTTCAACGGTCACCTGTACGGCGACGAAGTCTTCTGGATCCCCAAATTCACGCGCCTGCACGAAGTCGCCAGCGCGATGGCGACGCATAACAAGTACCGCACGACGTACTTTTCAACGCCCAGCGCCAAAACGCACCAGGCCTACACGGTCTGGACAGGTGACGAATGGCGCGGCGACGACGCGAAGCGCAAAGGCATTGAGTTTCCGAAAGACAGCGCCATGCGCCAGGGCGTCATTTGCCCGGATGGGATCTGGCGCTATGTCATCAACATGGAAGACGCTATCGCGGGCGGCCTGGGGGCGCTGGTTGATATCGAACGCCTGCGCAACAAGTACAACCCGACCGCATTCGCGATGCTGTATATGTGCCAGTTTGTTGACAGCAAAGACGCGGTCTTTAAGTTCTCCGTGCTGGCAGGCTGTGAAGTAGACAGCGCCACCTGGGGCGACTATGACCCCACCGCCGCGCGGCCATTTGGCAACCGTGAAGTATGGGCCGGTTTCGACCCGTCCCGCAGCGGTGACAACTCAACCTTTGTGATTGTCGCGCCACCTATTCACGACGGCGAACGCTTCCGCGTGCTGGCGATCTGGCAATGGCAGGGCTTTAACTTCAGCTGGCAGGCTGACCAGATCCGGCAGCTTATGCGCCGCTTCAATATCACTTACATCGGGATTGATACCACCGGCCTGGGCAAAGGGGTTTACGACCTTGTCAGCAAGTTTGCCCCACGTGAAGCAACCGCAATTCTTTATAGCGTCGAAAGTAAAAACCGCCTGGTCATGAAGATGATCGACGTTGTCGAGCGCAAGCGCATTGAATGGGCAAAAGACGCTATCGACGAAACGAACAAAGAGCGGGCCGAAATACCGGCCAGCTTTATGGCTATCCGGCGCACCACGACCAACAGCGGCAACGCGCTGACGTTCGTCGCCGAACGCTCAGACTCAACCGGCCACGCGGATGTTTTCTTTGCTATCTCGCACGCCGTTATTAATGAACCTATCGACCATGAATTTGACCGCCCATCGGGCTGGCACTTTGGGGAAGCAGCATGACAACTAAAAAGCGCAAGGCGAAAAAATTCAAGGCCCAGGGCGCAAGCGATATGAAGACATTCACGCCGGGGCGCGGGAGTGTCATCACCTTTGGCGAACCAGAACCAATCCTGACGACCGGCACCGATTATCATAATATCTGGTACGACAACGAATATGATCACTGGCGATTGCCGATTGACCGCCTCGCGCTGGCGCAGCTGCCGAACCTTAACGGCCAGCATGGTGGCGTCCTGTATGCCCGCCGCAACATGATTGCCAGTGGCTACACTGGCGGCGGGCTGACGACTGACCAGGTCGAACAAATGGCATTTGATTACCTGATATTTGGTGACGTGGCCATCCTGAAAATTCGCAACGTCTGGGGGGAAGTGATCGACCTTCTGCCGCTGCCGTCGCTTTACCTTCGCTGCCGGAAAGACGGCTCGTTTGCCGTTCTCCAGGAAGGGCCTGCCCTTATCTATGACCCGGAAGACATCGTCTTTTTCAAGATGTATGACCCGCGCCAACAGGTTTACGGGCTGCCGGATTACATCGGCGGGATTCACTCGGTATTACTCAACAGCGAAGCAACCATCTTTCGCCGCCGTTATTACAACAACGGTGCGCACATGGGCTTTATTCTGTATACCAGCGATCCAAACCTTACGCTGGAAATGGAAAACGAAATCAAAGATAAGATTGCGGCGTCCAAAGGGCTGGGCAACTTCCGCAACATGTTTATCAATATCCCAAAAGGCGACCCGGAAGGGGTCAAAATTCTGCCGGTTGGCGAAGTCAGCGCCAAAGATGAATTCGCGAACATCAAAGGCATCACCGCACAGGATATTTTCACCGCTCACCGCTTCCCCGCAGGGCTGGCCGGTATCATTCCAACCAACGGCGCGGTAATGGGCAACCCGGAAACAGCCCGGACAACCTACCGAAAAGACGAAGTTATCCCGCTTCAACGCAAATTTATGAACGGCGTAAACAGTGACCCGGAGATCCCCGCACGCTTACACCTCAATTTTGACGTTGAAACACCGGTAATTAGTACCGATAAGGGCGAAAAATGATCGTAATTAAGTTAAAATCATCCCCATTGTTATCAATGGCGTGCGGGATGGTGAACATGCGAGTTTTCAAAATTAAATGTCCGGAATGCGGATCACCGGCCACTATTCGAAAATCAGACTGGAAAGACAAGAAACTGGCGGATTTGTACTGCGCCTGCACAGAAGTTGAATGCGGTCATACGTTCGTTTTTAACGCTTCCTTTTCTCATACTCTTAGCCCTAGCGGGCTAACTGGCAACAAGTTGGTAAAATTGCTGATTGACCGGCTCAAACCGGAAGAAAAGCAATTCGCATTGAATTTGCTGAGCGAACAGACTTTATAAATGCGATTATTGAAGCTCATGGAATACAATTTAACATTGGATAGTAAATACGTTCGAGGGAATATATGTTGAATATCGATTATGCTGAAGGCCTTAATGTACCGGCAAAAATATCCATCGGAAGCATTGATGATCTAGACTGTACGCTAATCATTGCAAGGAACTCATTTCCCCATTTAAAAATGGGTGATTATTTTTTCTCAAATGAGGTAGATGCGTTTCTAAACAACCCGCCTAACTTAATATCTTTAAAATCACAGAGGGAAACATTCACTCTGTATAACTCTGAAAGAACCGGAGATTCATTAATCCCTGAATATGTAACCACCGGATCAAAACCAGAGAATATTAACGGTGTCGATATTTCACTTTCAGGATTATATACATTCTTTGATGGGCGCTCAAATTTTACAGTAAGCGACTCATGTATTAAAAAAGACATTACGGACTGCTTCATAAAAACTGAGTTCAATATAAATGGTGAATTGTATACTTTTTCAGTAGAGCATGACTACTCCTTCAGCAAAAAGATAGACACCACCACCATTGTTGAAGATGCGTTCATTAGAATTAGAAAATCTGAAGGTGACGTATCGCTTGATGCAATTAAATGCATTATAAAAAAAACAAGAATTTTATTTTCACTCATGCTAGGTTTTGATCTCTCCATCCGAAAGACATGGCTTATTAAAAATGATGGGGCTCGGTGTAATTCATTGTATTTTCATGCGCCATCAAAATTAGAGCATCCATTTGAAAACTCTCATGACTGTTTTATATTCCCAGCTCAACTACTAACTAATGATGAATGGAACAAAATTCTAACCAGCACTTTTAATGGAGACTCAAGCAGTACTCTTTCAGAGTTCTGGGTCAGGCTAGTAAGCATGTTCTCTTATAAGGGATTCTGGGAGTATGAAATACTCGGAGTTGTAAGCCTTTTAGATGCATACAGTAAAAAACACCATGAAACCCACACTAATAAAACAATATCCTTACGTAAATTCGATAAATTAAAAGACAGCATTAAAAACACTCTTCGAGAGTATAAAAAATCATTGCCAGCAGATAAAAAACACACTGATTCATGTGAAGTTATAGATAACATGATTCTTCAGGTTGGCTACATAAAAAACACAAACGCTCAAGATTTTAGGTTGATATTGAAACTTCTAATGGAGACAATTAGCGTTGACATTCAAAATTTAATTTCTTTTAAAGATGAAGACTTTGAAACGATAATAAAAATCAGAAATGCAGCAGCTCATGGCGCACCTATTGATGAAGAGATTATGGCCAATTTGCAGCGGGTAATGATTGTAAAAGAAAAAATAAAATTCCTGCTGCTTTATTTATTTTTTAAATCCATGAGCTTTTCCGATAAGGATTTCATAAAGCTATGCAGGCACTCATTTAGTAAAATCAAGTTCGGCGCCGCTCTGGATTCATATACGCTAAACATGATGAGTGGCACTGGAATTGCCTTAAATATTGACAACGAAGACATTGCCAAAGCAAAAAAAACATCCAAAGTAAACACCGTCATAATTCATCACGTTAAATCACAGAAATGTGAGATTGGCAATAACACCATTCAAGAAATAATGGATTCAATGTATTCGTCAAATAAAGGAAAATTCATCAATTTCGTTGATTTGATTTACGCAAATTATCTCATTGACGAGATATTTTCCGTTCAGTATGCATCCTCATTATTCCTTTGCGCAGAAGATGTAAAAATAGAATTGCACGGGGCATACTTAATACAAATAAATGATTAGTTTTTATCTCTGTAAACTGAGCATTTGAGTATTTTTGCATACTCTCCAAATGGATCAAATTGTATCTGAGATACATTAATACCGTGGTTATCCCTCAGCCGTTCCCACAACCGGGCAATCCTCCCCGGTTCATGTACCTGCTGACGGGTAATCAGCTCGCCGCTAACTTTGGCGCGGTAAACCGTTGCCCCAACAGTCAGGCAACCGCCTTTCAATAGCGATAACGCCAGCGCCTCGCCAAGCTCCAGCCAATGCAATGCCGCCTCAGACTCCAGACGAGCGATCGCCGGGGCCAGCTCAACGCGGCGGGCATTCTCAGCCAGACTTCTGGACTCTAATTTCTCGGCAGCAGCCCGCCAGGCAATATCTAAATCACTGCCTGGGGGATATGGCGGGGCAACATTTCGACGTGGCGGCGGCATTTCCCTGAGTCGCTTCCACAATTTGCGGCGCTGCCTATCGGTCATGTTGTCAAAATCGAATATTTCATCATCTGAATTTTCTCTCATTACCTCGCCGTCAGATGAAAAATCGGTGATTTTTTCGTCTTCCGTAGAGTTATTGACAGAACTCCAAGCGTCGCCCAGGGGCGACGAATTAACGTCAACCCCCAAACCGGGGCCGCATTCGGCCTCGGTGTTGGCTGACGATTTGGCGCGAATTGTCCACTTAACCTGGCGCGTGCAAATTCGGGACATTTCCCCCAGTCGCGGCGACCAGACCCCATAAACCTTTTCGGGGATCTCACAATAGGCGTTCATTTCGTCGGCGGGCTGGTACGCCAGGCGCACCACGTAGCGATCACGCGGAATCAATACACCGCCCTGCCGGATGATATAGGTCGCGAAGCATCCAACATCCGCAGCGGCGCAAACGGCATCCATCGCAGGATCATCAAGCTGGGCCGCACCGCGTTTAAAGGTGTTGGCAATTTTCTGGCGGGCTGTGATCTGGTTGCTCAACTTGCGCAGCTCACGGTAAACCGATACAGGCGGCTGGCCCAATGGCTGGAATTGCCGGATACGGTGAAGTGACGCCCAGGCCATCGCATATTTTGCTGTTTCATTCAGCGGCTGGCCACTTTCGTCGTCCAGCTCACCGGCCAACGCGTGGCCGTCGATATTCTTTGAAATGTATTTTGCAATGTAAGCCGTTGCCGACCCCTTTCGCGGATCCATCTTTTTGGACTTAAAGCGGGCTCCCGTATTGCGGCCCAGCTCGGCGCGGTCTTCCTTGATGAAGTATTCCCGCAGAATGGCGACGGTCGCTTTGACTTCCGCTTGTGGCATGAATAGCAGCGCGTGCCAGTGTGGCGTTGCGTCGTGGTGCGGCTCGGCCACCCGGAAGCCATAAGGGCGTAAATTTTCACGCTTCAATTTTGCCGTGGCACGATTCCAGACGCGGCATAAATAGCGCTGCGCCTCCGCTACGGTGGTGTGATTCCATTTGCTGTTATGGTGGCCCGATTGGATATTGCTGTGATATTTCGACGGGCACGTGATGGTCAGAAAGATGCCAACATCGCCACGACTCTGGGCGACCAGCTCCACGCCAGCCATTCGGGCCATAAGCTCATGGCGGCGAATGGCTGGGTTAGATGTGGATTTATTAATCATATCTTCCAGTGATGAGACGTTGCCGTCCTCATCGACCAGCTCATGATTTTTGAAGAATTCACGGTTTTTGCGGCGCTGCTCCTGCCACTCGATCAGACTGGATGCGCTGACGTAAGCGTGCGCCTTTTTATTGACTGCGCCGACCGCACGCAGCTGGTTTTCGCGCCAGTCACAACGCAAGCGCCAGATTTTGCGGCCCCACCAGTCTGGCGAAGACATTCGCAGAATGGCGGTAAAGATGCGATCGCGTTCCCACGGCGCACGCCAGGCAGGAGGCACAACACGCAAGGCCAGCATTTCGCGGCCCAAATGCCAGTAAAGCCAATCAAGCTGATCGTTCGTCATTGAATCAACGGTCAGCTTTTGCGCCTCGCACTCCGTGTTAAACATTTCTTCCAGACGGTTGGCGATCTCATGCGCGGCGCTTAACGCTTCGCGCTTAGTAAAACCGGCAAGGCGCTGCCATTCCTCTTGCCAGTACGCGGCCAGCTCGCTGCCGATGTTAGTTTCTGCGCCCTGGCGAATACGCACGACATCAAGACGCATTAAGGATTTTTTCACGGTGCCCATAAGAAAATCATTAATGTGTCGGGCTTCGCGGTTAGCCCGCAGCCAGTCTATTTTTTTGCGCCACACTTCGCGGATGTAATACGGCTCAGACAACAAACGGGCCTCCACCCCTTCCGGCGTATCTGCCCACGCAGCCGCTGCAGCTTTGGCCGCTTCATTCTGCTGACGAATAAAATCTTGATGCCTGGCTAACGGCAAGCCGCGCGGCTCGTATCTGTCCAGCGACTGGATCAGCGCGTTGCGGTCGCGAACTTCGTCGGGGTTATAACCGGCCTCTTTGAATAGGTGATCGATGTGTTTTTTGACGGTAGGGTGATGCGCCACCGCCCCGGCAAGCGGGGCGATTTTTTTCGGAATGTAAACATATGGGCCAATAGCCGGGCGCGGGGCGTTCCAGGGCCATGCGAAATCAGTCATAGCGGCCCTCAAAATGGCAAATCATCATCGGCGTAACCTGGATCAACCGCCAGCGTAACCGGGCTGCCACGTTGAAAACTCAATGCTTCGATGAAGGTAGAAAAAGCGGCCGTATCGCGAACACAAACGCCGTCATAAAAAGCGTCAAACTCAACCAGCCAGAAGTTGCCCAATTGCCAGCGGTCATGAATACGATCAACAACCATCGTTGCGGTGATTTCCCCTTCCGGGCTGGCGGGGTCAAAACCGATAAACTCCTGCGCGGTAGCCATCAGAAAGCCTCCACGCCATTGGCCGCAGCCGTTGCCAGCATTTCGTTGTAGGTCGCGTCACCCATCACCGAACCGCAGTCAGGACAAAGGCCACCACCGGCACGCCCGCAGCCGTCGCAAACTTTGAGAACACCGATCACCTCGTTAGCCTTTTCGCGCTTCTGGGTGTTGGCGCTTACCGAACGCTGGACGGCGATTTCCTGGAAGCGGAAGTCTTTGTAAATTTCGCGGGTCAGTGGGGTGTCGCTGTTAGAAATCACGACAGATGCGCCCGTCTCTCGGTTTGCTTTCAGAATGGCGGCAACCAGCTGGCGGTGTTGCTCCTCACCAAATGGGCCGGTGTGATACTGGGTAAAATTGGCGGTGTCACTTTTAGGCAGGTACGGCGGATCGCAGTAAATAACGCTATCAGGGAAAAGGGGCGCGTTGATAGCGTCCGCGAAGTCACTACAAAGAAATAAAACGCAGGTATCGCGGGCCTTTTCAGAGAACAAGCGGATCTCCGCTTCTGGCAAATACTGCGTTTTTTTGTCGCTCTCCTTTCCGTACGGGACGTTGTACTCACCTTTCAGGTTGTAGCGCACAAGGCCGTTGTAACCGTGGCGGTTCAGGTACAAAAAGAACGCTGCGCGGGCGACGCTGGCGACGCTGGCGAAACGGTGGCGCAGATGGCGACCTTTCGGGTGATTGAACATGTCGCGGAACTTTGCATAATTTGCGCTGGTATTGCGGTTCTTAAACAAGTCGCGAGAAAGGTTTATCAGTTCATCAGGGGTACTTCTGGCAACACGATAAAGGTTAATCAAATCGGGGTTTATATCGCTCAGGATGTAGCGGCGATAATCGGTATTCAAGAAGACGGAAGCACCACCCACAAACGGTTCAACCAGGCATTCACCTTTCGGCAGTACCAGCTGTAAATCGGACATAACGCGGTTTTTACCGCCCGGCCACTTAACGAGAGATCGAATCATTTTTACTTTCTCCAGGGTGCACGAAGCCCGACGCGTTAGCGCCTGTTTCTTTTTCGTGGTTCGTTATTTGTTAGTTGGTTGGTTTTTCCGGTTCTACCGGCTTGTCTCGTATCGCCTGAATTTCAGCGCGGGGCGCGGCGTAGTCTTCAAACTCCCACGGCAGCGCGGCGGCGAATTCGGCCAGGCGTTTAATGCCAAGCAACAATGTTGCCTGTTCGGTTTCGCTCAGACTTGCGAACGGCTCGTCCAGGTGACGGCGGGTTAGTTGCGGCATTCCTGCCACGCGGCTGGCCGCTTCATTCGCCAGCATGAAAACAACCTTTTTACGGGTTTCATCCAGGCGATCGAATCGGGTTGCCGTGTCGTTGGCGCGGGTCAGAGTCAGGCTATTTTGTAAAATCGCCCGTTGCTCTAAGAACTTGCGACGGCCAGGCAACTGGCCGGTTGTTTCCATCAACATAACCACCTCCCCAGAACTAAGCGAAGATACCCATTAAGCGGGCAAACCAGCGACGTTTACCGCGTGGCTTTGACATGAAAGGTAAACGGCAGTGTTTCATAAACTGCACGTCCGTTGCTTTTGGTTGGTAGAACTGGCCGTCTGGGGTTTCAATCCACCCACGAGAATGGGCGCGATGCGTAATTTGCTGGCCCCGGCTTAAAAGGCTGGCGAATGATGGGTCTTGAGTTATATCCATAATAAAACTCCATTAAATTTAAGTGGATGCCGGGAAAGTCCACACGCCCGGCGCGTGATTCCTGTGGTAGCATTGAATCGCCAAAAACAAGCAACCACGGAAAAGGTGAGATTTACTTATATGGCGTAATTGAAAGGAAAGGTCGGGCAAGTCGCCGAACTAAAAGCCCCCTCTTTCGCAGGTAATACACATGCGTTAGCGGTTACCATTTCTTTCATCCAGTCAATAATCGCGATAGCTGTTTTGTAATCGCACCCACCCAAAGCCGTGAGCATGTTGTCTGTACTTTTGTGCAAGTTATCCATTGATTCTTTTACTTGCTGAGGACCGCTATACATGTGCATTAATTTCGTAATCTCCAATACAACCCATACAAGCTGGACATGGCGAATCGTTAACGAAAAGGGGGAAACCATCGCAACGAGCAGCCAAACGTTTGAAACTCGCTATTACTGCATTGATGATGCTGAAAAATTCCAGCAATCAATTCCTGATGCTGGTTTTTATGACTTCGCTGGGATCCCAATTGACGAAATGCATCTTTCAAATGGGCGCACGCATAAAGGCAAAAAACCAATCAAGATTGCGTAACCCCGGCTAAATTTGCCCATTCCTTAATCTGCTCATCGCTTAAGGGATGGGACAAATAAATCGTAATAATCATGATGGATTCCCCAGACCTAACCACATCAACCACCCTTCCCTGATTTCTTTCGGGCGGCTTTCATAGGCAAGCTTCATGCCATTATTCCAAGCTGGAAGATAAACCCAGTATTCACCCGCACGCCCGGAGGTGGATTGCGGATCGGTCATTTCAACAACGGGCAGCTTCCCTTTCTCTATCATTCCTTTCACGGCTGCCGGAGTTTTGCCAATCAGTTTTGCGAACTCCTGGTAAGGAACGGCATCAGTTGCGCTTACAAGCTGTTTGCTCATCTGCTACATTCTCCTATTGTGTGTTTAATTGCTCTTAATGGGTTTTAATTGCCCTTAAAGCAATATACGCCACAAGCAAATAATTATCCATACGCGTAATCATTTCCCAAGGAGGTTTTTGTGTCAATCCCTATTTCAGAGAAACTGAAGCTTATAAGAGAGTCGGAGCGGCTTAATCGTCGACAATTCAGTGAGTTAACAGGCGTTGTTTACAGCACACTTTCAGGCTATGAAGCGGGGACAAAAAGCGCGAGCCTAGATCCCATCATGAAAATCTTTCAGCACCCACAGTTCATCAAATACACCCTGTGGTTTATGACCGATCAGGTATCTCCTGAATCCGGTCAAATCGCACCGGCGCTCGCACACTTTGGGCAAGATGTAACAACATCGCAGCACTCAGACCAAAAGACTGGTTAACCATTCACCATGCGTATGTTTATTACAAACTTTGTTTACTTGTTACTAAGTACGATAGATACGACAAAGGATTGAGACATAAGCGCAAAGAAAAACTAACAGCGGTACAAAAACAAAAATCTAACGCCATTCATTTGGGGGTCTTATGACAATTAAGAAACTCGATGATGGTCGGTATGAAGTGGACATTAGACCGGCTGGACGCAACGGAAAACGCATCCGCCGTAAGTTTGACAAAAAGAGTGAAGCTATCGCATTCGAAAAGCACACTCAGTTCAATTATCACGACAAAGAATGGCTTTCTAAGCCTACTGATAAGAGGCACCTTTCAGAGTTGACTCAAATTTGGTGGGACTTAAAAGCAAAGCATGAGGAATGGGGAAAATATAGCCGGGGGAAGGTAGAGAAATTTGCAGCCATAACCGGTGATCCCTGCGCGTTTCAAATCACAAAGACGGTAATCAGCCAATACGTTGCTGCTCGCCGTGGAGAAGGAATAAAACCTTCCACCATTAACCGTGATTTAACCTGTATCAGTGGCATGTTCACCGCTTTGATTGAAGCGGAATTATTCCACGGTGAGCACCCGATACGGGGAAGGAAACGACTGAAAGAAGAGAAACCAGAGACTGGGTATTTAACAAATGAGGAGATTGCCGCCCTTCTATCTGCACTTGAAGGCGACAATAAAAAAATAGCCGTTCTATGCCTCAGCACCGGCGCAAGGTGGGGTGAAGCCGCAAAACTAAAAGCGGAGCACATCATCCATAACCGCATAACGTTTGTTAAAACCAAAACGAACAAACCGCGTACGGTTCCAGTGTCTGAAGAGGTGTGTGAAATGATCATGAGCGTTAAGCGTGGGTTCCTGTTCCCAAATGCTGATTACACAGCGTTTCGTCAGGTATTGAAGGAAGTAAAACCTGATTTACCCGCAGGACAGGCAACCCATGCCTTACGCCATAGCTTTGCCACACACTTTATGATTAACGGAGGAAGCATCATCACGTTGCAGCGAATACTCGGACACTCGCGAATTGAACAGACAATGGTCTATGCGCACTTCGCCCCGGAGTATCTATAGGATGCAATCTCACTTAACCCATTAAGGGGCCGCGTTAACACCGAAAACGTCCACACGGAGTCCACACTTGGGTGATTAAGAGTGGCTTTCAGTGGTCTTGAGTGATGCTCTAACCCGCATTACACCGCTGAAAGCCCATGTAACAAAGGGGAGCTAACGCCCCCGATGGGGCTTTTTTTTGCCTGTCACAAGCACGTGATGCTCGGGGATAAAAAACCTTTTAGTGACAGAATGCTTACCTTATCGATACATAATGTATAAAATTTAGGTTGTCCGATTTCGTTTAAGATCATACCTCATCACACACCTTCATCGGGGGCCTTTGTTTTCATGTCAGATATTATACTTGCCCGAGTATCGCAAACACTTGCTACGGAACAGTCGCTAGAAAGCCTCGTTCGACAACTGCTTGAAATGCTTGAGCTAGTAACCAATATGGAATCAACATATCTGACCAAGATTGATACTCAGGCCCAGCTGCAGCATATCGTCTATTCACGCAACAGCGGTGAAATGAATATCCCAGAAAATCTCTCCGTGCCGTGGGGCGACACGCTATGCAAGCGAGCGATGGATGACCAATGTTTCTATAGCGACCACGTGCCGGAGCAATGGAGTGACTGTGATGCGGCCAAAGCGTTGGGGATCACCACCTTCCTGAGTACGCCAATTCACCTCACCGATGGCTCGCTATACGGAACGCTATGCGCCACCAGCACAGCGCAGAAACCGCTAAGTTTTAACGGCGAGCAGGTGCTCCAGCTATTTGCGAGCATTATTGCCCGCTATATCGAGAAAGAGTCGCTGGTATCTCAGTTGCAGGAGGCTAACGCGGCGCTGATTTATCATTCCTATACCGATGCACTAACCGGGCTGCCTAACCGCCGGGCCGTCTTCGATAACCTAGAGATCCTGTTCTCCCTCGCAAGACACTTAGATCATTCGGTACTTCTGGCGTTTATTGACCTCGATAACTTCAAAAAGATAAATGATTTATACGGTCACGAGGCTGGGGATTCTTTTTTACAACAGGTTGGGCAGCGACTGAAGCTGGGTATTTCCACCGAAGATCAGCTAGGCCGTCTGGGGGGTGATGAGTTTATGGTCGCCACGCTCGCCCGCACCACCTCGCAGCTTGAACAGTTTACTCAGACGCTCCGCCAACTGCTTATCGGTGATTATTTATTAGGCGACTCGCTTATCCACTACCCGGGAGCGAGCATCGGTTCCGTTATCGTTGACCCAAATGAAATGAATCCGGATGGCGCCCTACGCGCTGCTGATAGCGAAATGTATCAGGACAAAAAATTTCGCCACCGCGCAAGAAATTAACGCCCTGCCCTTCAGCGAATTACAGTATCATACGCGCCATATAGGAATAGAAATCAGGACATCACAATGAGACTGGGTATCGCTTTCCCCATTGTTATCTTTTTCATCGCGGTGATTTTTCTGGGCTGGTTCTTTATTGGCGGCTATGCGCTTCCGGGAGGAGCACAATGAGAAAAACCACGATTATTATGCTGATTATCGCCATCGTCACCGTTGTCGGCGTTGAGTTCGGTTGGTGGTAAACCAAGGATAAGCCACCTTAGCGCTGGCTTATCGCCTTTCCCCACGTTTTTTCTTCATCTGATACATCTGCGCATCGGCCTGCTGAATAGCGGCGTCTAGCGTGTTGAGGCACGGCGCAACACCCCAAGAAACCGACAGCGGCACGGGCTGATTATCTGGAGCAAACGGGACAACGGCTATTTTGGCGGCAATTCGCTCTGCCACCATATGCGCATGCGCAATATCCGTATCGTTTAACAGCACAACAAACTCATCACCGCCGCTGCGAATGACCCAGTCACTGTCTGCGCGAACGTCGTTTAGCATACATTGTGCTATCGCCTGCAATGCACGGTCTCCGGCATTGTGGCCGTAGCTATCGTTAATGTGCTTGAACTTATTACAGTCAAAAAGAATCACCGTCATAAACGGCAGTGAACGCTGCTGGATCAGCGCAAAAATATTACGGGTAAAGCACCCCGTTAATGGATCCCGATAGAATCGCAAATCGGCGTGGTTAAGATGATAGCGAATCAAAAAGAACAGCAGAATTAAAAGCGCAGGAGCCAAAGCGAGTAACGCCCATGCATTTGAATCGTGCACAATAAATAACCAGAAAGGTAATGAGTATTTAATATCATATCGCGATGAGACACCGTGAAAATGGTAGCTATCCAGCCAGTGACAGTTATTAACGATACACAGCACATCACCCTTATCTCGACTCTGTAATCCAAGCACCAAGGCTTTTGGCACCTGTTGGGCAAATGCCAACTGCAGCATCCGCGAGAGTTCGGGGCGAGAAATATCGTAGACCAAATAGCCAATAATATGATTACTCGGCTCGCCTTCGGACAGGTCATAAATAAAGCTGACCACGCTGTAGGCTTTTTCACCCGTTATTTTATCTTCGTAGAAATCGGTTACGCTGAGCGATTTTTTGAGCCCGCTTTTTTGTAGCACCCGGTCGTAAAACATTTCCGGTTCCGCAAAAAATGCGCGCGGATTGCTTGCCATTTGCGATGAGCTAAAAGTAAACGGGACAGAATCCGCCGCGTTAAACCAATAGAACCAGTTGCCGTTACTATCGATAATATAGCGATGGGTATCATGCTGTTCAGGGTTTAAGGCGTGAACTTTATCCCGAATATATTCTGCGGCGACGTACAAACAACGCGCGTTACGCTCCGGCTTCTTTGCGATTAACGCACCATGCTTGTTATCTAGCGCCCCCGGCGTGGCATTGATCCCCCACTCATCGCCGCGGGGATGGAATACATCGGCTTCACCGCATAGAAAATGGCGGTTCACCTGCTGATAACGTACGCCCGCCGCTTCAGCCATCAACTCATTGTCGTTAAACATGGTCATCATCTGGTTTTGCAGGTCGTGGATCCCTTCCGTCACCTGCGAGAGCGCGCGCTGATAGAGGAAAAAGAGTGCAAGGCAGATCAGTAGGCAGGTCAAAATTGCCGATGCCAGCAGAGACTGTTTTTTGCGCAGATTATCCTGAATTATTCTCACCGACACCCCGTTCTGATGGACCCATTCCTTAAACACCATCCACACGGTCAACTTGCGTCATGCTTCGTTTTCATGGCGTATCGTCAATATTATGTACGAAAAATTTCGTAGGCAGGAATTTGATCGTGTCAGGTCTTTAGCGCCGTGGCAATAGGATTTGCGAAAGGCGAGCAGAACGCTCGCCTGAATTGATTAATGTGTGCGCGAATCGTCTGAACCTAAAAGTAAGAAGCCCAGTGGAATAGAGAAAAGGACAGTAAAGATGGTGCTGTAGACCATGACCATTGCCCCCTGCAGCACGAACATACTAGTCGTCCACTCCGAATACGGCAGATTGTACTCGCTGACTACACCGCCAAAGGTAGCGCGCCCAACAACCGCTAAGGCAATGACAAATATCACCATTGCACACAACAGAAATTTTTTGCCATTCGGCGTACGAAGTTTTTCCAGAATCATTGCATCCTCCCGACGCAGAACTCACCATATTTTGCTGTATTTGTAACACTAATGAAGCATAAATTGAATGTATTTTGTTGCGTTACATTCACAATTATCGGCATCAGTAGATCAAACATTTAACCCAAATCATAAGATGCATTTAAAATGCATTTTTTGATAAACAGCCCAGATAATTTGTGGTTTAATACTTTCAACGCAAAGGGGGAAAACATGCTACGCATTCCGCAAAGTTGTATTCATACCCGTTCCACACCGTTTTGGAACAAAGAAACAGCACCCGCCGGTATTTTCCAGCGTCATTTAGATAAAGGGACGCGGCCAGGCGTTTATCCACGGCTTTCCGTGCATCAAGGTGCTATCCGTTATCTCGGTTTTGCTTCGCAAGAGGCACCGCAACCGGAAAACGAACTCATTATTGAAGCCGGTCATTTTGGCGTGTTCCCACCCGAAAAATGGCATTACATCGAAACGATGACCGACGATACCGTGTTTAACATCGACTTCTTTGTCGAAGCTGATGTGCTGAAATCTCTCTAGGCATTAGTCCTAGCAGTAAGGAGCCATCTATGTTACGTATCCCTGAAAATTTTGTTCATTCGCGTTCGACCCCGTTCTGGAATAAAGATACTGCGCCTCAGGCCCTCTTCACTCATCACAATACCAAGGCCCACGTTTATGGCCGTCTTTCCGTGATGCAAGGAGCGGTGCGCTATTTCGGCTTCCCTAACGGCGACGCTACCGAACCGGATGTCGAGTTGGTCATTGAAGCCGGTAGTTTTGGTATCTCTCCCCCACAGAAATGGCACCGTATCGAACTGCTGACGGATGATACCTACTTTAATATCGATTTCTTTGCCGACCCGGATGCAACGCTTGAAGGTAAAGGCCTAGGGAAAGTCGTTAACTCACATAAGGGGTAATAAGATGGGTAAGGCAACTTACACGGTGACCGTCACCAACAACAGTAACGGCATTTCTGTTGATTACGAAACCGAGACACCGATGGAACTGCTGGTCCCTGATGTTGCGGCTGATGTGGTCAAAGACTTGATCAATACCGTTCGCGCCTACGATACCGAAAACGAACATGATGTTTGCGGTTGGTAATACAGCGCATCGGAAAATAAACGGGAGCCAGTGGCTTCCGTTTTTTTTATCTATCTCGCACCGTTATCCACGACGCTCATACGAATAACCTACTGCGGTTGCGAATATTAATACTTTTGCAGGAGCGTTTCGCGGGCCATTTTTTGCCAGGTTTATTACAAACCCCACGCGAGATAACCTTATGGCCTGGCGTCCTTTTTTATATGTCATCATTACCGAAACTCCTCAACGTACGCCGCGGCGAGCTAAACTTAAGCTGGTACGTAAAGCGCCTTAACGTTATTTGCGATGAGGAAAACGGGATGAGAAAATCATTGTGGCTAAGCCTCGGCTTTATATTCGTGGTTTGCGGCTGCGCAAGCCAGTCTGAACAGGCGAGCAATATCAAGATTGTCGAAGTGGCCGATCCAATGCTTAGCCATTGCCAACGCGTGCAGGATGTCAGCACCGAGCGTAACGCTTGGGCCTTTGGAATGGGGTATTTTTCCGCGCGTAAGCAGGTGGTGTACGATCTACAAGAGCAAGGCAAAAAGCTGGGTGCAGATACGCTGGTGGTCACAAACCAAAGCTATATCCCGGTTAGCGGCATCACTAAGGCCAGCGGAACAGTTTACCGCTGCGCAAAATAATAAAAAAACCGCCCGAATAAACCACCCCGATAATTACGGAGGTCTATTTCTGGCGGTTATTTATGGCGTCGCGATTTACTCGAAGAAGACTTCAGGGTTGTCCGCTAAAGAGATAAACCGTTTGGTGCCTTTATCCAGCGTGCGAATCGATCCGCTTTCAATATCGTAGACCCAGCCGTGCAGGCGAATTGCGCCATCACGCAGGCCGACGGCGACAGATGGGTGAGTTTTGATGTTGTTCAACTGCGCAATGACGTTCTCTTCCACCATTGCGTTCACTTTATCAGTTTCATTGTCGAACGTTTTCTTCTCCACAACCGCTTTCGCTGCATCGGAATAGCGCAGCCAGTGAGACACGGCAGGCATAGGGTCCAGACACTGACAGGTGGCGATAGCTTTCATTGCGCCGCAGTTAGAATGTCCGCAGATAACGATATCCGTAACGCCTAACGCCACGACCGCATACTCGATGGTTGCGGACACGCCGCCCGGTTCAGGACCAAAGGATGGCACGATATTGCCGGCGTTGCGGATAACAAACAGCTGCCCCGGCTCTTGTTGGGTCACCAACTCAGGCACCAAACGACTGTCTGAACAGGAGATGAAAAGTGCTTTTGGATTCTGGCTGGAAGCCAGGCTGCGGAAGAGTTCCTGACGTTTAGGAAAAACTTCTTTCTGAAAGTTGAGGAACCCTTCAATGATATGTTGCATAGCAGTATCTCTTTCTCGTTATTACGCAGGTCATGATGGAAATCACGTTTTCAGTGTACCACCTAAGTGCGGAAGGGAAAGAGTTCAATCTTAGTAACGCACTGCTTACCACTTAGCTACATCATTTTCCAACGCTTGCCGGGTTAGCGCCCCGACTCGACTCCAGCTCTAGTGTTGATGTTGCCATTAAGATAGCCGCCCAAATCAATGGTAAAAAAACCGCCTGCAGGCGGTCTCAAAATCTCGGCGCCATACCATATTTCGGTGAATTGATGTTGGCAGCCCATACCTTGATGTCATTTTGCAGCAATAACGTGAAATCAGACTTCAGATGATCCACCATCTCATTGACCCGTTGGGCATCGTTTACGGCAAAGTGTTCAATCCTATTCTTACCCAGCGGCACGCAGCTGTATTTCGCTGGCATATCTTTGCCGTTCACATTCAACGTGCCACTGCCAGCGGTGCACGGCCCCTCTGATACATAAGAAACCACCAAATTGGCGCCGCTCCGGCCTGGCTGTGAAATGCTCAGCATGACCGGTCTTCCATCTGAGGTCTGTGTCATGTCATAAAGAATGGCATCTTTTAAATACCACGTATTGTATTCCCGTTCCTGAAAACTCGAATGTGAAATGGGAGAAATAATAATCAGCGCAATGATTGTAATAACCCTATATTTCATAAAACATTGCCTTTATGAGTGATTGTTCTCATTATTCAGATCACGATAAAAACGACAACAAATAAAATATATCCCTACTATTTTTGGCTGTAATTGCTTTTATGTCAGGACAGTTTCTAACCACACAAGGTCATACGCAACAAACTGTGGCGGCTATCAGGCCTCACAGCAGTTTAGTTCATCCCGTGGTGATTCATTATACTTCTGACTTTAGCATTGCGCCGTAACCAGAACGCACCCAAACGCCTACTTGTCCTTGTCTAGCGAATGGAGAGCCATTTTGAGCACTTGATAGTTCTTCTTTAGTTCGCTATCAGGAGCATCCTCACCAACCTTTTGGAAAAAATCGCTTCTTGTTTGAGCCTCTGCATGTTCCCAGAACAAATCGCTGATGTTCTTTTCCAGTCTCAATCGGGTAAACGATTTTTGCGAGTTTTTACCATCCAAGACGGCTGATAGCGCATAGAAAAGAGAAATAAGAAACATAAAGACACAGAGGGAAACGACAAGGTTTAGACCGAGGAAATAATTCAATGCGAACGCCCCGCCGATCCCAACAAGAGACATGATAGAAGCGCTCCAAACGGACAATAAAACACTTCCTAAATGACCCATAACACCCTCTGGTTACTGTGATTTTGGCAGCAGCGATATCCTACGCTACAGCAAGCGAAGCCGATAGTATCTAGCCTTGAAATAATGCCACTCAACGTCAGTGCGTTTTAAACATGACCAATATCATTTCCTCAAAAGCTTAAGGGACAACCGTCAAGTTCGCAGCCTCCTTCTAGCACAGCGCGCCTGAAGAGGTCCGCGCTGAGCGGTGAGTTCAAGTGTCAATACGACGTTCCCCTTAATTAAGAATCGTACGTGTTATAAGTAGCGCGTAATAGATGACAAATATGATGAAACATTTAATTAATCGTTTTAGCATCAATACACCAATTTCCCTTGTGTATTTACGTTAAAGGAACACGACACTATCAATGGGAATTGCCACACAAAAGTTCTAGAAGATCGCAGCATCTTCAATTTATTAATAAACAATCTTTTCATTCATACCATCCTCTTATTGAACTAACCTGACATTCCGATTTGTAATACTTAATTCCAATTTCTAGCGCAGGCATTCTTTCATTAGGAATGTTTAACTTTTACGTTGAAGCCATTAATTTTACTTGTGAAATAAATGTAAGATGAAGTTTCCTGCCTATACTCAATCTGACATCCTAAAACTGGAGTTTTCCCATGCAAAAAAGTGTCCCTTTTAGAAGGACGATGATTGCCAGTGTGCTGACGTTAGCCGCTGGCGCGGTGTCCACTGTTCATGCTGCCCCTGCAACAACGAACGCAGCGGAAAATGCGCCAAAACAAGATTCATCAAAACCAAACATTGTCGTTATTTTTGGTGATGACATCGGCTACTGGAACCTGAGTACTTATAATCAGGGCACAATGGGCTATAAAACCCCGAATATAGATAGCATTGCTGCTGAAGGCGCCAAGTTTACATCTTATTACGCTGAGCAAAGCTCTACCGCAGGCCGCTCATCATTCATCACCGGGCAAATGCCATTCCGTACAGGCATGAGTAAAGTCGGAATGCCGGGGGCGCCTCAGGGTCTGCAAAAAGAAGATCCGACTATTGCGAACATCCTGAAGCAATTGGGCTACGCGACCGGTCAGTTTGGTAAAAACCACCTCGGCGATCGCGATGAATTCCTGCCTACGGCGCACGGTTTTGATGAGTTCATGGGGAACCTTTACCACCTGAACGCGGAAGAAGAGCCGGAGAACCCGGACTACCCGAAAGATCCAGCCTTCCGCAAAGAATTTGGCCCACGCGGCGTTATTAAGAGCACCGCCGACGGCAAAATTGAAGACACCGGCCCGCTTACCATTCAGCGTATGAAAACCGTGGACGAAGAAACTCTCGCGGCTAACAACGACTTTATGGAGCGCCAGGTTAAGGCCGGTAAGCCGTTCTTTACCTGGTTCAACACCACCCGTATGCACAACAAAACCCACCTAAAAGATGGGAGCATTGGCGCAACGGGCCTCGGAACCTACGCTGACGGCATGGTAGAACACGATAAGATGATTGGCGAAGTGCTGCAGAAGATTAAAGATCTCGGCATCGAAGACAACACCATCCTCGTTTATACCACCGATAACGGCCCGATGACGGCCACCTGGCCAGATGCTGGCGAAACGCCATTCCGCGGTGAGAAGAACACCGGCTGGGAAGGCGGTTTCCGCGTACCGGCGATGATTCGTTGGCCTGGTCACGTCAAACCAGGCACGATCATTGACGGCATTTATGGTAGCAACGACTGGTTCCCAACGCTGGTCGCCGCAGCCGGTGATGCAAACATTAAAACCGAGCTGTTAAAAGGCTACAAAACGCCATCCATTACTTACAAGGTGCACTTGGATGGCTACAACCAGCTCGACTACCTCCAGGGCAAAGGCCCGAATCAGCGTAAAGAGTTCTTCTACTGGAGCGATGACGGCGACCTGCTGGCCATGCGCTACGATCGTTGGAAGGTTCACTTTATGATTCAGGAGCATACCGGTCTGGATCTGTGGAAATATCCGTTCACCAAACTGCGTACACCGCTAATCTTCGACCTCGAAGCCGATCCGTTGGAAAAAGGCAGCGACGGTATGGGATACAACTCCTGGTTCTACGATCGCCTGTTCCTGATGGGTGGCGCGCAGAAATACGCGAAAGATATGCTGGAAACCTTTAAAGAGTTCCCACCACGTCAAAAACCGGGTTCGTTCACCATTTCCGATGCCTCGGCGATGCTGGAACAAGGCTCTAATATCAATAAATAACCAAAGCCTCCGGGCAGGCTGTTAATACGGCCTGCCCGTTTTGAAAGAGTAGTGACGTTTTTTTGTTAGGGGTCTGCTATATGAAGTACAGCACCACACTACCGGTTAAAGCGCTTCCGTCGGCGGAAAAATATGACGGCAAAGGACCAGAATACAAGCGCCGCTTTCATGTGATGGCCAAGCCTACCGGTTCGACCTGTAATCTTGACTGTTCTTACTGTTTTTATCTGCATAAAGAAGAGCTACTGCATCAGGACAGACATACCGGCATGAGTGACGAGGTACTGGAGAATTTTATTCGCCAGTATATTGACGGTCAGGACGGCGACCAGGTGGTCTTTTCCTGGCAAGGCGGCGAGCCCACACTGATGGGGCTGGAATTTTTCCAGAAGGTCGTCAAATTTCAGAAGCAGTATCAAAAGCCCGGCCAGCGCGTCGAAAACGACTTACAAACTAATGGCGTGTTGCTGAACGACAAATGGGCTGAATTTCTCAAAGAACATCAATTTCTGGTGGGCCTTTCGATTGATGGCCCACGAGAACTGCATGACCGCTATCGCGTTACCCGTAGCGGCAAACCGACCTTCGACAAAGTGATGGCGGGCGTTGAGGCCCTGAAGCGTCACGGCGTCCCTTTTAATGCGCTAGTCACGGTTAACCGTACTAACGCTCGCTTTCCGTTGGAGGTGTACCGATTCGTCACTCGCGAACTGGGCGCAACCTACGTGCAGTTTAACCCCTGCGTCGAGCCGGTTGATTTTAAGCAAACCGCACCGCAGTTCTGGCAGGATGACACCATCCCGCTTACCGGTAGCCGCCGCGCGCGACCTGGCGATCTCGACTCTATCGTCACCGACTGGTCGGTAGATCCTGAAGACTGGGGCAAGTTTCTGATCGCCGTGTTTGAAGAGTGGGTCAATACCGATCTGGGCCGTGTGCAGGTCAATTTATTCGAAACCGCAGTTGCCCAGACTATGGGCATGCCTGCACAGATTTGTACTCATTCGGAGTTCTGCGGTAAAGGGCTGGCGATTGAGAAAAATGGCGACATTTTTTCCTGCGATCACTATGTCTATCCGGAATACCAAATTGGCAATATTGAACACGCCCAACTTTCACATCTGGCCTTTTCCGAACGACAAAAAGCGTTTGGTATGGGAAAACGCGACACGCTGCCCAACTACTGCAAAACCTGCCCTTATCTCAAAATGTGCTGGGGGGAATGCCCAAAAAACCGCATTGCGCGCGCGCCGGACGGCGAGCTAGGGCTGAACTATCTTTGCCCGGGCATTAAAGCCTTTTTCAACTATGCCGAGCCAATTCTGGTGGGCATCACAACCTTAATCAAACGTGATTTTGCAGGGTTACGCCGATGATAAATCGAGAAAAGTTATTGCAACTTGAACAACGCATGAACGAGCAGGTTCTCGGTCAGGAAGAGCTGGTCCGCATGTTGATAGTCGCCCTGCTCTGTGACGGACACGTGTTATTGGAAGGTTTACCGGGCCTAGCGAAAACCCGCGCCGTGCGTGAACTTGCCCGTCACGTTGAGGGGGATTACCGCCGTATTCAGTTCACACCGGATCTTCTACCTTCTGACATCACCGGCAGCGAAATTTATCAGCAAAACGCAACCCGCGAAGAAGATCAGTTCCGCTTCCGCCCCGGCCCGGTGTTCGGCAATATCATTCTCGCCGATGAAATCAACCGCGCCTCGGCCCGCGTGCAGTCCGCACTGCTGGAAGCCATGGAAGAACGCCACGTCACTGTGGCGGGCAACAGTTGGCCTCTGCCTGGCGTTTTTATGGTCCTCGCCACGCAAAACCCGGTGGACCAGGAAGGGACCTGGCCGCTGCCTGAAGCCCAACTGGACCGTTTTTTGATGAAGGTACTGGTGCACTACCCGTCAAAAGAAAACGAACAGAAAGTCATGCAGCTAGTGCGCGCCGAGCAACAGCAAAAGTATCAACAGCTGACAAACGCCACATCTTCTATTCAAGATATGCCCGAGCCACTGATGCTAAGCCAACAGGAAATCGCCGAGTGCTGGCAGGCGATTTCCGCCGTCCACGTCTCCTCGACGGTCGAAAACTATATCGTCAACCTGGTGGATTTAAGCCGTCACCCACAGTCAGTGAGCGATACGCTGGCCGGTTATCTGACGTTTGGCATCAGCCCTCGCGGTACGCTGGCACTAGAGCGCTGCGGCCGGGCGCAGGCTTGGCTGGAAGGCCGGGATGCAGTGCTGCCTGAAGACATTAAAAAGATTGCACCGGCAGTGTTGCGCCATCGCCTGATGCTTAGCTACCAAGCCAGCGCCGATAACTGCACCCCGGACGATGCGGTGCGGATGCTGCTTGATGCCGTGGTGGCGTAATGAGTAGCGCCGTTCGCATTGACCTGGATACGCTGCTGAAACTCGCCGCGGATGCGCGAGCCATCAATAATCCACCGGGTCAAATCCCTCCGGGCGCGCTTGGCGGTGAACGAACATCGCGCCAGCAGGGCCGCGGGCTGAATTTTGACAGCCTACGCCGCTATCAGCCCGGTGACGACGTCCGCTTGATCGACTGGCAAGCCACTGCCCGTATGCGCACTCCGTGGATCCGCCTGTATAACGAAGAAAAAGAGCGCCCCGTGTTTCTGCTCGTTGACCAGCGAAGAGACATGTTCTTTTCAACGCGGGTACAGACAAAATCTGTTGCCGCCGCCAAAACCGCCGGGCTGCTGGCTTGGCGCAGCTGGCACGACGGCGATCGTTTAGGTGGCATCGTCTTTGGCGATCGGGACTTTTCCCTGCACAAATGCCGCGCGCCAAAAAGCACGCTCCCCGCTTTTCTCGACGATTTAGTGCAGTACAACCATGCCGCGGCAGACAACTACCCTCATGAGGCCCCCCATTCGCTTTCGCTGGCGGATATCTTGCGCCATAGCCTGCCGTTGATTCCCACCGGTTGCTGGGTCGCGTTAATCAGCGACTTTCATGATCTGGATAACGAGAGCGATGCGCTGCTAGCGGCGCTTCGCCGCCGAGGGGAAGTGAGCGCATTCGTCATGCTCGACGATCTGCATTTACGCCTGCCCGCACACGGACGGCTGGCCGCCCGCTATGAGGGGCAAGAAGCAGCATTCTCGCTCTCGTCGGCGCTACAAGACGACATCAAACAGAGCATCACCGCACGACTTTCAGCACAGGCGTCGCGCCTCACGCGACTTGGCGTCCAAGTAAAGCAGATAGTCGTCGCCGGAGATCTGCTCAGACAGCTACAAAAAGGGGTTTAGATGCTGGAGAAAGGATTTACGGTGCCCGAACTGGCGGAACCGGTTCTCCCTGAATCGCCGTCATGGTTTCCCCTGCCACCGGGATGGTTTGTTCTCGGCGGCATCATACTCGTCGCGCTACTGATTTTTCTCATCATTCGTATCGCCAGATGGCGGCGTAATCTGTGGCGGCGCCAGGCCCTAATAGCCCTCAATCATCCACAAACGGTAGATAGCTGGCTGCTGCTGATGAAACGCATTTTGCTGGTGCACCAGCCACGTGAACAGGTGAGCGGTTCGCTGGACCCAGCCCAATGGCTGCGGAACGTACCGTTGGATAACGCGTTGCGCGAGAATCTTTGCGAACGCTACTGCCAACCAGAAAACCAGCTCAGTGATGCCGATACCGCGCGGCTGCGTATGCAGCTTCGCGTCTGGCTTAAAGGATTGCCCCATGTCTGAATACTTCTCACGTCTGGCATTCGCTTGGCCGTGGGCCTGGGCGTTGCTCATCCTACCGCTGGTTGGCCGCTTTGTGATGGCCAAAGAGCATTCGCTGAAAGAGTATGTCCGGGTTCCTTTTTTGCCCGGGCTAATTAATGAACTCCAGCTCAATAGCCAGCCCGCTCGTGGCGGAAAGCTGTCAACGGGCCTGTTCTGGCTGGTCTGGGCACTGCTGGTCTGCGCCCTCACCCGCCCAGAATTGCTAACCCCGCCACAGCATATTGAAAAACCGATGCGCAATATCATGCTCATTCTCGACGTTTCTGGCTCCATGGAGAAAAACGACGTCGCGGGCGGCATCACGCGCCTGCAGGCAGTGCAGGCCTCTGTTAAAAAATTCGTCGCGGCCCGCAAATCCGATCGCATCGGCCTTGTTATCTTTGCCAACAGTGCCTGGCCCTTCGCGCCGGTCAGTGAAGATAAACAGGCGCTGGAAACCCGCATTAATCAGCTTGCACCGGGCATGGCAGGACAACAGACGGCAATTGGCGACGCGCTGGGCGTGACGGTGAAGCTGTTAGATTCCAGCGGCGATAATGATGCCAGCAAACTCGCCATTCTTCTGACTGATGGTAATGACACCGCGTCACAACTGACGCCGCGCCTCGCCGCGCAGCTGGCGGCCAGTCATCACGTACAGGTTCACACCATTGCTTTTGGCGACGTTAACAGCGGCGGCGATGACAAAGTGGATTTAGGTCTTTTACAAGATATTGCCCATATCACCGGTGGACATGCATGGACAGCCGAGAACAGCGGCGCGTCGTTGGATGCTGTCTGGCAAGAGATTGACGCCATTACGCCAGTACAGGTGAAAAGCATCGGCTGGTCATGGCGTATACCGCTATTTGCCTGGCCGCTTGCCGCTGCGCTAATCGTACTTCTGGCTTTTAATCTGTATCGCGCATTCAGGGAGAGATTGGCATGAGTGATTTCCACTTTTTATACCCCTGGCGTTTGCTGCTACTCATCCCCGCCATCGCACTATGGTGGTTGCCGTCTGCCGGTCGTAGCGCCTGGTCGCGAATTATGGATAAGCCGCTGGCGAAAGCACTGATCGTCGGGCAACAGCGTAAACTCACCCGGGTATTGCCATGGCTGGCAATGCTTAGCGTCCTCGCGCTAGCAGGCCCAAGCTGGCAGCGTCAGCTTCCCGCAGCCCTAACGCCGGAAAGCAACGTCATGGTGATTTTGCAGCAGGATACCGCAATGTTCGCCAGTGACCTGCCACCCAGCCGACATCAACGGATGCAGACCAAAATCATGTCGCTCATGGAGCGCATGCCGGGAACCCGTTTTGGCCTAGTGGTCTATAGCGGCGGGGCTTGGTTGACGAC
Organism: Kluyvera sp. STS39-E; assembly: GCF_040932435.1. Classification (NCBI taxonomy): domain Bacteria; kingdom Pseudomonadati; phylum Pseudomonadota; class Gammaproteobacteria; order Enterobacterales; family Enterobacteriaceae; genus Kluyvera; species Kluyvera sp. STS39-E. The sequence goes on along the minus strand of NZ_JBFQGA010000003.1, from coordinate 101,259 downwards.
CCCGCTGACCGTCGACACGGCGTTTTACTCGTTATTCCTGCATGCGCAAACGCCTGCATTATTGCCGTCTGGCGAAGGCTCTGGGCTTCAACATGCGGTCTCTCTGGCAATGCACAATATGCCCACCGCGCCGCGCAGCATAATCTTAGTCGCCGATAACCTCAGTCCAGATGATGCCAGATGGCTTGGCGAACAAAAAACGCCATTGCAAATCTGGGTGCCTGGAACCGCTCAGGGGGGCGCGCTGCCCGATAAATATGCCGCCAGCGGTACCGATACACGACTGAACGTTTCGCGCTTTGAGCAGGTACGTAACGATGGGATCCCGGTCACGCTGGTGACCACCGATGAGGATGATCTGCCCGTGGTACAAAGCCACATCCAGCAAAGCGTCACCGCGCAGAACAATGCGCGTAGCGATTTACACTGGCGTAATGACGGCTGGATGTTGGCTATCCCACTGCTCGCTATGTTGCTCCTCTGGCGTCGGCAGCTTTTTTGTTGGGTCTTAGTCGCGCCGCTTTTACTCTGGCAACCTTCCGGGCACGCCGCCTGGCTGGACGCTTGGATAACCCCGGATGTACAAGGGCAGCGCGCGTTTTCCGCAGGGGATTATGCCCGCGCAGCTCAGCATTTTAGTGATCCACTCCGACAAGGTATCGCATGGTATCGGGCAGGTAATTATCCCGCAGCTACCGCTGCGTTCCGCCAGGCACAACAAACCCCGGAAACGCTACTCTGGACGGGCAATACCTATGCCCAGCAAAAACAGTGGCAGCAGGCGCTAAACAGCTATGACCGTGCGTTAAGCCTGCGGCCGGATTGGAAGCTGGCGCAGGGCAACCGCGCGAAAATAGCCGCGATCATCATGCAACTACGACAAAAGGAGCGTGAGAACAAATCTGCGCAGGGTGAAGAAGAAGATTACAAACCCGATGAAATTAAGCATGACCTGAAACCCCACCAGGGCACGGAGCAAAAAGATATTCAACCCATTACCGGAGCGAATCCGCAGGTGAATCAGTGGTACGAAAATCTGGCGGTTTCACCTTCGACGCTGCTGGAAAGTCTCTACCGCACCCAGTCAGGAGAAGACCAATGAAGCTTATCTGGTTATTACTGCTGGCGGTGCTTCCCTGCCAGGCGGCAATGACGGTCGCCCGTGAATTGATTGCTCCTGAACATGTTGTCCCGGGCCAACCGGTGCGGGTAGCGGTGACGTTCTGGACAGATTCTTGGTTTAACCCGCCGCCGCAGTGGCCCGATTTCCCAGTGGAAAATGGCGATATGCTGACCAGCGCACCACCAAATCAGCTGTTGACCCGACATGAGGGCGGCACCAGTTGGAGCGGCGTACGTATGGAGCGTCAGCTTACTGCTTGGGATCAGGGCAAGCTGCGTTTACCCGCTTTCGAAATGACATTAACCGGCTCTGGACAGGCGCCCATCACGGTCAAGATGCCGGCAGTTGATACGCAGGTTAACTGGCCACAAGGTGTTGAGCAGCCGGACCGCTTCCTGCCCGCATCCAGCTTCTCGTTAAGCCAGAAGGTGAATATCTACCGCAGTGGTAAAGATAAAACACTGCGCGCTGGTGATGTTATCGAACGCATCGTCACCGCTCGTGCCACCGATGTGATGCCCGCACAGATCCCACCGCTGCTGTATGCCATCAACGGCACGCATACCCAGCGCCTGACACCAGAGAACCGTCTCGTGACCTCTGGGCGCGGCGATATTGAAGGCGCAGAACGCGTGGAAACCCTCCGCTATTTGCCGGTTGTTGCCGGTGAAGTCACGCTACCACCGATTAAATTGCGCTGGTGGGATACCACCTTGCAGCAATGGCAAACTGCTGAACTACCCGGCAGCACTTACACGGTTGCGCCTTCTCGCACGGCCGGCGCTGAATCCGCATTAAAAGGCAGCCGCGATACATTGACCTGGCTAAACGCACTGCTGCTGGCAGGCGGCGTCGCGTTACTCGTGTTGATGTTTATTTTCCGCCGCACCTTACTACGTAGCGCGCGTTTTTTATCTCACCGCTGGCACCGATTCTGGCAGCCGCTTTCGCTACCGGGACAAACCCCGGATAACAGGAGTTCACGATGAAGCGTACATTAATCGCACTGACTTTATGCGCCCTCTGCGGCACCGCCGCGGCAGAGCCACTATCAGCATGGAACGATACGGCAGCCAAACACGCCATCGAAGAATGGGTACAAAACACCACTAATCCAGACAGCTCAGCGTTTATTCCCGCCGAAAAACGCTTCGTCGTATTTGATAATGACGGCACCCTGTGGCCGGAAGCGCCGCTGACGTTTCAGATTCAGTTCGCGCTGGATGAGATCAAACGTCTGGCCCCGCAAAATCCGAAGTGGTCAAGCGACGCGCTGGTGCAGGCCGTGTTGAAGAATGATATCAAAACCGTCGCCGCTTCTGGCGAAAAAGGGCTTATGCACCTGTTGTCGCTTACGCACAGCGGTATGGCAACTGATGACTTTAATCAGCGCGTCTCCAACTGGGTTTCTTCGCATAAAGACCCGCGTTTTGGCTGCCAGTACGATCAGATGGGATATCAGCCGATGCGACAGCTACTGGATTATCTACGGGAAAACGGCTTCAAAACCTGGATTGTCTCCGGCGGGGGTATCGATTTTATGCGCGTACTGTCGCAAAAGATGTACGGCATTCCGCCTGAACAGGTAATCGGTTCGTTCTCGCTTAGCGAATTTGCGTTATCCGGCGATGGAACAAAAATCACCAAGACGATGTCTGGGGCTTTCAATGACGATGCGGCCAACAAACCCGTGGCAATCCATCTTTTCATGGGCCAGCGTCCTGTTGCCGCATTTGGCAATAGTGATGGCGATCTCGCCATGTTGCAGTACACGGCGGCTAATCCTAACGCCAAAACCTTCGGACTACTGGTCCATCATACGGATGCCGCACGTGAATATGCCTATGACAGCCATCCACCAGCCAGCGGGAAACTGGTTGAAGGATTAACGCAGGCGAAAGTGCACGGCTGGACCGTCGTCGATATGAAACAGGACTGGAAGACCATATTTGACCCAGCACAGTGCATGACCAAACCGGGACCATAGAATTTTTTATGCTTACACCTGAGAAATTAATCAGGGCCATCATGTCGAATTGAAATGCGTTTATTCAGCATACAAGTGGGCTGATTGATTGCTTTAAAGAAGTCAGATCATAACAATTTTTTTCTTCAGGCTTACTTATCGACAGTTCGTATTGTTCGGCTTAATGGGCTACTCATATCAACACTTATTAATCCTGTATCCCTATTTTTAAGCACTTAGCTCCCCCGTTCTGAAAAGCAGTTCTATAGTTTTGTAGGATGCACATTGATGTCAGCCTTTCGCACAAACATTACGATTAATCACTCCTACTTGTTGAAGGTAATGGAATGAACAAAAATATAATTCTTGGCTCTGGGTTGCTTTTTTCGTCTTTAAGTCACGCTAGCGCTCTCTATTTTTATGAGATCGCCACAGAAGATACTGCACTGGCTGGTGCAGGTCAGGCCGCTCGGGCTCAAGATGCTTCTACACTATTAACCAATCCGGCCGGTATGACTCGTTTACCCGATCACATGATTACCGGAGGTTTGCAGGCAATGGGTGGAGATATACCCTATTCGCTCGATGATAAATCAGGCGGACGCCAGAGCCCCGGCAATGTGATGAAGCTTTTTCCCAATGCCAGCATGTTTTATACACAGCGACTCAGTGACACGGTTTCCGCCGGTTTGGGGTTGTACGGCAACTACGGGCTTGGCATTGATTTTGGCAATTGGGCTGGCGACCGCCTTATCAAAAAAAGCACCATGGTCGCCATGACTCTCAGCCCAGGCATTGCTTGGAAATTGAGTGATAAAATCTCTATCGGCGCCGCAACCGGACTGAACTATGGTTTTCTGTCACTGACCCGCAATGTCGATGGCAACGACGAGAAACAAAGCGACCATGACTGGGCAATGAATTATCGCCTGGGTCTGTTGATGGATTTAACCGACCAGACGCGGGCGGGGATTAGCTGGACCAGTAAAACTGACTACCACTTTAATATTGACGGCAAAGCTCGGTTCCCTAATCTGCCGAACGTGGAATATAACCTGCCGATCGCCGCCCAAGTGCGCGCCCCCCAGCAGATAATGATGAGTCTGGTACATGATATAAGTAAGCAATGGTCAATAATGGGTGACCTTGGCTGGCAGGACTGGAGTCAGTTTGGGAGCCCACAGATTTCTGTTAAAGGACACTCAAGTGACCGAAATAACCGCCTGAAGGATACCTGGCATACGGCTATCGGCGCGCAGTACCGACCTGATGAACAATGGCGAATTAACGCCGGTGTCGCTTTTGACAGTACGCCATATCAATCTCAAAGCGATGTATCACTATCATTACCGACAGGCGACGAATGGCGTTTTGCGACCGGGGCTCAATATCAGATAAGCTCCGCCAGCAATATTGGCTTTGCCGTCGAGTATCTTCATATGCAGTCCTCTAAAGTTCAATCGCCGGTATTTGGCGGGAAATATGACAATCCATGGTTATGGTTTGCTAGCGTAAATTATAGCTATCAGTTCTAATGCTAGGACTTCCCACTAAAATCCCCCTTCCTCTAAGGCGTCTCTCTAATATGTTATTCATAGGAGAGACTGCTTTCGTTTTATATTTTTCGAAACACATTAAGGTTTATTGATAGTTACCGAAATCATTCACTTTTACTGAATCAATATTGGAATACACTCATTAATCACGAACATTAAGAAGCTTTACTGGGTAGTCAATTATTTCTATTTTGTCAAACCTCACGACAACACCTAAAAAAACAAAAACCCAATATATTCAACACTATAAATACGACCACCACATTGTAAATGTTAAAAAAATAATTTTAATGTCAATTTAAGTTATGCTTTAGTGTTGTAGTATTGCTAAATGTAAAAAAGAGGTTAATGTATAAATATCAATGTCTACAAAGAACTTGCAGGCATTACTGAGGAGTTTTCGGATTTATTTGTCACTACCTAAACGAGGGTCACAATGAAACTAAAGCTTATTGTCAAAAGCCTAGCGCTGGCGGGGCTAATGACAACCGTCATCCTTCCGGCTTATGCAGATATATCGCCAAAGGACGCAACGGACGCCACTAAAAAGGCCAATGACGCCCTTTATAATCAGCTGCCTTTTTCTGACAATACTGACTTCACTAATGCCCACAAAGGTTTTATTGCTGCGCTACCTGCTGAGGTTATCAAAGGTGAGCAGGGAAACGTGGTCTGGGACCCACAGCAGTATGCATTTATTAAAGAAGGTGAAAAATCACCTGCCAGCGTTAACCCGAGCCTGTGGCGTCAATCCCAGCTAATTAATATCAGTGGTCTGTTTGAAGTCACTGATGGCGTCTATCAGATCCGCAACCTTGACCTCTCCAACATGACCATTATTGAGGGCAAAGAGGGCATTACCGTTGTTGACCCGCTGGTTTCTGCCGAAACAGCCAAAGTGGGCATGGATCTCTATTACAAAAATCGCGGTAAAAAACCAGTTGTCGCGGTTATTTATACCCACAGCCACGTTGACCACTATGGCGGCGTTCGCGGCGTCATTGATGAAGCTGATGTGAAATCGGGCAAAGTGAAGGTTTACGCACCATCAGGCTTTATGGAAGCCGCCGTGGCGGAAAACATCATGGCCGGTAACGTCATGAGCCGTCGTGCCAGCTACATGTACGGCAACCTGTTGAAGCCTGATGCAAAAGGCCAGGTTGGTGCCGGCCTTGGTACCACAACTTCAGCCGGTACCGTAACGCTTATCGCCCCAACGAACATCATTGAAAAAGATGGCCAGAAAGAAGTGATCGATGGCCTGACCTATGACTTCATGCTGGCGCCGGGTTCCGAAGCTCCGTCTGAAATGCTGTGGTTTATCGAAGAGAAAAAACTCATCGAAGCCGCTGAGGACGTGACACATACCCTGCACAACACTTACTCGCTGCGCGGTGCCAAGATCCGCGAGCCATTGCCATGGTCTAAGTACATCAACGAAGCCATCGTTCGCTGGGGTGATAAAGCTGAGATTATTATGGCTCAGCACCACTGGCCGACTTGGGGCAACGAAAATGTGGTTAACCTGCTGAAAAGCCAGCGTGACCTCTATCGTTACATCAACGACCAGACGCTGCGTATGGCAAACCAGGGTCTAACCCGTGATGAAATCGCGGCTGAATTTAAGCTTCCTGACAGTCTTGCGCACACCTGGGCTAACCGCGGCTACTACGGCTCTGTCAGCCATGACGTAAAAGCAACCTACGTATTGTACCTCGGCTGGTTCGATGGCAACCCGGCAACCCTTGACGAACTGCCGCCTGAAGAGGCTGCGAAAAAGTTCGTTGATTACATGGGCGGCGCGGATGCCATCATGAAGAAAGCCAAAGAGGACTATGATCAGGGCAACTATCGCTGGGTCGCTCAGGTGGTCAGCAAGATTGTCTTTGCGGATCCGAAAAACCAAGAAGCCCGTAATCTGGAAGCCGATGCGTTGGAGCAACTGGGTTATCAGGCGGAGTCTGGCCCATGGCGTAACTTCTACCTGACCGGTGCGCAGGAATTGCGTAATGGCGTACTGAAGGGGCCAACCCCGAACACTGCAAGCCCGGATACCGTTCGTGCAATGACCCCGGAAATGTTCTTCGATTATCTGGCGGTACACATCAACGGACAGAAAGCAGGTAAAGCTAAAGCTGTATTTAACATTGATCTTGGTAACGACGGCGGTAAATACAAGCTCGAGCTGGAAAATGGCGTCCTAAACCACACGGCTAACGCGGAAGCCAAAGATGCCGATGCCACCATTACGCTGGACCGCGCAACGCTGAACAAAATCATCCTGAAAGAGGAAACCCTAAAACAGGCTGAAGATAAAGGCGAAGTTAAAGTTAGCGGTAACGGTGCTAAGCTCGATGAGATGCTGGGATACATGGACAAATTTGAATTCTGGTTCAATATTGTCACACCATAATATCTCTTGTGTTAAAAAGCTGCCTGCGGGCAGCTTTTTATTATCAACTTTATAACGTAATCCAGAATTAAACATTTTCTTTATTTCTTATTAGAAGCCTGATGCTAATATTACGTGCACTAATCAATCCCATACGTTCTATAAAACGTACACTATGACTTAACAGCAGCCTTTTTTCGTTCGCGTGCCAACATTATTTTTTGGTTGGTTAATTTAAACTTAGCACCTCCCCACTAAATCATCATGATGTGCTACCCCAAAACAAATAAAGGAGGTGCTCATGTTTTTTGAATCATTTTCTTCAAAAATAAAAAACAAATTGTGGGCTTACTTTTTGCCCTCTTTCATATCAAAGAGCAAAGCCAGCAATGAGCCATACAACTATTATGGTGTTTACTTTTCTGATGCAAAACAGGAGAAGTACATACTTTCTGACAGGATTGGGAACAATGTTATCCTCGAAAAGTGGAACAAAGAGATAAAATCCTATTCCGCGACAGAATCATTTTCCATCGCCGATCTTGAAATGATGAATGTCCAAATAGTGCATTGGGTAAAAAATGGGCCTTTAAGATTTGATTCCATATTGAATTTTTCATTAAACCATTTCACTCGAATTGCCTATATCAAAAACAGTGTATCCAGAGCCAAGAACGGAATATCATCAAAATTTCATAACAATGATGAGATGATAGGTTTAGATCGAGTTAATTTATTGCACATGCTAATTAATGAATATGTTCAACAATCACCAGATAAGACTCACACTGGTGTCACATGTGATGAAATCATTAACATGATTTATGGTAACCTTTGGCACAACCACATAAAAAACGAGGATTTTAGAAGGAAAACACTTTTACTCTTGCAATCATTTATTATTACTGGTGATGTTAAATATCGGGATGATCGATATTACGTCCAGGGACAAGCCATTGCCACTATTCTGTCTTGGCAGTCAGAAGCGAAAAAAGAGAAGCAACAATCGAGGACGCAGAAAAACATCAGTCGCTTAATGTTAATCATTACAGCATCAACGCTCATAATAACATTGGCGATTCTGGCTCAAGCAGGGATTGTTAACTTACATAGCTTATGGGGACATATTAAAGAGTTAGGTCCTTTTCGCTTACTATTCAAACTAATATGATCGTAAGTACTTTTAACTCATTGTCCTAAATCAGCATCATTTCTTGGGTGTTAGATTTCCCACTTTTTGTAACCCAGTACTATCGTTAAACCGGCTCAGACTCCTCCCCTGCACCGTTACCTAGACTAGAGAAGCGCTAAAAAAGTGAATGCCGCCCGTAGGCGGCAAGAGGATTTACTCGCTGATTTCCAACGCATCCTGGATGGCATCAGCCAGTGCGGCAACTTCCTGAGAAACGTTGCGCAGGTCCATCTGGGAGCGGATCCCCGAGTTTGCAGTAGAGGCAGAAACGGACGCTTTAGAGATTTCCAAAGCAGCCTGCACGGCCAGCAGACGTTTGCGATTTTCAGCAGCATCGGCACCGGTGGCGCCGTCGAGATCGAAGTACCCTTCTAACATTGTAATCTCCTTGTGTTTACCTCATTAGTTTAGGGTGATAGCTGTGAGCAAGCTATCAAAATCGACGTTATTATTGCTACGGCCCTACGACTTTCGTGAGGCCGCCCCTCAATAATTGCCGATCCGCGTCAGAATCGAGCGTTATCGGCAACGCGTCGACTCTCTGACATTATCTAGCTGACTGTTGTTTCTTGAGGTGCGCTAATAATGACTTTATTCCTACCGGATCGTTTCGCCTCGTACAGCGCCAGATCAGCTTTACGCAAGACAGCATACACATCATTTTCATTATCGCTAAACCCAGCAACGCCTAAGGAGATTGTAACCTTATCGGCATAGGGGAAATGCGCATGTTCAATACCTTCTCTAATATGTTCAGCTAAAGTGCTGGCATCCGACATATCGGTATAAGGCAATAAAACAACGAACTCTTCACCACCAAACCGGCAAATAACATGCCCACTCAAGCAAAGCTCACGTAACTTATCACTGAATGCAACAAGCACCGCATCACCGCCATCATGACCATATTTGTCATTTATTTTTTTAAAATGATCAATGTCAATGGCTATGACGCAATGCTCATCAGATTGACGATACTGTTTCAGCGACGAACTGAACCCTTTACGGTTATACAACTTGGTAAGCGGGTCTTTCATCGCTTCATCACTCAGAACGCTCACCCGCCGTGCCATAATCTGCAAGTGCAAACTGAGCGCATCCTTAAGACGTTCGGCTTCTTTATACCAGACCTTGATATTGGATAGTTTCTTGATGGTTGACTCACCGTCTTCCGCACGAGTGCATTCTGCCAGTTTTTCCAGCGGCGTTGAAATTCTGGTCGCGAAAACGGTAACGGCGGTAATCGTTAACACAATAATCGCGAGGGTAAACCAAAACGCATTAACCACCGTTTCTAGTAAAATCCTAGAAACGCCTTCAGATGCCCCTGAAATGATGATTTTCCAATCGGCCTGCTGCAGGCTTGCATATCCGATAAGGCTACCACCACTCTTACTGTCGCCAAAGAAATGCCCACTCTGCTTTTTGAGAATTTCTGCATAATAGTCAGGAACTGATTTTAGGTTAGTACCAATAAGCTTAGGGTCACTATTAAAAATAATCTTACCGTTATCATTGATGACACTAACATCTGTTCCCTTCTCATAAAAATGCATACTTAGAATATCGCTAAGCATACTTTCTTTCTGAAGGTAGATAGTCCCACCGATATATCCGATATAATTCCCAGAAGAGCTAAAGAGTGGCTGTGAAATAAAGACAACATAATTTCCCGCCGCTGAAACAAACGGTTCTGATATGTAACTTTTTTTCGCTTCGATGGCCTGAACGCTTGCCTTAGAATGCAGTTTTAAGCCAACAAGATTGAGACTCTCAGGGGAGGCGGCAGCTATAATGGCATCAGAGTTAACGATAACCACTGAGTTAAAAAATCCAGATTGCAAGCGGAGTCGCTCGGCTTCACTCTTCAACTGCTCAATATTATTCAGGTTTTTTATTTGTTCAGCGCTGTAAGCAAGTTCTCGTTGCGCAGTAACAAGGTATCGGTCCGTGGTATCGGCCAATTTGCGGGCATAAGCAAGATTGTTATCAAGTAAACGATCTTCAATATTTCCCTTCTGAAAGAGGGTCAATGCACTCAGCAGAAGCATAGAGGTAAACAGAATTCCGCCGACGGACAGCATCAACATAAGAGTGCGTAAGTGAAATTTAGTCCTGAGCATAAATCTTCACGCTTACTAAAAAATCCTTCATTTTCAACCGTTCCTAAAGTCTAGCTTCAAGCAGCTTATGCATGCCATCCAACTTCTTAACACATTAAGACCAACTAATACCACGCCAATATATAATATTTTTACATGTATAACGAAAGCATAGTTTCTATCGGCCATCTTGCAGTCTTTCAATAATCTATTTTAGTAACTATTCGAATTCTAATAATAAAAAACGGGAACCAACCGGCTCCCGTTTATTGTTAACCCAATATCTGGATTACATGTTCGCGATAATCGCGTCACCAAACTCTGAACATTTCAGCAGTTTAGCGCCTTCCATCAGACGTTCGAAGTCATAGGTTACGGTCTTAGCTTCGATAGCGCCTTCCATACCTTTAACAATCAGGTCTGCCGCTTCGAACCATTCCATATGACGCAGCATCATCTCTGCGGACAGAATGATAGAGCCTGGGTTCACTTTGTCCTGACCAGCATACTTCGGCGCAGTACCGTGAGTCGCTTCGAACAGTGCGCATTCGTCACCGATGTTCGCGCCAGGGGCGATACCAATACCACCAACCTGTGCTGCCAAGGCGTCAGAGATGTAGTCGCCGTTCAGGTTCATACAGGCGATAACGTCATATTCAGCCGGACGCAGCAGGATCTGCTGCAGGAACGCATCGGCGATCACATCTTTAACGATGATATCTTTACCGGTGTTCGGGTTCTTAATTTTCAGCCACGGGCCGCCATCGATCAGCTCGCCACCGAACTCTTCACGCGCTAACTGGTAACCCCAGTCTTTGAACGCGCCTTCGGTGAACTTCATGATGTTGCCTTTGTGAACCAGAGTCAGAGAGTCACGGTCGTTGGTGATCGCATATTCAATCGCCGCACGAACCAGACGTTTAGTCCCTTCTTCGGAGCACGGCTTAATGCCGATACCGCAATGTTCAGGGAAGCGAATTTTCTTCACGCCCATCTCTTCACGCAGGAATTTAATCACTTTCTCAGCGTCAGCGGAGTCAGCTTTCCATTCGATACCTGCGTAGATGTCTTCTGAGTTTTCACGGAAAATAACCATGTCGGTCAGTTCAGGGTGTTTCACCGGGCTTGGGGTGCCTTGGTAGTAACGAACTGGACGCAGACAAACGTACAGATCCAGCTCCTGACGCAGCGCAACGTTCAAAGAACGAATACCGCCGCCAACTGGCGTAGTCAGAGGACCTTTGATTGCAACGCGGTAGTCGCGAATGAGATCCAGCGTTTCTGCTGGCAGCCAGACGTCTTGGCCGTATACTTGAGTGGATTTTTCCCCGGTGTAAATTTCCATCCAAGAAATTTTACGCTCGCCTTTGTAGGCTTTCTCAACAGCGGCATTCACAACTTTGATCATCGGTGGGGTGACATCAATACCGATGCCGTCGCCTTCAATGAATGGGATAATCGGATTGTGCGGCACGTTCAGCTTGCCGTCTTTCAGGGTGATTTTTTGACCTTCCGCCGGAACAACTACTTTGCTTTCCATTCACCTCTCCTTCGAGCGCTACTGGTGTGCTCGTCATCCTTTACGCCACAGGTTCTTGCCGCTACTACGCCCACTCCATCGAGTCTGGAGATGCACTGTCTTACCGTCTTCCTGCAACACAAAGAGTTAGAGCATTTTTGTTAATGTTTTGTAATAAGCCTGTCAATACTACCTGATTGTTTGGCGCCATGAAAGACTCTCGTTATTAGGCTATAATGCGCGAATCTATAAAGCCTGAAAATACTATGATTAAGACTTCATTTAGAAAAAACCAGCTTGAGCGATTCAGCTCACGACAAGCAACCAAACAACGCAAAGATAACCAACCAAAACGCGTTATCTTGTTTAATAAACCCTATGATGTTTTGCCGCAATTTACCGATGAAGCCGGTCGCAGCACGCTAAAAGATTTTATTCCCGTGCAGAATGTATACGCCGCAGGGCGACTTGATCGGGATAGCGAAGGCCTGTTGGTGTTAACCAATGATGGCGTGTTGCAGGCAAAGCTCACGCAACCGGGCAAACGCACCGGGAAAATATACTACGTGCAGGTTGAAGGAGAACCCAGCGCAGAGGCGATGGATGCGCTGCGTAACGGTATAACGCTTAATGATGGTCCCACGCTGCCCGCCGGTATTGAACGCGTGGCGGAACCGGAATGGCTTTGGCCGCGTAATCCGCCCATTCGCGAGCGCAAATCTATTCCAACGGCTTGGCTTAAGGTGACGCTGTACGAAGGTCGCAATCGCCAAGTCCGCCGCATGACTGCGCACGTTGGCTACCCCACCCTGCGTTTGATTCGCTACGCGATGGGCGACTATACGCTGGACAATCTGAAAAACGGTGAATGGCGTGATGCATAAATAAACGCGGAGATTGCCTCTCCGCGTTTATTTACCTCATCGATTACGAGATGTCCGGAACAATAAGGCTCTTATATTTCTCCAATATCGGTGAGTTCGCATCCGATGGATTCTGCAGCTGCCACAGGTTACGGCTGAGTCCATCATTCACCAGATAAATCACCCCGGTTTCGATAGCCGACATCAAACAGAGCATCACCGGCTCGTTCACCGTGTAGCCAACTTCGCCTTCCAGTAAACGTTGATAGTCAATATAGCGGAATACCCCAGCCTGGAACTCGTAGGACAGAATCGTTTTACTGGTGTTAACCGAGGACAAAACCTCACCGGTGCTGACGTTAACCACACGTAGGTTTACCGCTATTTGATCGAGCTGATATTCCGTGCTGGCGCCAATGCCAAAGTAGCGCGCGCCTGCCCCACCGGATTTCACGTTGCTTTCATAGCCAATAATCGACCCTTCGATAAGAATATTGGCGGCCACCAGAGAAGGAAGCTGCCCGCGGTTGTTATCTGAAACCGTGCCATTTTCCTGAGCTGCGCGAATAATTTTTCGTTCATTTAACAAGTTTTGCAGCCCCTGGCGCTCCAGCGGAGTAAACCAGTTTGAATCTTTTAAGGCTGATACCAGCATTGCCGTGGCGCTTTGCGGAACTGACGTTGAGAAGTTACTGGCCGGATAGGGTTTAAACTGCCCGGTCTCATCCTGGATGTTATAAACCGAAACGAACAATTTTCCTTTCGGCGCAGGGAGGTGAGTTAAGTCCTGATAGCTCTGCGACCGAGGCAAAAGCGTCGGTTTGGCTGCCTGTTGAGGGGGAGAGGTAATGCAGCCCGTGAGCATAAACAGGCTAACAAAAATGGCCACTATGCCGGTTATATTTTTCATGTCCGTTTCTCGCCACTGATTAATTTGTTGAAATGCTGCTCAGGCCACTGACCTGAATGGTGGACGATTTCCCTGTGGCGCGGTCGAGAATATTCATCATCAACTGTCCATCGGTATTGGTGATATCAACAATAAAATCTTTGGTCACCAGACGTCCCGGTTTACCGGTGGAAATGTTGCCCATTAAGCTTCCGAGCAATTGTGATTGAATAGCCGATGTAAAGTTGTCGAGCGCTGAGGTGGGCGTTGCGCCACTCCCCCAGTCGTAAGCATCGGGATCTTTATATGAGTTTTGCGCATTTGCTTCCGAAAGCAGAAATGCACCGTTATTCGGATTGCCGCCAAAATTAGGGTTAACGAACTGGAAAGTCATATTTCCAGCTTGGGCTGTGGTAGATAGAAAACCAATGCCAAGAATCAAAGAAAGCACTTTCATCGTACACTCCTAGAACTCATCGCTGGTTAAGTCGCCGGTATTTAATAACGCTTTGTTAATTGCACGCTTTTGTAACTCCTCATAGACCGAGGCCAGTGCGATATTAACTTGTTTATTAAAGTCATTTTTACTGGGGAATAAGAACGTTTGGAACAATAAATCTTGGTCAATTTTGATTGTTATCCAACTGCCCCACCGGGCACTGGGTCGTTCATTAATCGTAATTGAACCAGGATATTCTTCCTCCCAGTGATCGGTAAACGCCCGATAGAAATCATGGCCAACGCGAGTGATCGTATTATCCGTCACTAACCCTGGTACTTCTATTTCCGCTGAATAACTGGCATTCGAAGCCAGCAGCATCATAAATGATGCTATTACTATCTTCGGATATTTCATAATTATCGTCTAAGGTTGTCATTTGCCCAAGTAACAGCTTGGGTCCTGTTTTTTACAGAAATCTTACGGAATAAATTATATAAATGTGTTTTCACTGTATTTTCGCTAATAAATAGCAAGCGAGCTATTTCAATATTTGATGCTCCCATTCGGAGCTTATTGAGAATGTCTTTTTCTCTTTGCGTCAGGCCACTGGTATCGTCATGATAACGATAGCTACCGGACTGATTAATGAGATAACTGGTAAGATCGTGTGGAAAATGGCAACCACCAATCCGTACGTTGCGGATACCTTCAATTAAACTATGTTGATCAACGGATAGGTAAAATACTGCGCTGATCCCAGGCCAGCTTTCTACTTCATGAAACTGATAGTCTTCCGGCATATTGATCAATAAAACCTTGACCTTATCACGCAGGCGCCTCAGCTCGCTTTGCCACAACATCGTTCTTTTTTTATCTGATTCACTTAAGTCAAAAAGCACCAAAATACGTTCTGCATTAACGTGTTCCAGCATTTTTTGGATATTTTGTATTTTTACATTTATTGCTAAAGATGTTTTGAGCTGATGTACCAGCGCTGTCGCCTGCAATGACGGTCTGGTTATTAACAACAGAATGTCACTATTCCCCGCTTCTATTTCTTTCGGCATTATAAGACTCCATCCCGTTTGCTGCTCGGAACGCGACTCTTTCTGATGGACACGAAAAATACCAAGAAAGAGTCGCGGTCCTGTGTAGTTGCTGATTAATAAGTATGACAATAAAGGTATGAAGGCACGATTAGTGCGCTTGATTCCTAAGTGCTGCAATACTGTTCAATCTAGACATTGCCATTTTTATCGCAAGGGGCATTTATGTTTCAAAATGTAACATGAAAGTATCAGTATATTTCAGCGTACTTTTTATTACTCTCTGTTTTTTATGAAGAATTAACCAGAAACAGTTTTTATTGATTTAGATATGAATGGCGTATTTACTGCTGATTCTTATCAGAGTATGTCAATCCCAAGCCATCTTAATGGCGTCTGTAAATTTTTTATTCCACCACAAGCCCCATGAAATGGATGCTTTCGCTCACGTGTAAACTAATTAATACAAAAAAAGGGTATTTACATAGCCGCCTAACAAAAATCCCGTACATGGGGCGCACCATCTCGCCTCTCACCCCTTATTTTCATACTTTATGTTGAGAGGCGATTTTAAAATACAACATCCAGGTGAAAAACACCTTTATGCCTCTCAGACATACTCAATCCATAAATCAGATTCATGCCATAGCTGTTAATTGGTTATAGCTTGGCTGATTTAACTCCTGACTTTAACCGTCGGTTAAATCTAGGTGCGACTATGAAAAGATGTTTTTTAATATTATCAATGTTGGGATTCTCGTGTTTTGCAACTGCGGGAGGTGATTTAGCGGGCTCTGAATTCTCAGGTCTCAATAAATTAAATCAAAGCTACGATATGATTGCAATTACTGGTCAACAGGGCAATGGTAATACTGCGTCCATTAATCAGTCCGGTAACCATATTTACGGCTCAATATCCCAAGTTGGTGGGCAAAACTACGCGGCATTAAGTCAAAATGGCTTTAATAATCGCGCAGATATAGCCCAGTACGGTAATGGCAATAATGCCACGGTTAACCAAACGGGGATGAATAACTCCGCCACATTAGTACAGGTGGGTACGGGTAACCAATCGGATATAAATCAAACTGGTTTTGAGAACTCTGCAGAAATTGTCAGTAGAGGCAAGGGCAATCTCACGCAGATTAATCAAACGGGCACAAACCGCGGTGCGGCTGTTGTGCAAAACTCGGCAGGAATGGCAATTCGTATTACCCAAAATTAGCGTTTTAACTGACTGACCAATCTCTAAACCTATGGGGTATCACATGAAAAAGTGGAATATTGTTATTTTGTCTACAGTGTTAGCGTCCGGTACGGCGATGGCAGGGTACGGTCCGGGCTCCAATCCTAATCCCAATCCAACCCCCTCGACCGGCGTGAGCATTCCTCATGCAAACTTCAACGCCCCAACCAGCCCGGTGCTTCCGGTCAGCGGAAAATGGGATGGCGTGGTCCATATCTACCAATCAGGCAACAATAACAGTTCTTACGCCGCGCAGAACTCTGCGACCAAATCCACTGTCGATGTCCACCAGCAAGGGGACTGGAACAAATCAACCGTTAACCAGTCAACCTCGCAAAGCGCAGTGGTCATTAACCAACAAGGCACGGGTAACCAGTCTTACGCCGCGCAATCTGGCTCCGGTAACTCAATTGGCGTAGGCCAACTGGGCACAGGGCACTCCTCTACTGCGATTCAGGGTGGGACAAGCAACGCCATTAACGTGTCGCAAAATGGTGGCAGCTACAACAGTTCCTATATCGATCAGAAAGGCAAAAACAGTTCTGTTGATGTGACCCAAGTTGATTACCGCAACAGCTCGACCGTGAATCAGAATGCGGAAGGCTCGATGGTGGTGATTGCACAAAGCGGCTCCTACAACAGCAGCTATGTTGATCAAACCCGAAATAACAACCTTGCTTACGTTCAGCAAGGCGGCGGTTCCGGCAACAGTTCAACGGTTATCCAGCACTAATCTGACCGTTCAGCCGGATGACTTTTCATCCGGCTGATTTGCATTCTAAACGAGGCCCCGCATGCATATTCTTCTCATCGCTGCCGCGCTCAGCAATCAACTGTGGTTTGAAGCCCAGCCGCAGGCCGACTCGCTGGTTATCACCCCTATGGCCACGCTCGCCGCCGACTGCGACTGCCAGCTCACCATTAATGTTGTCCATCAGGGACAGTCCGGCACCAGCAACAGTAGCCAAAGCGGTAGCGTCAAACTTAAAGGACAGCAGCCCCAGGCGCTCGCCAATATGCGTCTTGAAATTCCACAGGGTGAGTGGGCGCAAATTACCGTGACTCTCAGCAACAGCAGCGGCGTGATTGTCCAGCAAAGCTGGAGTTCTCCAACGCGGGTTTGATTTCTCCCTCTCCTTCTTTATATCCTTATCGTCTACTCACCAGATAAGGATGCCGCATGTTCAAACCACACGTCACCGTCGCCTGCGTAGTTCACGCCAAAGGCAAATTTTTGGTCGTTGAAGAAACCATCAATGGCAAAGCGCTTTGGAACCAGCCAGCAGGCCATTTAGAGGCGGATGAAACGCTCGTGCAGGCCGCGGAACGCGAGCTGTGGGAAGAAACCGGCATTCGGGCCACGCCACAGCATTTTATCCGAATGCATCAGTGGATTGCCCCGGACAAAACGCCGTTCTTGCGCTTTTTATTCGTCATTGAGCTAAACGAAATGTGCGCTACCGAGCCGCATGATAGCGATATAGACCGCTGCCTGTGGGTGAGCGCTGAAGAGATCTTACAGGCCGGCAATCTGCGCTCGGCGCTGGTTGCCGAGAGCATCCGTTGCTATCAGCAAGAGGCCCGCTACCCGCTGTCATTGCTGGGTGAATTTAACTGGCCGTTTACAGAGGGTGTCAAGTAAAAGGCTGCGTGATAGAATATGCCGCCTTGAAGTCCAATGTCGTGAGTATTCCAATGTCAGAAAGCCAGAAAAAAGTAATCGTCGGCATGTCCGGCGGTGTAGATTCCTCCGTTTCCGCCTACCTGTTGCTGCAACAGGGCTATAAGGTAGAAGGCCTGTTCATGAAGAACTGGGAGGAAGACGACGGCGAGGAATACTGTACGGCTGCCGCTGACCTTGCCGATGCGCAAGCGGTGTGCGATAAGCTCGGCATTGAGCTGCACACGGTAAATTTTGCGGCCGAATACTGGGATAACGTATTTGAACTCTTCCTCGAAGAGTACAAAGCTGGCCGTACGCCAAACCCGGATATCCTGTGTAATAAAGAAATTAAATTTAAAGCCTTCCTCGAATTTGCTGCCGAAGACTTGGGCGCGGACTACATCGCCACCGGTCACTACGTACGCCGCGCCGATGTAGACGGCAAAAGCCAACTGCTGCGCGGCCTTGATGGTAATAAAGACCAAAGTTACTTCCTTTATACCTTAGGACACGATCAGGTTGCCCAAAGCCTGTTCCCGGTCGGCGAGCTGGAAAAGCCGCAGGTGCGTAAAATCGCCGAAGAGCTGGATCTCATCACCGCGAAGAAAAAAGACTCGACCGGTATCTGTTTTATCGGCGAACGCAAATTCCGCGAGTTCCTCGGCCGCTACCTGCCAGCCCAACCGGGTAAAATTATGACCATCGATGATGAAGAGATCGGCACCCATCAAGGCCTGATGTACCACACTCTGGGCCAGCGTAAAGGTCTGGGTATCGGCGGAACCAAAGAAGGTAGCGAAGATCCGTGGTACGTAGTGGATAAAGACGTTGAGAACAACATTCTGGTTGTCGCTCAGGGTCACGATCACCCGCGTCTTATGTCGGTTGGGCTGATTGCCCAGCAGCTGCACTGGGTTGACCGCGTGCCGGTCACCGGCACCTTCCGCTGCACCGTCAAAACCCGCTATCGTCAGACGGATATCCCATGCACGGTCACCGCGCTGGATGCCGAACGTATTGAGGTTCGTTTTGATGAACCTGTTGCCGCCGTAACCCCAGGTCAATCCGCCGTGTTCTATCGCGGTGAAATTTGCCTCGGCGGCGGCGTCATTGAGCAGCGCCTGCCGCTGCCGGTAGCATAACCATAATTAGCAACGTGACCTTCACCGTGGTGAAGGTTTAACGTAGCCTGTCGGAAGCTGCGGCCTCTGACAGGCGCCAACAAGGAGTGAGCGTGGCGAAGAATTATTATGACATCACCCTGGCGCTGGCGGGCATTTGCCAGTCGGCCCGTCTGGTGCAGCAACTGGCCCATCAGGGCCACTGTGACGGCGATGCGCTACACGTTTCGCTAAACAGCGTTATCGATCTCAACCCGGATTCCGCACTGGGCGTTTTCGGTGGCAGTGAAGCTAATCTTCGTCTTGGTCTTGAAACTTTACTCGGCGTGCTCAATGCCAGCAGTCGCCAGGGGCTGAATGCGGAACTCACCCGCTATACCCTGAGCCTGATGGTGCTCGAGCGTAAGCTTGATGCTGCGAAAGGGGCAATGGATACGCTCGGTAATCGTATTAATGGTTTACAACGTCAGCTTGACCATTTCGACCTGCAGTCAGAAACGCTGTTAAGCGCCATGGCGGGCATTTATGTCGATGTGATAAGCCCGCTCGGTCCACGCATTCAGGTGACCGGTTCTCCTGCCGTGCTGCAAAGCCCGCAGGTGCAGGCGAAAGTTCGCGCCTCGTTATTGGCCGGTATCCGCGCCGCGGTGCTATGGCACCAGGTCGGTGGCGGTCGTCTGCAGCTGATGTTTTCTCGTAATCGCCTGACCACTCAGGCAAAACAAATTCTTGCTCATTTAACCCCGGAGTTATGATCTATGGAATTATCCTCACTGACCGCCGTTTCCCCTGTCGATGGACGCTACGGCGATAAAGTCAGCGCGCTGCGCGGCATTTTCAGCGAATACGGTTTGCTGAAATTCCGTGTACAAGTCGAAGTACGCTGGCTGCAGAAGCTGGCCGCACACGCAGCCGTCAAGGAAGTTCCTGCTTTTGCTGCTGACGCAAACGGTTACCTTGATAGCATCGTGACAAACTTCAATGAAGAAGACGCGGCGCGCATTAAAACTATCGAGCGCACCACCAACCACGATGTGAAGGCCGTTGAGTATTTCCTGAAAGAAAAAGTCGCGTCCGTGCCTGAACTGCACGCGGTGTCTGAGTTTATCCACTTCGCCTGCACCTCTGAGGACATCAACAACCTGTCCCACGCGCTGATGCTCAAAGCCGCCCGTGAAGACGTGGTGCTGCCGTACTGGCGCAAAGTTATCGACGCCATTAAAGATCTGGCCGTCCAGTACCGCGATATTCCACTGCTCTCCCGTACCCACGGTCAGCCAGCAACGCCGTCTACCATAGGTAAAGAGATGGCGAACGTCGCTTACCGTATGGAGCGCCAGTTCCGTCAACTGGGCCAAGTAGAAATTCTTGGCAAAATCAACGGCGCGGTGGGCAACTATAACGCCCACATCGTCGCCTATCCGGAAGTTGACTGGCACCAGTTCAGCGAAGAATTCGTGACCTCTCTGGGCATTCAGTGGAACCCGTACACCACGCAGATTGAGCCGCACGACTATATCGCCGAGCTGTTTGACTGCATTGCGCGTTTCAACACCATTCTTATCGACTTCGATCGCGATGTCTGGGGCTACGTGGCGCTGAACCACTTCAAGCAAAAAACCATCGCCGGTGAAATTGGTTCTTCCACCATGCCGCACAAGGTCAACCCAATCGACTTCGAAAACTCCGAAGGCAACCTGGGTCTGTCCAACGCCATGCTGCAACACCTAGCGAGCAAACTGCCGGTGTCCCGCTGGCAGCGTGACCTGACCGACTCCACCGTGCTGCGTAACCTCGGCGTGGGTATCGGCTACGCGCTGATTGCCTATCAGTCCACCTTAAAAGGTGTGAGCAAGCTGGAAGTAAACCGCGATCGCCTGCTGGACGAGTTAGACCATAACTGGGAAGTGTTGGCCGAGCCGATTCAGACCGTGATGCGTCGCTACGGTATCGAGAAGCCGTATGAGAAGCTTAAAGAGTTGACCCGCGGCAAGCGCGTTGACGCCGAAGGCATGAAGCAGTTTATCGACGGTCTGGCACTGCCAGAAGAAGAGAAAACTCGCCTCAAAGCGATGACGCCAGCCAACTATATTGGCCGTGCAACGACCATGGTCGACGAACTGAAGTAACCTGCCCTTCTCCCTCCTTCGCCTGAAGGAGGGAACTTTCCTATCAATTTAGTTAATGTTTATCCCCATAAAGCCATAATCAGCGTTAAAATATTCATGTCATTAATTTTATGGAGAAACAGCATGCGCGTACTCGTCGTTGAGGACAACGCTCTGTTACGTCACCACCTGAAAGTACAGCTGCAGGAAATGGGCCATCAGGTGGATGCCGCAGAAGATGCGAAGGAAGCGGATTATTACTTAGGCGAGCATATCCCGGATATTGCGATTGTTGATTTGGGCCTGCCGGATGAAGATGGTCTGTCGCTCATTCGTCGCTGGCGCAGCCACGATATTTCGCTGCCAATCTTAGTGCTGACGGCACGAGAAAGCTGGCAGGATAAGGTGGAAGTCTTAAGCGCCGGTGCCGATGACTACGTCACCAAGCCGTTCCATATTGAAGAAGTCTCCGCACGTATGCAGGCCCTGATGCGTCGTAACAGCGGTCATGCTTCGCAGGTTATTTCCCTGCCACCTTTCCAAGTTGATCTCTCACGCCGCGAACTCTCTATTAATGATGAGGTGATTAAACTCACCGCTTTCGAATACACCATTATGGAAACGCTGATCCGCAATAACGGCAAAGTGGTGAGCAAAGATGCTTTAATGCTCCAGCTGTACCCGGATGCCGAGCTGCGTGAAAGTCATACCATCGACGTGCTGATGGGGCGCCTGCGTAAAAAAATTCAAACCCAATATCCCCATGATGTCATCATCACCGTGCGCGGACAGGGGTATCTATTCGAACTGCGCGAATGAAAAATCTCCGTCGGCATATCCTGCCGCTTTCACTGCGCATGCGTTTCCTACTGGCAACAGCCGCGGTGGTTATCGTGCTGTCGTTGTCTTACGGAATGGTGGCGCTGGTTGGCTACAGCGTCAGTTTCGACAAAACCACCTTCCGTCTGCTGCGCGGTGAAAGCAATCTGTTCTATACCCTCGCGAAATGGGAGAACAACGCCCTCACCGTCGATATTCCGGATAACCTCAACCGGCAAAGCCCGACGATCGCGCTCATTTATGACACCCAGGGCAAGCTGTTATGGCAGCAAAAAAATCTCCCTTGGCTGGTCAGCCGTATCCAGCCTGAGTGGTTAAAAGGCAACGGTTTCTATGAGATTGAGGCCGACGTCAACGCCACCAGTTCGCTCCTGCGCAACGATCATGAAATGCAAAAAGAGCTAACGGAGATAAGCCAAGACGACGATGATGCCGAGCTAACCCACTCGGTCGCGGTGAACAGCTATCCGGCGACCAATATCATGCCAGCCTTGGTGATTGTGGTCATCGATACCATTCCTATTGAGCTTAAACGCTCCTATATGGTCTGGAGCTGGTTCTCATACGTGCTGGCCGCTAACCTGCTGTTGGTTATCCCTCTACTGTGGATTGCCGCGCACTGGAGCCTGCGCCCGATTGCCGCGTTGTCACGAGAAATCCGCGAATTGGAAGATCACCATCGTGAGAATCTCAATCCTGAGACCACTCGCGAGCTCACAAGCCTGGTGCGAAACCTAAACCGCCTGTTGAGTAGCGAGCGCGAACGTTACGACAAATACCGCAATACCCTCACCGACTTGACCCACAGTCTGAAAACACCGCTGGCGGTGCTACAGAGTTCGTTGCGATCCCTTCGCAGTGAGAAGATGACGGTCAGCGAGGCTGAGCCGGTGATGCTGGAGCAAATTAGTCGGATTTCGCAGCAGATTGGCTACTATCTCCATCGGGCCAGTATGCGTACCGACAACACGCTGCTAAGTCGTGAACTGCATCCGGTGGCTCCGCTTTTAGACAGCCTGACCTCCGCGCTGAATAAAGTCTATCAGCGCAAGGGCGTGAATATTACGCTCGATATCTCGCCTGAGATCACTTTCGTTGGCGAGAAAAATGACTTTATGGAAGTGATGGGCAATCTGCTCGATAACGCCTGCAAATACTGTCTTGAGTTTGTCGAGGTTTCCGCGCGGCTAACCGATGACTACCTGCATATTATCGTTGAGGATGACGGCCCGGGGATTCCGCAAAGCAAGCGCAATATCGTCTTTGACCGCGGCCAGCGCGCTGATACGCTGCGTCCAGGTCAGGGAGTTGGCCTTTCCGTCGCCCGCGAGATCGTTGAGCAGTATGATGGGCAAATCATTACCCGCGATAGCCTGCTCGGCGGGGCAAAAATGGAAGTCATTTTCGGTCACCAGGATATTGAGAGTCACGAAGGGTAAATAATGTTTCCGTAGCAGAGTAGTTTTGTGAATACGATGTATAATCCGGACATACATCTGCTGCGGAAATATCAATATGGAATATCACTTAACGCTAAACTGGCCTGATTTTATGGCGCGCTACTGGCAAAAACGTCCGGTGGTGCTTAAACGCGGCTTCGCCAATTTTATTGACCCCATTTCACCGGATGAGCTGGCAGGTCTGGCGATGGAAAACGAAGTCGATAGCCGCTTAGTCAGCCACCTTGACGGCGAATGGCAGGTCAAACACGGGCCGTTCGAAAGCTACGACCATTTGGGCGAAAGTAACTGGTCGCTGCTGGTCCAAGCCGTTGATCACTGGCACGAACCCTCCAGCGCGCTGATGCGCCCATTCCGCAGCCTCCCCGACTGGCGTCTTGACGATCTGATGATCTCTTTCTCGGTGCCGGGTGGCGGCGTAGGTCCGCATCTCGATCAGTACGATGTGTTTATTATTCAGGGTACCGGCCGTCGCCGCTGGCGCGTAGGTGAGAAAACCGCGCTCAAGCAGCACTGCCCGCATCCGGATCTCCTCCAGGTTGCGCCGTTTGAAGCCATCATTGATGAAGAGATGGAACCCGGCGACATTCTCTATATTCCGCCAGGATTCCCGCATGAAGGCTATGCGCTGGAGAACTCGCTCAATTATTCCGTCGGTTTCCGTTCGCCGAACAGCCGAGAATTAATCAGCGGCTTTGCCGACTATGTTTTACAGCGCGACCTGGGCAATGTGCACTACAGTGACCCGGACGTCCCGTCACGCGATCATCCGGCTGATTTATTGCCAGAAGAGGTCGAGCGCCTTCGCGGTATGATGCTGAGCCTTATCGATCAGCCAGAACATTTCCAGCAGTGGCTGGGGGAGTTTATCAGCCAGTCGCGTCATGAGTTGGATATTGCGCCACCGGAGCCACCGTATCAGCCCGATGAAGTGTATGACGCTCTGCAACAAGGCGATATGCTGCAACGTTTAGGCGGCCTGCGGATGATTCGTATCGGCGATGACTTCTTTGTTAACGGCGAAAAGATTGATTCTCCGCATCGTCAGGCGTTGGACGCCATGGCTGGCAGCATCATGCTGGAAAGCGCCCATTTTGGCGAGGCGCTGGACGATCCGTCCTTCTTGGCGATGCTGGCAGCGCTGGTAAACAGCGGATATTGGTTCTTCGCAGAATAAAAAATAGGCCGGATAGCGCATTGCTTATCCGGCCTACAAATCGACCCGGCTCGACGTGGCCGGGTCACTTTTACTGCCCGCGTTTCGCCGTCAGTTCGGCAATACGCACAATCACCTTCACTGCGTTCTCCATCCCTTCCAAGGTCACAAACTCGTGCTTACCGTGGTAGTTATAGCCGCCGGTGAAAATGTTCGGACACGGCAATCCCATGAATGACAGCTGTGCGCCGTCCGTGCCGCCGCGAATAGGCTTCATATCAGGCTCAATGCCACAATCCCGCATCGCCTGCTGGGCGATATCCAGAATATAAGGATGATCGGCCACCTTTTCGCGCATGTTGTAATAGCTGTCTTCAATAATCAGCTCGATATAACAGTCCGGGTGAAGTCCTTTGCCAACCTTCTTGGCAATCTCCATCATTTTGCGTTTGCGGGCTTCAAACTCTTTGCGGTCAAAGTCACGCACAATGTAGTGCATCTCAGCGCGATCGACCGACCCCTTGATGCTGGTCAGGTGATAGAAGCCTTCGTAGCCTTCGGTTTTCTCCGGGCTTTCATCGGCAGGCACTTCAGCATGGATCCGCGCGGCCAGCGACAGCGCATTGACCATCACGCCTTTCGCGGTCCCCGGATGGACGTTATTCCCGACAATCTTAATGGTCACGGAAGCCGCATTGAAGTTCTCAAACTCCAGCTCGCCGACGCCACCACCGTCTACGGTATAAGCCCACTGCGCGTTAAACGCTTCGACGTCGAAGTGTTTAGCGCCCTTGCCCACTTCTTCATCCGGCGTGAAGGCCACGCGGATATCGCCGTGAGCAATATTTTTCTCTTTCAACACCGCCAGCGCGGTCATGATTTCGGCAATACCGGCTTTATCATCGGCACCCAGCAATGTTTTGCCATCGGTGGTGATAAGCGTTTGCCCCAGCAGTTGATGCAGCACCGGAAACATCACCGGCGACAGGACTTCGTCGCCAATACCCAGCGCGATATCACCACCACGGTAGTTCTCAACAATTTGCGGGTTGACGTTTTTACCGCTGAAATCAGGCGCGGTATCAACATGGGAAATAAAACCAATCGCCGGAATATCGCCGCTCACGTTAGCCGGCAGCGTGCCCATCACCGTTCCTTTTTCGCTTAAGGTAACGTTGACCAGCCCCATCGTTTCCAACTGCTCTTTAAGCAGGTGCAACAGCTTCCACTGCCCTTCTGTACTCGGCACCTGACGCACGCCAGGTTTCGATTGCGTGTCCAGAGAAACGTACTGCAAAAAACGTTCAAGCAATTTATCCATGTAGCCACCCTCTCTTTTTGTGACAACATTATCATTAAGCGAGAAAAGACAAATATTGCGTCAGGTCACTTTTAACCCGGCAAAGGTGACTTTTTTTTGCCGAACAGTATCTAATACATATACGTAGCTTAGACAAGGATTGGCGATTGAGGGTGGATTGCCGTAGAATGCGAGCCCTTATTGATACATTTCAGACCTCTAAACGTCTAAAGGTGGTTAACCACAAACCCCGCGTCATACAGTAACACAACATCATTCGAGCGGCTTGAAGGATAACGTGTATATGGTGCGTTTACATGGGACAGAGTAATAAATTGAATACAAAATCGCGTTCGCTATCACCACTGGTGAAACTGGTGGGGATTCGCAAGGACTACGATGGAAAGACGGTCATTCCTGACCTTGATTTGACGATTAATAACGGTGAATTTCTCACCTTGCTTGGCCCCTCTGGCTGCGGTAAAACCACCGTTCTTCGCCTGATAGCCGGGCTTGAAAACGTTGACGCGGGACAGATCTATCTTGAAGACCAAGATATCACCCAGATCCCAGCCGAGGATCGCCACGTCAATACCGTGTTCCAAAGCTACGCATTGTTCCCCCATATGACCGTTTTCGACAACGTCGCCTTCGGTTTACGCATGCAAAAAACCCCCTCTCACGAAATCACCCCACGGGTTAACGATGCTCTGCGCATGGTGCAATTGGAAGAATTTGCCCAGCGTAAGCCAAACCATCTTTCTGGTGGTCAGCAGCAGCGCGTTGCCATTGCTCGTGCGGTGGTGAATAAGCCAAGCCTACTGTTATTAGACGAATCGCTTTCTGCGCTCGATTATAAGCTGCGCAAGCAGATGCAAAATGAATTGAAAGCGCTGCAGCGTAAGCTTGGGATCACCTTTGTCTTCGTCACCCACGATCAGGAAGAAGCCCTGACCATGTCCGATCGTATCGTGGTGATGCGCGACGGCAAAATCGAGCAGGACGGCACGCCGCGCGAAATCTACGAAGAGCCGAAAAACCTGTTTGTCGCCAGCTTCATCGGCGAGATCAATATCTTTAATGCGTCAGTCATTGAACGTCTCGATGAGCGACGTGTGCGCGCCCACGTAGAAGGACGCGAATGCAATATTGACGTCAGCTTCCCGGTTACGCCCGGACAAAAGCTTAACGTCCTGCTGCGCCCTGAAGATCTGCGGGTCGATGAAATCCACGACGGCGTGGAGATTGAAGGGCTGATTGGCTACGTTCGCGAGCGCAACTATAAAGGGATGACGCTGGAGTCGGTGGTCGAGCTGGAAAACGGCAAAATGGTCATCGTCAGCGAGTTCTTCAACGAAGACGATCCTGACTTTGACCATTCGCTGGACCAGAAGATGGCGATTAATTGGGTAGAAAGCTGGGAGGTTGTACTGGCTGATGAAGAGCACAAGTAAGTTCCAGAATGTGGTGATTGCCACCATCGTCGGTTGGCTTGTGCTGTTTGTGTTTCTGCCTAACCTGATGATTATCGTCACCAGCTTCCTAACGCGGGATGACGCCAATTTCGTCCAGATGGTCTTTACCCTGGACAACTACACCCGGCTACTCGACCCACTGTATGCCGAAGTGCTGCTGCACTCGTTGAACATGGCGATTATTGCCACGCTGGCATGCTTGATACTGGGCTATCCGTTTGCTTGGTTTCTGGCGCGCCTGCCGCAAAAGGTGCGCCCGCTGCTGCTGTTTTTGCTGATTGTTCCTTTTTGGACCAATTCGCTTATCCGCATCTATGGGCTCAAGATTTTCCTCAGTACCAAGGGCTATCTTAATGAATTCCTGCTGTGGCTAGGCATCATTGAAACACCCATTCGCATTATGTTTACCCCGGCGGCGGTGATTATCGGGCTGGTTTACATTCTGCTGCCGTTTATGGTGATGCCACTGTATTCCAGCATTGAGAAACTCGATAAACCCCTGCTTGAGGCGGCGAAAGATCTCGGCGCCAATAAGTTTCAGACGTTTATTCGCATCATTATTCCGATGACCATGCCGGGGATTATCGCCGGCTGTCTGCTGGTGATGCTGCCGGCGATGGGGCTGTTCTACGTTTCAGATCTGATGGGTGGCGCGAAAAACCTGCTGATTGGTAACGTCATCAAGAGCCAGTTCCTCAACATCCGCGACTGGCCGTTCGGCGCGGCCACCAGCATTACGCTTACGGTCGTCATGGGGCTGCTGATGGTGGTGTACTGGCGTGCATCGCGCTTGCTTAACAAAAAGGTGGAGCTGGAATGATAGGTAAACTGCTGCGCGGCGGTTTTATGTCCGCCATTTACGCCTACCTCTATATCCCGATAATCATCCTTATCGTGAATTCGTTTAACAGTTCGCGCTTTGGTATTAACTGGCAAGGTTTTACCACCAAGTGGTACGGTCTGCTGATGAATAACGACAGCTTGCTTCAGGCGGCCCAGCACTCGCTGACCATGGCGATTGTCTCCGCCACCGCGGCGACGCTGATTGGCTCATTAACCGCCGTGGCGCTGTATCGCTACCGCTTTCGCGGTAAGCCATTCGTCAGCGGGATGCTGTTTGTGGTCATGATGTCGCCGGACATCGTGATGGCTATCTCCCTGCTGGTGCTGTTTATGCTGCTGGGTATCCAGCTTGGCTTCTGGTCGCTGCTGTTTTCGCACATCACCTTTTGTCTGCCGTTTGTGGTGGTGACCGTCTATTCGCGTCTGAAGGGGTTTGACGTGAGGATGCTGGAAGCCGCGAAAGATCTTGGCGCGGGCGAAATCACCATCCTGCGCAAAATTATCCTGCCGCTGGCGATGCCCGCCGTGGCTGCGGGCTGGCTGCTGAGCTTTACCCTGTCGATGGACGACGTTGTGGTATCGTCTTTTGTCACCGGGCCAAGCTATGAGATCCTACCGCTTAAGATCTACTCGATGGTCAAAGTCGGCGTATCGCCGGAAGTCAACGCATTAGCCACCATTTTGCTGATGCTCTCGCTGGTGATGGTGATTGCCAGCCAGCTTATTGCTCGTGATAAAACCAAAAGCCTGCAGGTCAGGCGCTAACTCTGGGGACGTTAATAATGAAATGGTCACGCCACCTGTTTGCTGCTGGCGCCTTAGCACTCGGTATGAGTGCTGCTCACGCGGACGATAGCAAAACCCTCTACTTCTACAACTGGACGGAATATGTGCCGCCTGGGCTGCTTGAACAGTTCACCAAAGAAACCGGCATTAAGGTTATCTATTCGACCTATGAGTCGAACGAAACCATGTACGCTAAGCTCAAGACCTATAAAAATGGCGCATACGACCTAGTGGTGCCATCGACCTATTTTGTCGACAAGATGCGCAAAGAAGGCATGATTCAAAAGATCGACAAAACGCAGCTGAGCAACTTTAAAAATCTCGACCCTGAGATGCTCAATAAGCCGTTCGACCCCAACAACGATTATTCAATTCCCTACATCTGGGGCGCTACGGCTATCGGCGTCAACAGCGACGAAATTGACCCTAAAACCGTCACCAGTTGGGCCGATCTGTGGAAACCACAGTACAAGGGCAGCCTGCTGCTGACTGATGATGCGCGCGAAGTGTTCCAGATTGCCCTACGCAAACTGGGTTATTCTGGTAACACCACGAATCCCAAAGAGATTCAGGCCGCCTTTAATGAGCTGAAAAAACTGATGCCCAACGTGGCAGCATTTAACTCAGACAATCCGGCCAACCCGTATATGGAAGGCGAAGTGAATCTGGGCATGGTGTGGAACGGTTCCGCCTACGTTGCGCGCCAGGCGGGAACGCCGCTTGCGGTAGTGTGGCCGAAAGAAGGCGGCATTTTCTGGATGGACAGCTTGTCCATTCCCGCAAATGCCAAAAACAAAGCCGGTGCGCTGAAGCTGATTAACTTCCTGTTACGTCCAGATGTGGCGAAACAGGTGGCGGAAACCGTCGGCTACCCGACGCCAAACCTGGCCGCGCGTAAGTTGTTAAGCCCGGAAGTCGCCAACGACAAATCGCTGTATCCGGATGCGGAAACGGTGAATAAAGGTGAATGGCAGAACGACGTTGGCAGCACCAGCACGCTGTATGAAGAGTATTACCAGAAATTAAAAGCCGGACGTTAAGTTCAGCGTAGTGCCGGATGGCGGCGTTGCCTTATCCGGCCTACATGCTTAACCGTAGGCATGTTGCCTTATCCGGCCGACGAATTTAACCGTAGGCCGGATAAGCGCAGCGCCATCCGGCGCTGCAAACCATCATAAATCCTTCAGTAACGCCTCTACGTATGCAGGCACAACCTCACTTGCCAACCCGTAATGCTTCTCTTCAAACTCACTACCAACCTGGCTCGGTTCGAGATTAAGCTCTACGGTATGCGCGCCGTGCAGTTTCGCTTCATGAACAAAACCGGCCGCCGGATAGACGTGCCCAGAAGTGC
This sequence comes from Kluyvera sp. STS39-E, assembly GCF_040932435.1. Taxonomy (NCBI): domain Bacteria; kingdom Pseudomonadati; phylum Pseudomonadota; class Gammaproteobacteria; order Enterobacterales; family Enterobacteriaceae; genus Kluyvera; species Kluyvera sp. STS39-E. The sequence continues at coordinate 70,817 of NZ_JBFQGA010000003.1, read as the reverse complement.
CGATGGCAATAAAAATATCGGCCATCGACAGCGCCAGATAGATATGGTCCATCTCAAACGGCATCTCGCCAAACCAAACGATATGCGGGCGCAGCGGTGCGGGGAACTGGCAGCAGTGACAGCGTTCATCAACCGACAGTTCGCCCGGCCAGTCGAATACCTGGCCGCTCTGGGTACAGCGCACTTTTAGCAACTCACCGTGCATATGCAGCACGTTTTTGTTGCCCGCGCGTTCATGCAGGTTGTCGATGTTCTGCGTCACCAGCATAAATTTGTCGCCCAGCGCCTCTTCCAGACGCGCCAGCGCCAGATGCGCCGCGTTGGGTGCGATCTCTGGCTGCTGGAGCTGGCGGCGGCGTTCATTATAGAAGGTCTGCACCAGCTTAGGATCGCGCGCGTAGCCTTCCGGCGTCGCCACATCCTCGACTTTATGCTCTTCCCATAAACCGTCCGCCGCACGGAAGGTGCGAATTCCTGACTCCGCTGAAATCCCGGCGCCCGTTAACACCAGCACCCTTGGTTTTTCCATCTGCTCTGACATAGTCCTGTCCGCAAAAAAAGTTCGCTGGCGCAGACGCTGGCGCAGCTGACGTTTATTCCGACGAAAACGGCTCAATCGATGTAAGCGGCGCGACTGCATAGCAACTCCACGTTAGTTTGTTAGATGAAGGAACGCCGCACCGCGCATGCCTCCTGCATCACCGTGGCGTGCACGTTCAATGCGCGGCGGACGGGCTACAGGTAATAAATGGCGCGGCAGGCGGTGCGCAAGTCCATCACCGATCGCTGAAAAATTAGATAACCCACCGCCGAGCACCAGTAAATCCGGATCGACAATGGTGAGAATGTTGCCAAGGCAGACGGCCAACAGATCCAAATAGCGCTCAACGTGCTCGCGCGCCTTGCTGTCACCTTGCTCCCATAGAGCAACAATTTCCGGCGAGGTCAGCGACTGCTGGTAAAAATGGTTGTACAGCCAAGCAAAACCACGACCGGATAAATAGTTTTCAATACAGCCGAGCTGACCGCAGCCGCAGCGGGTCAACGGGAAATCGCGCCCCACCACTTCCAGCGCGTCCACCGGCAGACGAATATGACCAAACTCGCCGGTAATATAACTGTGACCGGTAATCGATTTACCGTTCTGGACGATACCGCCGCCCACGCCGGTGCCAAGAATCAGCCCCATCACCAGCGGGTACTGGGTAAATTCATCATCCCAGGCTTCTGAAATCGCAAAGCAGTTGGCGTCGTTGTCCAGACGTACATCGCGATCCAGCAGACGACTCAAATCCGCGCGCAGCGGCTTGCCGCTGGCGGCCGGAACGTTCGCGGCATACAGCAATCCGCCTTCGGTTTCAGGCATTCCCGGGATACCAATACCGACACTGCCCCGGCAGTGGAAGCGCTCGTCGGCTTCTGCTACCAGCCCAATTACTGCGTCAAGAAAGGCTTGATAGCCCTCCTTCGGCGTGGGGATTCGTTTTTCCCACTGAAGCTGGCGTGATGAATCAAATACGCCCAGCGCGATTTTGCTGCCGCCAATGTCAAATCCATAATGCATCATTGTTTTCCTCTAACTGACGCACGCAGCAAAGCCGCGCCGTCAGGACGTCAAATTACTGGCCACTCAGCACCCTCGCAGGGTCAATACGACTGGCGCGGCGAGCGGGATACCAACTCGCCAGCAGACTCAGCAACAATGCCGTGACCAGCACATAAACGACATCCAGCCAGTGCAATTCAGACGGCAGGAAGTCGATAAAATAAATGTCGCCAGATAAGAACTGGTGACCAATAAGCTTTTCAATCAGGTTAATAATGCCGGTCAGATACAGAGAGCCAAGCACCCCGATAACCGCCCCGCAGACGCTGCCAAACAGGCCAGCTAATAAACCATACCATACGAAAATTGCGCGGATCAGCCCGTCTTTGGCACCCAATGTGCGCAGCACCGCAATATCGCTACTTTTGTCTTTTACCGCCATGACCAGCGTCGAGACAATGTTGAAGCAAGCCACGCCGATAACCAGCACCATCGCCAGATACATAATGGCGCGGATCATCTGAATGTCGCGGTACATATAGCCATAGGTGCCGATCCAGCTTTTAATGTAGACGTAGTTGTTGGTCACTTCGCCCGCGTCACGCACCAGCTTGTTAGCGTTAAACACATCCTGCACTTTAATCGCGATACCGGAGATGCTCTCGCCCATGTCGAGGTACTGCTGGGCGTCTTGAATCGGGATCATGGCAAAGCTGTGATCGAGCTGGCCGCTCAGTTGCAAAATACCCGTCACGTGCAGGCGCACGCGTTTTGGCTGCAACAGCTTATGCTCAGGGTTGGAGTTGGGGATCATAATCGACACCCAATCACCGGCCTTAACTTTCAGCGCGTCGGCGACCCCTTTGCCGAGGATAATCTGCTGCTCCCCCGCCTTGAAGTTGGCCCACGCGCCGTTTTGTACAAAGCTTGGCAGCGCGCTCAGCTTGCTTTCCTGCTGCGGATCGACGCCTTTCACCTGAATCGCGCGCAGATTGCTGCCGCTTTCGATAAGGCCGGTAAAGTTAATATATGGCGCAGCCGCTTCAATGCCCTTAACCGCTTCGACTTTTGGCAGCACCGCGCTCCAGTTGGTCCACTGTTGGTTAACGGCTTCGATTTCACCGTGCGGCACGACCGCCAGAATGCGGTTATTTAGCTCGCGCTCAAAGCCGTTCATGGCACTTAGGCCGATGATCAGCACCGCCACGCCAAGCGCAATGCCGACGGTGGAGATAACGGAAATCAGCGACACCATGCCACCGCGTCGACGCCCACGGCTAAAACGCAGGCCAATGAGTAACGATAACGATGGAGCCATTACAGCGCCCCCATCAGGGTCAGTTGGTCGCTTAGGCGACCGTCACGCATCTCCAACTGACGCCCCATCCGTTTTGCCAGTTGCAGATCGTGGGTGACCACCAAAAATGCGGTGCCCTGCGACTGATTCAATTCGCCCAGCAGTTTGAAAATACTGTCGGCATTTTTGGCATCGAGGTTACCGGTCGGTTCATCCGCCAGCACCAGGCGCGGGTTATTCACCAGCGCACGGGCAATCGCCACACGCTGACGCTCGCCGCCGGAAAGTTCGGAAGGACGGTGGTTGGCACGATGGTCAAGGCCAACCGCCTTCAGCATATCCAGCGCACGGCTGTTAATTTCCGCCGCTTTCTTTTTACCGATAAGCAGCGGCATCGCCACGTTTTCCAGCGCGGTAAAGTCCGGCAACAGATGGTGGAACTGGTAGATAAAGCCGAGCTTCTGGTTTCGCAGCTCCGCTTTCGCCGCGGACGACAGCTTGCTCATCGGCTGGCCGCTGAAAATCACGTCGCCAGAGGTTGGTGTATCCAGCCCGCCCAACAGATGCAGCAGCGTACTTTTGCCCGAACCGGAGGTGCCGACAATCGCCATCATTTCGCCTTCGCCAATGCTGAAGCTGACATCATGCAGAACGTCGGTTTGCACGGTGCCTTCCTGATAGCGTTTGCACAGGTTGCCGCATTGCAACAGGATCTTATTCATAACGTAAAGCCTCAGCGGGTTGAGTGGCGGCAGCGCGCCAAGAAGGGTACAGCGTAGACAGCAGCGCCAGGGCCATCGCCACCAGCGCAATCACGATAACCTGCAGCGGCTCGATGGCAACCGGCAGCGCCGCGCCGTCGAGGAACGCACCGATAATCGGCATTAAATTATTGAGCTGGCTTGCAAGGATAACGCCCAGCACCGCGCCTAATAACGCGCCGATAATCCCGGCGCTGGCGCCTTGCACCATAAAGACGGTAAGGATCTGACGCGGCGTCAGCCCCTGAGTTTGCAAAATGGCGACCTCGCCCTGCTTCTCCATCACCATCAGCCCCAAAGAGGTGATGATGTTAAACGCGGCAACCGCGACGATAAGACTCAGCAGCAGGCCCATCATATTTTTTTCCATGCGTACGGCCTGGAATAGCTCGCCTTTACGTTCGCGCCAGTCCTGCCATTTGGTGCCATCCGGCAGCGTTTGCTGGCTTAAGGTATCGACCTGCAGCGGTTTATCCAGCCACAGACGCCAGCCGGTAATGTTACCCAACGGGTAAAGCATCAAACGCGAGGCATCTTGGATATTAACCAGCATTTGGTAGCCATCGACTTCACTGCTGGCAGCAAAGGTGCCAATCACCGTAAACAGGCGCTGGCTTGGCAAGCGCCCCATTGGCGTAAACTGGCTGGCAGACGGCACCATCACGCGAATTTGATCGCCACGGTTAACGCCGAGCTGCCCGGCAAGCTGTTCACCGAGGATGACATTGTACTTCCCGGCCACAAGGTCGGTCTGTTTGACGTTTACCAAGAATGGAGTGAGCGGATCTTGTTGCGCCGGATCGATCCCCAACATCACGCCAACCGATACGCTGCGCGCACTTTGCAGCACCACATCACCGGTGGTGAGCGGCGCAATACGGGTGACGCCTTGCAGTTTGACGCTCTGTTCAGGAAGTTTTTGCGGGTTTAGCGAGCCTTGTTCAGCGCTCAGAATGGCCTGCGGCATAAGCCCCAGAATGTTGTTTTGCAGCTCACGTTCAAAGCCGTTCATCACCGAAAGGACGGTAACCAGCGCCATTACGCCAAGCGTAATACCGATAGTCGACAGCCAAGAAACAAAGCGACCGAAGCGGTCCGCTGCTCGCCCACGCATGTAGCGCAGGCCAATAAATAGTGCGACAGGTTGGTACATGTAATCCGTCTGGTTGCTGATAGCAGAAGGACGAGTATATAAGCGAAAGCGCAATGGGTAAATGACTGAACCGTAAGCGAAGCCTGACATTCGGCAGACGCCACAACACGAACATTGAAATTTCCGCCGTGGCGGTCAATAGTGTCGTTTTCCCTTTACTTGCGATTTCATGATGATCCGTACATTGAATCCGCTGTTCTTATACTCCGGTGCCCTGCTGTTAGCGCTGTTTCTTATCTACACCGGCGTCAGCGCCACCGAGAAAGTGACTTGGATTATGGAAGTCACGCCGGTGATTATCATCGTTCCCGTTCTGCTGCTGACGGCTAAACGTTACCCGTTGACGCCGCTGCTCTACACGCTGATTTTCTTTCATGCCATTATTTTGATGGTCGGGGGCCAGTATACCTACGCGAAGGTGCCGGTCGGTTTTGATGTGCAGGCATGGCTGAACCTAGACCGTAATCCGTACGATAAGCTGGGTCATTTCTTCCAAGGGCTGGTTCCAGCGCTGGCGGCGCGCGAAATTTTGGCTCGCGGGATGTTTGTTCGTGGCCGCAAGATGTTGGCGTTTCTCGTCTGCTGCGTTGCGTTGGCTATCAGCGCCACCTACGAGCTGATTGAATGGTGGGCCGCGCTGGCGATGGGACAAGGTGCCGATGATTTCCTCGGCACTCAGGGCGATCCGTGGGATACCCAGTCGGATATGCTCTGCGCCCTGCTCGGCGCGCTGACCACGGTGCTTTTGCTGGCCGGCGTCCATTGCCGCCAGTTGCAACGTTACCGGTTAATTCCGTCCACGTGATTGCCGGATGGCGGCGCTTGCGCCTTATCCGGCCTACAACCACATCCCCGTAGGCCGGATAAGCGCAGCGCCATCCGGCGTAATCTACCCTCGTCGCAATTTAATAATCAAAATCGGCAAGGCAAACAGCAGCGTCAAAAAATTCGCCATACTGACCGCCGTATCTTCAATCATCACGCCGTAAATCAGCCACATCACCAGCCCACAAACAAACATCACGTACATCAACCCCGAGATGCCTTGGGTATTACGGGTGGTAATGACCTTAACGGCCTGCGGCAAAAAAGAGAGCGTGGTGAGGCCAGCGGCCAAATAGCCAATCCAAGATGTCCACTCCATGATTATGCCTGCACATTGCGAGCCACACCGGACACCGTGACCGGTTTGCCCAGCACCACGGCGGGCTGAGGCACTTTACGATACTTATCCAACAGGTGGATCTGCACCTTGCGCAGCGTATCGCCGTTCAGACGGTAATAGCGGAAGTACAACACCAGCGTGACAATGAAGAACAGCGCCGGTAGCACAATCATAATAAACTGCATGCCCTGAACAGTTTGCGCCGACTGCGCCACGTTCGGGGTATAGCCAATAATGCCCAACACCACGGCGATGAAAAAGGCGGCAAACGCCGAGCCGCCTTTCACCACCATGGTCTGTACCGAGTAGGCAATGCTTTCGCAGCGGATGTGCAGCTTGAATTCGCCGTAGTCTACGGTATCCGCCACCATGATCACCTGAAGCACCCAGAACAGCGCCGTACCGACGTTAAGGAACACCCCTGCCACGATAATCATCGGCGCATTGTGATATCCCGCCAGCGCCATGGCAAACAATCCCGCGCAGCTAATAACCGGCAGAATGGATGCCGCGGCCCATAGCACGCGCCGCGACCATGCATTCACCAGTCGTGGAAAGAGGATCAGTGTGAGTAAGTTCGCCGCCCCTGCGTAGGACAGATAGTACGGGAACAGCGCCGCATCGCCGATGACATAGGTGAAATAGTAAATCGCAAAACCGGTAATAATGTTTGAGGCGATATTGTAGGCCAGCGCCATACCCAGCAGGCAGGAGAGCTGATCGTTTTTGTAGATCAGCGCGACGATCCCTTTTAGCGTCAGGCGAGAACTGTCGCCGGAGGCATCATTATCGGAGGAAAACACTTCATGCACGTTGCGCAGCGTGACGAGGGTCGAGACGATAAAGAAGCCGATCAGCACCAGCGTGAACATCTGGAAACCGAAACCGCGATCCGCCCCGCCGACTGCGCTCACAAACGGCAGCGTGATACCCGCCGTCACAAACCCTGCCAGGCTTGCAAAAAAACGGGGATACGGCACCAGTTGCTCGCGTTCGCGCTTATCGAGCGTAATCGTCGGCACCAGCGACCAGAAAGGAATGTCCATGATGGTATAGGTCATCCCCCACAGAATGTAGGTGACGCAGACAAACACCACCTGCGCGGTGCCTTCAAATAGATGGGCGCTGAATAACAAGAACAGCACCAGTGAGTTAGCGAGCGTGCCGACAAAAATCCACGGTTTAAATTTCCCCCACCGTGTGCGGGTGGCATTCACTATCCAGCCCATAATCGGATCGTTGACCGCATCCCAGATACGCGCCACGAGAAACAGCGTGCCCACCAAGCCAACCGACAGCCCCACCACATCGGTGTAGTAATACATCAGGTACATGTAAACGATGCCGATGGCGAAATCCTTACCAAACGCACCGAATCCGTAACTTAGCTTTGTTTTCAGAGAGATGCTCATAGGGTACCGGGTCACTGTTACCAGCGCCCGCCTTCTGTTATTAGGAAGAGGTAAAGCGCCGGATACTTTGCCCGGCGCCATCATTTTTTAGCGGTGCAGCCAGGCCGGGAGCCAATTTCCATGAGCGGCAATCAGGTCATCCACCAGCGCATAAATTTCTTCAATGCCTAATACCGCCGCGGTGTGCGGGTCCATCATCGTGGCGTGGTAAACGCGGTCGCGGTTTTCCGTTAGGATCGCCTCCGTCAGCAGCGTTTGGACGTTAATATTGGTCTGCATCATCGCCGCCAGATGCGCGGGAATGGTGCCCACTTTAGTTGGCTGAATACCGTTGGCATCAACGAGGCAGGCTACTTCAACGCAGCTGCCCTGCGGCAGATTGTCGATAAGCCCATCGTTACGCACGTTGCCATAAATCACGCTCGGCTCGCCGGTCCATAGCGCATTCATGATGGTGCTGGCGTACTCTCGCGACGGCTTAATGTCGATCCGTTCGGCGGTTTTGTACTCTTCTAGCTCTTTATGCCAGTTTGCCAACTGCTCAACGCAGCGTTTCGGATACTCATCCAACGGCACTTTATAGCGGGCAATCAGGTCTTCGCGTCCCGGCTTGATAAACCACGGTGTATATTCGGCAAAGTGTTCCGAAGACTCGGTGACGAAATAGCCCAGCTTTTTGAACATTTCGTAGCGCACAATATTTTGGCAGCGATCATTGCCGTGCAGGTTGGGCTTTGGCGCCTGCCCAGACTCATAGGCCGCCAGCAGTTCCGGGTACAAATCCACGTAATGACCGTCGGCGGTTTTGCGCTCAAGCTCGAGGTAAAACGCCATATGGTTAATCCCGGCGCTGCGATAGCGAAGCGTGGATGGGTCAATATCCAGATCACGCGCCAGCTCTTCCGCAGTCCCCTGCACCGAGTGGCACAGCCCGACCTGCTTGATGTGCGGATAGCGGGCATACATTGCCCAGGTATTCATCGCCATCGGGTTGACGTAGTTGAGCATGGTGGCATTCGGGCACACTTCCGTCATGTCGTCACAGATTTGCCAAAGATGTGGAATGGTGCGCAGCGCGCGCATAATGCCGCCAGGACCGAGCGTATCGGCGATGGTTTGCTCAAGTCCGTGACGTTTACAGACCTCAAAATCGGTCACGGTGCATGGCTCGTAGCCGCCAATCTGGAAGGCGACAACGACAAAATCAGCATCCTGCAGCGCCGCTCGCTGCTGGGTATGGCAGGTGATGTGCCCCGATGCACCGGCGGAGTCCATCAGTTTACGCACAACAATGTGCGACTCTTCTAAGCGCTTCTCGTCGATATCCATCAGCGCGATATGCGCCGACTTTAACGCCTCGCGATGAAACACATCGCCAAGGATATTCTTAACGAAAATGGTCGAACCTGCGCCGATAAACGTAATTTTTGGTGCTGCCATCATGACTCTCCCGAAACAGTAGTGAACGAGATAATGGTGGCATGCGGTTCGGCGAAAAACTTCCAGCTTCCGTAAGGAGCATTCCCATAAACTCAGATCCTATGCGAGCCAGATTGAGATCTGAGGTTTTGGGACAAAATCACCGGAAAAGCAGAGTATCCGGCCTCGCTTTCATTCTATTATCAATATCAGATGCTGAATTTGTGCCCGGATCCTCGGCGCGACTCGGCAAAAGCTGGCATGATTCTGATAATTCAGGAAATGGAGTTACGATGAGTACCGAGCCGATAATCTTTCTCCCGCCCGATCCGCATATGTGCAATGGCGATGAAAAACAGACCCGTAGTCCGTTGTCGCTCTATTCCGAATATCAGCGTATGGATATTGAGCTTCGCCGCCCGCACGTGATGCCCACCAGCCACTGGCACGGACAAGTGGAAGTCAACGTACCGTTTGACGGTGACGTGGAATACCTGATCAACAACGAAGTCGTGCGGATAGAGCAAGGCCATATCACCATGTTCTGGGCCTGCACTCCGCATCAGCTCACGCATATCGGCCATTGCCAGCAGATGGCTATTTTCAGCCTGCCAATGCACCAGTTCCTTTCTTGGCCGCTTGACCGCGAGTTGATTAACCATGTCACCCACGGAATGGTGATTAAGTCGTTAGCGACTCAGCAGCTCAGCACCTTTGAAATTCTGCGCTGGCAGCAGGAGATGAGCAGCCCAAATGAGCAGGTACGTCAGCTCGCCGTCGATGAAATCGGCCTGATGCTCAAGCGCTTTAGTCTGTCAGGCTGGCAGCCTATTTTGCTCAATAAAACATCACGAACGCATAAAAATAGCGTCTCGCGCCATGCGCAGTTTTATGTCAGTCAGATGCTGGGATTTATTGCCGACAATTACGATCAGGCGCTGACCATTAACGACGTCGCGGATCACGTTAAACTCAACGCCAACTATGCGATGGGCATTTTCCAGCGGGTGATGCAGCTCACCTTAAAGCAGTACATCACCGCGATGCGTATCAACCACGTGCGCGCCCTGTTGAGCGACACCGATAAAACCATTCTCGACGTCGCCATGACCGCTGGCTTTCGCTCGAGCAGCCGTTTTTACAGCACATTCAGTAAGCTGGTCGGCATGTCGCCACAGCAATACCGCAAACTCAGCCGACAGCGTAAACCGCTTATCTGAGGCAATATCGTCATTTTCAGCGGTTGCACTCCCGCCGCCATCACGGATAATAAGATCATAAAATTGATATTATTACCGTGAATAACACGGTTTTTTTTCTGGAGAACGTGCGCTGACTATGCCTGAACATGCCCGTTATGCCCTACCCACGAAAGCTGGCGAACAGCGTCTGCTTGGCGAACTAACCGGTGCCGCCTGCGCCACGCTGGTTGCAGAGATAGCCGAACAGCATCCCGGCCCGGTGGTGTTAATCGCCCCGGATATGCAAAACGCCCTACGTTTACATGATGAAATCGGTCAGTTCACCGATACGCTGGTGATGAACCTTGCCGACTGGGAAACGCTGCCTTATGACAGTTTCTCCCCGCATCAGGACATTATCTCCTCACGTCTATCAACGCTCTACCAACTGCCAACCATGCAACGCGGCGTGCTGATCGTCCCAGTAAGCACCCTCATGCAGCGCGTTTGCCCGCACGCTTTCCTGCACGGCCACGCGCTGGTGATGAAAAAAGGTCAACGGCTATCGCGTGACGCTCTACGCAGTCAGCTTGATAGCGCGGGCTATCGTCATGTCGATCAGGTCATGGAACACGGTGAATATGCCACCCGTGGCGCGTTGCTTGACCTCTATCCAATGGGCAGCGATCAGCCGTACCGACTGGATTTTTTCGATGATGAAATCGACAGCCTGCGCGTCTTCGACGTCGACAGTCAGCGCACGCTGGAAGAAGTCGAAGCCATTAACCTGCTTCCGGCCCACGAATTTCCGACCGACAAAACGGCCATTGAGCTGTTCCGCAGCCAGTGGCGCGATAAGTTCGACGTCAAGCGCGACGCGGAGCATATCTATCAGCAGGTCAGCAAAGGCACGCTACCGGCGGGCATCGAATATTGGCAACCGCTATTCTTTAGTGAGCCGCTGCCAGCGCTGTTCAGCTATTTCCCGGCCAACACACTGTTGGTGAATACCGGCGACATCGAAGCCAGCGCCAACCGTTTCCAGACTGATGCACAGGCGCGTTTTGAAAATCGCGGCGTCGATCCTATGCGTCCGCTGTTGCCGCCAGCCCAACTATGGCTGCGCACCGAAGAGCTTAATAGCGAGCTGAAAAAATGGCCGCGAATCCAGCTTAAAACCGAACATCTGGCCAAAAAGGCGGCCCACGTTAATCTGGGCTTCCAGCCGCTGCCGGACCTTTCGGTGCAGGCACAGAATAAATCCCCACTGGAGAACCTGCGAAAATTCGTCGAGAGCTTTACCGGCCCGGTGATTTTTTCGGTGGAAAGTGAGGGGCGGCGTGAAGCGCTTGGCGAGTTGCTGGCGCGGATTAAACTCGCGCCAAAACGCATTGAGCGTCTGGATGACGCCGCAGGTAACCAGCGCTATCTGATGCTCGGTGCGGCTGAGCACGGATTTATCGATACGCAAAACAACCGGGCGCTGATTTGCGAAAGCGATTTGCTCGGTGAGCGCGTGGCCCGTCGCCGTCAGGATGCACGTCGGACCATCAACCCCGATACCTTAATTCGCAACCTTGCCGAGCTGCATATTGGCCAGCCGGTGGTGCATCTTGAACACGGTGTCGGCCGCTATGCCGGAATGCAAACGCTGGAAACCGGCGGGATCACCGCCGAATACCTGATGCTGATGTACGCCAACGACGCCAAGCTTTACGTCCCGGTGTCCTCACTGCATTTGATTAGCCGCTACGCCGGTGGCGCAGACGAAAGCGCGCCGCTGCATAAATTGGGCGGCGACGCATGGTCACGCGCACGGCAAAAAGCCGCCGAGAAAGTCCGCGACGTGGCAGCAGAGTTACTGGATATCTACGCCCAGCGCGCCGCGAAGGAAGGTTTTGCCTTTAAACACGACCGCGAGCAGTATCAGCTGTTCTGCGACAGCTTCCCGTTTGAAACCACGCCGGACCAAGCGCAGGCCATTAATGCCGTGCTCAGCGATATGTGCCAGCCGCTGGCAATGGATCGCTTGGTGTGTGGCGACGTTGGCTTTGGCAAAACCGAAGTGGCGATGCGCGCGGCCTTCCTGGCGGTTGAAAACCACAAGCAGGTAGCGGTGCTGGTACCAACGACCCTGCTGGCTCAGCAGCACTACGATAACTTCCGCGATCGCTTTGCCAATTGGCCGGTGCGTATCGAGATGCTGTCCCGTTTCCGCAGCGCCAAAGAGCAAACACAGATTCTGCAAGAAGCCGCTGAAGGCAAAATCGATATTCTGATCGGCACCCACAAGCTGCTGCAGAGCGACGTAAAGCTCCGCGATCTTGGTCTGCTCATCGTCGATGAAGAGCACCGCTTCGGCGTTCGTCACAAGGAGCGTATCAAAGCGATGCGCGCCGACGTCGATATTTTGACCCTCACCGCTACCCCTATTCCGCGAACCCTGAATATGGCGATGAGCGGCATGCGCGACCTGTCAATCATTGCCACGCCACCGGCACGTCGCCTGGCGGTAAAAACCTTCGTTCGTGAATATGACGCTCTGGTGGTTCGCGAGGCGATTTTGCGTGAAACACTGCGCGGGGGTCAGGTGTATTACCTGTTCAACGACGTGGAAAACATCCAGAAAAAAGCCGATACGTTGGCAGAACTGGTGCCGGAAGCACGCATTGCCATCGGCCATGGCCAGATGCGTGAGCGCGAGCTGGAACGGGTGATGAATGACTTCCACCACCAGCGTTTTAATGTGCTGGTGTGTACCACCATCATCGAAACCGGTATCGATATTCCAACCGCCAACACAATTATCATTGAGCGCGCCGACCATTTCGGCCTAGCACAGCTGCATCAGCTGCGCGGGCGTGTCGGCCGTTCTCATCACCAGGCCTACGCCTGGCTGCTGACGCCGCATCCAAAAGCAATGACTACCGATGCACAAAAACGTCTGGAAGCCATCGCTTCGCTGGAAGATTTAGGCGCCGGTTTTGCGCTGGCGACGCACGATCTGGAAATTCGTGGCGCGGGCGAACTGCTGGGTGAAGGACAAAGCGGGCAGATGGAATCTATCGGTTTCTCGCTGTATATGGAGATGCTGGAAAATGCCGTCGATGCGCTGAAGGAAGGCCGCGAGCCATCGCTGGAAGATCTCACCAGCCAGCAAACCGAGGTTGAGCTGCGGATGCCATCGCTGTTACCGGATGACTATATTCCGGATGTGAATACGCGTTTATCCTTCTACAAACGCATTGCCAGTGCCAAAGGCGAAAACGAGCTTGATGAGATTAAAGTCGAGCTCATTGATCGCTTTGGCCTGCTGCCAGATGCGGCGCGCAACCTGCTGGATATCGCCCGTCTGCGCCAGCAGGCGCAAAAGCTGGGGATCCGTAAGCTGGAAGGCAATGAAAAAGGCGGCGTGATTGAATTTGCCGAGAAGAACCATGTCAACCCAACATGGCTTATTGGGCTACTGCAAAAACAGCCGCAACACTTCCGTCTGGACGGCCCAACCCGACTGAAGTTCTTCCAAGAGCTCGGCGATCGGAAAACCCGTATGGACTGGGTTCGCCAGTTTATGCACCAGCTCGAAGAAAACGCCCTCGCCTGAGGGTAATCCATCGCTTATCCGGCAAACGTTCCCTGATTGTCGGCCGGATAAGCGCAGCACTATCCAGTCTTTTTCCTCAACAATCCCCTCCCCTTATCACCATTGACGTAGTGAAAACCCGTTTTATTTTGCTTAATTTCTCTGCTTACTTTTGTTTACATCTCAATAAAAATGCGTATATTTCTCATTTGCATTCACAACGCAGATTTGCGAGTGGCATAAATCGACCGCGGCCGCAGAGCCTCGGAGAATAATAACTACCGTTAGATTAAGGACTTATCATGTCTTTCACTTCCAACACCCGGGATGGGCGTATCGCTCCGTCCCTGCTCGCCATGGGCATCGCACTGGCTCTTTATCCTCAGATTGGTCACGCAGCGGATAAGACCGAAGACACTATCATTGTTGAAGGCTCAGCGGACAACAGCAGCGATACACAAGATCAGGACTACAGCGTAAAAGCCACCACTGCAGGGACTAAGATGCAGATGGTTCAGCGCGATATTCCGCAATCGGTTAGCATCATCAACGAACAACGTATGCAAGATCAGCAGCTGCAAACGCTTGGTGACGTGATGAACAATACCATTGGCATCACCAGCAGTCAGGCTGACTCCGACCGTACCAGCTACTTCTCTCGCGGCTTTCAAATTGATAACTACATGGTCGATGGCATTCCGACCTATTTTGAATCGCGCTGGAACCTAGGTGACGCGCTCTCCGATACCGCGTTGTTCGAACGTGTGGAAGTGGTACGTGGGGCGAATGGCCTCATGACCGGGACGGGGAATCCTTCCGCCTCCATTAACATGATCCGTAAACACGCCACCAGCAAAGAATTTAAAGGCGATATTTCCGCTGAATATGGTAGCTGGAATAAGCAACGTTACGTCACCGACCTGCAAAGCCCGCTGACCGAAGATGGCAATATTCGCGCGCGTATTGTTGCCGGTTACCAGAACAACGACTCCTGGCTCGACCGCTACAACAACGACAAAATTTTCTTCTCCGGGATCTTAGATGCGGATCTGGGGGACACCACCAGCATGTCGGTGGGATATGAATATCAACGTATAAATATCGACAGCCCAACCTGGGGCGGCCTGCCGCGCTGGAACACTGACGGCAGCACCAATCATTACGACCGCGCACACAGTACCTCACCGGATTGGGCCTACAACGATAAAGACATCAACAAAGTCTTCATGACGCTAACGCAGCGCTTTGCCGATACCTGGCAGGCCACGTTAAACGCCACCCATTCCGAGGTGAAGTTCGACAGCAAAATGATGTACATCGATGCCTACGTTAACAAAGCTGACGGTAAATTGATTGGTCCGTATGGCAGCTACGGCCCGGATTATGAGTACGTAGGTGGCACCGGCTGGAACAGCGGCAAACGTAAAGTGGATGCGCTGGACCTGTACGCCGACGGCAGCTACGACTTGTTCGGCCGCCAGCATAACCTGATGCTGGGTGGCAGCTACAGCAAACAGAACAACCGCTACTTCAGCTCTTGGGATAACGTCTTCCCAGACCAGATTGGCAACTTTGATAACTTCAACAGCGCCAGCTTCCCAGAAACCAACTGGAAACCGCAGAGCCTAGCGCAAGATGACACCACGCGCATGAAGTCGCTGTACGCCGCTACGCGCATTACGCTTGCTGACCCACTGCACCTGATTGTTGGTGCGCGTTACACCAATTGGAGCGTGGATACGCTGACCTACAACATGGAGCAAAACCATACGACGCCGTACGCGGGTCTGGTTTTTGACATTAACGATAACTGGTCAACTTACGCCAGCTACACCTCCATCTTCCAGCCGCAGAACGTCCGTGACAGCTCGGGCACATACCTGAAGCCAATCACCGGCAACAACTACGAGATGGGGCTTAAATCCGACTGGTTGGACAGCCGTCTGACCACCAGCCTTGCGGTATTCCGCATTGAGCAGGATAACCTGGGACAAGATAGTGGTGTGCCAATTTCCGGCGGCAACGGTGAAAATGCCTATACCACCGTCGACGGCACCGTCAGCAAAGGCGTTGAGTTTGAAATCAACGGTGCGCTGACCGATAACTGGCAGATGACCTTTGGTGCGACCCGCTATGTTGCTGAAGACAACGAAGGCAACGCGGTGAACCCGAACCTGCCACGCACCAGCGTGAAACTGTTCACCCGCTACCGTCTGCCGGCCATGCCTGAACTGACCGTCGGCGGTGGGGTAAACTGGCAAAACCGTATCTATAAAGACACCGTGACCGCGTATGGCACCTTCCGTGCCGAGCAAGGCAGCTACGCGCTGGTTGATTTGTTCACCCGCTACCAGGTGACCAAAAACTTCTCCGTACAGGGCAACCTGAACAACCTGTTCGATAAAACCTACGATACCAATATCGACGGTTCTATTGTTTATGGCGAACCGCGCAACGTTAGCGTGACGGCAAGCTATCAGTTCTAACGGGCTAGGATGAAATGGAAAGGAGCCAATAGGCTCCTTTTTTTTGCCGGATGGCGCTCACGCTTATCCAGCCTACGGCTGCATAACATGTAGGCCGGATAAGGCGCAGCCGCCATCCGGCACCCCGCTCTGGACATAAAAAAGGCAGCCATTCGGCTGCCTTAGTCTCCCCAATACTGCGACTACCAATAACTTAGTTATTGCGAATGTAGTCGTCCATCTCGGTTTTCAGGTTATCGGATTTAGTACCGAAGATTGCCTGAACGCCGGAACCTGCAACAACCACACCTGCAGCGCCCAGTCTCTTCAGGCCAGCCTGATCAACTTTTGCTACGTCAGCTACGCTGACGCGCAGACGGGTGATACATGCATCAAGGTTCGTGATGTTTTCTTTACCGCCGAAGGCTGCAATCAGCGCCGGAGCCATTTCACTGGTTGCGGTTGCTTTAGCATCTTCAGTGTTATCTTCACGGCCCGGAGTTTTCAGGTCCAGTGCTTTAATCAGCACACGGAAGACAACGTAGTACACGATCGCATAGCAAATACCGACGATCGGGAACAGCCACAGTTTGCTGCTGTTACCGGACAGTACGATAAAGTCGATAAGGCCGTGTGAGAACGACGTACCGTCACGCATACCCAGCAGAATACAGATAGGGAATGCCAGACCCGCCAGAATCGCGTGGATGATGTACAGGATCGGCGCAACGAACATGAAGGAGAACTCGATTGGCTCGGTAATACCGGTCAGGAACGAGGTCAACGCAGCGGAGATCATAATACCGCCCACTTTCGCGCGGTTTTCTGGTTTTGCTGAATGCCAAATAGCAATAGCTGCAGCTGGCAGGCCGTACATTTTGAACAGGAAGCCGCCGGACAGTTTGCCCGCAGTTGGGTCGCCTGCCATGTAGCGAGGAATGTCGCCATGGAAGACCTGGCCTGCTGCGTTGGTGTATTCACCAATTTGCATCTGGAATGGAACGTTCCAGATATGGTGCAGACCAAATGGCACCAGGCAACGCTCGATGAAGCCGTAGATACCAAACGCCACAACCGGGTTCTGGTAAGCCGCCCACTGAGAGAAGGTCTGGATAGCCGTACCGATTGGTGGCCAGATGAAGGACAGGACTACGCCGGTAAAGATCGCGGCCAGACCTGAGATAATCGGAACAAAACGCTTACCGGCAAAGAAGCCCAGATATTCTGGCAGCTTGATACGGTAGAAGCGATTGAACATGTACGCAGCAATAGCACCGGAGATGATACCGCCAAGAACACCGGTATCAGCCAAGTGTTTAGCGGCAATTTCTTCGGCCGGCAGATGCAGTACCAGTGGCGCAACCACAGCCATGGTTTTCACCATGATGCCGTAAGCGACGACGGAGGCGAGTGCGGATACACCGTCGTTATTGGTGAAGCCTAATGCCACACCGATAGCGAAGATAAGCGGCATGTTAGCAAAAACAGAACCGCCTGCTTCTGCCATAACATGAGAAACGACGGCTGGCAGCCAGCTGAAGTTTGCGGAACCGACGCCCAGCAGGATACCTGCGATAGGCAGCACGGAAACCGGCAGCATCAGCGATTTACCGACCTTCTGCAGGTTAGCAAATGCATTCTTAAACATAATTAGGAGTGCTCCTGAGTATTTGTACTTTTATCTACGTTTTCACGCATTAGTGAGTGGGGAGAGACTCACCAGGGACAGGGCATCTAAAGCGCCCTTTATTTATTACACAGAGTAAAATAAATCACTCGGTTTTTGTTTGACGGCTATCACGTTTCAAAGAGCTACGGCGTTAAAACTTAATCTTCTTTACAATATACGTGTCTATATGTTGCAGGATTAACATTCACCGCCGGTTTTACGGCGGTGAACTGTACTCGCTTTAACCATTAATTACGAGCATTAAAATAAGCCAAAAAATCAGCAAGATTGCAGGCGGGCGGGATCGATATGGAAGAGGTTTGCGAAGTTGTCCGTCGTCTGTTGCGCCAGCTGTTCGATGCTAACGCCCTTCAATACAGCCATGTATTCTGCAACGTCACGGACCATCGCTGGCTGGTTCTCTTTGCCACGATGAGGAACCGGTGCTAAGTAAGGAGAGTCGGTCTCAACCAGCAGTCGGTCCAGAGGAACGTAACGCGCGGCCTCGCGCAGCTGTTCCGCGTTGCGGAAGGTCACAATCCCCGAAAAAGAGATATAGAACCCCATATCCAAAAGCTTACCCGCAGTCTCAGTATCTTCCGTGAAACAGTGTAGTACACCGCCGCAATCCATCACCTTTTCTTCTTGCAGGATAGCCAACGTATCGGCACGGGCATCGCGGGTGTGCACAATCACGGGCTTATTCAGCTCACGGCCTATCTGGATATGTTGACGAAATGACAGCTGCTGCTGGGGCTTAGTTTCCGGAGTATAAAAATAATCCAACCCGGTTTCGCCCATTGCCACGACGCCCTCTTCTGCCGCCATACGACGGAGATCTTCTACATCGTACGGTTCGTCCTGATTCAGAGGATGCACGCCGCAGGAGAACACCACTTCCGGGCGTTCGCCTACTAGCTCACGCATCTGCCGATAGCCGGGCAAGGTGGTGGCAACAGCTAAGGCAAAACGGACATCACGCGCGGCGGCTTTCGCCATCACGTCGTTAACGTCTTTATGCAGGGATTGATAATCAAGGCCATCAAGATGGCAGTGCGAGTCGACTAAAAACATAATGTCTCTCTTAGAGGTGGGGTACTGGCAGTAATGCGCCAGGTTGCAAATACTGTTCCCAACGCAGTAGGCGCTCGGTGAGAATTAATTCACGATTGAGCCCGGTGACGCTCAGCAACTGTTCGCGGCAAACACAGGCATCAGCAGCAATAGCCTGGAGGCGTGCAGCCGACAGCGTCAGGGCTAGCTGATTGACCAGTGCCTGATTATCGACGTTGGTCTGGCGCGTGATCCGCTGTTGCTGCTTAAGCGCATCAAGCAACAACGAGGATAGCCAATGGAGCCGCTGTACCGCTGAATCATGGTTCAACGCCGGCAAAAGCGCCAGCCAGTCACCGCTGTTTAAGCTGCTGGTTAGCGCCTGACACAGTTTTTCACGCGCATCCCATGTTTCTTTGGCTAACAGTTCGCACGCCGCCGCTGGCGCATGATCGCACAGGCGCAGCGCGGTCAGCAGCATGTCACGCGGCGCGGTCACTTCGCGCTCCAGCCACGCCAAGGCATATTGCTCGCTCGGCGGTGCCAAATGGAAGAAACGGCAGCGACTACGCAGGGTTGCCAGAAGACGCGCGGGTTCTTCACAGGCCAAGAAGAACCACGTATTTTTTGGCGGTTCTTCCAGCGTTTTTAACAGCGCATTGGCCGCAGCTTCGGTGAGCAGCGTGGCGTCAGCAATCCACACCACCTTTGCGCCGCCCAAGCGGGCGTGTTCGTAGAGTTTTTCATTAACGCTACGCACGGCATCAATACCCAAGGTACTTTTGCCTTTTTCAGGCTGCAATGCGTAATAATCCGGGTGTGTCCCCGCCTGCATCAGTTGGCAGCTATGGCACTGACCACAGCTTTTATGGCCGTCGGGCTGATGACACATCAACAGACGGGTAATGGCGTAAGCAAGTGAATCGCCGCCCATTCCCGCGCGCGCCTGAATCAGCAGCGCGTGGTGACCCCGTCCAGCCTGATAGCTTGCGGTAAGCTGCTCAAACGGTGGGCGTAACCACGGATACCATTTCATGCCTGCTGCTCCGCAAACCAGCCGATCACCGCAGCGCGAATGTCGCTCATCACCTTCTCAAGTGACTGAGTGGCATCAATGGTGATGATACTGTCGTCGGCGGCCGCCAGCTCAAGATAACGCGCCCGGGTACGATTGAAGAAGTTCAACGACTCTTGTTCAATTCGGTCCAGCTCACCGCGCGCACGGGCGCGTTTGAGGCCCACTTCCGGCGTGACGTCGAGATAAATTGTCAGGTTGGGACGAAAGTCGCCCAACACCGCATCACGCAACGTAGCCAGCATGTGGCTGTCGATACCGCGCCCGCCGCCTTGGTACGCCTGAGTGGAAAGGTCATGGCGGTCGCCAATAACCCACTGACCGTTCGCCAGCGCAGGTTTTATGATGCTGTCAACGAGTTGGACACGCGCGGCATAAAACATCAGCACTTCGGCTTTATCCGTAATCACTTCATCGCCAACCGACTTAATATCCAGCACCAAGCTCCGCAACTTTTCGGCCAGTACGGTACCGCCTGGTTCACGGGTGAACAGCAGGTCGTTGACGCCAAGCTCGCGCAGCGTCTCCACAACCACGTCCCGCGCGGTTGTTTTACCCGCCCCTTCCAGCCCTTCAATGACGATGTAATTACTGCGCATTTTTATCCTTTAGCACTTTCAGATACTCCTGCACCGACCGGTTATGGCCCGCAAGATTGGTATTAAACGTATGCCCGCCTTTGCCGTCCGCAACAAAATAAAGGTACGGCGTTTTTGCCGGATGCGCCGCGGCATTCAATGACGCTTCGCCCGGACTGGCAATGGCACCCGGCGGCATGCCGGAAATGGTGTAGGTATTATACGCGGTTGGCGTCTCGAGATCTTTACGTGAGAGCTTGCCATTGTAGCTTTCACCCATGCCATAAATGACGGTCGGGTCGGTTTGCAGCCGCATACCAATACGCAGACGGTTGATAAACACCGAGGCGACACGATCGCGCTCCTCGGCCACCGCCGTCTCTTTTTCGATGATCGACGCCATGGTGACCAGCTGATTTTTATCATGATACGGCAGATTTTCCGCTCGCCCGTCCCAGATTTTATCAACCTGCGCGACCATTTTTTGATGAGCGCGTTTGAGGATCGCCACGTCGCTGGTATTGGCGGTATACATCCAAGTATCAGGCCAGAACCAACCTTCAACCCATTCCGGGTTATCTAATTTTAACGTCTGCGCCACCGTCGCATACTTATCGTCGCTGAGGGTGTGCTTGATATACGGCGACTCGCGCAGCTGTTTGAGATAGTCACTTAAACGCATGCCTTCGACAAAACGCAGCGGGAACTGCGCCTCTTTGCCGCTCGCCAACAGCTGTAGCATCTCGCGAACGGTCATTTGCGGCGTAAGACGGTAAGTCCCCGCCTTAAAGTGTGAAAGCTCGGGCTCTAAACGCAGCAGCCACTGGAACACCCGCGGACGGTTCAGCACTTTTTCCGCATACAGCTGGTTGCCAAGCGCCAGACGACCCGTGCCAGGTTTCAGCGTGAAGATGGTTTCGTCTTTAATCAGCAGCGCGCTGTCAGCCAGCTGCCGAACTTTCCACATGCCCACGCCGGCAGCAATGCCGAGGACGATGATTACTAACAAGACAAAGCGTAACATTCTTTTCATGCTAATCAGACGACTCACAAAGTGGGGCTAAAAATTGATAGAGTTCGCGGGCAGGCCACTGCTGCTCCGCATAGCGCTGAACGGGTACTATCGGCATCAACGCATTACAAATCACAACTTCGTCGGCCTGGCTTATCGCCTCAGGCCGCACGTTAACTTCGACAACGCGATAAGACGAGCGTGCCAAGCTTGCCATAATAAACTGGCGCATTACGCCGTTGACCCCAGCGCTGTCGAGGCGCGGCGTGAACACGTCCTGTCCGCAACGCCAGAATAAATTTGCGGCACAGCATTCCGTAAGCCACCCGTCACTGTCAAGAACAAGGGCCTCATCGGCGTTTGTCTGTTCAAGATGAGAACGAATCAGCACCTGCTCAAGACGGTTGAGGTGTTTTATTCCGGCAAGATACGGATTACGCCCCAGCGTCACGGGACTCAGCGCAAGGGTAATCCCCGTCGCTTTCCATTGAGTATAGTGGTCTGGCATCGCCGAAGTGGCGAGAATGCGGGTGGGCGAATGGCAGGCGCTGCCGCTGTAGCCCCTTCCCCCTGCTCCACGGCTGATAATCACTTTAAGGACGCCGTGCCCTTGCAAAACAGCCAGCGATGACATTTCTTGCGCCAAAAGCTGCCAGTCGTTAAACGTAATTGAAAGGCGTGAACAGGCCTGCTGTAGGCGATCAATATGGGCGGCAAGCATCATAACCCGCCCGTCAACGATACGCGCCGTAGTGAAACTACCGTCACCAAACTGCGTCGCACGGTCATTTACCGCAAGAGTGTTTTGCTCGAGGCCATTAATTAAGAACATAGCGGCTCCTTACTGATGGGCGGGTAGTTTCGCAAGATGGAACGCATTGAACAAGCAGAGAAAGCCGAATAAAAAAGGCCCGACATGCGGGCCTTAATCACGGCGTTATCCGACAGCGTAAGGGCTAGCGGATAATCAGGCTCAGATCTTTTTAAAGATCAGTGAACCGTTGGTACCACCAAAGCCGAAGGAGTTACACAGGGCATACTCCAATCCGCTAACCTGACGCGCTTCATGAGGCACGAAGTCCAGGTCACAACCTTCATCCGGGTTATCGAGGTTGATGGTTGGTGGAATGGCCTGATCGCGCAGCGCCAGGATGGAGTAGATAGACTCTACTGCACCAGCGGCACCCAGCAGGTGACCGGTCATTGACTTGGTGGAGCTGACCATCACACGGCTTGCGGCATCGCCAAACACAGACTTAACGGCCTGAGTTTCTGCTTTGTCGCCAGCAGGCGTTGAGGTACCGTGGGCATTCACGTAGCCAATCTGGCCCGCTTCAAGACCCGCGTCACGCAGGGCGTTAACCATCGCCAGCGCAGCACCCGCACCGTTTTCCGGCGGTGAAGTCATGTGGTAAGCGTCGCTACTCATGCCGAAGCCAACGACTTCTGCATAAATTTTCGCGCCGCGTTTTTTCGCGTGTTCGTACTCTTCCAGCACGACCATACCCGCACCGTCACCCAGCACGAAGCCATCACGGTCTTTATCCCAAGGACGGCTTGCCGCCTGCGGATTATCGTTGCGAGTAGACAGCGCGCGCGCAGCACCAAAGCCACCCACGCCCAGCGGGGTACTGGCTTTTTCTGCACCACCAGCAACCATCGCATCCGCGTCGCCATAAGCGATCATGCGTGCTGCTTGGCCGATGTTATGCACACCGGAAGTACAAGCGGTGGCGATAGAGATGCTTGGACCACGCAAACCGAACATGATGGTGAGATGACCTGCCACCATGTTAACAATGGTTGATGGAACGAAGAACGGGCTGATCTTACGCGGGCCACCATTCACCAAAGAGGCATGGTTTTCTTCGATAAGACCGAGTCCGCCAATACCGGAGCCGATAGCGGCGCCAATACGGTGAGCGTTCTCTTCCGTAATCTCGAGGCCAGAATCCTGCATGGCCTGCCAGCCTGCAACAATTCCATATTGAATGAAGGCATCCATCTTGCGCTGTTCTTTGCGCGAGATAATGTCATCACAGTTAAAATCCTTTACTAAGCCAGCAAATTTTGTTGCATAGGCGCTAGTATCGAAATGGTCGATCAGGCTGATGCCACTCTGACCGGCAAGGAGAGCTTTCCAGGTAGACTCTACGGTATTGCCGACAGGAGACAACATGCCCAGTCCGGTCACAACTACACGACGCTTAGACACGTTTGTCCTCCAGGGAGGGATAAAATAGATTCTTAAGGGAGAAAAAGATAAAACTCAGGCGGTCGAATGACCGCCTGGAGATGTTCACTTACGCCTGGTGACCGTTGATGTAATCAATGGCAGCCTGAACAGTAGTAATTTTCTCAGCTTCTTCGTCCGGAATCTCAGTATCAAACTCTTCTTCCAGAGCCATTACCAGCTCAACGGTGTCAAGAGAATCTGCGCCCAGGTCTTCAACGAAGGAAGCATTGTTGGTCACTTCTTCCTGCTTAACGCCCAGCTGTTCGCCGATGATTTTCTTAACGCGTTCTTCGATAGTGCTCATACTCTTAAATTTCCTATCAAAACTCGCTTTCGCGATGGTTTTCGTAGTGTATAAAATGTTGAAAAATTTGCAACTAAATCCCGGCAGGTCATACCACGATTTTACGCTATTTTGAGGGTGTTTGCCCTCATAACGCAAATGATTTTGCACTAATCATACTCAGACATACGTAGATTGCCCGTTGTCTGAGCACTTTGTGCAAAACACGGTCAGACCATATACATCCCGCCGTTAACGTGCAACGTTTCACCAGTGATGTAACTTGCTTCGTCGGAGGCTAAAAATGCCACCGCGCTAGCGATTTCATTTGGGGAACCAAGGCGCCCCGCAGGAACTGCTGCCAGCGTACCCGCACGCTGCTCATCAGTCAGCGCACGCGTCATGTCCGTTTCAATAAAGCCCGGCGCAACAACGTTTACAGTAATACCGCGTGACGCAATTTCACGCGCCAGTGATTTACTGAAGCCGATCAGACCCGCTTTCGCCGCAGCGTAGTTTGCCTGACCTGCATTTCCCATGGTACCAACCACAGAACCGACAGTGATAATACGCCCATGACGCTTTTTCATCATAGCGCGCATTACCGCTTTTGACAGACGGAAAACAGATGACAGGTTGGTTTCGATGATATCGTTCCACTCGTCATCTTTCATGCGCATTAACAGGTTATCACGAGTAATCCCGGCATTATTAACCAGAATGTCGACTTCACCAAATTCCGCACGAATTTTTTCCAGAACAGATTCAATAGATGCTGGATCGGTCACATTCAACATCAGACCTTTGCCGTTCGCACCCAAGTATTCGCTAATCGCCTGCGCACCGTTTTCGCTGGTCGCAGTGCCGATAACTTTTGCGCCGCGAGCGGCGAGTGTTTCAGCGATTGCGCGGCCAATACCGCGGCTTGCACCCGTTACCAGTGCAATTTTACCTTCGAAGCTCATGCTTTCCTCTTTTATTGCGCAAGTGCCGCTGACAGCGCGGTAGGCTCATTAATCGCCGACGCAGTCAGGGTATCTACAATACGTTTGGTCAGACCGGTCAGGACTTTACCCGGGCCAACTTCATACAGGTGCTCTACGCCCTGGGATGCCATAAACTCGACGGTTTTGGTCCACTGAACCGGGCTGTACAGTTGGCGAACCAGCGCATCGCGGATCGCGTTGGCTTCGGTTTCGCACTTCACATCGACGTTATTCACAACAGGAATGGTCGGTGCGGAGAAGGTGATTTTTTGCAGTTCAACGGCCAGTTTTTCCGCCGCAGGCTTCATCAGCGCACAGTGGGATGGCACGCTCACTGGCAGTGGCAGTGCACGCTTAGCGCCCGCCGCTTTACAAGCAGCGCCCGCGCGTTCAACCGCTTCTTTGTGACCTGCGATAACGACTTGGCCCGGCGAGTTGAAGTTAACCGGAGAAACAACTTGGCCTTCGGCAGATTCTTCACACGCTTTTGCGATAGAAGCATCATCCAGACCAATGATAGCAGACATGCCGCCAGTGCCTTCCGGTACCGCTTCTTGCATGAATTTGCCACGCATTTCAACCAAACGTACCGCATCAGCAAATGCGATTACGCCTGCGCAAACCAGCGCAGAGTATTCGCCAAGGCTATGGCCTGCCAGCATCGCAGGTGCTTTACCGCCCTGCTGCTGCCACAGACGATACAGCGCAACGGATGCAGTCAGCAACGCAGGCTGGGTCTGCCAGGTTTTGTTCAGTTCTTCAGCCGGGCCCTGTTGGGTTAACGCCCACAGATCGTAGCCCAGTGCTGCAGAGGCTTCATGAAAAGTCTCTTCAATAACCGGATAGGTTGCTGCCAGTTCAGACAACATGCCTACCGCTTGAGAACCCTGACCCGGGAACACAAAAGCGAATTGCGTCATTTTTTTATCCTTGTACTTAAAAACGAACCAGCGCGGAGCCCCAAGTGAAACCGCCACCAAAGGCTTCCAGCAGCACCAGTTGACCGCGTTTAATGCGGCCATCGCGGACGGCTTCGTCAAATGCGCACGGTACGGAAGCGGCCGAGGTGTTACCGTGACGATCGAGCGTCACCACCACATTGTCCATCGACATACCGAGCTTCTTCGCGGTCGCGCTGATAATACGTAAATTCGCCTGGTGTGGCACCAGCCAGTCCAGTTCAGAACGGTCGAGGTTATTGGCCGCCAGCGTTTCATCAACGATGTGCGCCAGCTCAGTGACCGCGACTTTAAAGACTTCGTTACCCGCCATCGTCAGATGGATAGAGTTTTCCGGGTTAACGCGATCGGCGTTCGGCAGCGTTAGCAGCTTACCGTAGCTCCCATCTGCATGCAGATGGGTAGAGATGATACCCTGCTCTTCGGATGCACCAAGTACCACGGCGCCAGCACCGTCACCGAAGATAATGATCGTGCCACGATCGGTAGGATCGCAGGTACGCGCCAGCGTATCGGCACCCACAACCAACGCGTACTTCACTGCGCCCGTTTTCACGTACAGATCGGCTACGCTCAGTGCATAGGTAAAACCGGCACACGCGGCGGCGACGTCAAATGCTGGAGCGCCTTTCACGCCCAACATATCTTGAATCTGGCAGGCAGCGCTTGGGAACGCGTGGGTCGCAGAAGTGGTGGCAACCACAATCAGCCCCAGTTCGCTTGCCTCAATACCCGCCATTTCTAGCGCGCGTTTTGCCGCTTCGTAACCCAGCGTAGACACGTTTTCATCAGGGCCCGCGATACGACGTTCGCGAATACCTGTACGGGTGACAATCCACTCGTCGGTGGTATCAACCATTTTCTCCAGATCGGCGTTAGTCCGCACCTGCTCAGGCAGATAGCTGCCGGTACCAATAATCTTCGTATACATGTACGCTCAGTCACTTTTCGCTAATATAGCCGCACTATTCGACCGCTGCGAAGCTGGCTTTACTGTTTGCCATCTTCCAGTACGTCAAACCCTGCGGGGTATACGGATTCCAGGCGAGCGGCAATTCTCTTGGGAACTTGTCGCTGCACCGCCTGCACTGCCTGTTCAATCGCGACGGCAAAAGCTCGCTGATTGGCAGCACCATGACTCTTAATCACCGTGCCGCGTAATCCTAACAGACAGGCGCCATTATACTGGTCGGGGTTGAGGTGACTGAATCGCCTTGTCAGGCTTTTTTGTAACCAACGCTTTAATATAATCAGCCACCACGACCGTTTTTTACCCTCACTTTGCGATTTCAGCAAAGAAAGGAACACTCTGACCACCCCTTCCATCGTCTTTAAGGTGACGTTACCGGTAAAACCATCACACACTAAAACATCGGTCTTACCCGTCAACAATTCGTTGGCTTCAAGATAGCCGATATAGTTGAGGGAAGAGATTTTTTTTAGCATTAATGAGGCATCACGAATACTATCATGCCCCTTAATTTCTTCTTCGCCGATGTTGAGCAACGCCACCCGCGGATTGGTAATCCCGAGCACGTCCTCCGCCATCACCGAACCCATGACGGCAAACTGCACCAGCATGGTACTGTCACAATCCACGTTAGCGCCGAGATCCAGCACCACCGTTTTCCCCTTTTGCTGATGCGGTAACACCGTCACTAGCGCCGGGCGCTCAATCCCCTGAATGGGTTTGAGTAATAATTTCGCCAGCCCCATCAGCGCACCGGTGTTCCCCGCGCTGACACAGGCCTCAGCCCGTCCTTCTTTTACCATCTCAAGGGCCACACGCATTGAACTTCCGCGACTATGGCGGATAGCGTGCGAAGGCCGTTCATCACTGGCAATAACCGACTGGGCAGGGATTATCTGCAAACGCGAACGTTGTTCAAAGTCAGCTTTGGCGAGTAATGGCGTAATGTCGTCGGGATTGCCGACTAATAGAAGTGAGAGTTGCGAATTAGAATCCAGTGCCTGCAAAGCTGCAGGCACTGTCACGGTAGGGCCAAAATCGCCCCCCATGACATCTAACGCCAGGGTTAGACGTGTCAAGGTATCGTCGCCGCTCGGTTTGGTGTTTCCCCAGTTGCCCGGGGAAATCCTCACTAAGCTTCACCACGCTTGTACTCTTCGTCTTTCACATCAAAGATGAGAAATCCCCGAGTAAGGCGTGATTACTTAGCGATAACCTTACGGCCACGGTAGAAACCGTCGGCAGTGATGTGGTGACGCAGGTGCTTCTCACCGGAGGTTTTGTCTACGGACAGATTTGCTGCGGTCAGAGCGTCATGGGAACGACGCATGCCACGTTTGGAACGGGTTGGTTTATTCTGTTGTACGGCCATGGACCTTACTCCTCAATTACTTTTGCTTTAAGCTGGCTAATACGGCAAATGGGTTTGGCTTCTGTGCCTCTTCAGGCAATTCACCAAAGACCATGTCCGCCTCGGACACTTCACAGTGTTCAGAATCATGCACCGGAACTACCGGCAAGGCGAGGATGATTTCATCTTCGACCAACGCCTGCAGATCGATTTCACCGAATTCGTTAACCTGAATCGGCTCATACGCTTCCGGGAGTGCTTCAATCTGGTCATCATTTTTGACCGGACTAAAACAATACGTTGTGTGAACATGATGGGTAAACGACTTCCCGCAACGCTGACATTCCAGCGATACCGTCACCTTCGCATCACCGTTAATGACCGCGAGGCGTTGGTTATCGATAGCGAAGGAGATCTCGCATTCCACATCGGTGTCCACACTGACTACAGACGCGGCGACGCGCTCCACCTGATCGCGGGAATAGATACCTGCGTAATCAAGGCGTTTTTGAGCCGTACGAACCGGATCGAGAGTCAGGGGTAATTTTACGTTTTGCATAGGGCGCGCATATTAACTTTGTAGCGTCATAGAGTCAAAGAAAAAGGCAGCCTCAGGTTGCCTTTCGCCAATTATTCGCACACATTGCGGCCTATAGTTTAAAATGTCGGAATCTAATTCGCTACACTCTATTTGAAAAATTATGCCTGAATTGATTCTTGCCTCCACCTCACCCTACCGCAAAATGCTCTTAGAGAAGCTTGGGCTGCCGTTTGAATGCGCGGCACCTGAGGTAGATGAACTCGCATTACCGGGCGAAACACCGCGTAGTCTGGTGCTGCGACTAGCCCAAGCGAAAGCCCAGGCCCTCGCCGCGCGTTATCCAAACCATCTGATAATCGGTTCCGATCAAGTCTGCGTGCTGGAGGGTAAAATAACCGGCAAACCGCACACGGAAGAAAATGCCCGCCTGCAGTTAAAAAAGGCCAGCGGCACCGTGGTGACTTTTTATACCGGACTGGCGCTTTATCACTCAGGCACGGGTCAACTGCAAACAGAATGTGAACCTTTCGATGTCCATTTTCGCCACCTGAGCGAGCAGGAAATAGACGTTTACATTCGCAAAGAGAGCCCTTTGAACTGCGCGGGCAGTTTTAAAAGCGAAGGTTTAGGCATTGCACTGTTTGAACGTCTTGAAGGGCGAGACCCAAATACCTTGATTGGTTTACCGCTAATTGCGCTCTGCAAAATGCTACGCCACGAGAATTTTAACCCGCTATTAGGTTAACCTCATTCCGCCACCGCATTGAACGTTCAGCCATGCGGTGGTGACAATATTGCTTATTCCTTCCGCGATCACAGTTTATTTTTCCGTCACCGCTAAACTCCAAAACAAAGATTGAAACAATGTTTTAATTTAAGGAGTGAGGATGCGTAGCAATAGTAAAATATTATTTATGCTGGCAATGTTAACCGCGGCACAAAGCTATGCTGCGGATGACTGGCAGCGTCAGGGCATTGTAGAAGGCAATCTTCCTGCCAGTTGGCAGCAGATGAAAACCCAGATGAACTATCCGGATTCATGGCTCTCTGGTCATTTTCCCGATTTTAAAAACTGGCTGCAGCATGCTCGTCAAACCTTCCGCCACGCTCTGCTGACCCCGAACGCCACTCGCCCCTTCGACGCGCAGAAAATCGCCAGCGAGGACCGGGGAAGCTACATTGCTGAAAAGCTAGCCCTCAATATCACCGACGATAATCGCATTGCGGCGCTGATGCTGACGCCAAAAACATCCGGGCCGCACCCGGCTATTGTCTTACTCCATGACCACGGTTCAAAATTTGATATTGGCAAAGAGAAACTTATTCGGCCGTGGGGCAACGCTGAACAGCTCGCCAGTGCACAAGCCTGGGCGGATAAATTCTTTAGCGGACGGTTTATCGGCGATGAACTGGCCAAACGCGGCTATGCCGTCATTGTTATCGATAGCCCCGGTTTTGGTGAACGCGGGCCAATGGTCTACGAGCAGCAGCAGGCGCTGGCCAGCAACTATTTCAATCTTGGACGCTCGCTTGCAGGTGAAGTGGCCTATGAAGATATGCGTACCGTGGATTTTATCGCCTCACTGCCAAGCGTTGATAGTCAACGTATCGGCGTTCTCGGTTTCTCGATGGGCGGCTTCCGGGCCTGGCAGCTAGCCGCGCTCTCCGATAAGGTGGCAGCGACCGCCGTGATTTCATGGTTTGGTACCTATGAAGGCCTAATGACCCCGGGCAATAACGTGCTGCGTGGGCAGTCTGCTTATTACATGCTGCACCCTGGCATGCCCGCTAAGATGGACATCCCAGACATCGCCAGCATGGCGGCACCAAAACCGATGCTGATTTTCAGCGGCGGCCAAGACAAACTTTTCCCCGCCAAAGCGGTTGATGATGCTTTCGTAAAAGTACACAAGATATGGGCTTCGCAAAAAGCCGACAATATGCTGGTGACGAAGAGCTGGCCAGCACTGGGCCACGTATTTTACCGCCAACAGCAGGATGAAGTGTTCCCTTGGCTGGACAAGTGGTTGAAACCCTAACCCCGTGTCCTCAGCCCGCGCGCCTTGCGGGCTGAGCCACGTAGATTTTTTATGTCGCTCTAGTTACTCTCTTGTCACAAATCATCATGACGACAGGACAGCTCCGTGAGCGCCTCATCGCAATCCTCTTCTTCCCTATGGCTCCCTATTACACTCGCCAGCGTGATCTTGATGATCACCATGGGTATCCGTCAAACCGTCGGGCTATTTATCCACCCCATCGTGATGGAAACCACCATGACCATTGCCGAAATCAGTATGGCGCTAGCTATTGGCCAACTGATGTGGGGCGCATTCCAGCCGCTGTTTGGCGCGTGGGCAGATAAACGCAGCGCGTTCAGCGTCCTCGTGATAGGCGCGCTGTTGATTGCGCTCGGCCAGCTCGGGACGTTGTGGGCCTCGTCGTTTTTACCTTTAACCCTTGCTCAGGGGCTGCTAAGCCCAGCAGGCGCAGCGGCCGGCAGCTTTTCGGTATTGATTGGTGTGGTTGCTAGCCGTATGCCGCCCGACAAAGGATCTATGGCGAGCGGCATCATCAACGCTGGAGGCTCGGTTGGCCAGTTTCTCTTCGCCCCATTGGTGCAGGTCATCATTAGCCTACGCGGGATGGCTTCAGGTCTGGGTTTTCTTGCTATAGCGGCGCTGGCGACGATATTTCCATCATGGTTGTTGTGCCGGGACGATAAACGCCAGGCTCTAATGGCTGACGCCCCCACCGCCGCCAGCACCGCCACGGAAAGCGGGCTAAAACAGCAGATAGCCTTGGCCTTTCGTAATCCGAACTACCTCTTGCTGCACGCAGGTTTTCTGACCTGTGGTTTTCACGTGGCGTTTCTAACCACCCATCTACCAACAGAAGCCGCACTGTGCGGCCACGATGCCACCGTTCCCGCCATTAGCCTGTCGCTAATCGGGCTTTGCAATATTGCGGGCAGTATCGCGGCGGGCTTCCTCGGTAAACGTTACCCCATGAAATACATTCTGGCGGTGCTTTATGCCTCACGCGCGGTGATGATTGCTCTGTTCCTACTATCATCAAAGTCAGAAACGGCGTTCTACATTTTCGCCTG
Organism: Kluyvera sp. STS39-E; assembly: GCF_040932435.1. NCBI lineage: Bacteria > Pseudomonadati > Pseudomonadota > Gammaproteobacteria > Enterobacterales > Enterobacteriaceae > Kluyvera > Kluyvera sp. STS39-E. Next base: position 39,013 of record NZ_JBFQGA010000003.1, on the reverse strand, counting down.
CGCCATTGGTTTTACCTGGCTTGCCACGGTGCCGCCCACCGCCGGGATTATCGGTAAGTTATTTGGCACCCGCTATCTGGCGACGCTGTTTGGTTTTACGCTGTTTACCCACCAAATTGGCGCCTTTTTCGGGGCCTGGCTCGGCGGTGTCGCGATGCAGTACGAAGGGAATTTAACGTGGGTGTGGTATGTCGATATTGCGTTGGCCCTGCTGGCCGCGCTGGTCAATCTGCCCATCAAAGAGAAAAGCGTAGCCGTTCGGCTGCGCGAAATGGCGTAAAAAAACGGGCCATCTGGCCCGTTTCGCATTTACTTCTGGTTACGCAACACCTGAAGGCAACGCTTAAGCACGTTATCCATCGGCGCTTCAACGCGCATCACTTCACCAGTTCCCGGATGCGTGAATTTCAGCGCTGCGGCATGCAGGAACAGACGATTAAGCCCGGTTCCCGCCAGTTGCTTATCAAATTCGCGGTCGCCGTAACGATCGTCAAAAGCGATAGGATGCCCAGCATGCAGCGTATGCACACGAATCTGGTGCGTACGTCCGGTTACCGGGCTGCAGCGCACCAGCGTGGCGTGGGTGTAGCGCTCTTCCACTTTAAAGCGGGTTTCCGACGGCTTGCCTTCCTGACTAACGCGGACAATACGTTCGCCGCTCTGCAGTATATTTTTCAACAGCGGTGCCTGCACGCTCTTAACATGCGACTGCCACTGTCCGCGAACCAACGCCAGATAATCTTTCTGCATCCCCTTTTCACGCAACTGCTCATGCAGCGAACGCAGCGCAGAGCGCTTCTTCGCCACCAGCAGAACGCCGGAGGTGTCGCGGTCAAGACGATGAACCAGTTCCAAGAAGCGGGCTTCCGGACGCAGCGCTCGCAGCCCTTCAATAACACCGAAGCTTAATCCGCTGCCACCGTGAACCGCGGTGCCCGAGGGTTTATTGAGCACGAGGATATGGTCATCTTCATAGAGAATAACCTCGCTGAGCGCCGCGACTTTTTGCAGATGCGGAGAAACCGCATCTTCTTCACGTTCAGCAACGCGCACCGGTGGAACACGAACGATATCGCCATCTTCCAGCTTGTATTCTGGCTTGACGCGTTTCTTGTTCACCCGCACTTCGCCTTTGCGCAGGATGCGGTAAATCATACTCTTCGGCACGCCCTTAAGCTGGGTGCGCAAAAAGTTATCAATTCGTTGCCCGGCTTCATCAGCGCTAATGGCAATCATTTTTACGGTTGGAGTCTCAGTTTTCATGGTGCGCGATTCTAAATACCCCCGCTCAATAGCGCCACTCATTTTTATATGCTTATATTTAGCATGACCTGTTTTCTCTATGGTGCTTCCCACCGTGAATTGTTTGTTATTAGAACAATCTCAATGGACTGGTGAAGAAACTGTGAGTAACCGGGTGATAAAAGGTGAAAGTCATCTTGCTATAAGCAGGTTAGCAAGGAATAATGAAGCTGTTTTCCGTGTTGAACCTGAAATAACAAGGATATTTACGGAAAGACCAATTTTGTTTGCTTGATCATCCACGCAGCAATGGCGTAAGACGTATTGATCTTTCAAACAGTTAGCGGGCTGCGGGTTGCAGTCCTTACCGGTACATATACTGTACGAATTTTAGATGATAGACAGAAAGCGTAACGGGAAACACCCGTACTTACGTCAGTAAGATGCTAAGACCTCTACCCTCTAAAAGATGACGAGTATAAATGGAATCTTCTCTGGAGAGTTATCCCAGGTTGTTCCCCAAATAATTGCGCTGTGGTTCCGTTTGAAACACAGGCTACCGACACTCTGCGCCTCTTAAACGAGCGACAACCGTGAGGTTGGCGACGTGAATAGTCACGAGGCCATCGGTTTACCCCGGAAAGGCAATACTCTGCTCGCAGCTTAGTCGTCAATGTAAGAATAATGAGTAAGTTACGATGAAAAGAATGTTAATCAACGCAACTCAGCAAGAAGAGTTGCGTGTCGCTCTCGTGGATGGGCAGCGTCTGTACGATCTGGATATTGAAAGCCCAGGACACGAACAGAAAAAAGCGAACATCTACAAAGGCAAAATTACCCGTATCGAACCAAGTCTCGAAGCCGCGTTTGTTGATTACGGCGCCGAGCGTCATGGTTTCCTCCCCCTCAAAGAAATTGCTCGCGAATACTTCCCAGCGAATTACAACTCACACGGTCGTCCAAACATCAAAGACGTTCTGCGTGAAGGTCAGGAAGTCATCGTTCAGATTGATAAAGAAGAGCGCGGCAACAAAGGTGCTGCACTGACTACCTTTATCAGCCTGGCAGGCAGTTACTTGGTGCTGATGCCAAACAACCCACGTGCCGGCGGTATTTCTCGTCGCATCGAAGGTGATGACCGCACCGAACTGAAAGAAGCGCTGGCAAGCCTTGAACTGCCAGACGGCATGGGCTTAATCGTACGTACCGCTGGCGTGGGTAAATCCGCCGAAGCGCTACAGTGGGATTTAAGTTTCCGCATGAAGCACTGGGAAGCTATCCAGAAAGCTGCCGAAAGCCGCCCTGCTCCGTTCCTGATTCACCAGGAAAGCAACGTTATCGTTCGCGCCTTCCGCGACTACCTGCGCCAAGATATTGGCGAAATCCTTATCGACAACCCGAAAGTCATGGAGATGGCGCGTCAGCACATTTCTGCGCTGGGTCGTCCGGATTTCAGCAGCAAAATCAAACTGTACACCGGTGAAATCCCGCTGTTCAGCCACTACCAAATTGAATCGCAGATTGAATCCGCTTTCCAGCGTGAAGTGCGTCTGCCGTCAGGCGGCTCTATCGTTATCGATAGCACTGAAGCGCTGACCGCTATCGATATTAACTCCGCGCGCGCAACTCGCGGCGGTGATATCGAAGAGACTGCGTTCAACACCAACCTTGAAGCGGCCGATGAAATCGCCCGTCAGCTGCGTCTGCGTGACCTCGGTGGCCTGATTGTTATCGACTTCATCGACATGACACCGGTTCGCCACCAGCGCGCGGTAGAAAACCGTCTGCGTGAAGCGGTGCGTCAAGATCGTGCACGTATCCAGATTAGCCACATCTCTCGATTTGGTCTGCTGGAGATGTCTCGTCAGCGTCTGAGCCCATCGCTTGGTGAATCCAGCCACCATGTCTGCCCGCGCTGTTCCGGCACCGGCACCGTGCGTGATAACGAATCGCTGTCGCTGTCTATTCTGCGTCTGATTGAAGAAGAAGCGCTGAAAGAGAACACCAAAGAGGTTCATGCAATTGTCCCTGTGCCAATTGCCTCCTACCTGCTGAACGAAAAACGTGCGGCGGTAACGGCGATTGAAGCTCGTCAGACCGACGTGCGCTGCATTATCGTGCCAAACGACCAGATGGAAACGCCGCACTACTCCGTACTGCGCGTGCGTAAAGGCGAAGAGACCACCACGCTGAGCTATCTGCTGCCGAAGCTGCACGAAGAAGAAATGGCGCTGCCGGTCGATGAAGAAGTTGCCGAGCGCAAAATGCCTGAGCAACCTGCATTGGCAACCTTCGTCATGCCGGAAGTTCCGCCAGAACCGGCGGCCGTCAGCTCTGTCGCCCCTGCGACTAAAACAAAAGCCCCTGCCGTTGCTACCGCTGCAGCACCGGGCCTTGTAAGCCGCTTCTTTGCTGCGCTGAAAAACCTGTTTGCCGGTTCTCCGGAAGAAACCGTTGAGGCCCAGCCTGAAAAACAGCAGCAAGCGAAGCCTGAACGTCAGCAGGAACGCCGTAAGCCACGTCAGAACAATCGTCGCGATCGTAATGACCGCAGCGACCGTCGTAACGACCGTAATGATCGTAACGACCGTAACGAGAATGCTGAAGGCCGTGAGCCACGCGAAGGCCGTGAAGGTCGCGAGGATAACCGCCGTAACCGCCGTGAGAAACCACAGCAGTCAAGCGAAGTGCGTGAAAATCGCCAGCAAGCCGCTGCCGTAGTGGATGATAGCGAAAAAGCGAAATCCCGTGACGAACAACCACGCCGCGAGCGTAGCCGTCGCCGTAATGACGACAAGCGTCACTCGCAGCAGGAAGTTAAAGCGCAGAACAGCGAAGAAGTTGTTGTTGCAGCTGCTGCCCAGGAAGCCGCACCGGAAGATCGCGTACAGAACATGCCGCGTCGCAAGCCGCGTCAACTGTCGCAGAAAGTCCGTATCGAAACCCCAGAGCAGACTGCCGCTCGTGAGTTCGTTGCCGATGAACCGCAACAGGAAGCACCGCGCACTGCACTGGCGAAAGTTGACCTGCCGGCCGTGGTTGATGCTCCAGCTCCAGCTCCAGCGCAAGCTGAACAGGATGACAACGGTGAAGCCCGTGATAACAACGGTATGCCACGTCGTTCACGCCGCTCCCCTCGCCACCTGCGCGTAAGCGGTCAGCGTCGCCGTCGTTATCGTGATGAGCGTTACCCAACGCAATCACCAATGCCGCTGGCCGTAGCCTGTGCATCGCCTGAAATGGCTTCCGGTAAAGTGTGGATCCGCTACCCAGTGACACCGGTACAGGACCAAACTGTCGTAGACGCACCGGTTGAGCAGGAACTGATTGAGCAGCCAGACGTGATTGAAAGCGTAGAGCAAATCGTTGCACCGGTTGCTGTCGCCGAGCCAGTCGCTGTTGAAGCACCGGTTCAGTCAGCAGATGCTGTCACTGCAACCGCGGAAGAGACGACGCCAGTACAGGAAGAAGCACCAGCTCCGGTTGTCGCGCAAGCGCCTGTAGTTGTTGAAGCGCAAGAGCAGCCTACCGCTGAGTCTGCTGACGCTGAGGTGAAGGCTGAGGAAGTCGACGTCGAAGCACCGGTTGCTGTTGAAGCTGCCGTTGAGGCCGCGCCTGTGGTTGAAGCTCCTGTTGCACCAGCGCCAGAAGCTGAAAAACCGGTGGTTGAAGCGCCAGTGGTGGCAGAGCCTGTGGCAGCGAAACCGGTTGTTGATGCACCTGTCGCGGAAACCGTTGCCGCTCACCACGCCACTGCGCCAATGACGCGTGCACCAGCGCCAGACTATGTTGCTGAAGCACCGCGTAACAGCGATTGGGTTCGCCCATCCTTCGGCTTCGAAGGAAAAGGCTCCGCAGGTGGTCATAGCGCAACGCATACCGCAACGTCTGGACCAACGCGCCCACAATCGGTCGAATAACCCGAAATATGCGTGATAAAAATCGGCCCTTGTGGCCGATTTTTTTTGCCTGCGATTTGTTATATTCGCGCTGCGACGCTGCCGGATGGCGCTGCGCTTATCCGGCCTACGGGACGAGAGTATGCCCGGTAAGCGCAGCGCCACCGGGCAATCAGCTGCGTTCAGGCTGTCTCATCCCAGCAATTTGTGGCATGACCTCGCGCATCAGATCGAGAAACTTTCGCAGACGTACCGGGTAGTAGCGCGCCCACGGATACACCAAGTGCACCGGCAGCGGTGCCGCCTGCCATTGCGGTAAGAGTTCAACCAACGTGCCATTAGCGAGCTCCTCCTCGACGGTCCAGCTAGATACCACCGCCACGCCTACGCCCGCCAGCGCGGCGTTTTTTGCCACATACAAGCTGTCGGTGCTCAACCGCGAGGCTATCGCGACGCTCGTCGTCTGCTCATTATCAGCATGGCGCAGCACAACCTCATGCTGATAAAACGTACTGATGGCAATCCACGGCAGCGGCGATAATGACTCAGGGCCTACCACATCGGGGAAACGGCTCAGCAGTTCAGGGGACGCGATAATGCAGCGCGGCACCTCCGCCAACAGTACCGAAACGGTCGCAGGATCAACGTCAGCACCCACGCGGATCGCACAGTCTATGTTATCGCTGATAAAATCAACGGCTTTGTCGTGCAGCATCCACTCCACGGACAGCTGCGGATATCGCGCTAAAAATCCCACCAGCGGCATAAGTAACTGCTGCTGCCCAAACGCGTGGGGTGCCCGTACGCGCAGCGTGCCCACCGGTTGCTCATCGCTTAACTGCAACGAATCTTCCAGTGCCAGCCACGATGCCACCACCTGACGAGCATGTTGATAACAGCGTTCGCCATCATCGGTGAGCTTCATCGCGTGGGTTGAACGCAACAGCAGCTTCGCGCCGAGCATCTCTTCTAGCGATTGCAAACGGCGGCTGATTGTCGCCTGAGTGGTTTCCATCTGCCGAGCGGCGGCGGACAGCGATCCCGACTCAACAATGCGAATAAAGGTTCGCATCAGCTCGACGCGGTCTATACGCTCATTTCTTTTCATCTTCTTACTGCCTATACGTCAAACGTATAACTGTTTTACCACCATGGCGGCTACCGCTCCACCCCGAAGACGCGGAAAATGCCCGCCATACACCGTTGAGGATGAACTCATGACAACATCGAACACTTCATCGCAGACCGCCGGTCTGTTGATTTTTATTCTGGCTCTGGGCGCAGGCTTTAGTGTCGCCGCCATCTACTATGCACAGCCCCTTTTGCCGCTGATGGGGGCAACATTAAACTTAAGCGTTGAAGGGATGGGCCTTATTCCAACGCTGACGCAGGCCGGTTATGCGCTGGGCATTTTATTCCTGCTGCCGCTGGGCGACCGCTACGACCGCCGTACGCTGATTCTGGTGAAAAGCCTGTCGCTGGCAACACTGCTGCTCATCTACAGCCTGACCCAACAGTTCCACTCGCTGCTTGCGGTGAGCCTGCTGATTGGGATGGCCGCCACCATGGCGCAGGATATTGTTCCGGCCGCCGCTATTTTAGCGCCTGCGGGTAAACAGGGAAAAATGGTGGGCACGGTAATGACCGGTTTACTGCTGGGGATCCTGCTGTCGCGCACCGTGAGCGGCGTAGTGGGTGAACTGTTCGGCTGGCGTGTCATGTATCAAGCCGCAGCCATCAGTATCATTCTGATTGCCGCCGTGATGTGGCGGGTGTTGCCGCGCTTCCAAGCCCACTCTGAGCTGCGTTACCCGTCGCTGATGATGTCGATGGTGGACCTGTGGCGTCGCTATCCAACGCTGCGTCGCGCCGCAATGGCACAAGGTTTTCTCTCCATCGCGTTTAGTGCATTTTGGTCAACCCTGGCCGTAATGCTCGCGGAACACTATCACATGGGCAGCGCCGTGGCGGGAGGCTTTGGTATTGCGGGAGCCGCTGGCGCACTGGCCGCTCCGTTGGCCGGTAGTCTGGCGGATAAAGTGGGAGCCGAGAAAGTGACTCAGCTCGGGGCTGCGCTGGTCAGCGCGTCGTTTGCTCTGATGTTCCTGCTGCCCGTGCTACCGCCGACAGCACAGCTGGTGCTGATCGCCGTCTCCGCCGTTGGCTTTGACCTCGGCTTGCAGTCAAGCTTGGTTTCTCATCAGAATCTGGTATATAGCCTCGAACCGCAGGCGCGCGGTCGCCTTAACGCCCTGCTGTTTACCGGTGTCTTTATTGGCATGTCGCTGGGGTCAGTGCTCGGTACGCAAATCTACGGGCTAGCCGGTTGGGAAGGTGTGGTAGCGCTGGCAACACTAAGCGGTCTGATTGCATTGGCTATTCGCATCAGTGAAACCTGGCGCTTACGTAGCACCGTCATAAACGCACGCTAGAGACAAAAAAAAGCCCGCGACGGGGTAGTGACGCGGGCGATAAAAACATACCCAGTTTCCAGGCATGTTCAAAGCTTGATGTTATTATTTATTCAGTTGGAACAGCGACATGCCCTGCATATCGGTAAAGGCTTTATACGCCGCCTGCAGCGCCGTTTGCTGCATGGTGTAGTTGGAAATCGTCGAGTTCCAGTCTACGTCCACGAGGTTGCTCATCTGCTGAGTTTGCGCCAGCGTGCGGTCATCGCCCAATGAATCCAGTTTTTCCAGCTCGTTTAGCTGGGTTCCCAGCTCGGCGCGCACGGTCAGCACGTTGTTCAGCGAGTTGCTCAGACTACGGTTTGTACGGTCAATTGCCGCCTGCGACTCATCTTTGAGCGTTTCGTCATCACCCACCGGTATGTTTAATTTCGCAATCGCCGAATCCAGCGCGGTAAAGATATTGGCGTCCGCATCCGGTTTGGCATTGCTGGTGACGCTGGCAAAAATCTGGTCACCAGTATGACCAATCACCATAGAACGAGAAGAATCGACCTGTTGCTCAACGTTGATGTCGCCACCGACATAGGCGCCGGTGTCATCAAACGGCGCTTTTTCCGTTTTATAACCCGCAAAGATGTAACGTCCGTTACCGTCCTGGCTATTTGCAAGGTTCAGAAGCTGGTCGCGAATACCCTGTAAATCGGTCGCCAACGAGGCGCGGTCATCGTCGCTCAGGGTGCCGTTACCGGCGTAGACGATTTTCTCCTGTGCGGACTGAATTGCCGTCGTCACCTGCTTCAAGGTGCTCTCTTCCGTCGAGACTCGCTGCGTCGCAAAGGTACGCGCGGTCGCGTACTGAGCGGTTTGCGCCTGCGCCTGAGACAGCACAACGGCTTGGGAAGCGGCAACTGGGTCGTCGGAGGCGCGGTTGACCCGTTTGCCCGTCGACATCTGCTCACCGTACTTCAACCATTCAGACTGAGAGTTAGTAATACCGCTCATATTCTGCTGGTACATCATTAAGGTACTGACGCGCATGCTATGCCCCTTCCTTAGCGGATATTAATTAATGCGTCGAAAAGCGTGCTTGCAGTTTGCAGCACCTGCGCATTAGCCAGATAGTACTGTTGGAACAGCTGCAGGTTGCCGTACTCTTCGTCAAGGTTAACGCCGGAGATAGACTGCTGCTGATTGCTCAACTGCGTAACCACGTTTGCCTGAGTGGTGCTGCTGCTCTTCATGGTCGCGGTTTTGGTGCCAACAGAGCTCACCAGCGCAGCATAAGCATCGTTAAAGCTTTTCGAGCCGCCGACTATCTTGCTGTTTTGCAAATCCAGCAGCGCCTGACCGTTGCGGTTATCGCTCTCGCCGTCGCCAGGATCAGTATTGGTCGGGTCGCTCGTCGGCAGCCCCATCGCAATCTGCGATTCGCTGCTGATAGCCACATCCATATTAACGATAGTGTCGCTTACCGGTTTGACGATAAAGCTGTCGCCCGTCTGCGCAGGATCGGTACCACCCGTCTTAATCGCGGCAGTCACCGTTAGCCCATCAAACTTCAGCACGCCATTCGCCAGATCGCTGCTCGAATCCAAGGTGACTTTGGTGTTATCTGAAGTGCGCGTCACTTCCCAGCCGCTGTCGGTTTTCACCACTTTGTAGTCCGTTGCCTGGACGGCAGAAGACTTATCCATCTTCACTGACAGTTCAGCGTCGCCGGCATTTTTGCTGTTGGATATCGCCGACGGCTTGCCGAAGTCGAAGAAATCAACGCCATCCTTACCATCCGCATCAATGCCCTGCTTATGCACGGTGTTAAACGCGTCGGCAAAGGCCAGCGCCATCTGGTTAAGGCTGTTGCGCGTCTGGTCAAGATCCTGTGAACGGAATGTCAGCAGGCCGCCCAACGAACCGGTGGTGATCATTTTTTCTGGAATTTCGACGTTGCCCGCCACGTTATCAACATAGGCCACTGTCGTACGGTTTGGATCCGCGCTGCTTGGCACCGCCGCCAGCTGGCTGGCTTTGTTACCTGCAACGAGGGTGTAACCGTTCGCCATGGTGATGTTGTAGGTGCTGCCATCCTGGATGTTAACTTCCACACCCACCAGCTTGTTGAGTTCGCTGACCAACTGGTCGCGCTGGTCGAGCAGGTCGTTTGGCGATGCACCCGCGCCGACGCCGGTCAACCGTGCAATCTTGTCGTTGAGGCTGGCAATCTGCGAGGAGTAGTTATTCACCAGTCCGACCGTCGAGGAGATAGACAGGTTAACCTGCTTATCCTGATCGCGCAGATACTGGTCAACGACTTTAAACTGGTTCACGACGCCGTCGGCTTTACCAAGGACAGTCTGACGAGCCGCCGGATCTTCCGCGTTGCTCACCAGCGTTTGCAGGCTGCTGAAAAAGTCCTGTAGCGTCGTCGACAGATTATTGGTTGAGCTGGAGATCATGCTGTCGATTTTCGACACCTGCTCGTAACGCGACGTTAAGCCGCTGCTCTGGTTTTGCGCCGACCGCAGTTGGTTGGTGATAAAAGCGTTGTATTCACGCTGCACGCTGGAAACGTTAACGCCATTGCCCACCCAACCGCCTGCACCCAGCGTACTGTTGGCTGACGCCAGCACCGTCGTCTGGCGGGTGTATCCCGCCACGTTGTAGCTCGCAATGTTGTTACTGGTGGTGTTCAGCGCCGCCTGAGCGGCATTCAACCCGCTCATCGCGCTGTTAATTAAACTGGACATGAACGCTCCTTCTTAAGGCCATGGTATTACTTATCGGATGGCGGTCTGCAAACTTGAGGCAAATCAGAACAGATTTTCGAGAGAATCACGGTAGGTATTACTGACCTTGTCGCTCATCGATTTCAGCTGCTGAATCATGCTGGTTAATTTACGCGCATACTGAGGATCGGTGGCGTAACCGGCGTTCTGCAACGCCTGTGCACCGGCTTCCGCCGTCGACGCCGAGGTCACCGCCGCATAGCGTGGATTGCGGGTCAGGAGGCCAACGTAATCCGACAGCGCCTCCAGATACGAGCTGTAGACGCGGAATTTGGCTTTCACCTTTTTCGCCTCGCCGTTTTCAAACTCGGTGGTCGTAATTTCCGTGACTTTGCCTTTCCAGTCGCCAGATGCTTTTACGCCAAACAAGTTGAAGCTCGGCTCGCCGTTTTCCCGGCGGATTTGCCGCTGCCCCCACCCCGATTCCAGCGCCGCCTGCGCCAAAATCAGATGATGCGGTATACCGCTCTGCTCGCTCGCCAAACGTGCCGGGAGGGAAAGCTGAGCTAAGAAGTCTTTCGAATCGCCGGACAGCGGCGTATCGCTGTTGTCCGGCGCTTTTGGCAGCGCCTTACGCACCATTTGCGTCAGTGCCGCATTCTGGTAGCTGGTGACGGTCTGCATATCGAACTTCATAGGGATCTGGCCCGCACTCTCTGCGGGCTCCTGCTGCTGAGCTGACAGCTGTTTAACCATCTCCTCCGCTAGGCCAAGGCCCTTACCAGCGGTCATCTGCTGGGCGATTTGCTGGTCGTACATACTGGTATAAAGCCGCGTCTGGTCGCTACTGAAAAGGCCGTCTTTCGGCAGCGTTTCACGCATACTTTTCAACATCATCTGCACGAACATCCCCTCAACCTGCCGCGCTACCGGCCGGAGGTTGGCCTGCGGATCTTGCCCGGCTTTGGTCTTGAGTTCGTTTAACGACTGCGAGTCCCAGGCGGCGCTGGCCAGTAATTTGCTGTCAGTCAACATTAGACAATCTCCACTTTCGCCCGCAGACAGCCCGCGCTCTGCATCGCCTGGATGATAGACATCAGCTCCATCGGCGTGGCGCCCAAGGCATTCAGCGCACGAACCACGTTGTTAAGATTGGCGCTGGCACGCACGCTCTGCAGCGAGCCGCCGCTCTGACGCAGGTCAATCTGTGTTTGCGGGGTCACCACGGTTCGCCCACCGGCAAACGGCGTATCCGGCTGGCTAACCTGCGCTGAGCGGTTGACCGAGACCGAGAGGTTACCCTGTGCTACCGCGCAGGTATCCAGCGTCACTTCGCGGTTCATGACCACCGAACCGGTACGCGAGTTGATAATAATCTTCGCATCCTGCGGCGGCATGCCCACTTCCAGATTCTGGATATCAGCCAACAGTCGTACCTGGCCGCTGCCGCCGGATGGCGCACGAACCTGAACGGTACGGGCGTCAAGCGCGGTTGCATTGCCCATGCTGCTGCGGCGGTTGATGGTGTCGGCAATCTGCTGCGCCATGGTGAAGTCGTCATCGTTGAGCTGCAGGTTAATGGTGTTGCCCGCGCCAAACTGGCTTGGCAGTTCACGCTCAATGGTCGCCCCGCCGGTAATTCGCCCGCCGTTTAGCTGGTTAACCTGCACGCTGCTGCCACCCGCCGACGCGCCCGCGCCGCCGACCAAGATGTTGCCCTGCGCCAGCGCATAGACCTGGCTGTCAACGCCCTTGAGCGGCGTCATCAGCAGCGTGCCGCCGCGCAGACTTTTAGCGTTACCCATCGACGACACCACAACGTCGATATTCTGCCCCTGACGGCCAAATGCCGGGAGCTGGGCCGTCACCATGACCGCTGCCACGTTTTTCAGCTGCATGTTGGTGCCCGCCGGAACGGTGATCCCCAACTGGGACAGCATGTTATTCAGCGTCTGGGTGGTAAACGGCGTCTGCGTCGTCTGGTCACCCGTACCGTCTAGCCCCACGACCAGACCGTAGCCTATCAGGGAGTTTTCCCTTACCCCCTGCACGCTGGTGAGATCGCGGATACGTTCGCCGTGCGCAAGGCCGGTGACCAACACCAGAGCCAGGGTTAGCAGTGTTTTAAACATAATTCACCTCGTTACATCGGCGATAAGTTAAGGAAGAAACGCTGCAGCCAGCCCATATTCTGTGCTTCGTTGATATAGCCATTGCCCACGTATTCGATACGCGCATCCGCCACCTGCGTCGAAGGCACGGTGTTGCTGCCGCTGATGGTGCGCGGGTTGACCACCCCGGAGAAGCGGATAAATTCGGTGCCCTGGTTAATCGCAATCTGTTTTTCACCGACCACGTGCAGGTTACCGTTGACCAATACCTGATCGACGGTCACGGTCAACGTGCCGCTAAAGGTATTGCTGGCGTTCGCGCCGCCTTTGCCGTTAAAGGTGTTGCCACCGGAAGCGTCCACATCGGCGCGCGCATTGCCAAACAGGCCCTGCAGGTAGCGCGGCACGGTGTCGAAGCCGAAACTGGTTTTGCCATCGCGGCTGGCGTTCGCCGACGAGCTTTTGCTCGCACTGACGTTTTCCTGCAGCTGGATGGTCAGCGTATCGCCGATATTGCGCGGACGGCGATCTTCAAACAGCGGCTGATAGCCGTAGTTAATTGGCTGCGCGGTCTGAAAGATAGAGCCGTTAACCACCGGCACCGGGCCTGGGATCGGCTGGGCCGTCGTTGCGCCTTCCACCAACGGTTTTGATGGAATCAATGCACATCCCGCCACGCTAATGGCGACGGCGGTTAAAAGCGGAAAACGAAACGCTGCGGATTTTTGCATTGCTTTCTTCTTTATGAATCTTAAAGTTTGCTCCGAGAGATCCCGGAGTCGCTTTGCTCGTCCGGGCTACGGAATGCCGGATGGCGGCTGTCGCCTTATCCGGCCTACGGTCCTTCATCATTTGTAGGCCGGATAAGACGCGCAAGCGCCACCATCAGGCGATCGGTTACGCCCTTACAGCTGCGTCAGTTTTTGCAGCATCTGATCGGTCGTCGATACCGCTTTACTGTTGATCTCATACGCACGTTGTACCTGAATCATATTGACCAGTTCTTCCGCCACGTTGACGTTCGAGGTCTCTACATATCCTTGATACAGCAGACCCGCGCCGTTTAAGCCTGGCGTGGTGTCATTCGGCGCGCCCGAAGCCTGCGTTTCGATGTACAGGTTTTCACCAATACTTTCGAGGCCGGTGTCGTTCATAAAGGTCGACAGGTTCAGCTGTCCCACCTGCACCGGGTTCGCCTGCCCCTGTTGGGTCACGCTGACGATGCCGTCGCGCCCAATCGTGATGCTGATGGCGTTCGCCGGAATGGTGATAGCCGGCTGTACCTGATAGCCGCTGGCAGTGACCAACTGACCATTCTGATCGACCTGGAACGAGCCGTCGCGGGTATAGCCAGACGAGCCGTCCGGCAGCAGGATCTGGAAGAACCCGTCGCCTTTGATTGCCACATCTTTGCTGTTGTTGGTCTGTGACAGGTTGCCCTGGCTGTGCAGGCGCTCGGTGGCCACTGGGCGCACACCGGTACCAATCTGCAGGCCTGAAGGCAGCGTCGTTTGTTCGGATGATTGCGCACCCGGTTGGCGAACGGTCTGATAGAGCAAGTCTTCAAACACCGCGCGCTGGCGCTTAAAACCATTGGTACTGACGTTGGCCAAGTTGTTGGCGATAACGTCCATATTGGTTTGCTGCGCGTCGAGACCGGTTTTCGCGATCCATAATGAACTGATCATAGTTTTCCTTAGCTCATTGACAGCAACTGGTTAGCTTTCTGCGTGTTTTCATCCACGCTGCTGATAACCTTCATCTGCATTTCAAATCGGCGCGAGCTGGCGATCATATCCGCCATCGCCGCCACCGGTTTCACGTTGCTTCCTTCCAGCACGCCGGACTGCAGGCGCAGCGTTGGGTCAGCCTGTAAAATTGGCCCACGTGTGGCGATGGCCGACGGGGTGAGATGGAACAATCCATCATCACCGCGAGCCACTTCCGTCGCGTTGGCTTTAACCACCTTCAACTTACCAACCGGTGATACCGTGTTCGCCGGATCGCCCGGCGTCAGCGCCGAAATCGTGCCGTCCGATGCAATAGTCACCTGCGAGCCTTCCGGTACGCTGAGCGGCCCGGCTTCACCGATAACCGGATGGCCTTGGATTGTCAGCTGTCCGGTCGGACTGACCTGGATATTGCCGTTACGGGTATAGCCTTCGCTGCCATCGACCGATTGCACCGCCAGCCAGCCGTCTTGCTGAACCGCAACGTCTAGGGGACGCGCGGTATAATCCAACTGCCCCGGCGTCATATCCGCTCCCGGCGTGGTGGCGGCGACCAATGTACGTGTTTCCACGCTAGGCCCCACCACCGGCACCGCGCGCATCGCAGTTAGCTGTGCGCGAAAGCCCGGCGTGGAAGTGTTAGCAAGGTTGCTCGCCGTGACCGACTGCTGCTGCATGGTCTGGCTGGCGGCGCCCATTGCCGTGTATATCGCGTGATCCATGACGTCACCCTGTTAGAAAATTAACGCAGGTTAACCAGCGTGTTGAGGATCTGATCCTGGGTCTTGATGGTCTGCGCGTTCGACTGATAGTTACGCTGCGCCACAATCATGTTCACCAGTTCTTTACTCAGATCGACGTTGGAAGCTTCGAGCGCACCGTTGGTCAGCGAGCCGAAGTTGCCCGTACCCGCCGTTCCCAGCAGCGCGACGCCAGAGGACTGGGTTGCAGACCAAACGTTGTCACCTTCCGATTGCAGACCACCGGTGTTGGAGAAGTTCGCCAACACGATCTGCCCCAGCAGTTGGCTTTGACGGTTGGAATAGTTCCCTACCACCGAGCCATCGTCGTTGACCTGATAGCTCACCAAGCTGCCCGGTGCATAACCGTTCTGGGTGGTGGCGACCACGTCGCTGGAGCCGGTGTTCTGCTGCATGGAGTTGAGGAAGCTGAGGCTAAAAGTACCGGCCTGGGAGCCATTCAGTGAGGCAACGCCGATATTGATGGCCGGGTCAGCATTTGCCGGGCCCAAGATCAAGGTGCCAGGGTTTGCCGGATCGTCAATGTAGTCGGACACTGAGGTCAGCGTACCGCTCTCGCTGAACTCCATCTGCGCCGCTTTCACCGACGCAGCACCGCTCACGCTGGTGTCTTGGGTATAGACATCCCACTTGTTCGCCTCGGTTTTCACGTAGTAAACGTTCAGGTCGTGAGAGTTACCCAAGCTGTCATAGACGGTCACGGTGCCTTTTTTGCTGTAGGTATCCGGATCGCTTGGGTTGAAGGTTTTGGTGATAGCGCTATCGGTGGAGTTCAAGTTCATCTGCATGGTGCCGGAAGTCGATGACTTCGCTGACATCAGCGTGTTTGGAATCGACAGCGCCACCGGGTTCGCCCCCTGCTGGATGGTCGGTGGCGTACCGCTTGCCGGATAACCGGTCAGATTCAGCCCCTGGGAGTTCACCAGGTTACGGTTCTCGTCGAGCGAGAACTGGCCGTTACGGCTGTAGTACACCGCGCCGTTGGTATCGACCAGACGGAAGAAACCGTTCTGACTGATAGCGACGTCCAGTGCACGGCCGGTACTGGTGGTGGTGCCATCGGTAAAGTCTTGGGTTATCCCCGCGACTTTAACGCCTAGGCCCACTTTGGAACCGGCGAACATATCGGCAAACGACGCCGACCCTGATTTAAAACCGTAGGTCGCGGAGTTGGCGATGTTGTTGCCGATAACATCGAGGTTAGTGGCAGCCGCGTTTAAACCGCTGACCGCTTGTGAAAAGGCCATAACGTCTCTCCTGAAATAGTTAAAGGCTTAAATAATCTGGCGAACCTGATCCAGCGTGGTAGTGCCGTACGTGCCCAAATCCAGTTTGTTGCCGTCTTTGCCCAAGGTAACGCCCTGCACCAGAGCAAATTGCAACGGCTGAACCACCAACTGCGTGGTTCCCTGACTGGCGGCAAAACTGATGTTGTATGCGCCATCCGGCGCCGCTGAACCATCGTCCAGCTTGCCATCCCAGGTAAAGGTATGAACACCGGCGGTCTGCGCGCCCATGTTCAAGGTGCGAACCACTTTGCCGGTGCCATCGGTGATGGTCGCGGTGACCTTCTCAGCCGCCTGCGTCAGCTCAATGCCGAACGGCGTGGTATCCACGCTTTCGCTGGTGCTGTTTTTTCCGGCAAGAATGGTAGAGCCTGGGATCATCACGCCGCGACCGACCAGCGAACTGGCCTGTAACGACTGGCCGCTATCGATTTGCCCGGAGATGGAACCCAGCGTGGTGTTGAGCTTCTCAATGCCGCTCAGGGTGCTTATCTGCGCGAGCTGCGAAGTCAGTTCGTTGTTCTGCAACGGGTTAGTGGGGTCTTGGTTTTTCAACTGCGCCACCAGCAGCGTCAGAAAGCTGCTTTGCAGGTCGGAAGAGCTGTTGGTGCCGGTGCTGCTGACCGACGACGACGAGGACGCAGCTTGGCTGCTTGTGGTGTCGTTAATATTGGCTACGATGGACATCGGTTATCTCCTTATTGTCCCAGCGTCAACGTTTTGAGCATCATACTTTTAACGGTATTGAGCACCTCAACGTTCGCCTGGTAGCTGCGCGACGCTGACATGGTGTTCACCATCTCTCCCACCACATCCACATTCGGCATGCGGACATAGCCTTTGGCGTCGGCCAGCGGATTCCCGGGCTGATAAACCAGCTTGTCGGGATCCTGGCTTTCCACCACGTCGGCGACTTTCACACCGCCGGTTGCCGCGCCAATTGGCGCATCAACCTGGAAAACCACCTGCTTAGCGCGATACGGCTGTCCGTCCGGCCCGGCGACGCTGTCGGCGTTTGCCAAGTTACTGGCGGCGACGTTCAGACGCTTGGACTGTGCGGTTAGCGCAGAGCCGGCAACGTCGAAGATATTGAGTAATGCCATGGGTTAGTTCCCCTGCTGCAGGACACTCATCATGCCCTTGATTTGTCCACCCAGAACCGTCAGTCCGGTCTGGTACTGGAGGCTGTTATCGGCAAACTGCGTGCGTTCCCGGTCCATATCGACGGTGTTACCATCCATCGCAGGCTGGTCGGGAATGCGGTACAGCAAATCGGCTTCAGGCGTCGAGATAGTCTGTGCGGGGATGTGGCGTGAAGAGGTTAGCGTCAGCGCAACGCCGCTGTTTTCCGCGCGCCCGCGCGCCATTACTTTTTTAAGTTCACTGGCAAAATCAATATCGCGCGCCTGAAACCCTGGGGTATCAGCGTTGGCGATATTAGAGGCCAGAATCTCCTGGCGCTCAGCGCGCAGGTTTAGAGCTTCTTGCTGAAAACGTAGTGCGGCGTCGAGTTTATCGAGCATGTCTCCTCCGCTAATGACAAAGTTTCAGCGAACAGCTTAATTCTCCAGGCATGTGCTTCATCGTTGGAATAAACGCAATATGCGTCGCTATTTATTGCGTTGATGTCGGCACAAGTTGGGTAAAATGCATACATTCACCATCCACAGGAGCGTTCAATGCGTCAGCTTATTGCCCCCGTTACCGCGGCACTTCTGGCTTTGAGCTCGTTTGCTCAGGCTGCTGATATCCAGACCCAATTGACTGATTTTTTCAGCGCTCGGTTAACCGGATTTAGTACGGAAGTCAGCGTTAGCTTGCGCAATGCACAAAATCTGAAGCTCAGCTGTGATCAACCGACATTTAATACGCCGGGAAACGCGAAGCTGTGGGGAAATCTGACGGTGCAGGCGCAGTGTGGAAACGTGAAACAATTTTTGCAGGTTAACGTGCAGGCTATCGGCGAGTACGTTGTTGCCGCCGCGCCCATTGTGCGCGGCACGCCAATTGAGGCGCAGAGCGTGACACTAATGCGTGGTCGTCTCGACCAACTACCGCCCCGCACCATGCTGACTCTGGCACAGGCCGAAGATGCTATAAGTCTGCGTGATGTCGCTATCGGACAGCCCATTTCGCTATCCATGGTGCGACAATCATGGCGCGTGAAGGCCGGTCAGAAGGTGCTGGTGATTGCGCAAGGAGAAGGATTTAGTATCAACAGTGAAGGCCAAGCATTAAATAATGCCTCCGTCGCGCAAAGCGCGCGGGTGCGAATGCCGTCCGGGCAGGTGGTGAGCGGACAGGTCAATACTGATGGGAATATTCTGATTAATCTATAAACGTCATAAAGAAACTGCGTCGCTTGCCGATAGATAATTAACAATTAATGAGAGTCGGCGCCTGCGCCATACAAGAGCCTCCATGAGGAAAGAACCATGAGCATCGATCGTACATCACCTCTGAAAGCTGTCACCACCGTACAGCCGCGCGAAACCCCGGAAGCTAGCGCCCAGAAAGCACGTGCTGAAAAAACCGCCACGGCGACCAGCGCCAGCGTGACGTTAAGCAATGCGCAGACGGCATTGACCCGTTCTGACAGCCGCGACATTAATATGGCTCGCGTTGAAGAACTGAAAACAGCCATCCGTAACGGCGACTTAAAAATGGACACCGGCAAAATTGCCGACGCATTAATTCAGGACACGCAAGAATATCTGCAGAGTAAATAGAGAGATGAGCGGTTTGTCAGCAATACTGGACCAAATGACCAGCATCCTCAACTCACTCAAAGAGGTGATGGATGCTGAGCAACAGCAGCTTTCCGCGGGCAACGTGGATGGCCTGCAGCTTGCCAGCATTACAGAAGAAAAAAGCTCTCTGTTGGCAACGCTCGACTACCTAGAGAAACAGCGCCGGGTTGAACAAACCGCGCAGCGTAACGCCGAAGACGATGTTAGCTCGCGCTGGCAAGCTATCACCGATACCACCCAGCATCTTCGCCGGGTCAATCAGCATAACGGCTGGTTGCTTGAAGGCCAGATTACGCGCAATCAGCAGGCGATTGACGTCTTAAAGCCGTTCCAAGAAACGGGGCTTTACGGCAAAGATGGGCAGACGGCAGGTGTGAGTTTGGCGCGTAGCGCGAAGAAATTTTCAGTTTAGTACTCGCGGGGCAACCTAATATGCCCCGCGCGTCCCTTTTGCTTACGCCGTCCGGCGGGCAAACTCTTTAATCTTGAAGCCCAGAATTGCCAGCGTCGCAAAGTACGCAACAATCCCAACCAACACCACGCCCATCAGGCGTAGCAGACGATACGGCATCGTCCCCACAGACCACTCTGGCATCACATATATCATGCCGAGAAGTGCGGCAGCCATCACCAGAACCGCGACCACAAGACGCGCTGAGAACACGCGCCAGCCTGGCTGCGGGGTAAAGATTTTCTGTTTACGCAACTGCCAGTAAAGCAGCGCCGCGTTAAGACAGGCCGCCAGACCAATCGACAGCGCCAATCCCGCGTGTTTGAACGGACCAATAAAGGCGAGGTTCATCAACTGGGTCATAATCAGTGTCACAATAGCGATTTTGACCGGCGTTTTAATATCTTGGCGTGAGTAGAAGCCCGGAGCCAGCACCTTAACGATAATCAGCCCCATCAGGCCGACCGAGTAAGCCACCAGCGCACGCTGGGTCATCATGGCGTCAAAGGCGGTGAATTTACCGTACTGGAACAGCGCAACCGTCAGCGGCTTAGCCAAAATCCCCAGCGCTACGGCGCTTGGCAAGGCGAGCAGGAAGCACAGGCGCAGGCCCCAGTCCATCAGGCGGCAGTATTCATCGTGGTTGCCGCTCGAGAAGCTTTTCGACAGCGACGGCAGCAGGATAGTCCCCAGTGCTACGCCCAGCACTCCAGATGGAAACTCCATCAGACGGTCGGCATAGTACATCCAGGAGACAGAACCGGACGCGAGGAAAGAGGCAAATATGGTGTTGATGATAAGCGAAATCTGGCTCACGGAAACGCCAAGAATAGCCGGCCCCATTTGTTTTACGACGCGAACCGCGCCCGCATCTTTGAGGTTAATTCGTGGCAGCACCAACATGCCGATTTTCTTTAGGTGCGGCAACTGGTAGGCCAACTGCAGCACGCCACCGACCGTTACCGCCCACGCCAGCGCCAGCACCGGTGGATTAAAATGCGGTGCAGCAAACAGCGCGAAGCCAATCATGCTGACGTTTAGGAAAGTAGGAGCAAACGCAGGAACGGAGAAACGGTTCCAAGTATTGAGGATTGCGCCAACCAGCGATGCCAGTGAAATCAGCAGAATATAAGGGAAAGTGATCCTAAGCAGCTGCGTGGTAAGGGCAAATTTATCTGCGGTATCAGCAAAACCGGGCGCGGTGAGGGTAATCACCCACGGTGCTGCAATCATCCCCAGCACCGTCACCAGTGCCAGCGCCAACGTCAGCAGACCCGACACATAGGAGACGAATACGCGGGTTGCATCTTCCCCTTGCTTGCTTTTGTACTCAGCGAGAATCGGTACAAATGCCTGAGAAAATGCCCCTTCAGCAAAAATACGCCGTAGGAGATTGGGCAGCTTAAACGCCACGAAAAAGGCATCGGTTGCCATACCGGCACCAAATACCCTTGCGACTATCGCATCACGCGCAAATCCCAACACGCGCGAAAACATGGTCATCGAGCTGACGGCTGCCAGCGATTTGAGTAGGTTCATTAATCTGTGATTCCACAACCTGGAAAGGCGCGCCCGGTAGACAAGCGCTGAAAAAGTGGCGTTAGTCTACCGGGTTCGAGATGAATTGCTACTGCCAGATGTTACAGCTGATTATTCCCTAATAGCCTCGCGCCACAGCCCTTCCACGATACGCTGGGCATAAATTGCCTGCTCACCGGCGGTATCCGGAACCGTCTGATTTTGCACGCATTCAATAAAGTGACGGGCGCAACCGGCAAAACCACGCTGTTCGAGGGTTGTCTGCCAACCAGGAATGGCCCGCGTGACGATGCCAGCACCACGTTCTTCGCGCCACTCACGCATATCCGTCACTTCAAACAGCCCGCCGTCCGCCACCGCCTGCACCCATTCGCGCTGGCTACCGGCGCGGCGATGCATGCTGGTCGTAATTTGTAGACCGGGCTGACTGAAGTGATGCTCAGCATAGAACATGCAGCCTTCATCGGTAGTCTGTAAGGTTCCGCCGCTGAGTTTTGCGTTGCCGTCCGCCAGCCACAGCGCGGTATCCACAACATGCAGATAGTCGTCCAGCAGCGTAAAACGCAGGTCGTGCGGCCCGACGCTGTCGGCACGGTGTTTATCCATGCGCAGCGATGACATCTCGCCTGCACTTTGCTTGAGCTCGCGATACAGCGGCGAGAAACGACGGTTAAAACCAACCATCAGGGTGAGGTTTTTGCGGGCAGCAAGGGCCACCAGCCGCTCGGCATCATCGAGCTTATCGGCCAATGGTTTATCGACACAAACATGCACCCCGGCATTGAGCAGTTCGCTCACCACGGCGTAATGCGAAGCGGTAGAGCTGTGCACAAATACTGCGTCACACTGAGCGGCGAGCGCCGTTAACGACTCGGCATAAGGGATGCGATAGGTTTCACACACCCGCAGTGCTTTTTCTTTCCCCGGCGACCACGCCGCCTGCAGCGTCCAGTCGGTGGCGGCGCTTAACACCGGCAGCCACGCTTTTTGGGCGATGCCGCCAAGCCCGACTACGCCAATGCGAATTTTAGCCATTTGTTTATTCCCCGAGATGCGCCAGCAGTGAATCTAGGCGCTGTTTCAGTTCGGCAACCTCGCCTTCCAGCGCATCAACGCGTGAACGTAGGTCGTCGTCAATCAGCGGAGCATCTTGCTGAGCGGAGACTATCGCCTGTACGTCAACCTCACCGCTAAACAAATGCATATAGCGACTTTCTCTTTTCCCCGGCTCGCGCGGCAGACGGACCACGAAAGGACCATCTTCACGATTGGCCAGACGTTCAAGGGTCGATTCAACTTCCGCCATATCGCCAAATTCATGCATCCGCTGAGCGCGTCCACGCAGTTCACCCGGCGTTTGTGCACCGCGCAGCAGCAGCGTGGTCACCAGCGCCACTTCGGCCGTTGAGAGCTTGAGATCGCCAAATTCTGAATTACAAAAACGCTGTTCGTATTTTGTCACCCGATTACCAAAACCACTGACCGTACGCAGGTAGTGACGTTTGACCAGCGTATCGAGCTGGTCCTGCACTTGTGCTTCACTGAGCGTCATCACCGGTTCGCGATTGGTTTTCTGATTGCAGGCCGTAACCACGCCATTAATAGATAAAGGATATTGCTCGGGGGTGGTGACCTGTTTTTCCAGTAAGCAGCCGATAACGCGAGCTTCCTGCGGGTTCAATTGGTATTTCATGGTTGTCTCCTTATCGACCGGCGGTCCATTGTGGGGTGGTTAACGCCGTAAGCACATGGTCGCGCCACTCGCCGTCAATCAGCAAATACTCTTTTGCGTACCCTTCTTTCTCAAAGCCCAATCTCGCCAGCAGGTCACCGCTGCGCTGATTGTGCGGCATGTAGTTCGCCATAATGCGGTGAATATGCTGCGTACGCTGCATATACCGGATAGCGCTGGAGAGCGCTTCATACATCATCCCCTGCCCCTGCCACTTCTGGCTGATGGAGTAGCCAAGATAGCAGGCATGAAATGAGCCGCGCACCACGTTGGAAAAATTGGCGACGCCGATTATCTCTTTCTCTTCGGGATCGAGCAGCGCGAAATAAAAGGCGGTTCCCTGTTTATGGAATTCATTAATCATCGACAACCGCGCCTGCCAGCCCGAAGGGTAGCAGTGGCTATCGTCACGGATAGGTTCCCAGGGTTTCAAAAACTGCCGATTCTCCGCGTAATAATCGGCCAGACGCCACGCGTCCCTGTCGTGAACCAGACGCACGACCAACCGGTCGGTGGTTAACCTTACTTTCGGCACACTACTGCGATAGCCAAACATCTCACTACTCCCGTACCCAACGTATACCCTGGTCTTTTCACTATACCTGCACGATGGCAGCCAATGAAAACAACAATCTATTATTTTGCATTGTGATAAAAAACGGGTCTTGCTGGCAATACGTCAAAAGGTGAGGCAGACCAGCAAAATGCGGATTTCAGTAGGATAGCAATCGGGTTCAGTGGGAAGCGGCAGGTTGAATAGTAGTGATTGATTTCGCCTGTTTGCCGCACTTTCAGCCTTTTCCGCTGTCACAAAGTCACTGACAGCGTATGCTGCTCTTAGTCAGGATGAACACGCGTATTTCGTTGAGGAACCCCATGAATAAATTGTTTGTCATTGCCGCCCTGATCGTCAGCGGTCTGGTTGTCGGCTGTAATCAGCTTACGCAGTATTCGGTAAGTGAGCAGGAGATTAATCAGGCGCTGCAAAAGCGGAATAATTTCTCCAAAGATATCGGGCTTCCCGGCGTCGCCGACGCACATATTGTCCTCAACAACCTGACCAGCGCCATTGGTCGTGAAGAACCGAATAAAATCACGCTCAGCGGCGATGCGAAACTGGATTTGAACTCACTGTTTGGCAGCCAGAAAGCCAACATTGTGCTGACGCTAAAAGCACTGCCGGTATTCAACCAGGAACAGGGCGCAATTTATCTGCAGGAGATGGAAGTGCAGAGTGCGAAGGTCACCCCGGAAAAAATGCAGTCGGTGGTGCAGACGCTCATTCCTTACCTGAATCAATCGCTGCGCACCTACTTCAATAAACAACCCGCCTATGTGCTGAAGGAAGATGCCAGCCAGGGCGAAGCGCTGGCCAAAAAGTACGCTAAAGGGATTGAAGTGAAGCCGGGCGAAATTATTATTCCGTTCACTAACTGATTCATCCTGCCGATTGCCCGGTGGCGCGACGCTCGCCGGGCAACCTCTCCCCATTCCCCATACCGCCGCAAACAATTTTTGCGGAAAAGGATGCAAAGGGAAACGTTTACGCTTATCCTTAGTGCCCGGCAAAAATGACTGCAATTCCACCAGCCGGAGCCTCAAATGACCGCATTACCTCAAGTTGTGAAAATTCGCCGCCCAGACGACTGGCATATTCATCTTCGCGATGGCGAGATGCTGAAAACCGTCGTTCCGTACACCAGCGAACTGTATGGCCGCGCGATTATCATGCCGAATCTGGTTCCGCCAATCACCACCGTGGATGCGGCTATCGCTTATCGCCAACGTATTCTCGACGCGGTACCTGCCGGGCATGATTTCACCCCGCTGATGACCTGTTATTTAACCGATACGTTAGATCCTAACGAACTTGAGCGCGGCTTCAACGAAGGCGTATTTACTGCTGCCAAACTGTATCCGGCCAACGCCACCACGAACTCCAGCCACGGTGTCACCAGCACCGATGCTATCATGCCGGTGCTTGAGCGTATGGAAAAGCTAGGCATGCCGCTGCTGGTTCATGGCGAAGTCACCCACGCGGATATCGATATTTTCGACCGCGAAGCGCGCTTTATTGATACCGTCATGGAGCCGCTGCGCCAGCGCCTACAGGGCCTGAAAGTGGTGTTCGAGCATATCACTACCAAAGACGCGGCAGAATATGTGCGCGACGGTAATGAACTGATCGCTGCCACCATTACCCCGCAACACCTGATGTTTAACCGCAACCATATGCTGGTCGGTGGCGTGCGCCCACATCTGTACTGCCTGCCGATCCTCAAGCGTAACGTTCACCAGCAGGCGCTGCGTGAACTGGTCGCCAGTGGCTTTACCCGCGCCTTCCTTGGCACCGACTCGGCGCCGCATGCCCGTCACCGTAAAGAAGCCAGTTGCGGTTGCGCTGGGTGCTTTAATGCCCCGACCGCGCTGGGTAGCTACGCAACGGTGTTTGAAGAGATGAATGCGCTGGAACATCTGGAAGCCTTCTGCTCGCTAAACGGCCCGCGCTTCTATGGTTTGCCGGTTAACGATGGCTTTGTCGAACTGGTACGCGAAGACAGCCTCGTGGAAGAAAGCATTGCCCTGAGCGACGATACCCTAGTGCCGTTCCTTGCCGGTGAAACGCTGCGCTGGACAGTTAAAAAATAAAATCGCGCCCCCTGTTGTAAAAACTCAAATGTAACTGTATAAACATACAGTATATTACACAGGGGGCAATTATGCGTATTGAAGTCACTGTTGCAAAAACCACCGTGCTGCCCGCCGGTGCCTTAGACGCGCTGGCAGACGAACTTTCCCGCCGTATCAACGACCAATTTCCCGACAGCGGAGGCAGCGTCAGCGTGCGCTACGCCGCGAGCAACAACCTTTCCGTTATCGGTGGCATTAAAGAAGATAAAGAGCGCATCACCGAAATTCTGCAAGAGACCTGGGAGAGCGCAGACGACTGGTTTATTACCGATTAACCCTTGTTCAAACATTGTGTTTTTGCCGGGTCGCCCCGGCTTTTTTTCATCTTTATCTGCTTGTTATCCCCGTCCATAACCCCCATATTTTAGATTAGTCGCAAAAATAATCATCACAATGGTTGTTTATTGTGCAAACAACAATCTGCTCAGGAATTTATGTTGCTTTTGATTTCAATTCTCGAGTATTTATTGAATTGTTGTATACTGATAAAGCTTCACAAAAAATTGCATTAACCTCGAGAGTTGTTGTCTTTTAACACGTACATAAGGGGTTATGATGGAAAAGAATAATGAAGTCATCCAGACCCATCCCCTCGTTGGATGGGACATCAGCACCGTAGATAGCTACGACGCGCTGATGTTGCGCCTGCACTACCAAGACCCCAGTGAATCGAGCAATAAAGAAGCAGAAGTTGGCCAGACGCTATGGTTAACGACGGACGTCGCACGTCAGTTTATATCTATTCTGGAAGCCGGAATCGCCAAAATTGAGTCGGGTGATTATCAGGTCAACGAGTATCGAAGGCATTGATGCCGATACTTTCCGCGAATTAAGCGCCAACAGGCACCTACGGGTGCCTTAATTATTTGTGCCCTTGTATAACCACGGTGGGTTAATTACTCTACAGGTCACTGTTTCGCGCCTTATCATCGTGTCAGGAAAGACTATGCAATACGATCTTATTATTATTGGCAGCGGCTCTGTCGGCGCTGCGGCAGGTTATTACGCCCGAAAAGCGGGACTCAACGTCCTGATGACCGACGCCCATATGCCACCGCACCAACAGGGTAGCCATCACGGCGATACCCGCCTTATGCGCCATGCCTACGGCGAAGGCGAAAAATACGTGCCTTTGGTCCTGCGCGCTCAGGCATTATGGGACGAACTTGCCGCTACCAGCGGTGAAGAGCTCTTTGAACGCAGCGGCGTCGTTAACCTTGGCCCTGCAAATTCTGAGTTTCTTAAGACTGCCGCACACAGCGCGGCTCAGTTTTCGCTGCCGGTTGAGCATCTTGATGCCGCGGCGGTGATGAAACGCTGGCCGGAAATCACCGTGCCCAGCGACTACCACGCTATTTTTGAACCTGACGCCGGCGTGCTCAAAAGCGAGCTGGCAGTCAAAACGCTGATTGCGATGGCCAAAGATGCTGGCTGCGCGCAGCTGTTTAACTGTCCGGTCACCGCTATTCAAAGCGATGCCGACGGCGTGACGATTGAAACATCGGAAGGCAGCTGGCGCGGGAAGAAACTGCTGCTGACGGCGGGCACCTGGGTCAAACAGTTTTATCCTGAGCTGCCTATTCAGCCAGTGCGCAAAGTGTTTGCCTGGTTTCAAGCCGACGGTCGCTACAGTAAAAAGAATAATTTCCCCGCCTTTACCGGCGAGCTTGCCAACGGTGACCAGTTCTACGGCTTCCCAGCAGTGGAAAATGAGCTCAAAATCGGTAAGCACAACGGCGGTCAGGTGATCAGCAGCCCTGAAGAGCGTAAAGCGTTTGGCAATGTCGCTACCGATGGTTCGGAAGCCTTTAGTTTCCTGCGACAAATTCTGCCAGGAATCGGCGGATGTTTGCACGGCGCAGCCTGCACTTATGATAATTCACCCGACGAAGATTTTATTATCGACACCCTGCCCGGCCAACCGGATGTTCTGTTTATCGGCGGTCTCAGCGGTCACGGCTTCAAGTTTGCCACAGTGCTCGGCGAAATTGCCGCTCAGTTTGCCCAACAGCAGACGCCGGCATTTGACCTAAGCCCGTTCGTGCTAGGCCGTTTTAATCACTAAAACAAAACGGCCCCGATTAATCGGGGCCGTTCAATTGAGAAAGCTATGCGTCGCCTGTTCAACTACCTTATCAACAATATTCGCGAACACCTGATGCTTTATCTCATGCTCTGGTTACTGCTGGCGGCGATTGACATCGCTTATCTCTATTTCAGTTAGCTATCGGTTTTTTCCGGGTCTGGAATACCCAATCGAGTATTCAGGCGACCGCGGGATTTATTGAAGATCTTATTGCCATTTTCACGCCCGGCGCGACGTAAACGTTGTTCTTCTTCCGGTAACTTATGCTCTTCCTGACAGGCTTCGCTGCAGCAACCATCATATTTTTCAGCACAAGATGGGCATTGGATAAACAGCAGATGGCAACCGTCATTCAAGCAGTTGGTGTGGCTGTCGCATAGGGTGCCGCACTGGTGACAATGCGCAATAATTTCGTCAGAAATGCGTTCGCCCATACGCTCGTCAAAAACAAAGTTCTTGCCGATAAAACGCACCGGAAGCCCCTGCTCACGCGCGCGACGCGCATATTCGATAATGCCGCCTTCGATATGCCAGACCTGCTTAAAGCCGTTGTGCTTCATCCAAGCGCTGGCTTTTTCGCAGCGAATGCCGCCGGTGCAATACATCACAATTTTTTTGTCTTTATGCTCCTGCATCATCTCGACCGCTTTCGGCAACTGCTCGCGGAACGTATCTGCAGGGATTTCCAGCGCCTGTTCAAAATGGCCCACTTCATATTCGTAGTGGTTACGCATGTCGATAAATACCGCATCCGGGTCATCCAACATCGCATTGACCTCTGCGGCCTTGAGATAATCGCCCACGTCGCTGGCGTCAAAGGTGGCATCGACAATGCCGTCGGCAACGATACGCTCACGCACTTTCATGCGCAGCACCCAGAATGATTTACCGTCGTCGTCCAGCGCAATGTTAAGGCGCAGATTTTTCAGCGCAGGGTCGAAGCCATTCAGACACTCGCGTAACGCATCAACCTTGCTTGCCGGGACGCTTATCTGCGCATTAATCCCTTCACGGGCGAGATAGACGCGGCCAAAGACATTCAGCGCCGACAGCGCGACGTACAGCGCGTCACGCGTTGCTTTTGGGTCAACAATGGTGAAATACTTATAGAATGAGATGGTGGTGCGTGGCTCAGTTTCCGCCAGCATCTGCGCTTTCAGCGTCTCATTCGAAATGCGGTTGTGCAACACTGGCATGGTGTTCTTATCCTGCAAAATTGAATGGGTGGTTAGGTTTATTCATAAACGGCCGCATGATATAGCAATCACTGCTAATTTACATCCCCACATTTTGCGCTACATTTTCATCACCATTGTTGATGTTTCACGACACGATCGTCTAGTTTTACGCCAGTTAAGAGCTGGCCGTTTTGGATGACCGAAAAAAAATGCGACAATAGAAGTCGTTGCTTATAACAACAGGAAAGACATGACCCAGTTACCCAAATTCAGCGCCGCTTTGCTGCATCCCCGCTACTGGCTTCTATGGATGGGCGTAGGCCTGCTCTGGCTAGTCGTCCAACTGCCTTATCCGGTTCTTTACCGGTTAGGAAATGCGTTGGGCCGCTTCGCTATGCGCGTCATGAAGCGCCGCGCCAAAATCGCCTATCGTAATCTTGAACTGTGTTTCCCGCAGATGAGCGAAGCGGAACGCCATCAAATGGCAATTAAGAATTTTGAATCGGTTGGCATGGGTGTCATTGAAACCGGCATTGCTTGGTTCTGGTCAACCGAGAGGATGAATCGCTGGATGGATGCCAGCGGCCTTGAGCATATTCGCGCAGTGCAGGAATCTGGGCGGGGCGTGTTACTCATCGGTATTCACTTCCTGACCCTCGAAATCGGGGCGCGGATGTTCGGCATTCATAACCCCGGTATCGGCGTTTACCGCCCGAACGATAATCCGGTCATCGATCTGTTACAAACCTGGGGACGCATGCGTTCCAATAAAGACATGATCGACCGTAAAGATCTCAAAGGGATGGTTAGAGCGCTGAAAAATGGCGAAATCATCTGGTATGCCCCGGATCACGACTACGGCCCACGCGCCAGCGTATTTGCGCCCTTGTTTGCGGTGAAAGATGCTGCCACGACTTCAGGAACTTGGATGTTGGCAAAAATGTCTAAGGCCTGTGTCGTACCGTTTGTGCCGCGTCGCAAGCCAGATGGTAAAGGCTATGAGCTGATAATCCTGCCCCCTGAATGTCATCCACCGCTTGATGATGCCGAAACCACCGCCACGTGGATGAACAAGGTTATCGAGCAGTGCATCATGATGGCACCCGAGCAGTATATGTGGCTGCACCGTCGCTTTAAAACGCGGCCTGAAGGTGTTCCCTCTCGCTACTGACACAATAAACGCGCAGCCCCGGTTGCGCGTTTATTGTTTTAGCTTTAAAAGCTCCCCACATTGCGACGATAGCGACACAAGCGCATAATTAGCAGGCTTATATATCAATCACTTTATTTTGTGACATTTTGCCTGCGGAATCCTATGCAACCCTCAGATGCCCCCATCAACTGGAAGCGCAATCTCACCGTGGTGTGGTTCGGCTGTTTTTTAACCGGCGCCGCATTCAGCCTCGTAATGCCTTTTCTCCCGCTGTATGTGGAACAACTCGGCGTAACGGGCCATAGCGAACTCAATATGTGGTCCGGGCTAGTATTCAGCATTACCTTTTTATTTTCCGCCATAGCGTCTCCGTTGTGGGGCGGGCTAGCCGACCGCAAAGGGCGTAAAATCATGCTACTGCGCTCGGCGTTGGGCATGGGGATCGTCATGCTGTTAATGGGGCTGGCGCAGAATATTTGGCAGTTTTTAGTCCTGCGCGCGCTGCTTGGGCTGCTGGGCGGTTTTATTCCCAATGCCAATGCCCTAATTGCCACGCAAATTCCCCGCCATAAAAGCGGCTGGGCGCTGGGGACATTATCCACCGGCGCGGTCAGCGGCGCGCTATTAGGCCCGCTTGCTGGGGGTTTTCTCGCCGATAATTATGGCCTGCGACCGGTCTTCTTCATGACCGCGGCGGTGCTGTTTCTTTGCTTTATCCTCACCCTCTTCTTTATCCGCGAACAGTTCACGCCGGTCTCCAAGAAGGAGATGCTGCACGTGAAAGAAGTGTTCGGTTCCCTCAAAAATCGTGAACTGGTGCTGAGCCTGTTCGTCACCACCTTGATCATTCAAGTCGCTACGGGTTCGATAGCCCCGATCCTAACGCTGTACGTGCGGGATCTTGCGGGGAATATCAGCAATATTGCCTTTATCAGCGGCATGATAGCCTCAGTGCCCGGCGTTGCCGCGTTACTGTGCGCGCCGCGCTTGGGCAAGCTAGGCGACCGTATCGGCCCGGAAAAAATTCTGATCGTGGCGCTTATAGTCTCCGTACTGTTACTAATCCCCATGTCATTTGTCCAAACGCCCTGGCAACTGGGCGTTTTGCGCTTCTTGCTTGGCGCTGCCGATGGCGCACTGCTTCCCGCAGTGCAGACGTTGTTGGTTTACAATTCAAGTAATCAAATTGCCGGCCGAATTTTCAGCTACAACCAATCCTTTCGTGATATTGGCAACGTTACCGGCCCGCTTATCGGCGCTGCTGTTTCGGCAAGCTATGGTTTCCGCGCCGTGTTTTGCGTGACCGCGTTGGTGGTATTAATTAACGCAGTTTACACCGGCATTAGCCTACGTCGTCGCGCGGTTCCTTCCCGCACTTAGCGTCCCTTGCCCGCTGGTTTAGGTAATTTCAAAACCCGGGCGTGTACAACCGAAAAGTTCAGCTATTATTTTCCTGAATACCCATCATATTGCAGGGAGTTGAGATGACTTTATACGCCACCCTCGAAGAAGCTATTGATGCGGCACGCGAAATGTTCCTAGCCGATAATCCCGGCCTTGAGGAAGGTGACGCGGACGTACAGCAGTTCAATATGCAAAAGTACGTTCAACAAGACGGCGACATTATGTGGCAGGCTGAGTTCTTTGCCGATGAGGACGGAGAAGGTGAGTGCCTACCGATGCTGACAGGCGAAGCTGCCCAAAGCGTATTTGACGGCGACTTCGACGAAGTTGAGCTTCGCCAAGAATGGATTGAAGAGAATACGCTGCACGAGTGGGATGAGGGTGAGTATCAGCTCGAACCCTCACTGGACACCGAAGAGGGCCAGACGGCAGCCGATGAGTGGGATGAACGCTAGTTATTCGTAAGGCCCGTGGCTGGCATCAATTGGCAGCAACAGGGTATCGAACACTAGCGAAAATGGCAGGTCAAGGATGGTGACATAGCGCCAAGCTGAATCACGTAGATCCCATTGCACACCGGGATAGTACTGGTTGCCGTGGCCTTGTCCCGGTATCGTCCGGCTGATAATGCTGCCGCATCCGCTCAGCACCATGACCATGGCGGCTACCAGCATCATTCTTATCACGTCATTTTTCCTCATTTAAAAGACAAAAAAATACCGGCAAAGAATGTCGGTATTTCTTTTCAGCTTTTATTCACTCAGAACCTCCCCAGCGCCGCTTCGCTTGGCCGGGGAGACTCCGTGCTAGTTAGCTTTTAGCGCCAGCGGGTTCATCGTCAGCTTGTTGTACTCAGCCACCCACGAAGAATATTTCTCCGGGGCTGCCCAAACACGGTAGTGCAAACGAGAAAGCGTTACCGGATCGCTCAACAGCACCAGACGACGATCGCGGTTAAGTTTATCCGGAAGATCGTTTAACGCCTGCTCAACGTGACGATCGCGGGCGATCTCCAGCACGTGGCTGCTGCGGTGACGCGCGGTAGCCATCGCCGTTGCCAAGGCATTGAATGATGGGTTAAACACCGCATGCATAAAGCCATCGTCCAAGATCCGCTCACGGTTAAGCTTGAGGTAGGACTCCGTATCCGCCAACACTTTAGGCGTGCTGTACTCTTCAGGGATCAAGAACAGATTCCAGCGTTTAGTGCGCAAGCCATTGGTTGCACGGCTTGAAACGACCGACACAAACGGCGAGAGGATCAACGAGAAGACGATAGGCGCCAGCCAGAACAGGAAGCGCAGATCGAGCCACGCCATACCAACTGCCCATACCAGACCCAGCAGCAACTGCGAGCCATGACGCATGAACGCTTCGCTCCACGGCGTAGAGTCATCATCACGCTGCGGCGAGTTCCAGACCACTTCCCAGCCGAGGAACGCACTGACCACAAACACGGTATGGAACAGCATACGCACCGGCGCCAGCAGGACTGAGAACAGTACTTCGAGCAGCAGAGAAATCGTCACGCGAATAAAGCCGCCGTACTCTTTCGAGCCTTTGCACCACACCAGAATAATACTGAGCAGTTTCGGCAGGAACAGCAGCACCATCGTTGAGGCGAACAGAGCAATGGCTAGCTCAGGACGCCACTGCGGCCAAACCGGGAACAATTGACGCGGCTGCAAGAAGTATTGCGGCTCGGTCAAGGCATGCACCACCTGCAACGCCGTCGACAGGGCTAAGAACATAAACCACAGCGGCGCGGAGAGGTAGGACATCACGCCGGTCAGGAACACCGCACGGTGTACCGGGTGCATCCCTTTAACTAGGAACAGGCGGAAGTTCATCAGGTTACCCTGACACCAGCGGCGGTCACGCTTGAGTTCGTCCAGCAGGTTCGGCGGCAACTCTTCATAGGAGCCAGGGAGATCGTACGCAATCCATACGCCCCACCCTGCACGGCGCATCAGCGCAGCTTCAACGAAGTCATGCGACAGAATCGACCCAGCAA
This sequence comes from Kluyvera sp. STS39-E, assembly GCF_040932435.1. Taxonomy (NCBI): domain Bacteria; kingdom Pseudomonadati; phylum Pseudomonadota; class Gammaproteobacteria; order Enterobacterales; family Enterobacteriaceae; genus Kluyvera; species Kluyvera sp. STS39-E. The sequence continues at coordinate 5,849 of NZ_JBFQGA010000003.1, read as the reverse complement.
AGTTACCGTCACCCGGTAACGGCGCCAGCGCACAGTGCTCAATAAACGGCTTCACGCGGATAATGGCGTTGTGGCCCCAGTAGTGGGATTCACCCAACTGCCAGAAGTGCAGACCTGCGGTAAACAGCGGCCCATAAACGCGCGTCGCAAACTGCTGACAGCGCGCATACAGGGTGTCCATCCCGGAGGCGCGTGGTGAAGACTGGATGATCCCTGCGTTCGGGTTCGCTTCCATCAGGCGCACAAGGTTAGTCAGACAGTCACCGGACATAACGGAGTCGGCGTCCAGCACCACCATGTAGCTATACTGGTTACCCCAACGACGGCAGAAGTCATCGATGTTACCGCTTTTACGCTTCACGCGACGACGACGACGGCGATAGAAGATCTGACCTTCGCCCTGCACTTCTGCGATAAGCTCCATCCACGCCTTTTGTTCCGCCACGCAGATGTCTGGGTTGTAGCTATCGCTCAGAATATACACATCAAAGTGTTTTTCCTGACCGGTCGCTTTAACCGACTCCCAGGTCGCACGCAGACCGGCGAACACGCGGGAGACATCTTCGTTACAGATAGGCATGATGAGCGCCGTCCGGTGTTCCGGATTGAGCGGCTCATCCCCTACCGTTGAGGCAGAAATGCTGTATTTATCCCGCCCAATAAGCAGCTGTAGGAAGCCCATCAAAGCGGTCCAAAAACCGGCCGAAACCCAACAGAACAGAACGGCGAACAGAATAAGGATCCCAGTTTGCAACAGATAAGGCAGCAGTTGCATAAAGGAGAGCCACAAGTTCTGCCCCACCATATCGGCCGGATTAATGAATGCCCATCCCTGATACGGCAGGATGGTTTTCATGTACCACGTGGCGACGACGGTCTGGGCCAGCGTGAGGATAAGCAGCGTATAGCGGCGGATAGACCCCACCGTACGCCATTTGGCCTCACGTTCCTGCTCTTCTTTGGTCAGGCGGGAAAGATAGCGCGGGGTAACATCACGGCCGCGCAGACGATCCCAGAAGCGACCAACCGGGTTGGTCCGCCACGGGTCAGGGAACATAGAAGAACGCGTTGCCTTTGGCATCGCTTTCAACTGGGTACGCCCTTCGTCATCTTTGGTCAGTTGAGAGCCGCCCAAAGAGTCAGGCCAGCTCTGCTCGAGCCGGGCCTTAACGGAAGCTAGGGGCGTGTCGTCATCACGGGAAAAAGCCTGATGTTCATCATCTAACGCTTCATGAACGGCACGAAGATCCGTATCAGGAAGCGCCGCTTTTTCTGCATCCGTAAGCGACAGTGCGTCGATATACTTCGTTGTGTTATTCATTTGCAGGCAGCTGATAGCTCCAGGTTTCACTCAGCGACTGATCGGCATTGACCAGCGCGGCGCGCATTTCAGTGGTTTTCTTCGCATCTTTCACTTTCACGCGCAGCGTTAAGCGCCAACCTTTAGTCACCGGGTTGTAGCGAACGCTGTTTTCAACGATTTCACCATTATCGCCAATGCTAGTCTGCGCCGTTACCGCCGTATCCTGCGGCAACTTACGCATTTCAGCGCCGGTGAAGTCGACGACGAATGCCACCGTGCCGTCAGGCTGACGAATCAGATTAGACTGTTTCACATCACCGGTAGAACGACGGGTCTGCATAACATACGCGCTATCAGCGTCATGCAGTTTTTCTTCATCGCGGGTAAAGGTGATGGTGTACTTATAGTTCATCTCTTTGCCAGCCGCTGGCAGCTTGTCCGGCGTCCAGTAAGCTACGATGTTGTCGTTGGTTTCATCGTTGGTTGGGATCTCTACCAGCTCAACGGTACCTTTGCCCCAATCCCCTTTTGGCGTGATCCAAGCGCTAGGACGCAGATCGTAGCGGTCATCCAGATCTTCAAAGCGAGAGAACTGACGGCCACGCTGCAGCAGACCAAACCCTTGTGGGTTTTCGGTCGCAAAGCTGCTAACGGCCAAATGTTTCGGGTTGTTCAGCGGGCGCCAGATCCACTCATCGTTGCCAGCATGAATCGACAGGCCATTTGAGTCGTGCAGTTCAGGGCGGAAGTTTGTCGTCGGCGACGGCTGGTTTGGCCCGAACAGGAACATACTGGTCAACGGAGCGACGCCAAGCTTGCCCACTTTATCGCGCAGATAGATTTTGGTCTGCACATCAACCACGGTATCGCGGCCAGGCATCACCACGAAACGGTATGCACCAGTCGCACGCGGGGAGTCCAACAGCGCATAAATAGTTAGACGCTTATCGTTGGCTTTCGGGCGCTCAATCCAGTATTCGCGGAAGCGAGGGAATTCTTCACCGGACGGCAGAGCCGTATCGATTGCCAAACCACGCGCCGACAAACCGTAAACCTGCCCCTGACCGAGAACGCGGAAATAGCTCGCGCCAAGCATGCTGACGATTTCGTCGTTTTTATCTTTGCTGTTGAGTGGATAAAGCACTTTGAAGCCCGCGAAGCCAAGATCCTTCACGGTGTCTTTATCATGCTGTACGTCACCAAAAGTAAAATAGTCCGGGCTATATTTAATTTTGCGCACGGAAGTCGCCGTGACTTCATTAATGGTCACCGGCGTGTCGAAATACATACCCTGATGGTAAAACTCAAGTTTGAATGGGGTCTTTATTTTGCTCCAGTACGCCTTATCGTGGTTGAACTGGATTTGCTGGTAGTCCGCGTATTTCATGTCGCGGAAGACGGATGGCAAGTTGCTTTTCGGCGCTTCATAGCTCTTATCAGCCAGCGATTTAGCCTGCTTCGCAACGTCATCAATAGTGAATGCCCATGCAGATGAAGTACACAGGGACAACATTACGGCTGCGCCTAACCAACGCAGTTTCATCATCTGTGGTGTATGTTTCATATAACTAAGCACTTCCCCCTTTGTGTGCTTAAATCGATCCTTCCCATTTTACTGGAAATTCAAGCAATCCGACAACATAATCCCCATATTGTTCAGTACGGTGGCTTATGGAATAAACAACCGTTAACTGCACCTTGCACTTTGCGTGCTTATCCTAGAGACAGGTATCCAGAGTTAGTGTAGGGTTGCCAACGAATGTAAACTTTATCGTCTGGTTTCGTAAGGCGATTAGTCCGAGAATCGTACTTAACTCTATGAATAACAAACCCGCGCAGCGTGAATACTTCCTCGACTCCATTCGTGCTTGGCTGATGCTCTTGGGGATACCCTTTCACATCTCACTGCTCTACTCCAGCCACACCTGGCATATGAACAGCGAATCACCGTCTTGGTGGTTAACGCTGTTCAACGATTTTATTCACGCCTTTCGCATGCAGGTGTTCTTTGTTATTTCGGGCTATTTTTCCTATATGCTTTTTTTGCGCTATCCGCTTAAGAAGTGGTGGAAAGTTCGCGTGGAGCGCGTCGGTATCCCGCTCTTAACCGCCATCCCGCTTCTGACGCTACCGCAGTTTCTGATGCTGCAATATGTAAAGGGTAAGACGGAAACCTGGCATACGCTCACTTTCTATCAAAAATATAATACGCTGGCCTGGGAATTAGTGTCGCATCTGTGGTTCTTGCTGGTACTGGTGGTACTCACTACCATCGGTATTCTGGTATTTCGCCTGATGCGTCGCCGTCAAATGCGCAGGCGCGAAGATCTTTTCGATAATATGTCGATGGGCAAGCTGACGCTGATGTTCCTGCTGCTGGGCGTCGTTTACGCCGCTATTCGTCGCACGATTTTTCTCACCTACCCACCCATTCTGAGCGACGGCTTATTTAACTTTGTCGTCATGCAGACCCTATTTTACATCCCGTTCTTTATCCTTGGCGCACTGGCCTTCATTCATCCACGGCTAAAGGATCTGTTTACCACCCCTTCCCCTTGGTGCATGTTTGCCGCGCTGCTAGGTTTTATCGCCTACCTTGCCAACCAACATTACGGTTCTGGCGACGCTTGGATGTATGAAACAGAGTATGTGATTACGATGGTGCTGGGGCTGTGGATGGTTAATGTGGTCTTTTCGTTCGGTCACCGCCTGCTGAACTTCCAGTCCGCACGGGTGACCTATTTCGTGAATGCTTCTTTATTTATCTATTTGGTGCATCATCCGCTGACGCTGTTTTTCGGCGCTTGGATTATGCCGGTCATCAGCTCAAATACGCTCGGTTTTCTGACCGGTCTGCTGTTTGTTGTCGGCTGCGCAATCGTGCTCTACGAAATTCATTTGCGCATACCGCTGCTACGTTTTCTTTTCTCGGGCAAGCCGCAGCAAAAGAACGCCAAGTCCCAAAGCCCGGCAGCTAAGTGTTAGCATCGTTAGCCAGACTCGGGATCCGGGTCTGGCTAATTTGCTGCTGATACAGCTTCAACATCTCATCATCAAAACAGACAAAATAGACGATTTCCGGCAGGCTACGGCGAGTCAAGAAAGTGGCAACGGTGTTCACCGCAATTTCCACTGCCGCAGCGTGGGGATAGCCGTATGCCCCCGTTGAAATAGCCGGAAACGCGAGCGTGTGATAGCCATTATCAAGCGCGAGCTGCAAACTGTTACGGTATGCCTGCTCTAACAGTGAAGCTTCGTGTTCTTCTCCACCCTGCCAGACCGGCCCTACAGTATGAATAACCGCCTTCGCTTTCAGATCCCCCGCATGGGTGATGACCGCATGCCCCGGAGGGCAGGTACCCTGCTGCTGACGCACAACGGCGCAAGCCTCTTGCAACGAGGGGCCTGCTGCGCGGTGGATGGCACCGTCGACACCACCGCCACCCATCAGTGAAGGGTTAGCGGCGTTGACAATCACATCCACCTCAAGACGGGTAATATCGCCCTGCAGCAGTTGAATTCGTTCGGTCATGCTTACTATCCTCTGTCTAAGAAGAACATATTGTCTACCATAGACAACGCTGACCGCAATTTCGTTTCGGACTATTTGTATTCCACATTCAGGATTGCGAGTTTTTTCGCCTGATCCACCCACTGTAAACGGGCGATACTCGTGTCATTGACGATTGTCTGCCCCTGTAACAAGGCATTCATAGGGATGGTCCGTTCCGTGTTGCCCGTCTTGGCGTTATAGCAGTTCACACGCATCTGTTGTGATGAGGGTTGGTATACGCAGGGCGTTTCAACAATTTGCCCAACAAAGTGAATGACGCCGCCGTTTGCAGCAAGAGCAGAGGCAGAACTTATCGTCAATAAAGGAAGAAGAGAAATAAACTTGCGGATGTTAGTTTGCATGGCAACTCCCCGTTAATTCATGGTTGTCTGGAATAGCCCACAGTTTTGATTCGTCAATTTACACACAGGAAACAATTGACATACATATAAGTTACATTAATGACGTTAGACGGCTTTGAGACTTTCTGCATAAGAAGCGATGCATATTGCCGCCATTTATATATTTACGGCGAGAGATTCAATTTCTTGATTCATTTCGCAAAAAAAAGGCCGTAATGCTCAGATTACGGCCTTCTCTCATTGTTGAACTCATTGTGACTACATTACCTATACGATTAAATTATCAGCGGTTACAGCCGGAAGCACCAGGCTGATTACATTTTGCGCCATCCGAGGTACCGGATACCGGACTACTAGTAAAGAAACCGCCACGAACTGTGGTTGGGGTTACACTTGGAGTGCCGCCAACGGGATCAACACCACCGCCATTGTCACCACCACCGTTATTACCACCACCACCGTTATTACCACCACCACCGTTGTTACCACCACCACCGTTGTTACCGCCACCACCGTTGCCGCCACCGTGACCACCGCCATGACCTCCCCCAAGACACAAAAACACATCTCCGCGCCCACGACCCAGACGCACAGCGAGAAAGCCGGCATCTGCTACAAAAAATCTCTTAGG